>NZ_JAWOWK010000004.1:0-461846 GCF_033340375.1 Vibrio sp. 1167 | reverse complement strand
GTCCTTAGCTCAGCTGGATAGAGTACCTGGCTACGAACCAGGCGGTCGGAGGTTCGAATCCTCCAGGACGCGCCACTCATTGAAACAGCCTCGCAATTGCGAGGCTTTTTTGTATCTAGACATCTGAAATATGGCGTAGGATCACTAGAGCCTATGTTCCTCTTTTTTAAAAGCGAATATGTGCGTATCTAAGCAATTTGCTATCAAGCTTCTGTCGCATCGTGTGAAATCATCCTGATTATCCCTCCTATACACTGACTTCCATTTTTCATTTCAATCACTCTCATGTAGTCACTTTGTTTGTTATTTGTTTATTTATTGTTAATCTTGTTCATCTTTTTGTTTTTGTTGGTTTTTACTGCGTGAGTCCCGATTTGATTTTGAAATCTAAATCGCAGTTTTTATTTATGCCCTCCTTTACTCTGTTCGTAAGGTGATAGCGATTTGAAGTGATTATTTTGTCATGAACTGTGATCTGGGTAGTGAATAAATAATCATTTATCAGGATTACTACAAACCTTCCTTAAACAAAATTGACAAAATTTAACCAATCGAGATAATCCATGGGTCGGGATTTGACACTATTAAAGTCCTGCACGTTGTCAGGATGACAAAGAAAGGAAGCAACATGACTAATATAGGAAGCCTGCTAGTAGATGCGGCCACCCTGATGCTAACGGGGATGGCGGTCGTATTTATTTTCCTCACTATTCTTGTTTATCTCGTTCGGTTAATGTCGAAATTGGTACCAGAAGAAGTACCAGAGCCGATCGCAGCACCAAAAACAAACACTAATATTCAATCAACCTCTTCAGCTGTTAGTCCACAAGTAGTGGCGGCGATCTCGGCTGCGATTCATAAACATCGCGCCTCATTCGCGAAGTAGCCGAACTAGGATTAAAAAGGAGTTTAAGAGCATGTCTAAACCACTAGCTATTACTGATGTGGTCCTTCGTGATGCCCATCAATCACTATTTGCTACGCGTATGCGTATTGAGGATATGCTGCCTATTGCAGCTGAGTTGGATAAGGTTGGTTACTGGTCTCTAGAGACTTGGGGTGGTGCAACATTTGATTCTTGTATTCGATTCTTAGGAGAAGATCCTTGGGAGCGTTTACGTGAACTAAAAAAAGCGATGCCTAATACACCAATGCAAATGCTACTGCGTGGTCAAAACCTTTTAGGATACCGCCATTATGCCGACGACGTAGTAGAGAAGTTTGTTGAACGCGCGCATGCTAACGGAATGGATGTATTCCGTATTTTTGATGCAATGAATGACGTGCGAAACTTCCAGAAAGCCGTTAAAGCAACGGTTGATGTTGGTGCGCATGCTCAAGGTACGTTGTCTTACACTACGAGCCCAGTGCATAACGCAGACACTTGGGTTGACTTGGCAAAACGCCTAGAGGATTTAGGTTGTCACTCGCTGTGTATTAAAGATATGTCTGGCTTACTTAAGCCTTATGAAGCGGAAGAGCTTATCACGCGTATCAAAGCGTCTTGTGATGTGCCATTGGCACTTCATTGTCATGCAACAACGGGGCTGTCTACAGCAACAGCGGTAAAAGCAGTAGAAGCCGGTATTGATATTCTCGATACTGCGATTTCTTCAATGAGTTGTACTTACGGTCATACACCGACTGAAACGGTAGTTGCTATGCTAGAAGGCACCGAGCGAGATACCAATTTGAAACTCGAGCAACTGGAACCTATCGCCGCATATTTCCGTGAGGTACGTAAGAAGTATGCGAAGTGGGAAGGCCAGTTAAAAGGAGTCGATTCACGCATCCTGATTGCTCAAGTGCCTGGTGGTATGCTGACCAATATGGAAGGCCAGTTGAAAGAGCAGGGCGCTGCGGATCGCATTGATGAAGTATTAGAAGAGATCCCTCGTGTACGTGAAGATCTTGGTTTCATTCCATTGGTGACTCCAACTTCACAGATCGTCGGTACGCAAGCGGTGATTAACGTTCTTACTGGCGAGCGCTATAAGAGTATTACCAAGGAAACCGCAGGTCTATTGAAAGGTGAGTACGGTCAAGCGCCAGCCGAGTTAAATGCAGAACTGCAAGCGAAAGTGCTTGATGGTAAAGAGCCAATTACCTGTCGTCCTGCCGATTTACTTGAGCCTGAAATGGAGACGCTTACGGTTGATCTGATGGAGAAAGCGAAATCAGAAGGCATTAAGCTAGCAAGTGAGCGTGTTGATGACGTACTCACTTATGCACTTTTCCCTCAAGTTGGACTTAAGTTCCTTAAGAATCGTGAAAACCCAGAAGCATTTGAGCCAGCACCAACGCTAGAAGCTGCGAAGCCTGCTGTACCTGTAGCTCAACCAGCAACTGGTGGTGTAGAAACTTATAGTGTACGTGTTGACGGGCAGGTGTATGAGGTGGAAGTTGGCCCTCAAGGTGAACTGACATCTGTTACTCCTTCTAATGCACCGGCAAAATCGGTTACACCTAGCACACCTTCTAATGCTTCAGCTGAAGCGGTACCTGCTCCTCTTGCAGGTAACATCTTCAAAGTGAATGTTCAGCCTGGTGCTGAGGTAGCTGAAGGCGATGTATTGCTCATCCTTGAAGCGATGAAAATGGAAACTGAAGTACGAGCGGCGCGTGGTGGTGTGGTTCAAGAGCTGAACGTTAAAGAAGGCGATGCTGTCACAGTAGGTGCGCCTCTGTTGAGGCTGGCGTAAGGGAGTATCATGGACGGATTGTTAACCCTTTGGGCAGAAACAGGGATCGCTAACTTCGAGTTCGGCCAAATCTGTATGATGCTGGTTGGTTGTACCTTGCTGTTTTTGGCAATTAAAAAAGGATTTGAACCTTTACTGTTATTGCCGATTGGTTTCGGTGCTATTTTGGCGAATATTCCAAATGCTGGCTTTACTGAGCCTGGTGGCTTGCTCTACTACGTTTACTACATTG
The DNA here is from genome assembly GCF_033340375.1 of Vibrio sp. 1167. Taxonomy (NCBI): domain Bacteria; kingdom Pseudomonadati; phylum Pseudomonadota; class Gammaproteobacteria; order Vibrionales; family Vibrionaceae; genus Vibrio; species Vibrio sp. 1167. Next base: position 458,912 of record NZ_JAWOWK010000004.1, on the reverse strand, counting down.
GGATTGAATCGGGTGTGTTCCCGCTATTGATCTTCATGGGTGTAGGCGCGATGACCGACTTTGGTGCTTTGATCGCAAACCCAAAAACGTTGTGGTTAGGTGCGGCTGCGCAGTTTGGTATTTTTGCAACACTGTTTGGCGCTATTTTGCTCAACTATGTACCTGGCATGGAGTTCTCCATGGCAGATGCATCGTCTATCGCGATCATCGGTGGTGCTGATGGGCCAACAGCGATTTTCTTAGCGAGTAAGCTCTCTCCAGATCTGCTAGGTGCGATTGCAGTCGCGGCATACAGCTATATGGCATTGGTGCCGATCATCCAGCCACCAATCATGAAAGCACTGACAACCAAGGAAGAGCGTCAAATCAAGATGGCTCAGCTTCGTCATGTTGGTAAATGGGAGAAAGTCATCTTCCCGCTTGCTGTATTACTGATGACGATTCTGTTCTTACCTTCAGCTACGCCATTGGTTGGTATGTTCTGTTTGGGTAACTTGATGCGTGAAGCTGGTGTGGTCGATCGTTTATCGAAAACTGCTCAAAATGAATTGATCAACATAGTGACTATCTTTTTAGGTCTTGGTGTTGGTTCTAAGCTGCAAGCTGAGCAGTTCTTGAACCTAGAAACGTTAGGTATCTTGGGGTTAGGCGCAGTTGCATTTAGTATCGGTACTGGTGCGGGCGTCCTGATGGCGAAACTGCTTAACAAGTTCTCGAAAGAAGACATCAACCCACTTATTGGTGCGGCTGGCGTTTCTGCGGTACCAATGGCCGCGCGAGTCGTAAACAAAGTTGGTTTACAAGCTAACCCGCAAAACTTTTTGTTAATGCATGCGATGGGACCAAACGTTGCTGGTGTGCTGGGTTCAGCCGTTGCGGCTGGTATATTGTTAGCACTTGTTGGTTAGACATTATTGAAAATGGAATGATCAACCAATTTACAAAATCACGATTAACTTAGGTTAACAAAATGGTTTATAGTCAAAGGGATGCTTTCGCATCCCTTTTTGTTTTCTTGCAGGGAATGGTTTATGGAACACAAACAGATCGTTATCACTGAGTTTGGTGATGCCAACGTACTCGCGATTCAACATGCTTCTACACCATCACCACAGCCTAGTGAAGTCTTAGTAAAAGTCGCTTTTTCAGGCGTAAATCCTATTGATGTCAAAACTCGAGCTGGGCTCGGTTGGGCAGCAGCGCAGAATAAGGATAATTTACCTTGGGTGCCAGGTTACGACATCTCAGGAAAAGTGATGTCTTGTGGAGAGGGGGCATCACGTTTTAATGAAGGTGATGAGGTGGCTGGATTTATTGGTTTCCCAGTTCGAGGCGGTGGTTACAGTCAATACATATGTGTTCCAGAAACTGAGTTAAGTCATGTTCCTAGCTCTGTCACTTTAGAGGCAGCTGCTGCATTACCGTTGGCGGGGCAAACTGCGGCACAAGCTCTCAGTAAGGCTAATGTGACGGAAAACGATCGCGTACTTATCCTCGCTGGTGCCGGTGGTGTTGGACACCTCGCGGTACAAATTGCGATCGCGACGAAAGCGGAAGTCTTTACAACCTGCAGTGAACGAAATTTAGATTACCTTGCGACGCTCGGTGCTCATGCAGTGAACTATCAATTTGCACCAGTGTCAGAACGTGTTGAAGATGTTGATGTTTTGATTGATTTAGTAGGCGGAGATGCTGCGTTAGATGCGCTTAAATGCCTGAAAGACAATGCGAGAGTCATCACCGTTCCAACCATAACTGCTGAGCTGATTTGTGAAAAAGCCAAACTCCTAGGCTTTGAGGCTAGTGGCATGTTGGTTGAACCAGACCCTGCGCAGTTAGATACCTTGTTGTACATGGTCGGCGTTGGCTTACTGAAGACTGAAATTCAACAGGTTTATCCTATGAGTGATGTCATTGGTGCTCACCAGCAGGTCGAATCAGGAAGAACCAGAGGCAAGGTGTTGCTTGATATGACATGCTAGAAGCATTTAACACGAGTTTTGAAAGTTTAGCGCTTTGGTTTTCAGATTCAGCATTATGGGTGCTTTTCATGACCGGTTTTCTCAGTGCCACGTTATTGCCTGGTGGTTCTGAGGCGGGCTTAGTTGCCACTCTCTCATTAAATCAATACTCCGTTTCTTCAATTGTTATGGTCGCTACTATCGGTAATACGCTTGGTGGCTTAACAAATTATTGGCTTGGCTTGTGGATTCCCAACAAAGCACAAGAGGAAAAGCACGGTCATACCGCATTAAAGTGGCTCTCTAAGTATGGCTATTGGGGGTTATTTTTTAGCTGGTTACCTGTAATAGGAGACCCGCTGTGTTTAGCCGCAGGGTGGCTAAGAATGAAGTTTCTGCCTTGCGTGATTTTAATATTTTTAGGAAAGGCTGCTAGGTATAGCTTACTTGCGGCCATCTATCTCGGATTATTTTAAGGAAAGTACATGAAGATGTTTTGGGTTGGCGCGTGTTCACTGTTGGTGATCACGGGCTGTGCATCAAATACGCCAGTTTCATCACTGCCGAAAGGGGTAACTTTCGTTGAGTCATCGAAAGCTGAAGAAGGCAAAGTTAAGATTCCATACCAAAAGTATAAACTCGATAATGGTTTAACGGTGATCTTAGCTCCTGAAGATTCTGACCCATTGGTCCATGTGGATGTGACTTACCATGTTGGTTCAGCTCGTGAAGAAGTGGGTAAGTCTGGTTTTGCGCATTTTTTTGAGCACATGATGTTCCAAGGTTCAGAGAACGTTGGTGACCAAGAGCACTTCAGAATCATCACAGAGGCTGGCGGCACGTTAAATGGTACAACAAACCGCGATCGTACTAACTACTTTGAAACTGTCCCTGCTAACCAGCTCGAGAAAATGCTGTGGTTAGAGTCTGACCGTATGGGCTTTTTGTTGGATGCGGTTTCTCAACGCAAATTTGAAATTCAACGTTCTACTGTAAAAAATGAGCGAGCTCAGCGTTACGATAATCGTCCTTATGGCTTAATTTGGGAGCGCATGTCCGAAGCGCTATATCCTGAAGGTCATCCGTATTCGTGGCAAACCATTGGTTATGTTGAAGATCTTGATCGTGTTGATGTGAACGACCTCAAAGCGTTTTTCTTGCGTTGGTATGGCCCAAACAATGCGACTATCACGATCGGTGGTGACTTAGACGTTGAACAAACTCTAGAGTGGGTAAATAAGTACTTCGGTTCGATTCCTCGTGGTCCTGAGGTTGAAAATGCGCCGAAACAACCTGCAAAACTGCAAGAAGATAAATACATCACTCTAGAAGATCGTATTCAACAACCTATGGTGATGATCGCGTGGCCAACAACCTACAACGGCGAAGAAAGCCAAGCGTCTCTCGATACATTATCGGAAGTATTGGGTGGCGGTACCAACAGCGTGCTCTATCAAGACCTAGTGAAGACTCAAAAAGCGGTCGATGCTGGTTCATTCCATGACTGTGCTGAACTGGCGTGTAACTTTTACGTTTACGCAATGGGTGATTCTGGAGACAAAGGCGACCTATCAAAACTGTACGATGAGCTTTTACAATCACTAAATCAGTTTGCGGAAAAAGGCGTGACAGAGGATCGCCTTGAGCAGTTGAAGGGTAAAGCGGAAGCGGATGCTATTTTTGCGCTAGAAAGCGTTAAAGGTAAAGTGACTCAGTTGGCTTCCAACGAAACATTTTTCGGCGATCCTGATCGTCTTGAGCAACAGCTTGAACAAATCCGTGCAGTTACGCCGACTTCGGTAGAAAAAGCGTATACGGACTTTATCCAAGGTAAGAACAAAGTGACCCTAAGCGTGGTCCCAAAAGGAAAAACAGACCTTGTCGTAAAACCTGCGACCTTTGTGACGCCAAAGCGCACGCTGCCAGAATATGAGAAGATTTCCGATGACCAATTGGCGTATCGTCGTGCGACCGATAACTTCGATCGCTCAGTGCAACCGCCAGTAGGAGAACCAGTGAAAGCGACGATGCCAGAGCTGTACGAGTTACATTTCAAGAATGGCTCAGAGCTGCTTGGTGCAGTTAGCGATGAAACGCCGACGGTGATGATGCAATTTAGTCTGCCTGCAGGGACACGTTTTGTTGAAAAGGGTAAAGAAGGTCTTGCCCAATTGACCGCTGCGATGTTGCAAGAAGGTACAACGAAACGCAGTGTCGAAGAGATTCAAGCTGAGCTTGATAAACTGGGTAGTGTTATCTCTGTTAATGCCACAGGTTATACAACAAACATCAGTGTTTCTGCTCTAGAAAAGAACTTAGAGCCGACGTTAAAAATTGTCGAAGAGATGTTGCTGTCTCCTGCATTTAATCAAGATGATTTCGAGCGTGTAAAAATGCAAGCGCTAGAAGGCCTGGTATATGAGCACCAAAATCCAAGTTGGATGGCGTCACAAGCGAGTCGTCAGGTGCTCTATGGGGATTCGGTTTTTGCTCGACCAAAAGACGGCACGCAAGCAGGTGTCAGTGCATTAACGTTGGATGATGTCCGTGAATTCTACTCGAAGCATTACACGCCACAAAGTGCGCAAATCGTCGTTGTTGGTGACATCAATAAACAGGAAATTGAGCAGCAACTGACGTTCTGGAAAAACTGGCAAGATGAAGCTGCGCCATTGTATGCACCGCAAAGCATTGCTGCATTAGGTGAGCAAAAGATCCATCTTGTTGATAAACCAGGAGCGCCGCAAAGTGTGGTCATGATGGTTCGTCAAGGTATGCCTTACGACGCAACGGGCGATTTTTACCTAAGCCAACTGGCAAACTTCAACTTAGCTGGGAACTTCAATAGCCGCATTAACCAAAATCTACGTGAAGACAAGGGTTACACATACGGTGCTTACGGCTACTTCTCTGGTAATCCAGAAACAGGCTCGGTGGTTTTCACCGCGCAAGTACGAGCGGATGCAACGGTTGCTTCGATCATTGAGATGGAAAATGAGCTAAATGAATACTCGCAGTCAGGTATTACTGATGAAGAGATGAAATTTATGCGTCAAGCGGTCGGTCAAAAAGATGCACTGAAATATGAAACGCCAACACAAAAAGCGGAGCTCATCAGTGATATTCTTAAGTACAACCTCGATCATGATTACTTGCAGCAAAGAAACGCTATCGTAGAAAAAGTCGATAAGCAGACGTTGAATGCGCTGGCTCAGAAATGGTTTGATCCAAATGACTATCAAATTATCGTCGTTGGTGATGCTAAATCGTTGCGTCCTCAATTAGAAAAGTTGGGGAAAGACGTAGAAGAGCTTGAAATCATTCGATAGAGTACACATTTAATAGCGGAGAAACGTTTCTCCGCTATTCATCTAGATAAGCAACTTTTCGTGGGTTATTTATCTAGATGCATTAACTATCAATAACTTAGCTTACACTTGTGTTATGTGACAAGTGTCCTGCTCCCAATATAAGCGAACCTCATTTTGACTGATTTTGCTGCGCGACTAAAAAAAGTTGCATCAAACCCCGAAGTATTTAAGCAGTTTGGACGCGGTGTTGAGCGAGAAACTTTGCGCTATCGTCAGGATGGACATCTAGCTACAACTCCTCATCCTGAAGGGTTAGGCTCTGCGTTCACAAATCAATGGATCACAACGGATTTTTCGGAATCATTGTTAGAGTTCATTACGCCTGTGTCACATGAAATTCCAGAACTGATGGCACAGCTGAAAGATATCCATCATTTCACTCAAACCAAAATGGGTGAAGAGAAAATGTGGCCACTATCAATGCCTTGCTACGTAGGCTCAGAGGATGATATTCAGTTAGCCCAGTATGGCTCTTCGAATGCAGCGAAAATGAAAACGCTGTACCGAGAAGGCCTAAAGCGTCGCTATGGCAGCCTGATGCAAATTATTTCAGGTGTCCATTTTAACTTCTCGTTTCCTGAAACATTTTGGGATGCGCTCTATGGCGAGCAAGATGAACAAGCCCGCCAAGATGCTAAGTCTGATGCGTACTTTGCGTTGATCCGTAATTACTACCGCTTTGGCTGGATGATTCCCTACTTCTTTGGTGCATCACCAGCGTTATGTGGCTCTTTTATTCAAGGTCGTGAAACCGATCTGCCATTCGAGAAGATTGGCGGGACATTATATTTGCCGAAGTCGACGTCTTTGCGTTTGAGCGATCTTGGCTATACCAATAGTGCTCAAAGTGTGCTGAAAATTGGTTTTAACAGCATTGACCAATACCTCGATGGTTTGAGTGATGCGATTCGCCACCCATCAGAAGAGTTTGCGAAAATTGGGGTAAAAGTGGATGGTGAATACCGCCAGCTTAATTCCAATATCTTACAAATTGAGAATGAACTGTACGCTCCGATTCGTCCAAAACGTGTATCGAAAAGTGGTGAGAAGCCTTCAGATGCGTTACGACGCGGTGGTGTCGAATACATTGAAGTTCGTTCTCTAGATGTTAACCCATTCAGCGCAGTGGGCTTAAATGAAGAGCAAGTACGATTCTTGGATCTCTTCCTTACCTGGGCGGCCTTGTCAGACTCAGACCCTATGGATAACTGTGAATTAGAGTGTTGGCGCGATAACTGGAATAAAGTCATTGTTTCTGGCCGAGAAAAAGGTCTAATGCTGCAAATTGGTTGTCAAGGTGAACGTCTATCTCTACAAGATTGGGCACACCGAGTTTTCGTCGAGTTACGTCAAATAGCACAGCAAATGGATATGACCGCTGGTGGCAGTGCATACCAAGATGTGTGTAATCAACTCGAGACATGGATTGATAACCCAGAACTAACGATCTCTGGTCAACTATTAGAGCTAACGAAAGATCTAGGTGGGCTAGGTAAAGTCGGCTGCACTCTTGGTATGAAGTACCGTGATGAAAACCTAGCGCACGGTTATCAGTACTACTCACAAGATACGATGGAAACGGAAGTAGCGTCGTCCGTGGAAAAACAAAAGCAAGCAGAGCAGAGTGACACGCTTTCTTTTGATGATTTTTTGGAAGATTACTTTGCTTACCTGAAGCAGTAATGACTAACTAAGGATTGGTGGGGTTGAACATTAAGTCGTTAGTAGTAGCGGTACTTGGAAGCGTGTTACTTGCAGGTTGTGCTACGGCACCGCCAAAGCAGCAGAATAACTTATGCGAGATATTCCGAGAGAAATCCGGTTGGTACGATGATGCCAAAGATATGGAAGCTGAATGGGGGACCCCTATTCATGTCGCTATGGCCATCATTAAACAAGAAAGCAGCTTTCGGCACGATGCAAAACCACCTAAAGATTATTTGCTAGGGTTTATTCCTTGGGGACGAGTCAGCAGTGCGTATGGTTACGCTCAAGCTCAAGACCCTGCTTGGGAAGACTTCCAAGATGCGACAGGTCAGGGTGGCTCTCGTACCAACTTCGATGATTCTATGATGTTTGTCGGTTGGTACACTCATGAAACACGGCGTCAGCTAGGGATTTCATTATGGGATCCCTATAACCAGTATCTGGCTTATCATGAAGGGCGAGGTGGGTATAAGCGAGGCACTTATAATCGAAAACCTAGTTTAATCAAAGTCGCTCGACGTGTTGAACAAACAGCGAAAACTTATGGCTGGCAGCTGAAGCAATGTCGTCAGGAATTAGAAGACAACAGCAGCTGGTTCTTTTAGCCCACAGTCTGTTCATGTGCTGTAGGGATGAATGACATTTATCCATTACCGAAAGGTACTGGAGTTACAATCAGGAGAGATGTAATGCCTTTACTCGATAGTTTTACCGTGGACCACACTCGTATGAATGCACCGGCAGTGCGAGTGGCGAAAACCATGCAGACCCCAAAAGGGGATACGATTACTGTTTTCGACTTACGCTTTACTGCGCCAAACAAAGACATTCTTTCTGAAAAAGGTATTCACACCCTAGAGCACCTTTATGCAGGCTTTATGCGTAATCACCTAAACGGTGATTCTGTTGAGATCATCGATATTTCGCCTATGGGTTGCCGCACAGGTTTTTACATGAGCCTGATTGGCACACCATCAGAGCAGCAAGTCGCAGATGCTTGGATTGCAGCAATGGAAGATGTGCTGAAGGTAGAAAGTCAGAATAAGATCCCTGAACTTAACGAATACCAATGCGGCACGGCAGCAATGCACTCTTTAAAAGAAGCACAACAGATCGCAAAGAACATTTTGGATGCTGGTGTTTCGGTGAACAAAAATGATGAACTTGCTTTGCCTGAGTCGATGTTAAAAGAGTTGCGCATCGACTAGGTGCTCATTAAGAAGCATATTGCCCCAATAAGTAAAAAAGCCTGACATGAGTCAGGCTTTTCTTTTGGTTATTTGGATGTCGATTTTTTCTTCTTCGGATAAACACGAACGAGCTTGATTCGGTTCTCTTCAATCTCAACAAGTTCCATTGGGTGACCCGCTACTCTCACGCTTAAATGGCTCTCTGGAATATCTTCCAGGTGCTCCAAAATAAGACCGTTTAACGTTCTTGGGCCATCCGTTGGTAAATCCCATTTCAGGCCTTTGTTAATATCTCGAATATTGGTGCTGCCTTCAATAAGAAAGCTTCCGTCACCTTGAGGACTGATTTCATCAGAGAGGCTTGGAGAAATTGACGTCGTGAACTCACCAATGATCTCTTCCAGAATATCTTCAAGAGTGATTAGACCGATGATATCACCGTACTCATCCACGATCAGACCGATACGTTGCTTGTTGCGTTGGAATTTCAACATTTGCACGTTCAGTGGTGTGCCTTCTGGGATGTAATAGACCTCATCAGCAGCACGTAATAGCGTTTCTTTGTTGAATTCGTTCTTTTCCAACATCAGACGATAAGCTTCACGCAAGCGCAGCATGCCAACCACTTCATCAATTTGGTCACGATAGAAAACTATGCGTCCATGTGGTGAGTGTGTTAGCTGGCGAACAATGGATTTCCAGTCGTCGTTAATATCAATACCGGTAATTTCATTGCGTGGGACCATAATGTCGTTCACGGTGACGTGCTCAAGATCTAAAATAGACACTAGCATGTCTTGGTGTCGGCGAGGAATCAAACCGCCAGCTTCATTTACCACCGTACGCAGCTCATCGGAGCTAAGATGATCTTCTGCTGAGTGATCCGCTCTTACGCCAAGTAAGCGGATAAAGCCATTCGTAATAAAGTTAACAAGCATCACTAAAGGCGACAGTAACTTCATCAGTATGGTCAATAATATACTGCTCGCGTAGGACACGCGTTCAGGGTAAAGCGCTGCAATTGTTTTAGGGGTAACCTCGGCAAAAACCAGTACAACCATAGTTAGTGCACCGGTTGCGATAGCGACACCTAAATCACCATACAAACGCATACCAATAATGGTTGCGATAGCAGACGCGAGAATATTAACGAGGTTGTTGCCGATAAGAATAAGACCAATCAAACGATCTGGACGGTCTAATAGTCTTTCGACTCGCTTAGCACCCTTATGCCCGTTTTTGGCTAAGTGTTTTAAGCGATAACGATTCAGAGACATCATCCCTGTTTCTGAACCGGAAAAGTAACCTGATATGACGATAAGACACGCGAGTAGCGCAAACAAGATACCCGTAGAGATGTCGTCCAAAACGTTGCTGTTCCTTGTAAGTATTGGGTTATATAACGGTTGAGTAAGTCCGTTAAGTCAAAGAGTTAAGGCGTACTGTATTTTATCTAGCCTAAAATATAAAGGATAGGAGCCCTAGAGCTCCTTAATTCAAGATGATTTCTTTTACAAAGCGACTGCCAAAATATGCCAGAGTCAACAGTGTTGCTCCTGCAACAGCGAACCATGTGACTTTTCTACCACGCCAGCCTTTTTGATAGTGACCCCAAAGTAGTATTGAGTACACCACCCAAGCGATGAAAGAAAGAATGCCCTTATGTGCCTTACCTTGGGCAAACATATCCTGCACAAAGACAAAGCCAGTAATGAGCGTGGCAGTTAACAATAAGTTACCGATCAAAATAATTTTGAAGAGTTGACGCTCCACCATTAATAGAGGCGGCAGGTTTGGGTTAATCGCCAAAGATTTTTTTGCTTTCAGTTTGTGATCCAGCCAAGCCAACTGAAGCGCATAGAGTGCCCCGATAGTTAAAGTCGCGTATGAGAAGAGCGCAAATGAAATATGAATGAGTAGCTTAGGGTCATTCTCTAGGTGCTTTATAAACGTGCTTGGCAAAAATGTGGCAGCAGATAAATTGATGGCAGCAAAGCTATAAACGACAGGCAATAAAAACCACAGTCGGTTTTTCAACATAGCAAGGCTCATGACCAGAGAAATAATAAAACTGATCAAAGAAGCCACGTTGAGAATACTCAGGTTTTGACCTGAACCATCAAAAATCAGATCACTCAAAATCCACGCATGAAAAACAAGCGCACAGGCAGCACTAGCAAACACTGTTTTTGCTTTGATTCCTGACTGTTGTGAGAGTCCGGGTATGATGGTCGCAATCGCCAAGACATAAAGTATGGCGGCCGCGATGGCTATTAAGCTATCCATGAATCCTAAATATTATTGTGCACGATGGAGAAATTATACCTTGCATTACACTTTGGGGCTACGTTATATCCGACATCAATCGTGAGAGATGAGATATTGAAATTAATAAGTTACCGCACCATATATAAATAGAGACAAGAATAGGACAGCGGTACGGGTATGACTCAGACCTTGGCTAATGTATACTCACACTAATTAATCGCCATTTTAGCGAAGAGACAAAGATGTTTGAGAATTTAACGGATCGATTATCCAAAACGCTGAAAAATATCAGTGGCAAAGGTCGTCTGACCGAAGACAACATTAAAGAAACCCTACGTGAAGTCCGAATGGCTCTACTTGAAGCTGACGTTGCGCTTCCGGTCGTTCGTGAATTTGTGAACCGCGTTAAAGAAAAAGCGGTGGGCGTAGAAGTTTCTAAATCTCTGACTCCAGGTCAGGAATTTATCAAGATCGTTCAAACAGAACTTGAAGCCGTAATGGGTGAGTCGAATGAGGCGCTAAACCTTGCCGCTCAACCACCTGCTGTGCTTCTTATGGCAGGTCTACAAGGTGCGGGTAAAACCACATCGGTAGGTAAGTTATCTAAGCTTCTAAAAGAACGTGACAAGAAGAAAGTTTTGGTTGTGTCTGCCGACGTTTACCGTCCTGCGGCAATCAAGCAGCTTGAAACACTGGCATCAGACATCGGTGTTGACTTCTTCCCATCATCACCAGACCAAAAGCCTATTGATATCGCCAATGCAGCGATTGACCATGCGAAGAAAAAATTCTACGACGTACTTATTGTCGATACCGCAGGTCGTTTGGCAATTGATGAAGAGATGATGGGGGAGATCAAAGATCTTCACGCAGCTATCAACCCAGTAGAAACGCTATTTGTTGTTGACGCCATGACGGGTCAAGACGCAGCAAATACAGCAAAAGCCTTTGGCGATGCGCTACCTCTTACCGGTGTAGTTCTAACTAAGGTTGATGGTGATGCTCGTGGTGGTGCGGCACTTTCAGTACGCCATGTCACGGGCAAACCAATCAAATTCTTGGGTGTCGGTGAAAAAACTGACGCGCTAGAACCGTTCCACCCAGATCGTGTTGCTTCACGTATTCTTGGCATGGGTGACGTTCTGTCTTTGATTGAAGACCTACAACGCAACGTTGACCAAGAAAAGGCAGAAAAGTTAGCGAAGAAGTTCAAAGAGAAGAAAGGTTTCGACCTTGAAGATTTCCGTGAACAGCTAGGCCAGATGCAAAACATGGGCGGCATGATGGGGATGATGGATAAGCTTCCAGGAATGTCCCAGCTACCAGACAATGTGAAAGATAAAGTCGATGACAAGATGTTCAAACAGATGGAAGCGATCATCAGCTCCATGACAATGAAAGAACGTCAACGCCCAGAAATTATCAAGGGCTCGCGCAAGAAGCGTATCGCGGCTGGTTCTGGTGTGCAGGTTCAAGATGTAAACCGCTTACTAAAACAGTTCACCCAAATGCAGAAAATGATGAAAAAGATGCAAAAAGGTGGCATGAAAGGCATGATGCGCAACATGCAAGGCATGATGGGCGGCATGGGTGGTGGCGGTGGCTTCAACCCATTTGGTCGTTAATTAATCGATCACGCATAGATTCAGGGTGTTAGGTACGTCACAAACTTTAAATTCAATTTATGTTGGTGAAAAAGTAACTAAACTCCTTGCATTGCTCCGGGAGAAGAGTAAAATTCCGGAGCTTTATTTTGGCACGAGACCCCAAACTGTTTAATTTCTTGAATGGTTTTTGGGGTTAATTTTATTTTTGAGAAAGCAAAGAGGACGACATGGTAACCATTCGTTTGGCACGTCACGGCGCTAAAAAGCGTCCATTTTATCAAATCGTAGTAGCGGACAGCCGCAACGCTGCAACTGGCCGTTTCATCGAGAAAGTTGGTTTCTTCAACCCAACTGCTAAAGGTCAAGAAGAAGGTCTACGTCTAGACCTAGACCGCGTTAACCACTGGGTTGGTCAAGGCGCGTCAGTATCTGACCGTGTTGCTAAGCTAGTTAAAGACGCTCAAAAAGCGGCTTAATTTTTTACTTGAAAAGTAGAAACTAGTTTATGTCGATGAAAGGTAAAGAAACAATGAGCAACGAAAAGATTGTTGTAGGCAAGTTTGGTGCTACTTACGGCATTCGTGGTTGGCTTAAGGTTTTTTCCTACACAGACAATGCTGAAAGCATTTTCGATTACAGCCCTTGGTACATTAACCAAAAGGGCAAGTGGGTTGAGTACAAAGTAGAAAGCTGGAAGCGCCATAACAAAGGTATGGTGGCTAAGCTGGAAGGCATGGATGTTCGTGAAGACGCGCATCTAATGACGAACTTTGAAATTGCTATTGACCCTGCGGTACTTCCTGAATTGTCAGAAGATGAGTTCTACTGGCGCGAATTGTTTGGGATGCAAGTTGTAACTACTAAAGGTTACGATCTAGGTGTCGTTACTGACATGCTAGAAACTGGCTCAAACGATGTTCTGGTTGTTAAAGCAAATCTTAAAGATGCTTTCGGGCAGAAGGAACGATTAATCCCGTTCCTTGAAGAGCAAGTGATCATTAATGTTGATCGCGAAGCTCAACGGATCGAAGTTGACTGGGATCCTGGATTCTAATCTCCAAAATTACAGAGCGAGATAAACATGTGGGTTGGCGTTATTAGCCTTTTTCCAGAAATGTTCCGTTCTGTTACTGATTTTGGAGTAACAGGTCAAGCGGTTAAAAAAGGTCTTTTGTCGATTGAGACTTGGAATCCTAGAGATTTCACTCACGACAAACATCGCACAGTCGATGACCGACCTTACGGTGGTGGCCCTGGTATGTTAATGATGGTTCAGCCTTTGCGCGATGCCATTCATACCGCGAAAGCAGCCTCACCGGGCAAGACGAAAGTCATCTACCTTTCTCCTCAAGGTCGCAAGCTCGACCAGAAAGGAGTGGAAGAACTGGCAACGAATGAGAACTTGCTTCTGATTTGTGGTCGTTATGAAGGGGTAGATGAGCGCATCATTCAATCTGAAGTCGACGAAGAATGGTCGATTGGTGATTTTGTGATGACGGGTGGTGAGATACCAGCCATGACGTTAATCGACTCTGTCTCTCGGTTTGTTCCGGGTGTACTAGGGGATTTCGCGTCAGCAGAAGAAGACTCTTTTGCAAATGGCTTGTTAGATTGCCCTCACTATACGCGTCCAGAAGTATTGGATGACAAAGAGGTACCAGCGGTACTGATGTCAGGCAATCACAAGGACATTCGTCAATGGCGACTCAAGCAGTCGTTGGGCCGTACTTGGCTAAGAAGACCAGAGCTCCTGGAAAACCTAGCTCTGACTGACGAACAGGAACAATTACTTGCTGAGTTTGTTAATGAGCATAAAGCCATTAAAGAACATAACGCAAAGTAACCTAATTTATTTAGTATCAGTTTATTCTAGGAATTTAAAAAATGAGTAACATCATCAAAGCTCTTGAAGAAGAGCAAATGAAATCAGACCTACCTAAATTTGCACCAGGTGACACTGTTGTAGTTCAAGTTAAGGTAAAAGAAGGTGACCGTGAGCGTCTACAGGCTTTCGAAGGCGTTGTAATCGCAATCCGTAACCGTGGTCTACACTCTGCTTTCACTGTACGTAAGATCTCTAACGGTGAAGGTGTTGAGCGTACGTTCCAAACACACTCTCCAATCGTTGATAGCATCGAAGTTAAACGCCGTGGTGCAGTACGTCGTGCCAAGTTGTACTACCTACGTGAGCGTTCTGGTAAGTCTGCTCGTATCAAAGAGAAACTTGCTAAGAAGTAATGCTATAACTAGCGTTCTCATCTTAAACGGAGTCCTTTTAGGGCTCCGTTTTTTTATTTGTGTAATTAGCTTGCTCGTTTCTTTTCACCCGACCTGAACTGTCGATGCTCATGCACTGATGTACACTCCACGCCTCTGCCTTGCTGTGAATAGATTCCTGATGTCGCTATGGCTCCTCGGAATGACGGGAAATGATGATCAAATATTACTGGGTACTGTGGTTAAAATTCGTCATTCTGGATAGCGACGAAGGAGCGTGATTCAGAATCTACTAGTTGAGAATGTAAGTGTTTAAGTTGTTAGCTTCATCCTTACTGTGAATAGATTCCTGATGTCGCTATGGCTCCTCGGAATGACGGGAAATGATGGCCAAAGATTACAGGGTACCGCGGTTAAAATTCGTCATTTTGAATAGCGACGGAGGAGCGTGATTCAGAATCTACTAGTCGAGCATGCAAGTGTTTACGTTGTTAGCTTCATCCTTGCTATGAGTAGATTCCTGATGCCGTTATGGCTCCTCGGAATGACAGGAAATGATGGTCAAAGATTATAGAGTACCGTGGTTAAAAGTCGTCATTCTGGATAGCGACGAAGGAGCGTGGTTAAAAATCTACTCGCTGAGAATGCTAGTGTTTCAGTTGTCTAACAGTATTCTTGCTATGAGTAGGTTCTTGATTTCGCTATGGCTCCTCTGAATGACGGGAATTGATAACCAAAGATTACAGGGTACCGTGGTTAAAATTCGTCTTTCTGGACAGCGACGAAGGAGCGTGATTCAGATTCCCCAAGAAGGAACCTAGGGTATTCCTTTACCCTAGGTCTCAATTTAATACTGGTCTTCAGACCAGCCATCACTATCGGACATATCGGGTGCGCCTGGGATGGTGTTTTCTTCATCTGCCCATTCACCAAAATCAATCATTTGGCATTGTTTACTGCAGAAAGGGCGATGAGGACTTTGTTCTCCCCATTCTACGTCGGCGCCACATTGTGGACATTGAACGATGGTAACTTTAGACATAGTTGAGCGTCCCATTACTAATTGGTGTTAAAGGGTAGTATACCTAAACGAATTAAAGATGGCTTATTCAACGCGCTATTGCTGCTACGAAATTTTATCAAATATAAGCGCAATAAAGCGTTGAATTTTAGATTATGGAGGCGAGGCGTAGTGTCGTCTTAGCTGCACACAGCAAGTTCAAATTCAATATCTTGTGTGCACGCTTGACCGTTTTCAAACGACATGAACTTGATCGCAAAGCGGTTTTTATGGCCTGAAATCATAGGATACACGCCATATTCCATTGGGATGTGAAGTCTTAGAATGTTGGCTTCATCAGCGTCACTTTGGAAGAAACCTGCACGACCGATTTGAGCTTTGAAATGTCCGGTTTCTCTAGTGAGCTTTAACCATAACGAAAGCGCATCAGATAAGGGCTTTAAGCTTGCTTGCCACTGTTGTGCATCACGCTTTTTACGTTCAATAGGTAGATGAAGCCAGTAGTGTAATGCTGGCAGATCAAAACAGCATGAACCACCCGGTAGATTAAAGCGTTGACGGATAGAGCTTAGGAAGCGATCTTCTTTTAGTGCTTGACCAAAACGTTCTGCACCCATTAGTTGGCTATGAACGACATCTATCTCTTGTAGTAGGGTATTTAATGCGTCTTGATCGACGCCATCAACATTGAGCCAATGGCGGTACGACAGCCGTTGCTTCTCAAGATCTTTAGCCAGTTCACTTTTCAGTTGGATTTGTTCGAAGATCTCAACCATATCGAATAACGCACGGAAAAACAGTTGATACTGATGATTTTCGCTAAACCCAGAGGCCAAGTGAGCCTGACGCAGCAGAGACTCCACTCTTAGATAAATACGAGTTTTCTCATTTAACGGATGTTCAAATTTGTGCGTGGTCATCGACATAAGCCTTTGTGAGTTTCGTTCCTATTTTCGCAGATTTTTCTTACACATGGCTAGGTACTTTTCGTGCAAATCTGTGATTTGAAGCAAAAGATCAGGGTCACTTGGATTATTCTTAACCACATCGTCTGCAAGCGCGAACCTTTGCTCTCTTGATGCTTGAGAGGCAAGGATGGCGCGAACTTGATCTTCACTCACATTGTCTCGTTTCATCGTGCGAGATATCTGTGTATTCGGTTCTACATCGACGACAAGAACGCGATCACATAAACTATCTAGCTTGTTTTCTACGAGCAACGGCACCACAAGTAACGCATACTCTGAAGTGACTTGCTGCAAATCTTCGATCATCTTTTCACGAATTATCGGGTGCAACAGTGCGTTGAGCCATGCTTTTTCATCTGAATTCGAAAAGATTTTTTCTCTCAGCTTTGCGCGATCTAAAGTTTGGTCTTCACGAACTATATCGTGACCAAAATGTTCAATAATCGCGTTTAGGCCGGGAGTACCTGGTTCGACAACTTCTCTTGCTACAATGTCGGCATCGACGATATCGATTTTAAATTGTTGTTTGAACAGATTCGCGACGGTTGTTTTTCCACTAGCGATACCACCTGTTAAACCAATAACCAAAGCCATTTACACTCCTAGAACTGAAGTAAAGTACCAGTTTAAAATCTGGTCGCCCCAAATTAAGCTTATCCAACCAGCAATTGCTAAGTAAGGACCGAAAGGGAAAGCTTTTTCAATTCCCTGCTTTTGCAAGCGTAGTTGAATGATGCCAAATACGATGCCAACCACAGAAGAAAGTAGAATGATCATCGGCAGTGACTGCCAACCTAGCCAAGCTCCTAGTGCCGCTAGTAGTTTAAAATCACCATACCCCATTCCTTCTTTACCAGTAAGTAACTTAAAGCCCCAGTAAACGGACCAGAGACATAGGTAACCAGCAATAGCACCAATGACAGAATCTTGTAGAGTAACAGGACTTATTTCGACTAATGCTAAGGCAATGCCAGCCCAAGTTAATGGTAATGTTAATTGGTCAGGTAACAACATAGTATCGAGATCGATAAATGTTGCGGCGATTAAGATAAAAGTAAAAAAGAGTAGGGCAACGGTAAAGTAACTAAAACCAAAGTAATAAGCGATAAAGCCTGAACAGAACGCGGTGAGCAGTTCAATCAGTGGATAGCGTGCACTAATGGTTGCCTGACAGTTGTGACATTTGCCTTTTAAAAGCAGCCAGCTAATCACAGGAATGTTGTCGCGAATACGTATCGGTGTTGCGCATTTCTGGCAGGAGGAGCGTGGAACGCTCAAGGTCAGCACTTCTTTAGGAGGTTCTATTTTGTATTCAGGAAATGACTCGGCACATTCGCGTCGCCATTCTAGTTCCATGATTTTAGGTAGTCGATAAATAACCACATTGAGGAAGCTACCCACGATCAGACCGAAGATGGTGGCAAATACAACGAATAGCCAAGGGTAGTACTGGAATACTTCCATATTTGTCTCTTGAGCGATGAGTGAAATCAGCAAGATGCTGTTTTAAAGGAGTTAACAGCCCATTCTAGCCCAATACACTCATTAAGTTAAAGATTGGCAAGTACATTGCTGTCACTAATCCGCCAACAACGATACCTAAAAATACGATAATTAGTGGCTCTAGAATTTTACTAAGGTTGTCGACGGTGTTATCGACTTCAAACTCGTAGATCGTTGCAACTTTATTGAGCATGTCGTCAAGTCGACCAGACTCTTCACCGATCATAACCATTTGTAACACCAATTCAGGGAACACATTACAGTTGCGCATGGCTACATACATTGGCATACCTGCGGCGGTATCACGGTAAACTTCTTCTATGGCGAGTTGATAGTGTAAGTTTCCTGAGGTTTTTGATGTGGTTTTTAAACTGGTTAGAATTGGAATACCCGCTGTAAAGCTTGTGGCGAGTGTTCGACTAAATTTGGCGATAGCGGCTTTTGATAATACAGGGCCCAGAACAGGAAATTTAAGCACAGAGCGGTTGAGCATTAAGCGAAAAGAATCTGAACGCTTAGAGAGGATTCTCGCCGAGGTGAATAAACTAATGGAGCCTAGTGCGATAAACGGACTCCAGTTTTGTGTCCAGGCGGAAAGATCTAACACTTGCCTGGTAAACCAAGGTAAGTCAGCACCAAAACCAACAAACATTTTTTCGAACTCGGGAATGACTTTGGTGAGCATGATAAACGACACGCCTAACGCTACTAGCACTACCATGGCTGGGTAAATCAGTGCTTTGATCACTTTCGCACGAAGCTGCTCATTTTTTTCTCGGTAGGTGGCTAAGCGCTCGAACACTTCCGCTAAGTTACCGGATTGCTCACCTGTTGCGATAAGGTCGGTATAGAGTGGGTCAAAGTGTTCACTTGCAGTGCGCATGGCTTTTGACATGGGCGTACCGGCTTCAACGGCGCGTGTCACGCTCATCAAAATGGATTTCATCTCTGCTTTTTTATTGTTTTCTGAGACCAATTTTAAAGCCTGAACTAACGGCACACCAGTTATCAACATCGTCGAAATCTGACGGGTGAACACCGTGATGTCTCTGCCTTTCACGCGATGGCTGAGTTTAGTGAGAAACGAGATACTGCTTTTCTTTAACTTCTTGATCTTGATGTGCTGTGCGTCTAGACGCTCGCGTACTTCAATTTCTGTCATCGCGAGGGTTTGTCCAGACGTCTTTTTGCCTGAACTGTTGATGCCTTTCCAGCGGAAGTTTTTAAGTTGTGGTGTAGTGCTTTTCATAGAGGTGACTGCTGATTAAAGGATTAAAAATAAAGTACGCGCTGTAGTTCACTAAAACTTGTGATCCCTTGTTTGAGTTTTTCTATGCCCGACATTTGTAACGTGCTCATACCATTTGCGATGGCGAGTTTTTCTAGTTCATGTACCGAGGCACCTTTAATAAGCGCTTCGGAAAGAAATTCATCAAAGCGCATCACTTCATAAATCCCCGTTCGGCCGGAATAACCATGGGTACACTCA
Source organism: Vibrio sp. 1167 (assembly GCF_033340375.1). Classification (NCBI taxonomy): domain Bacteria; kingdom Pseudomonadati; phylum Pseudomonadota; class Gammaproteobacteria; order Vibrionales; family Vibrionaceae; genus Vibrio; species Vibrio sp. 1167. The sequence goes on along the minus strand of NZ_JAWOWK010000004.1, from coordinate 439,610 downwards.
TTGCATCCATCGGGATTGGCTTTAAAAATGTTGTCGCTTGCTTGAATTCCGAGATGTTGTAGCTGAACGGTAAGCTCTTGTGATTGTTTGCAGTGCGAGCACAGTTTACGGGCTAAGCGCTGGGCAATAATCAAACTAAGAGATGAGGCCAAGTTAAAGCTTTCTACGCCCATGTTTGATAAACGAATAACCGTTTCAGCCGCAGAATTGGTATGTAAGGTTGAAAGTACTAAGTGACCGGTTTGCGATGCTTTTATGGCTATTTCCGCAGTGTCTAAGTCACGAATCTCACCGACCATTACCACATCCGGGTCTTGACGCAAGAAAGAGCGCAGTGCTTCGGCAAAACCAAAACCAATCTTAGGCTGAACTTGAACTTGGTTAATGCCCGATAAGTTAATTTCTACTGGGTCTTCTGCCGTGGAAATGTTGATTTCTGGCTTATTGAGGATACTCAGCCCAGTGTACAGAGATACGGTTTTTCCGCTCCCGGTTGGGCCTGTCATCAGAATCATGCCTTGTGGGCGACGCAGCGCATCCAAGTACAATTGTTTTTGTTGTTCGCTATAACCAAGCTTGTCGATATCCAATGATGCAGAGCTGCTGTCGAGCAGTCGTAGTACAATTTTCTCTCCAAATAGAGTAGGCAGCGTGGATACACGCATATCAATTGCGGTGTCTTGATTCAACTTGAGCTTAATACGCCCATCTTGTGGTAAACGTCGCTCTGCAATATCAAGTTTAGAGAGGATTTTGATACGAGCGGATAAGCGGCGACTTAAGTGGCTTGGTGGCTGCTGTGTTTCAATTAAGATGCCATCACAGCGTAGGCGCACGCGGTACATCTTTTCATAAGGTTCAAAGTGGATATCGGATGCGCCTTTGCGCACAGCGTCCAGCAGAATTTGGTTTATGTAACGGCTGACGGGCGACTCGTCTTGGCTCAAGTCTTCAATGTTGTCGATTTCATCTGCGCCCACATCAACCAGGTTGGCTAATTCTTCTTGGTTGATCTCTTTTAGCCCAGACTTTTCCTGCCCAAGTGCGCGGCCATATAAGCGTCGAATTGCCGCGCTGAGTTGACGAAAATCCGCCAACACCATTTCAATCTGTAAACCAGTGGCAAAGCGAAAATCGTCTTCTGCTTGTTGGTTCGTGGGGTCGGCAACGGCGAGTAATAACGTTGAAGTCGTACGGTGGAGTGGGAGTGCGTTATGCCGTGTGATTAATTCCCTAAGGCCAAGTTGCTGACAAAGCGAAGCGTACTCGTACTGAGATAACTCGGGCTGATTTAATCCAAAAATAGAATTTAAATGTTCAGTGAGTTCGCGTGATGTAAATAACCCTGAACTGAGCAAAGCCTCTGGCATCGAAATGCCAGAAGCTTTGACTTGCTCTATTAACGATTCTTCTTGGGAAAATGTTAGTAACCCGGCCTGGCGAAGAACCGTTGAGAGGTTGGTTATCATTTATATGTTGCTGTACAACTATTTGGACGAGAATCTTCTGGCACATTTTTAGTCGCGCAAGTCCAACCTGTTTTGTTGTTTTTGGCATATTGAACAGAAGCTGTTTTACCTTTCAAGCTACCTTCATCGAATACAAATGTAGCAGTACCGCCACTAGTAGCTGTAGCTAAGGTTATAGTTCCTAGGGCATTCATTTTTTGAGTCCCGCCAACTAATTTCGCATCAGTGGGAAAAGTACCACCATTTTCTTGTTGATACATATCGATATTTGTAAGTAATCCGCGAACAGTGGCAGAAGCTGAAGCTACTTCTGTCTTTTGGACATAGTTTTGATATGCAGGTATTGCGACTGCTGCTAAAACACCAATAATCGCCACCACAATCATCAATTCAATCAGAGTAAAACCCTGTTGTTTTTTCTGTTTACTGTTTTTCATTTTTAACCCTTTCCTAAAAATTAATAATGCTCTTGCATTAGCGAAAGATTATGGAGAGTTAAAGTGGGTTGAAAATGGGGAAGAGATGGGCTCTCGAGTGAGATAAAACTCTTTGGTGAAAAGTTGCATATCGCATGCAGAGTTTTGCGAGTAGTACTATTTTTTTAGTGGATAAAAAGAAAGGGCCAATTGGCCCTTTGAAATGATGAGTTACTCACAACTCACTGAGTTAGTTGAAGTAATTGAGATTGTGTTGCTTTTATTATTTGAAGCGCATCGAAAGATCCATCGCTTTTAGATGCTTAGTCAACGCGCCTACCGAAATGTAATCGACACCTGTTTCTGCGTATTCTGCGATGGTCTCTAGCGTAATGTTACCTGAGTTCTCTAAAGCGGCACGACCTGCGTTAATCGCTACGGCTTCACGCATCATTTCTTTTGTGAAGTTATCGAGCATGATGATGTCGGCACCAGCCTCTATCGCTTGTTTCAACTCTTCTAAGCTTTCTGTTTCTACTTCTACCGGTTTGCCTGGGTTAAGCTCTTTCGCTTTTTGGATGGCTTGAGTGATGCCACCACAAGCAATAATGTGGTTTTCTTTAATGAGGTAAGCGTCGAACACGCCGATGCGATGGTTAAAGCCACCACCACACGTCACGGCGTATTTTAGTGCGCTACGCAGACCAGGAATGGTTTTGCGTGTGTCTAGTAGACGACACTCAGTATGCGCGATTTTTTCAGCGTACTCTGCGGTAACTGTTGCGCAGCCAGACAACGTTTGGATGAAATTCATTGCGTTACGCTCACCAGTCAACAGGTCACGAGCAGGGCCTATCAGCGTGCAAAGGGTTTGGTTAGGTTCGACTTTATCGCCGTCCTTTACGTGCCATTCAATGCTGACCTTGCCACCGAGCTGTTTAAAAACTTCATCAGCCCATGCTTGACCACAGAACACACCATGCTCACGAGTAATAATCGTTGCGGTATTAACCGCATCGGCAGGGATCAAAGATGCAGTAATGTCATTATCTGCGTCGACACTGCCACCTAGATCTTCTTTTAAGGTATCAGCGACAGAGCGAGTGATCTCTAAAGGGAGTTGTTGTTTAAGGTATTCTAGGCGTTCTTGAATGTTGTGTGTGTTCTTCATCGCAAATCTTGTCTTGAAAGGGAGATGGCAACGAATGATACTCTCCGGTGTCAATAATTTCAGCAGTTAATTTGAAAAGTAGAGAGGTTGATATGCGCCCAATTATCGAGAATGGCTGGCTGACACAGGCAAAGCATGTTCCGTCACCATTTTTTGATGCCCGCTCTGATATAAACGACATCTCTCTGCTGGTGGTACACAACATCAGTTTGCCTCCTGGGCAGTTTGGTGGACCATATATAGAGGACTTCTTCACTGGCAAGCTAGACCCAAATGAACATCCATTTTTTGAAGTTATTCACAAAATGGGCGTTTCTGCACATTGCTTGATTAAGAGAAACGGCGAGGTTGTTCAATTTGTTTCTTTTCTCGATAGAGCATGGCATGCCGGTCAATCCAGTTTCGCGGGCAGGGAGCGTTGTAATGACTATTCCATTGGTATCGAGCTTGAAGGGACAGAATTTACTGCCTACACAGATGCGCAATATCAATCACTTGCAGAGATAACTGAGGTGATTATGCAATCTTATCCTCAAATCACCCCGCCACGAATTACCGGTCATCAATATATTGCGCCCTTGAGAAAAAGCGATCCTGGTCTAAGCTTTGATTGGGTGAAATATAGACTGCTTATACAGCGTTGATTTGTAGCGAAAGTGTAAATTCAAAAAAGCGAAATAAATAAGGCATACGATCAGGTATGCCTTTTTTGATACCAGAAATATTAATGATTGTTAAAAGTTAACTACATTTTTACGCTCGCATATGCCGTTTTGGTGAATAAATAGACTGATAATTTTGTCATTTTCTGTATTTCTTTTCCAAAACTGCTAGCACGTCGACTTCCCATTTGTATGCTTTATGTAATTGGTCATACCAATTCTATTGCTGTTTTAACAGTCGATTGTTATCAGAGTGTTGGAAGTAAGCTCGTTCTATGATTTAGGTCAATTTTCGGCTGGACAGTGGCGTTTTAATTATGTTAATTTCTGCACCAACTTAAAATTGGTATTACCAATTACCTGCAAGAGTAGAAGAACAATAAATTATGGCTTATCAAAGGATTCGTCAGCCAAAACTCTCTGATGTTATAGAACAAGAGTTAGAAAGGTTGATAGTGGAAGGAACATTGTCTCCGGGGCAACAACTGCCTCCAGAGCGTGAACTGGCAAAACAGTTCGATGTGTCTCGTCCTTCAGTCCGAGAAGCCATTCAACGCTTGGAAGCGAAGCGTTTGTTGACTCGTCGCCAAGGTGGCGGAACATTCGTAAGTGAGAATATCTGGAAGAGCTTTTCAGATCCCTTGTTGAATTTGTTGTCTAGTCATTCTGAAACCCAGCTTGATGTGCTTGAGTCTCGTCATGCGATGGAAGGAATTTCAGCCTACTTTGCAGCTTTACGTGGTACCGAAGAAGATTTTGCGCGTATTCAAGGTTGCCTTGAGCGCATTAGCCAAGAGCAAGCAAACAACGATATCGAAGCTGAATCTGCGGAAGTAATGCAATTTTTGATCGCTTTGACAGAGGCCGCGCACAACGTGGTTTTGTTGCACATTGTTCGAAGCTTAGCGCCTTTGCTTGAGCAAAATATTCTACAAAATTTTAAATTACTACGTCGCCGCCCAGAAGCGGTCGAGAAAGTCAGTAAACACCGAGCCAATATCGTGGATGCGATTGTTTCTGGTCAGCCTGAAAAGGCGCGAGAAATGTCCCACTCGCACTTGGCTTACATCGAAGAAACATTGTTGGATTTGACTCGAGAAGAGTCTCGACGAGAGCGTTCTCTACGTCGAATTCAGCAGGGTAATGACTCGTAAGAGCGTTACTTAAATAAGTAGATCCAACCAACAGAAGGATAGATCGCCATGTCTGATATGAAGCATGACGTAGATGCACTGGAAACTCAAGAATGGCTACAAGCGCTTGAGTCAGTTGTACGTGAAGAAGGTCTAGAGCGTGCTCAATTCCTATTAGAGCAAGTTCTAGATAAAGCACGTCTAGACGGTGTTGATATGCCAACAGGTATCACAACTAACTACATCAACACGATTCCTGCAGACCAAGAACCAGCATACCCAGGTGACACAACACTTGAGCGTCGTATTCGCTCAATTATTCGTTGGAACGCTATCATGATCGTTCTACGTGCATCTAAGAAAGACCTAGAGCTAGGCGGCCACATGGCGTCTTTCCAGTCTTCTGCTGCGTTCTACGAGACATGTTTCAACCACTTCTTCCGTGCGCCAAACGAGAAGGATGGTGGCGACCTAGTTTACTACCAAGGTCACATTTCACCAGGTATCTACTCACGTGCATTCGTTGAAGGTCGTCTAACTGAAGAGCAGCTAGACAACTTCCGTCAAGAAGTAGACGGAAAAGGTATTCCTTCATACCCGCACCCTAAACTGATGCCTGAATTCTGGCAGTTCCCGACAGTATCGATGGGCCTAGGTCCAATCGCTTCTATCTACCAAGCTCGTTTCCTTAAGTACCTAGAAGGCCGTGGTCTTAAAGATACTTCAGAGCAGCGCGTTTACGCGTTCCTAGGTGACGGTGAGATGGATGAGCCAGAATCACGTGGTGCTATCTCTTTCGCTGCGCGTGAGAAACTAGACAACCTATGTTTCCTAATCAACTGTAACCTACAGCGTCTAGATGGCCCTGTAATGGGTAACGGTAAGATCATTCAAGAACTTGAAGGTCTGTTCAAAGGTGCTGGTTGGAACGTAGTGAAGGTAATCTGGGGTAACAACTGGGATTCACTACTAGCTAAAGATACGACTGGTAAGCTTCTACAGCTTATGAATGAAACGATCGACGGCGACTACCAAACATTCAAATCAAAAGATGGCGCGTACGTACGTGAGCACTTCTTTGGTAAGTACCCAGAGACAGCTGCACTTGTTGCTGACATGACTGATGACGAAATCTTCGCACTTAAGCGTGGTGGTCACGAGTCTTCTAAGCTATACGCGGCATACAAAAACGCGGCAGAAACTAAAGGTCGTCCAACAGTAATCCTAGCTAAGACTGTTAAAGGTTACGGCATGGGTGAAGCGGCTGAAGGTAAGAACATCGCGCACCAAGTTAAGAAGATGGACATGACTCACGTACTACACCTACGTGATCGTCTAGGTCTTCAAGACATCCTAACTGACGAAGCAGTGAAAGAACTTCCGTACCTGAAACTTGAAGAAGGTTCAAAAGAGTACGAATACCTACACGCTCGTCGTAAAGCGCTACACGGCTACACGCCACAGCGTCTACCAAAATTCACTCAAGAATTCATCGTTCCTGAGCTAGAAGAATTCAAGCCACTACTAGAAGAACAGAAGCGTGATATCTCTTCTACTATGGCATTCGTACGTGCACTAAACGTTCTACTTAAGAACAAGAACATTGGTAAGAACATCGTTCCTATCATTGCTGACGAAGCACGTACATTCGGTATGGAAGGTCTGTTCCGTCAAATCGGTATCTACAACCCGCACGGCCAAACATACACACCAGAAGACCGTGGCGTTGTTTCTTACTACAAAGAAGCGACTTCAGGTCAGGTTCTACAAGAAGGTATCAACGAGCTAGGTGCTATGTCTTCATGGGTTGCTGCTGCGACTTCATACTCGACAAACGACCTACCAATGATTCCGTTCTACATCTACTACTCAATGTTCGGCTTCCAACGTGTTGGCGACATGGCGTGGATGGCTGGTGACCAACAAGCACGTGGTTTCCTACTAGGTGCAACTGCGGGTCGTACAACGTTGAACGGTGAAGGTCTACAGCACGAAGACGGCCACTCGCACATTTTGGCGGGTACGGTTCCTAACTGTATTTCTTACGACCCAACGTTCGCGTACGAAGTAGCAGTAATCATGCAAGACGGTATCCGTCGCATGTACGGTCCAGAACAAGAAAACGTGTTCTACTACCTAACGCTAATGAACGAAAACTACGCAATGCCAGCAATGCCAGAAGGCGCTGAAGAAGGCATCCGTAAAGGTATCTACAAGCTAGAAACTTACACGGGCGACAAAGCGAAAGTTCAGCTAATGAGCTCTGGTACTATCATGAATGAAGTACGTAAAGCAGCTCAAATCCTAAGCGAAGATTACGGTGTTGCTTCTGATGTTTACTCTGTAACGTCATTCAACGAACTAACTCGCGATGGCCAAGATGCAGAGCGTTTCAACATGCTTCACCCAGAAGCGGAAGCGAAAGTACCTTACATCCAAACAGTAATGGGTACTGAACCTGCTATCGCAGCAACTGACTACATGAAGAACTACGCAGAGCAGGTTCGTGCATACATTCCTGCTGAGTCTTTCAAAGTTCTTGGTACTGATGGCTTCGGTCGTTCAGACAGCCGTGAAAACCTACGTCGTCACTTCGAAGTGAACGCAGGTTACGTAGTAGTAGCAGCGCTAACTGAACTAGCGAAACGTGGCGAAGTTGATAAATCTGTAGTTGCAGAAGCAATTAAGAAATTCGACATCGACACAGAGAAAACAAACCCGCTATACGCTTAATTAAGAAGGTAGATAAGAAATGGCAATCGAAATTAATGTACCAGACATCGGTGCGGATGAGGTTGAAGTTACTGAGATTCTTGTAAGCGTTGGCGACAAGGTTGAAGAAGAGCAGTCTCTGATCACAGTTGAAGGCGATAAAGCTTCTATGGAAGTTCCTGCTTCTCAAGCGGGTATCGTTAAAGAAATCAAAGTTGCAGAAGGCGACAAGGTTTCTACTGGTTCTCTAATCATGATTTTCGAAGCCGAGGGTGCAGCTGACGCTGCACCTGCTCCTGCGGCAGAAGCAGCTCCAGCAGCAGCTCCAGCTCCAGCAGCAGCGGCAGAACTAAAAGAAGTTCACGTACCAGACATCGGTGGTGATGAAGTAGAAGTTACTGAAATCATGGTTGCCGTTGGCGACAGCATCGAAGAAGAGCAATCTCTTCTAACTGTTGAAGGCGACAAAGCTTCTATGGAAGTTCCAGCGCCATTCGCAGGTACTCTAAAAGAGATCAAAGTTGCAGCAGGCGATAAAGTATCGACTGGCTCACTTATCATGGTATTCGAAACAGCAGGTTCAGGCGCTCCAGCAGCACCAGCGGCAGCTGAAGCTCCTGCGGCAGCAGCTCCAGCAGCGTCTGCGGCAAAAGAAGTGAACGTTCCAGATATCGGCGGCGACGAAGTTGAAGTTACTGAGATCATGGTTGCGGTTGGCGACACAGTGGAAGAAGAGCAATCTCTAATCACTGTTGAAGGTGACAAAGCTTCTATGGAAGTTCCTGCACCATTCGCTGGCACAGTTAAAGAAATCAAGATTGCAGCTGGCGACAAAGTGTCTACTGGCTCACTAATCATGGTATTCGAAGTGGCGGGCGCAGCACCTGCTCCTGCAGCAGCTCCAGCTCAAGCGGCAGCACCTGCAGCTCCAGCTCCTAAAGCAGAAGCTCCAGCAGCAGCAGCTCCAGCAGCGACTGGCGATTTCAAAGAAAACGATGAGTACGCTCACGCGTCTCCAGTTGTTCGTCGTCTAGCGCGTGAATTTGGCGTTAATCTTTCTAAGGTTAAAGGTTCTGGTCGTAAGAGCCGTATCCTAAAAGAAGACGTTCAAGCTTACGTGAAAGATGCACTTAAGCGTCTTGAGTCTGGCGCAGGTGCAGCAGCATCTGGCAAAGGCGACGGCGCGGCTCTTGGTCTACTACCATGGCCAAAAGTGGACTTCAGCAAGTTTGGTGAGACAGAAGTTCAACCGCTATCTCGCATTAAGAAGATCTCTGGCGCAAACCTACACCGTAACTGGGTAATGATCCCGCACGTTACACAGTGGGATAACGCAGACATCACGGCTCTTGAAGCATTCCGTAAAGAGCAAAACGCGATTGAAGCGAAGAAAGACACTGGCATGAAGATCACACCACTTGTGTTCATCATGAAAGCGGTAGCTAAAGCGCTTGAAGCGTTCCCAGCGTTCAACTCTTCTCTATCAGAAGACGGTGAGAGCCTAATTCTGAAGAAATACGTGAATGTTGGTATCGCGGTAGATACACCAAACGGTCTAGTTGTTCCTGTATTTAAAGACGTGAACAAGAAAGGCATCTACGAGCTATCTGAAGAGCTAATGGCGGTTTCTAAGAAAGCACGTGCTGGTAAGCTAACTGCGGCTGACATGCAAGGTGGCTGTTTCACTATCTCTAGCCTAGGCGGTATCGGCGGTACAGCGTTTACTCCAATCGTAAACGCACCCGAAGTTGGTATCCTAGGTGTGTCTAAGTCAGAAATGAAACCGGTATGGAACGGTAAAGAGTTCGAACCGCGTCTACAACTTCCACTGTCTCTATCATACGACCACCGTGTGATCGATGGTGCTGAAGGTGCGCGCTTCATCACTTACCTAAACTCATGTCTATCTGACATTCGTCGTCTAGTTCTGTAATAGAAATTAGATGAATGAGAGGCGGCAACTTAGCCGCCTCTGCTAATCATAATTACCGACAATTTGGTTATCAGCCTTGCTTCGTTCAGGGTTTTCACAATCGAATTGTTGTCTAGCTCACAGGCTAAATTGATTTACTTTTCACACCATTAACATCTCTGTAAACTGTTAGCGGTCTGAAAATAACTGTTTAAAACAAATCTCTCTTAAACATAAAAAATCGATACCCACTCAGCCTGTTAGGGATAATGACTACAAGAGGTCAAAATGAGCAAAGAAATTAAAGCCCAAGTTGTTGTACTTGGTTCTGGTCCTGCTGGTTACTCCGCTGCATTCCGTTGTGCGGACTTAGGTCTTGAAACTGTACTAGTTGAACGTTACAGCACGCTTGGCGGTGTATGTCTGAACGTGGGTTGTATCCCATCTAAAGCACTGCTTCACGTTTCTAAAGTAATTGAAGAAGCGAAAGCGATGGCTGACCACGGCGTTGTGTTCGGTGAGCCTCAAACAGACATCAGCAAAATCCGCATCTGGAAAGAAAAAGTTGTTAACCAACTAACTGGCGGCCTAAGCGGTATGGCTAAGATGCGTAACGTAACAGTAGTTAACGGTTACGGTAAGTTCACTGGCCCTAACTCTATCCTTGTAGAAGGCGAAGGTGAGCCAACAGTTGTTAACTTTGACAACGCAATCGTTGCGGCTGGTTCTCGTCCAATCAAACTGCCATTTATCCCGCATGAAGACCCACGTATTTGGGACTCTACTGACGCTCTTGAACTAAAAGAAGTGCCAGAAAAACTGCTTATCATGGGCGGTGGTATCATCGGTCTAGAAATGGGTACGGTTTACCACTCTCTAGGTTCTAAAGTTGAAGTTGTTGAAATGTTTGACCAGGTAATTCCTGCAGCAGACAAAGATATCGTGAAAGTATTTACTAAGCGTATCAAAGACAAGTTCAAGCTAATGCTAGAAACGAAAGTAACAGCAGTTGAAGCAAAAGAAGACGGTATCTACGTTTCAATGGAAGGCAAGAAAGCGCCAGCTGAAGCTGAGCGTTACGATGCGGTTCTAGTTGCTATCGGTCGTGTACCAAATGGTAAGCTAATCGACGGTGAAAAAGCGGGTCTAGAAATTGACGAGCGCGGCTTCATCAACGTTGATAAGCAAATGCGTACTAACGTTCCTCACATCTTCGCGATCGGTGATATCGTTGGTCAACCAATGCTTGCTCACAAAGGTGTGCATGAAGGTCACGTAGCTGCTGAAGTTATCTCTGGTAAGAAGCACTACTTCGACCCTAAAGTTATCCCTTCAATTGCGTACACTGAGCCAGAAGTGGCTTGGGTTGGTAAGACTGAAAAAGAAGCGAAAGAAGAAGGCATCAAGTACGAAGTAGCAACATTCCCATGGGCAGCATCAGGTCGTGCAATCGCATCTGACTGTGCAGACGGTATGACTAAGCTAATCTTCGACAAAGAAACTCACCGCGTAATCGGTGGTGCTATTGTTGGTACTAACGGTGGTGAACTACTTGGTGAAATCGGCCTTGCAATTGAGATGGGCTGTGATGCAGAAGATATCGCTCTGACTATCCACGCTCACCCAACTCTACACGAGTCTGTAGGTCTAGCTGCTGAAGTATTTGAAGGTTCAATCACTGACCTTCCAAACAAAAAAGCAGTTAAGAAGAAGTAAGCTTTTTCTGACTGAATGATAGAAGCCGCTGCATTGCAGCGGTTTTTTTATGCTTGTTACATAGGAATATAAATGTGTGCTTAGCTGACAGCAGACAATAAAAAGCCCACCAAACGGTGGGCTGACATATATTACTAGTTAAGCTTTAGTGTTCACGGTTGTAAATGCAAAGCATATCTAAGTATGAATTCACTAGATGTTTCAGTTCCGCTTCACCTTTAGCGCGGTTCGCTTGGACAAACAGTGAGTAACAAATACCGTGGAAAAGGTTTGCCAAGTGTTCTGAATCGTGCTGGTCACACACCTCACCGCGTTCAATTGCTTTAATGAACATGTTTTGTACCAGCAACTGGTTAGTACGGTTAGTTGAAACAAACAATGGCCATACTTCATCACGTGTTGAAGCACTCCACTCGAACCATACTTTTAGCCAGTGACAGTCTTGGCTGACAAGCTCGATCATCGCATTAGTAATATTGGCGATGTTTTCACGTGCATGTAAGTCTAGGTCTATGTTATCCGATAGGAAGTTTGAGAACTGACGTACGACGTGATTGAGAACTTCATCCACCAAGTCTTCGCGTGTAGGGAAGTAGTTAAAAACAGTCGCCACAGAAACTTGAGCAATTTCTGCGATATCTGCGTGACCACCACGACCGATGCCGCGGCGCGCAAATACTTCCAATGCGATTTCCATTAACTGTTGCTTACGCTTAATTGGAGAAAGCCTAGTTCTAGGTCTCTTTGCAATTGAGTCCATATCCATTTTCCTTGCCATTTGAGTTGATATTGGGGGTAACCCCCTAATTGATTATTTTAATAGTTGCTTAAAGCAGTGATGAGTGTAATGGTGCATATGCACAAGGTCAACATCTGTAGAACAATTTATATACAGTAATGTCATTATTATTGATAAATTTAGCTATGAACTTTATAAAACTAAGACCTTCTTCCAAGATTTTTTGGCAACAGGATGCGACTTTCAACCCAATGAACGTGGTGATACACTACACGCCGTAAGATTAGGTGATCGTTTGCGTGCGACTTACCTCAACCCACAAATTTAGATTGAGCACAGTATGAAACATACAATAGAAGTCATGATTTCTGAGCAAGAAGTTCAGGAGCGAGTTCGTGAATTAGGCAAACAAATTACAGAGCGTTATCAAGGTAGTGAAGATCTTGTGTTGGTAGGCTTATTGCGTGGCTCATTTGTATTTATGGCAGACTTGGCACGTGCTATCGAACTGACTCACCAAGTTGATTTTATGACTGCGTCAAGCTACGGCAATACGATGGAAAGCTCACGTGACGTTCGTATCTTGAAAGATTTGGATGATGACATCAAAGGTAAAGACATTCTGCTTGTTGAAGACATCATTGACACTGGTAACACACTAAATAAAATCCGTGAGATTCTTTCGCTACGTGAGCCGAAGTCTATCGCTATTTGTACGCTCCTAGATAAGCCATCTCGTCGTGAAGTGAATGTTCCTGTGGATTGGATTGGTTTCGAAATTCCAGATGAGTTTGTCGTTGGGGTGGGTATTGATTACGCGCAGAAATACCGCCACTTACCATACATCGGTAAAGTTGTACCTCAAGAATAATTATTGAGTTCAGCATTAAAAATATAAAAAAACGCCCATCTAAGATGGGCGTTTTTCGTTCAACTTTTAGATATGACTTAGCGACAAAGGAGCTTGTTGTCTGTATTTAGAATCGTCGAAAGAGCTTTCTGGTAAGACGCTTCTACGGTTTCCTTAGAGTTAGAACGAATGCCTAAGTACTCTAAGCGACCATCTTCAATTCCGTATACCACACCATGAATTTCAACATCTTGCCCACGCTCCCAAGCGTTTTGCAGGATGGTTGAGTTACCCAAGTTGTACACTTGCTCTGCAACATTAAGCTCGCCTAGTTTATCCGCTCGATCTTGTTGCGGCATTTGATCTAGGTAAGTGCGGTGTTTGAAATAGATATCTCTGATATGTAACAGCCAATTATTAATAAGACCTAGCTTAGGGTTATCAATGGCTGCGTTTACGCCACCACATCCATAGTGTCCACAGACAATGATGTGTTTAACCTTAAGCACATCTACGGCGTACTGGACGACAGATAGACAGTTGAGATCAGTATGGATAACTTGGTTTGCAACATTCCGATGAACAAAGAGTTCACCTGAGTATAGCCCGGTTAGTCGCTCGGCAGGAACGCGGCTATCAGAGCAGCCAATCCAAAGAAAATCAGGCTTTTGCCCCTCAGCGAGTTTTGCGAAGTATTCAGGTCGATCAGATTTGATCTCTTGAGACCATTTCGAATTGTTTTCAAATAACTGTTTTATTTCCGGCATTTTGCAAACTACTTCCCTTAAAAGACAAAATCGCTGCCGCTGTTTGTGTGCACATGCAAGCGATCAGTGTTGTAACTATACACAATGTTACAATTTCGATCTCGTTAAATATTCGTCAGATAGGACTCATCTGACTAGTTTTCATTAAGAAAAAAGTAAAATCTGGTGAAACTATTTGTGGTGTGAATTTAGCCTTAATCTATTTATGGTTTAAATTTTCGCCTAGCTCGTTAAAGTAGTGATATTTTACTTTTTAAAATTGAATGCAGGGAAAATCAGCAGTGTTCGGTAGTCGTTTTGAAGATATCAATTTCAAAGGGGATGTATTTGGCGGGGTAACCACAGCGATTATCTCTCTCCCTCTGGCGTTAGCGTTTGGTGTTGCATCCGGAGCCGGTGCTGAGGCCGGCCTTTGGGGGGCAATAATGGTCGGTTTGTTTGCCTCGTTATTTGGAGGTTCTAATACGTTAATATCAGAACCGACAGGGCCAATGACGGTAATCATGACCGCAGTATTAACCAGTATGATGGCGAAATACCCAGAAACGGGCATGGCTATGACTTTCACGGTTGTCATGATGGCTGGCGCGTTCCAAATCCTATTGGGGACGTTAAAACTGGGTAAATACGTTACCTTGATGCCTTACAGCGTTATTTCCGGGTTTATGTCTGGCATTGGTGTGATTCTTATCATTCTGCAGTTATCGCCTTTGATGGGGCATGCCGCGCCTTCAGGGGGAGTACTCGGAACGTTATCTGCTTTGCCGGAGACCATTTCTAACCTTAAGTTCAGTGAGTTGTTTTTGGGACTACTGACTTTGGGGATTCTTTTTTTCTTCCCTAAGCAATATCGTAAATACGTTCCTGCACAGCTCGTGGCATTGGTCGCGGTGACTTTATTGTCTGTGATTCTCTTTGATACAGAAGATATTCGTCGTATCGGTGAAATTCCTGCTGGGTTACCTTCTCTCGTCGCCCCTTATATTGACACAGATATGTTTGTCGAGATGGTCATTGATGCATTAGTGCTCGGCACATTAGGTTGTATTGATACTTTGTTAACGGCGGTTATCGGTGACTCATTAACTCGTAAAGAACACGACTCAGATAAAGAGCTGCGAGGTCAAGGGTTAGCTAACATGATCTCAGGCTTGTTTGGTGCGCTGCCAGGGGCGGGGGCTACCATGGGGACGGTAACGAATATCCAAGTTGGGGCTCGTTCGCCATTATCTGGTGTGATTCGTGCACTAATGTTGGCGTTGGTTGTACTGGTTGCTGGCGGGTTAACAGAGCCAATCCCGATGGCTGTGTTAGCAGGCATTGCGGTGTATGTTGGCTTTAACATCCTAGACTGGAGCTTTATTCAGAGGGCACATAAGGTAAGCTTTTCCGGAATGGCGGTGATGTATGGCGTTATGTTGCTTACAGTATTCGTTGATCTTATCGTTGCGGTGGGTTTAGGCGTCTTTATCTCGAACATTATCATCATCGAGCGTTTGAGCCGAGAGCAGGCGCGACAAGTAAAAGCGATCAGTGACGCGGATGAAGATGATGTGCCGCTGACTGACAGCGAGCGTGGTTTGTTGGATCGTGCTAATGGTAAAGTGCTGTTCTTTTATCTTTCCGGTCCGATGATCTTTAGTGTTTCTAAAGCCATTTCACGTCAGCACTCTAGTATTTCGGACTATGACGTGATGATTCTCGATCTTACGGATGTACCAATGATTGATGTGACCGTCGGTTTGGCGTTAGAGAATGCGATTAAGGATGCTCTCGATGCCAATTGTGCCGTGTATTTATTATGCCCGAATGAGCGAACACGAGAACAGCTAGAGAAATTCCATGTGATTGACCTTGTCCCGGATGAAAATATGTACCAATTCCGTTACGAAGCATTGAATGCGGCGGTGGCACATGTTGAGGCAGATCAGTATCAGCGCATAACGGCGTAATCATTCTGACAGTTAAAAACGCAACAGTGTCCTGTTGCGTTTTTTTATGCTCTATTTTGTCTTACTTAGAGATAACCTTTACGAGGTAAGGGTTATATTTCCAATATTATCGAAAGGTTTATTTGTAATCATCGTTATTCAACGATAAACTGATGGACCTCCAATACGATACCCAAGGCGATTTTGTAGTAAACCGCTGCTAAATATGAGTCGGTATTAGTAATCACAAACAAACGGCAATCAAGACCTTATGTACGCATTAGAAATTGAACAACTGCGCAAGACGTATGCAGGTGGCTTTGAGGCGTTAAAAGGTATAAGTCTCCAAGTGAAAAAGGGTGACTTCTACGCGCTTCTGGGTCCCAATGGTGCAGGAAAATCGACCACGATTGGCATCATTTCCTCCTTAGTGAATAAAACCTCCGGAACGACGAAAGTTTTCGGTTATGACATTGATACCGACCTCGAATTGGCCAAGCAGAATTTAGGCTTGGTGCCACAGGAGTTCAACTTCAACCAGTTTGAAACCGTTGAGCAAATTGTGATGCAGCAAGCTGGCTATTACGGTGTGTCTAAAGTATTAGCCAAAGAAAGAGCAGAAAAATACCTGAAAAAATTGGATTTATGGGAAAAACGCCAAGAGCGTGCTCGTAACCTATCCGGTGGGATGAAGCGTCGTTTAATGATCGCAAGAGCTTTGATGCACGAGCCGCAATTACTCATTTTAGATGAACCAACGGCTGGAGTGGATATTGAACTACGCCGCTCAATGTGGGGGTTTCTGAAAGAGATCAACCAAGAGCAAGGAATTACGATTATTTTAACGACACACTACCTAGAAGAAGCGGAGATGCTGTGTCGAAATATCGGCATTATTAATCGTGGTGAGCTGATTGAAAATACCACCATGAAGGCGTTACTAGGTAAGCTAAGCGTCGAGACATTTATCTTGGATATTGAGTCAGAAGTCGAGGTGCCTGAGCTTGAAGGTGTTAATCGACAAAGTATTGTTGATGGCTCTTTAGAGATAGAACTAGATAAGAGCCAAGGATTGAATTCGGTATTCAGTCAGTTAACAGAGCATGGCATTAAAGTTCTCTCAATGCGTAACAAAGCCAACCGACTTGAAGAGTTGTTTGTCAGCATTGTAAGAGAGGGGAGTAATTAAATGTACGGTTTATATTGGACGGCATTTCGCAGCTTGCTGAGCAAAGAAGTTACTCGTTTTACACGTATTTGGGTGCAAACCTTAGTGCCGCCAGCCATTACGATGACGTTGTACTTCATCATTTTCGGCAATCTTATTGGCTCTCGAATTGGTGAGATGAGCGGCTTTAGTTACATGGAGTACATTGTTCCAGGTTTGATCATGATGTCGGTGATCACTAACTCATACTCGAACGTGGCGTCGTCATTCTTTAGTGCAAAGCTACAGAAGAATATTGAAGAACTGCTGGTGGCACCGGTACCAAACTATGTGATTATTGCTGGCTATGTGATGGGCGGCGTGACTCGAGGTTTGTTGGTCGGTGCAATTGTTACTTGTGTGTCACTTTTGTTCGTTGATTTGCAAGTGGAGCACTGGGGCATTATTGTCGCGACTGTCTTCATGACGTCGGTTGTATTTGCTCTCGGTGGCTTGATCAATGCGGTTTACGCAAAAACGTTTGATGATATTTCGATCATCCCTACGTTTGTATTGACTCCTTTAACTTACTTGGGAGGAGTCTTTTATTCGATCAGTCTGCTGCCTGAATTTTGGCAAGGCGTTTCTAAGATCAACCCAATCGTCTACATGGTGAATGCGTTCCGCTACGGCTTTTTAGGTGTCTCGGATGTGGGCATTGTCACTTCATTTAGTGTACTTGCAGTGTTTGTTGTTGCACTGTATGCCATTGCGCATTATCTAGTAACCAAAGGGATTGGGCTAAGAAGCTAAGCCATTCTCATAAAGCAAAGAGCGGCGATTCACGCTGCTCTTTCGCGTGCATAACAATACATACCCATACAATTTTTCGGTTTTTATCATGGTAGGTTTCAATCATTTGTAATAAATGAGTGATCCTATGAATATTGTCCCGCCGCCGCCTTTCTCCTATCAGTTACTTAAGCCCAAATATTGGTCTGTATGGCTGGCATTTGGATCTTTAGCGATTCTTGTTAATGTACTGCCATACGTAGTATTGCGAATCTTAGGTAGAAGCATCGGCTGTATTGCGATGCATGTAATGAAGCGCCGACACAAGATCGCTCTGCGTAATCTCCAGCTGTGTTTCCCTGATTTTACGGATTGGCAATGTAAGGACGTAGTACGAAAAAACTTTCAATATACTGGAATGGCTATCATCGAAACCGGTATCGCTTGGTTTTGGCCAGATTGGCGGATACGTCGGATAACCTCTATTGTTGGAAAAGATCGTTTACTCGCTGAGGAAAATAATGGACGTGGTGTGTTGGTGGTGTGCAGTCACCATTTAAACTTGGAGATAACCGCTCGTATTTTTAGCCAGTTTGCCCAAGGTTATGGCGTTTATCGCCCAAATTCGAATCCTGCTTATGAGTTTATTCAACATCGAGGTCGAACTCGTTTTGGACATCAAATGATAGATCGAAAAGACGTGAAATCAATGCTCAAAGTTCTGAAGAATGGTCATCGACTTTGGTATTTGCCCGACCATGATTATGGCGTTAGCCATTCTGTTTTTGCGCCGTTTTTTGCTGTTGAACAAGCGGCGAGTACCGTCGGGTCTAGTGTTCTCATTGATGCAACAAAGTGCGCGGTTATATCTGGCGTTACAGTGAGTAAAAATCACCATTACACGCTGTACATTGGAAAAGACATTAGCGAGCGTTTCGAGAGACGTAATGCGGTTAAAGCGGCAAGCATCTTGAACCAAGAGCTTGAGAAAATGATAAAACGTGATATTCCAGCGTGGATGTGGCTGCACAAGCGGTTTAAAACTCGCCCTGAAGGGTTAGATTGCGTCTATACGTAGAGTATAAAAAAGGTCGACTAAGAGTCGACCTTTTTACTTTTATGACTCAGAGCTTACTCTGCGCTCTCTGAGTTTGTATTGTTAGATTCAGCTTCTTCCTTCGCTTCGACAACCATATCTACCGTTTGGTTATCGATAAGACGAGCTTTGCCTAGGAACGCAGACATCAGAATGACAGCTTGTGTCGTTTCTGGTGTGATCACTTGTAATGTACGAGCATCACGAATGAAGATCTCATCAGGGTGCAGACCTGCAGCTCGAAGTTGGTCGCTTGCATCTTCGATGATCGATGCGTAGTCATCGCGGCCACCGCGAATGGCACTACTGATCCAACGCATTGTACGAGCAAGTACAGGAGCACGTTGACGCTCGTCCAGCGTAAGCAAGCCATTGCGTGAACTCATTGCTAAACCGTCCATTTCACGTACGGTTGGTACACCGATGATTTCAATGTCCATTGCTAGGTCATCAACCATCTTGCGGATAACCGCAAGTTGTTGGAAGTCCTTCTCGCCGAAGCACGCGACATCCGGTTGTACGATGTTAAACAGCTTATTCACAATCGTCGTCACGCCACGGAAATGACCTGGTCGAGACGCGCCTTCGAGAATTGTTGATAGGCCAGGGACATCGACGAAGGTTTGCTTATCCAGACCTTCTGGGTAGATAACTTCTGGTGTTGGCGTAAATACCACATCGACCCCTTCAGAGGTTAACTTGCTTAAGTCTTCCTCTAGCGTGCGTGGGTAATTATTTAAATCGTCTGCACGATCAAACTGCATCGGATTAACAAAGATGCTTACGACAACGATATCAGCGTATTCGCGTGCTTTACGCACTAAAGTTAAGTGGCCTTCGTGAAGGTTGCCCATGGTAGGGACAAACGCCACTTTACGACCTTCACGTTTAAAGGTTTTAAGGTGTTCACGAACTGCTGAGATTTCCGCAAAAGTTTGCATGCATTTATCCTCTAGGCAATGGTATGAGCGTCGTCTGGGAATACACCGTTGGCTACATCTTCAATGTATTTAGTAACGGCTTTGCGCATATCACCTGTTTCAGCAAGAAAGTTTTTGGAGAATTTCGGCATGTAGTTGGCAGAAATACCAAACATATCATGCATTACGAGAATTTGACCATCTGTTACGTTACCTGCACCAATACCGATAACAGGAACGTCAAGCACTTGCGTAATACGTTCAGCAAGCTCAGCTGGTACGCATTCTAGTAAGACGATTTGAGCGCCTGCTTCTTGCAGCGCTAATGCGTCTTTTACCATGCGGTCTGCTTTTTCTTGATCGCGACCTTGGATTTTGTAACCACCAAAAATATTAACAGCTTGAGGAGTTAAACCAAGATGAGCACAAACTGGAACTGATCGTTCAGTGAGCATTTTCACCGTGTCGACAAGCCAGTCACCACCTTCAATTTTTACCATATTGGCACCAGCACGCATCAGTTTAGCCGCATTTTCGCAAGCTTGCTCTGGCGTGGTGTAGCTCATGAATGGCATGTCTGCCATCAACAAACAATTTGGGCTACCAGCGCGTACGCAACGAGTATGGTAAGCGATATCATCGACCGTTACTGGCAGAGTATCGTTGTGACCTTGCAAAACCATACCTAGAGAATCACCAACAAGAAGTACTGGCATTTCTTGGCTTTCAAACAGTTGGGCAAAGCTCGCATCATAAGCGGTTGAAGTAGCAAATTTACGACCTTCTTGCTTCCACTTGATTAGGTCGTTGATGGTCATTTTTTTCATGGTTTTATCCTTACTAGGAGTTGGCTATGACTGCCAGATACTGAGGCCGTTTCTATCTACTTGTTCCAGTAGTTTAGAGACCTCGGTCCCATCAGGGAGTTGTAAACTTGGTGCAATTTCCGCAAGAGGGTAGAGTACGAATTCACGCTCTTTCATTCCATAATGAGGAACGATCAGCCTCTCGGAATTAATCACCTCATTGCCATAAAGCACAATGTCGAGGTCCAAGGTTCTTGGTCCCCAGCGTTCGTCTTTACGGACACGCCCTTGTTCTTGCTCTATAGCTTGTGTGCAATTGAGCAATTCAATAGGCGTCAAACTGGTGTTAATAGACACAACCGCATTGATGTAATCCGGTTGGTGTTGTGGCCCCATTGGCGTGCTGCTGTATAGCGAAGAAGCTTGAACAAACTCTGATTTAGGCAGCGTTTTTAATGCTTCAATCGCTTGCTTCGCTTGGCTGACAGGATCAGCCAAGTTACTGCCTACCGCAATGTACGCTGTAATCATGATTTGGGCTTACTCTTTTTCTTGCGATAAGTTTTACGGCGGCGCTGGCCTGTTTTCGGTGATTGACCGTCTAAGTCGGCAGCCATTGCTTGACGCATTTCTCGGCCTGCATTTTGAAAAGTTTCCCACCACTTGGCAAGCTTCTGAGTGTCACCACCTTCAATTTCACCGCGCATTTCAAGAAAATCAAAGCCAGCTCTAAATTTATTGAGCTCCATAAGACGGAATGCACGTTTACCGTTACGTCGTGGAAGACGAAGCTGTAACTGCCAAATCTCGCGAATGGTTGCGGTGTGGCGTCTTGGAATGGCAATTGTGCGAACTTGCTCGTCAAGAATGATGTTGCTCGCTTCCATAATGGCGTCGTAATGGCCTAAGTTGCGCTCTTCCATCAGTTCATCGGCTTTCGCACACAGTGGGTACCACAGCATTGCAGCAAACATAAATGCTGGATTGATGCGTTTCCCATCTTCGATGCGCATGTCGGTAGAATCTAGGACAAGATCCAACATCTGCTCAGTGTGAGAGGAGTAATCTTCTGTAAAGTGCGCTGCAATCGTCGGGAATAGTTGCTGGAATAGGTTGTACTCACGCAGTAGGTGGTAGGTTTCTAAGCCATGACCGGATTGCAATAATTTGAGTGACTCTTCAAAAAGACGCGCTGACGGAATGTCACCGAGCAACGGTGCCATGTGTTCGATTGGCGCTGCGGTGTCTTCTTCAATATCAAAGTCTAGTTTTACCGCGAAACGAACCGCACGCAGCATGCGCACAGGGTCTTCACGGTAGCGTGTTTCTGGATCACCAATCAGTCGAATTAGGCGATCTTCTAAATCTTCAATACCACGTGCGTAGTCGTGAATCGAGTAATCTGCGATGTTGTAGTACATCGAGTTAATCGTGAAATCACGGCGCTCAGCATCTTCATCGATGGTGCCGTAGACGTTGTCACGCAGCAGCATACCCTCTTTTGATTGCTGAGAAATGCTCTTATTCTTTTGCTCTTGGTGGTGACCACGGAATGTCGCAACCTCAATGATGTCTCGGCCAAACATAATATGAGCCAAGCGGAAGCGGCGACCAATCAAACGGCAGTTACGAAATAGCTGTTTGATCTGTTCCGGAGTTGCGTTGGTCGCAATGTCAAAATCTTTTGGTTTTTGTCCAAGCAGTAAGTCTCGAACCCCGCCACCCACAAGAAAAGCATCGAAACCAGCACCATTTAGGCGGTACAGTACCTTCAGCGCATTATCACTGATCTGCTTACGCGAAATGTTGTGCTCTTCACGAGTTATTACATTGAGAGCGAGCTCTGGAATTGTGGCAGGTTCGCTTGGTGTATAGTCGTTTGTATTCATGTGCATCTGGCAATAACTGGGTTTAATCCAATCTTGCTTTGGTTAGTTTTATACGCCTCTAGGGCCTAATTTGCGGCTAATGATAGCCTACACAATGCCATTTGAGAATCACGGTGTGATCTCGATCTCTGCTGGAAGCTGTTCCAAGCGCCAGTTTTCGCAGCCCCAACGAAGAATATCTTCTATGTTGGCCGCCCTTACGGTTTCAGGTATCTCGAAACCTAAAAATGTCATGGCGCGCAATAGAGTAGGTTTTGGTGTATCTATATCAATAGCCGTCGCGTGATTTTGTTTCGACAATTTATTGCCGTTGTTGTCCATCGCCAATGGTAAATGCAAGTAGCTAACTTCTGGCTGACCAAGTATTTGGTACAGGCTAATTTGACGCCCTGTCGGCTCGATTAAGTCTGCACCTCGCACGACTTCTGTGACGCCTTGGTCGATGTCGTCCAATACTACCGCAAGATTATAAGCAAATAATCCATCTCGACGTTTAATAATGAAATCTTCATTAACGAGTTGCTCTGGAATCGTAATGGTTCCCCGCTTTTGGTCGAGGAAATGAGCGACAGGCTTGGTCATTTTTAGGCGAATCGCGCCTTCTTTCAAGTTTTTATCGCGGCAAGTGCCAGGATAAAAACCGCCATGCTCTTTAATTTGCTTACGAGTACATTGGCAATAATAGGCTTCTCCATTTTCGAGCCATTTGTTTATTTGAGCTTGGTAAAGGTCGTGACGTTCGCTCTGGTATACCACTTCTCCATCCCAATGCAGCTGATAGGCCTTGAGTGCCTCTAGGATAAGTTGCGCTGCACCTGGCATTTCTCTTGGTGGGTCTAAGTCCTCAATACGTACTAACCAAGCTCCATTTTGTGCTTTCGCTTGAAAATAACTGCCAAGAGCGGCAATCAGTGAACCAAAATGCAGTGGACCAGAAGGAGATGGGGCGAATCGACCTACATAGCGTGTCATGCGTGTATCTCGAATTTAGTAAACAAATAGGGTGCGAAGGTAGCCAAAACAAAAAGGGAGCCTGAGCTCCCTTCAACAATCATAATGCTGGGTGATTAACCTTGCATTTGCTTCTCTTTGATTTCTGCAAGTGTTTTACAGTCAATACAAAGGTCAGCGGTTGGACGTGCTTCAAGACGGCGAACGCCAATCTCTACGCCACAAGACTCACAGAAGCCAAAATCGTCTTCTTTGATTTTATCCAAAGTCTTTTCAATCTTCTTGATCAAACGGCGTTCGCGGTCACGGTTACGCAGTTCTAGGCTGAACTCTTCCTCTTGAGAGGCGCGGTCAACTGGATCTGGGAAGTTTGCTGCTTCGTCCTGCATGTGGTGAACAGTACGATCCACTTCAGCTCTTAGCTGGTCGCGCCAAGCTGTTAAGATTTTCGTAAAGTGTTCAACCTGCTCTGGTGACATGTACTCTTCACCAGGTTTTTCCTGATATGGCTCCACGCCGGCAATGGCTAGGATGCCTATCGTTTTCTTCTTTGATTCTGGCATACAGCATCTCCTACTTACACCTAGTCAACTGCTACGCAGTCAATTTAAGGCGGGTATCTATAGCAAAAAGAGGCGGTGCAAGCAAATACTGAATCGCAAAGTTATCGTCAATGTGAAGACGACATCATTTTTTCTCTTAATTGATAAAATCAATAGCGGAAATCAGCTTCATTCCAGTATCGCTCAGTTCAGCTTTGTAGCAGAGAACTTCCACTCCAGCGTCTTGTGCTTGTTTGAGTAATAGTGAATATTTCGCGTCTATATGGTGCGCCGCGGATACTTTTTCAATACCTGAATGTAAAACAGTGAATAAAAGTATGGCTCTACTTCCATTTTGTGCCATTTCTGTGAGCTCTCTCAGGTGTTTTTGTCCCCGAGTCGTGACCGCATCTGGGAAGTATCCTTGTCCAGTAGAGTCGGTCTCATCAAGAAGAGTGACGCTTTTCACTTCTATATAGCACTTTGGCTTGTCGTCTGCGCTGAGCAAGATATCAATTCGGCTATTTTCATTGCCGTATTTCACCTCAGTTTGAAGTGTGTCATAACCACAAAGCTCTGAAATGACATTATTTTCAATAGCCTCTACGGCTAATTGATTGGCACGCGCGGTGTTGATACAAATACGGTGGCCTTGTTCGGTCTCACTCAACTCCCAACTATTGGGGTATTTTCGTTTCGGGTTGTCGGAAGTAGAAAACCAAACCTTGTTTCCGGGCGTTGCACAACCCGTCATTGCACCTGTATTTGCGCAGTGGATTGTACGGATTTCACCAGTATCGAGCTCGATATCGGCAAGAAAGCGTTTATAACGTTTGAGTAGAGTGGCGGACTCTAAAGCGGGTGTGAAATGCATTTGCTTATTTAGACAAAAAATTTTTTATGTACAATGTTGCCACCATTACACCATAAGGTATTTCCTTTGCCACAATTGCCGATTGAAGCCGTGATGCCTGAGTTGCTGACGGCGGTCAAAAATCAACATCAAGTGATCTTAAAAGCGGCGCCTGGTGCCGGTAAGTCGACTTACTTCCCTTTGCAGTTACTCTTAAATCATTCGGTTGCTGGAAAAATCATCATGCTTGAGCCAAGACGACTCGCGGCGCGTAACATTGCCCGTTATCTTGCTGAGCAATTGGGAGAACAAGTTGGTCAACGCGTGGGTTATCGAGTTCGTGGCGAGGCAAAGGTAAGTTCTGCAACGCAGCTGGAGATCGTGACCGAAGGGATCATGACTCGGATGATTCAAACTGACCCTGAACTGGATGGGGTTGATCTACTGATCTTTGATGAGTTTCATGAACGCAGCATTCATGCCGATATCGCTTTGGCATTCAGTTTAGAAGTTCAAGAGGCATTGCGAGACGATCTCAAGCTGGTGGTAATGTCGGCAACGCTTGACCAACAAGCATTACAATCGTTGTTGCCGGAAGCCAGTTACATTGAATCTGAAGGGCGCAGCTTTGATGTGGCAATGCGCTACCAGCCGTTAGGTGTGAACGAGCATTTACCTACGAGTATGGCAAAAACAATAGAAAGTCTTATGAACAAAGAGTCTGGATCTTTGTTAGCTTTCCTACCGGGTGTTGGTGCCATAAAACAAGTTGAAGAGCGGTTGTCTCATTTAGCGGATGATATCGACGTATGCCCACTTTATGGTCAACTGAGCTTTGCAGATCAACAAAAAGCGATTACGCCAGCAGAACAAGGTAAGCGTAAAGTCGTTCTAGCGACCAACATTGCAGAAACTTCACTAACGATTGAAGGCATTCGCCTCGTCGTTGATTCTGGGTTAGAGCGTATTGCCCGCTTTGATTTGAAAAACGGTTTAACACGCTTAGAGCAAACACGCATTGCACAGTCTTCAGCGATTCAGCGTGCAGGACGAGCGGGACGAATAGAAGAGGGCATTTGTGTTCGTCTTTATTCTGAAAACCAGTTCAAGCAGCAACCGCTGGTTCCCCAACCCGAAATTTTGCATTCCGATTTAGCTAGTTTAGTTATGGAGCTTGCCTTTTGGGGAGCGAGTGATATCCACGATCTAAAGTGGCTTGATGTTCCCGCTAATGCGTCATTGGAACAAGCGAAGCAGCTATTGGTGTCATTGGGACTACTGACGGAAAAAGGGCAATTAACGTCCGAAGGAAAACAGGCGCATGAACTAGGCGTTGAGCCTCGTGCGGCTGCGATGCTAATTAAAGCGCAATCTTACAGTGATAAGATGTTAAATGCTGCTTTGGCGGCGGTCGCACTGATTGAAGAGCCAGAGAGAAATGTTACCAATATCGCTCATAGCTTGCATCGTTGGCTTGTTGGTACTCATCCAAAAAAGTCGATATTGTTCAAGCGTGCTCAATCTCTAGCGTACAAATTGGATACGGTATTTGACCTGAAAGGCGTGGATGAAGATGCATTACCGCTGGTGTTAAGTTTGGCATTTCCAGATCGCATTGCGCAGCAGCGCACAAATCAATTTGGGCGATTTACTTTGGCTAATGGTCATGGTGCAGAATGTCGTCAGGAAGACATGCTAGGTGGCTGTGAGTATTTGGTTGCCGTTGACTTAATGCGTTCTCATTCTAACTCAAGTCAAATTCATTCGGCATGTGAATTGGATGTCAATATATTGCGAACGACCTTTGATACGCTATTTTCGTCTGAAGAAGTAGTGGACTGGGATGAAAAAAGAGGCCGTCTAATAGCTGAGCGACAAACAAAACTCGGTCTGCTGGTCGTTGAACGCGAGCCGTTGCCAAGCCCTGGCAAAGAAAAAATGACACAAGCTTTACTCACGTATGTCCGCCGCCAGGGCTTACAGAGTCTAAACTGGACACCGGCAGCGGAGAGCTTGTTGGCTCGGATTCGTTGTGCGGTGGAATGGTTACCTGAGCAGTCATGGCCAATGTTTGATGAAGCCAGTTTGCTGGATTCATTAGAGGAGTGGTTAGAGCCATACATGACGTCTGTCAGCTCGGTTAAAGACCTGAGCAAGATAAACTTGGTCGAAGCGCTTAATGCTCGATTAGGTTGGCCACTCAATCAACAACTGGATGAATGGTTACCTGAGCATTACCAACTGCCCACAGGTTCAAAGAAGCGTATCCGTTACCAATATGGCCACGAGCCGATATTATCGGTGCGTATGCAAGAAGTATTTGGGGAGAGTGGTTCCCCAACGGTGGCTCTTGGCCGCAAGCGTTTGGTGCTTGAACTGCTTTCACCGGCACAACGTCCATTGCAAGTAACGTCGGACTTGGCGGCTTTCTGGAACGGAAGCTACAAAGACGTTCAAAAAGAGATGAAAGGGCGCTACCCAAAACACGTTTGGCCAGATGATCCTGCCAATCATGTAGCAACAACGAAAACAAAAAGACAATTGAATAATGACTGACAGCAAGAAGCCTAGCGCGAAAAAAGCGCCAGCGAAGAAAAGTACAACCAATAAAGGAACCGCAAAACAGACTCGACGTACGCCGAGTAAAAAACCGACTAACGAGAAACGTTCGTGGTTGAAAGTTCTGTGGTCGTTTAGCTGGAAAGCTGGCGTTGCACTTGCCGCTGTTTTGCTGTTTGTTGGGATTTACTTAGATAGTGTGGTGAAAGAACGCTTTGAAGGCCAGCTGTTTGAGCTGCCAACGGTGGTTTATGCCCGTATCTTGAATCTAAGCCCTGGTGAGAATATCACCATCCAAGAACTGCGCAACGAGCTAGATGTGTTGAATTACCGTAAAGTGAGTCAACCTCGTTACCCAGGCGAATATTCCTCTTCTTCCACTCGGATTGAATTGATTCGTCGTCCATTCGAGTTTGCCGATGGTCCCGAGCCGGATCGTCACATTATGCTGCATTTCTCTGATTCCGGCTTGCAACGTATTCAGTCTTTAGAATCTCGAGGAGACCTTGGTTACTTGCGCCTAGAACCGAAGATGTTGGGCATGCTGGAGAAAGACCGTGATGAACAGCGCCTTTTCTTACGTCGTGATCAGTTCCCTGAAATTTTGGTGGATGCACTGCTTGCGACCGAAGACCGGGATTTTTATCAACATGACGGGGTGTCACCGCTCGCGATTGCACGTGCATTGGTTGCGAACATTAAGGCGGGTCGTACTGTTCAAGGTGGTAGTACGCTGACTCAGCAATTGGCAAAAAACCTGTTTTTGACTCGTGATAAAACACTGTGGCGTAAAGTTCGAGAAGCGTATATCGCGCTAATTTTGGATTACCGTTACAGCAAAGATCGTATCTTAGAAGCCTACCTAAACGAAGTGTACCTAGGTCAAAGTGGAGGTGAAGCGATCCACGGGTTTGGCTTGGCGTCGCGTTACTATTTTGGGCAGCCAATTCAGGAGTTGCGAATCGATCAACTGGCGATGTTAGTTGGGATGGTAAAAGGACCGTCTTACTACAACCCAATTCGTTACCCTGAGAGAACGAAAGAGCGTCGTGATCTCGTTCTGCGCCTGTTAATGCAGCAAAACATGTTGACTTCAGAGCAGTATGAACAAGCTGTAAGTCGTCCACTCGATACGCAAAGCAAGCCACGTATTGCGAGCCGTCAGCCAGCTTATTTCCAACAATTGAGTATTGAATTAAAAGAAAAAGTTGGGGAGCGATTTAAGGCAGAGACCGGACTGCGCGTATTTACGTCTCTGGACCCAGTATCGCAAAGCAAAATGGAACAAGCTATCGCGAAAAAGATCCCAGAACTAGCTAAACGGGGTGGTAAAGAGTTAGAAGCCGCAGCTGTGGCCGTTGATCGCCATAGTGGTGAAATCCGTGCGATGGTAGGTGGTAAACGTGTCGGTTATGAAGGCTTTAACCGCGCGCTCAATGCCAGTCGTCCGATTGGTTCTTTGGTGAAACCAGCGATTTACTTAACGGCTCTAGAACAACCGGATAAATACAACCTAGGCACGACGCTACACGACACGCCGTTAAGTCTGAAGAGCAGTAAAGGTAACGTGTGGACGCCGCGCAACTACGATAGAAAATATCGTGGTGATGTGCCACTTTACATTGCTTTAGCGAAATCACTTAACGTACCAACCGTGCGCTTAGGTATGGCACTTGGCATTCCTGAAGTCTCCAATACTTTAGAGCGTTTGGGCGTGAACAAAGACGAAATTCGCCCAGTGCCTTCGATGTTTTTGGGTTCGTTTTCTTTGACGCCATTCGAAGTCGCACAGATGTATCAGACTCTGACGAATTCAGGTAAGCGTGCAAAACTGACCGCTCTGCGCTCAGTCATGGATATGGAAGGTAATGTGCTGTATCAATCCTTGCCTCGTTCATCAAGAGCCGTGGATGAACAAGCTGCATGGCTAACGACCTACGCGATGAAACAAGGGGTTGCTCAAGGCACTGGCCGCTTCTTACAAAGCCAGTTTGGTTGGGCTGCATTGGCAGGAAAAACGGGTACCAGTAATGACAACCGCGATAGTTGGTTTGTCGGTGTTGATGGTCGTGAGGTGACGACAATTTGGCTAGGCCGCGACGATAATAAACCCGTGAATCTAACGGGGTCGAGTGGTGCATTACGAGTGTACGCAGAGTACTTGAAGCAGCGTATTCCTGAGCGCTTAGAGCTCCCATGGCCAAGAGAAATCACCACATTAGGGTTCAAGCCTACATCTGATGGAGGTTTAGAAATGAACTGCCGTAGTGATTACAAACTGCCGGTTTGGGATAAAACCGGTCAGATAAAGCAACAGTGTGAGAAGAAATCAAACTGGTTAAATAGCATATTTGATTGGTAGCATCGCCAAATCAACAACATTAGCTTGTTTATCTGATTAATTCTTAGTACATATTAGGGCGTGTTAGTACAGTACTGCTAGCACGCCCTACTTGATCAGATATTCAATAAAGGAAGAAGTGAATGTTCAAAAAGCTGTTATCAAGCCCATCGGTTCGCAACTTTGCGCTTTGGGTTAGTACCTTTTTGATGATCACTCCTTCTGTTTCCCTCGCAAACTCTCTAACAAAAACGGATGACTTGGAACCTCGACCAAAGGTGGCGGTTGTGCTCGCTGGTGGCGGAGCGAAAGGGGCGGCACACATTGGGGTTTTAAAAGCATTGGAAGAAATGCAGATCCCTGTCGATATTGTGACCGGTACCAGTATGGGCGCCTATGTGGGTGGGCTCTATGCCACGGGGATGAGTGCTGATGAAATTGAGAGTTTTATCTACACCGTCGATTGGGGCAGCGGTTATCGAGATCGTGTTGACCGTAGCCAACGTCGAGTTCGTGACAAAGAGTATGAAGACCGCTATCAAATTAATACCGATCTCGGCTTAAGGTTCGGTGAGGTACGAGCACCAACGGGTGTGGTGCAAGGCCAGAACATGTTGCGAGTATTGCGTGAGACTACAGGGAACTTAGGGCGATTCGATTCTTTTGATGATCTTGCCATTCCTTATCGTTCTGTTGCGACAGATATTCTTGCCTTAGAAGAAGTCGTATTGGGCAATGGTTACCTTGTGGACGCCATGATGGCTAGCATGTCTGTACCAGGAGCGCTTCCTCCCTATAAGCTCAATGGCCATATGCTTGTTGATGGCGGCGTCGTCAATAACATGCCTGTCGATGTGGCTCGCGCCATGGGGGCTGATGTCGTTATTGCCGTCGATATTAGCACCGATTACAAAACCGAAGATGAATTTACGGGGCTGTTTACTGTCGCGGACCAACTCTCTAACTATCTCGTTCGTCGTAGTACACAACAGCAAGTGGACGAGCTTGAACCTCAAGATATCTATATTCGTCCCAATGTGGGCACCATGGAAACTGTCGAGTTCGACAAAATGCCTTGGGCTTTTCAAGCTGGGTACGATATTACCAAGCAGTTAAAAGACAAGCTGAAAGGGTTGCGCTTGTCCAATGCGGACTATCAAAAATACATCGATCGCAAACAAGAAGTTCGTAAAACTTTGATTTATGGTGATCAGCGTGTGGTTGATGACATAGTGATTGTTAATAACACGCACTACAGCGATGTGTTGTTGACGAATCGTATTGAATTAGAAACCGGACGTCGTATTTCAACGGCCGAAATTGAGAAAGCCGTTGAAAACCTCTACGCGTTAGATAGGTTCGAGCTCATCACTTATCACTTTGAAGAGGTGGATGGTGAGACATTGTTGGTTTTTGATGTTAACGAGAAGTCGTGGGGGCCTAATTATCTCAACTTCCGATTTTTTCTTGAAGATGACTTCGATACAGATAGCCAGTACGGCATAGGAATATCGACCAACTTTACCAATTTAAACTCTCATGGCGCGGAGTTGGCGTTCAACGTAGAAATGGGCACGGATAAGCTGATTGAAGCTGAGTTGTATTCCCCTGTTTTATCTAGCCAAGAACTTTTTGTATCGGGGCGAATTTCCTATGGTAGTGAGAGCCGAAACTTACCTTTAACAGAGCCTCAAGCACCAGATTTAGAGTCAGTAAATGACTTTTTTCCGGTCACTTACGATGATTTTACAACAGAGTTAGCGATAGGTATCCAACCCACATTGTGGCAAGAACTTCGATTTGGCGCTCGCTACTCAACCGGAGATATTGAGCTTTCTACTTTGGCTTCTGCTGGTAAATTGGATTTTGAACGTCGTGGCCTGTTTGCCAATTATCGCCTAGATACACTTGATGATTTCGCATTTCCGACTCGTGGGCTTTTAGTCGATCTCGAATATTTAGTGTCTCATGATCAAAGTCCTCAAGGCGTTAGCCTTTTAGAAACTGACAAAATTATTGAAGATACCGTTTATGAAATCTCTGCACGATTTAAAGGTGCAGTGAGTCATCAGCGTCATACTTTAGTCGGACATGCTGAATATAGTTTTGTAGAGAGTAAAAACTCATCTTTACCGCTTGATCCCAGAGAGTTGGGCGGCTTCTTAAGCCTATCGGGAATCCCAAGAAATAGCCTGATCGGACAGAACTTATTTTTCAGCAGTTTGGTGTACCGATATAAGTGGTTTGATAATGATTTCGGATTGTTTGAAGCTCCAGTCTACCTGGGCGCATCGGTCGAATATGGCGGTGTTTGGTCTGATAATGATCTGAAACTAAACGAAGCGCCGCTTTACAATGCTGGCTCCATCTTCTTTGGTGTTGACTCACCAATAGGACCAATAATGTTGGCATACGGTCGTACCGAGCAAGATTTGGATGCTGTGTATTTGATCGTAGGAACATCGTTTAATTAATCGGGTATGAGAAAGCAAAAACTTGGCATATTTGGTCAAAATTAGCAGAACTTTAGTCGTAAGTTGCTATGTTGGTCAAAATGATAAGATTTTAATTTAAGGTTAAATTTGCTATTATTTTGCCCACAGTTTGGCCTCTACGGCGCTGTTTCTCAATCATAATTGAATGAAAACAAGGGCAATGGAGAGCCAAGTTTCCAAGGATGTTCACTCCTTTACTTTAACAATAGTAATAATAGAGGAGGAACCGCAATGAGAGGAAAAAGTCGTGCTTGAAGCCTACCGTAAACACGTCGAAGAGCGTGCTGCTGAAGGAGTTGTTCCTAAACCGCTAGACGCAGAACAAGTTGCTGGACTTGTAGAACTTCTGAAAAATCCCCCGCAAGGTGAAGAAAAAGTCATTCTTGACCTACTTGAAAACCGTATCCCTCCAGGTGTTGATGAAGCTGCTTATGTAAAAGCGGGTTTCCTAACAGCAGTAGCAAAAGGTGAAGTTAAATCACCATTAGTGAGTCGTGAAAAAGCGGCTGAACTGCTAGGCACTATGCAAGGTGGTTACAACATCGAACCGCTAGTTGAGCTATTGGATGATGAAGCACTGGCAGAGATCGCAGTAAAAGCGCTGTCTCATACGCTGCTGATGTTTGATGCTTTCTATGACGTAGAAGAGAAAGCGAAAGCAGGCAATGCGCATGCACAGAAAGTACTTCAATCATGGGCTGATGCTGAGTGGTTCCTTTCTAAGCCTAAGCTTGAAGAAAAAGTCACTCTAACCGTATTTAAAGTAACAGGTGAAACGAACACGGATGATCTTTCACCTGCACCTGACGCTTGGTCTCGCCCTGATATCCCAGTACACGCACTGGCGATGCTTAAAAACGAGCGTGAAGGAATAAACCCTGATCGACCGGGTACTATTGGCCCGATCAAGCAAATTGAAGAGTTAAAAGACAAAGGCCATCAATTGGTTTACGTTGGTGATGTTGTTGGTACTGGCTCTTCACGTAAATCTGCAACCAACTCAGTGCTTTGGTTTATGGGTGATGATATCCCTTACGTTCCAAACAAACGAGCTGGTGGGTATGTGCTTGGTGGCAAAATTGCCCCTATCTTCTTTAACACAATGGAAGATGCTGGCGCACTACCAATCGAAGTTGACGTAACTAAGCTCAACATGGGCGATGTTATCGATGTTTACCCATATGAAGGTAAAGTTTGCAACCACGAAACTGGTGAGGTTCTAGCTGAGTTCTCGCTAAAAACAGAAGTACTGATTGATGAAGTTCGTGCTGGTGGTCGTATCCCATTGATCATCGGTCGTGGTTTGACAGACAAAGCGCGTCAATCGCTAGGTCTTGAGCCTTCGGACGTATTCCGCAAACCAGGTGAAATCGCAGATTCTGGCAAGGGTTACACGCTTGCACAGAAAATGGTTGGTAAAGCATGTGGCGTAGAAGGCATCCGTCCTGGAACCTACTGTGAGCCGAAAATGACGACAGTAGGTTCGCAAGATACTACTGGCCCTATGACTCGTGATGAACTTAAAGACTTGGCGTGTCTCGGCTTCTCTGCTGATCTTGTCATGCAGTCTTTCTGTCACACATCGGCTTATCCAAAACCAGTAGACGTTAACACTCACCATACACTTCCGGACTTTATTATGAACCGCGGTGGTGTATCTCTTCGTCCTGGTGACGGTATTATCCACTCATGGCTAAACCGTATGCTACTACCGGATACTGTCGGTACGGGTGGTGACTCACATACTCGTTTCCCTCTGGGTATTTCATTCCCAGCCGGCTCGGGCTTGGTTGCCTTTGCAGCTGCGACAGGCGTTATGCCGCTAGACATGCCAGAGTCAATCTTGGTTCGTTTTAAAGGTGAGATGCAACCGGGTATTACACTGCGTGATCTTGTTCATGCCATCCCTTACTACGCGATTCAGCAAGGTCTACTAACGGTAGAAAAAGCGGGCAAGATCAACGAATTTTCTGGCCGTATCCTTGAGATTGAAGGCTTAGAAACGCTAACGGTTGAGCAAGCATTTGAGCTTTCTGATGCATCTGCAGAGCGTTCGGCGGCAGGTTGTACTGTGAAATTGTCTCAAGAGTCGATCGAAGAGTACTTAAACTCTAACATCGTGATGCTGAAGTGGATGATCTCTGAAGGCTACGGTGATCGCCGTACTATCGAGCGCCGTATTACTGCAATGCAAGAGTGGCTAGCAAACCCTGAGCTGATGCAAGCAGATAAAGACGCTGAATACGCACATGTGATTGAAATCGATATGGCTGAAATCAATGAGCCAGTACTATGTGCACCGAATGACCCAGATGACGCTCGTTTGTTGTCTGAAGTACAAGGCACAGCGATTGATGAAGTGTTCATCGGTTCTTGTATGACGAACATCGGTCACTTCCGCGCAGCAGGTAAATTGCTTGATAAGTTCAATGGCCAGTTAGCGACGCGCCTTTGGGTAGCGCCACCAACAAAGATGGATAAAGACCAACTGATTGAAGAAGGCTACTACGGTATCTTCGGACGTGCAGGGGTTCGTATTGAAACGCCAGGGTGTTCACTTTGTATGGGTAACCAAGCGCGTGTTGCAGATAAATCAACAGTAATGTCGACTTCAACGCGTAACTTCCCGAACCGTCTGGGTACTGGTGCGAATGTTTACCTATCGTCAGCTGAGCTAGCTGCAGTAGGTGCAATCCTAGGTAAGATTCCAACCAAAGAAGAATACCTAGAATACGCGAAGCAAATCGACGCTACGGCAACGGATACGTACCGCTACTTGAACTTCCATAAAATGGATCAATACACCAAGAAAGCGGACGAAGTGATCTTCCAAGAACCGGCATAATCAGAAATGCACAATTCAAAAGCACCTCACATGAGGTGCTTTTTTTATGGGAGCAATTCGCTATACTCGCACCAAATTGATACGAAATAGGCAATCTCGGTGGAATTTGAATTCATTCGTAACACGTTGATGGGCGAGTACTACGTAAAATGTAGCATGGGACATGAGATTGTAGGGCGCTGGTTGCAAGAAGAAATTGGTAAAGATCCGATGAAGATTGCACAGGTTGAAAAGCTAATTGAGCGGTCATTTTCAGCGCCTTCTCAGGAGCATAACCTTACAGGCACGGAAATTAGCTTGATGATTCAGGGCGACGAAGTTCTTGTACAAGAAAACGCATTAGCCCATGAATATGATGTCGAGATGGAAAGTGAGTTCGACTTCTACAATGCAGAAAGTACAGCAAGTTGTGGGATAGAGGATTTCATGGCACTTATCGAACAGTGGAAAGACTTTTTGAACATTTAATGCACAGTTTTGGGTAACTTCTCTGCCGTTGCTTTAAATTTGTGAAAAGGGCGCACCGATATGGTGCGCCCTTTTTGTTTATAGATATGTAAATTGAGGTTAGTTTTTATTATTCAATAACTTAAAAACTTGGCACGTAGATTGGATTATAAGAAGTGTTTCAGGATGAAAGCTTCGGAGATAACTCAATGAAAATAATCAATGCCATTATTAAGCCGTTTAAATTAGACGATGTACGAGAAGCATTGGCTGATGTCGGTATCGAAGGGATGACAGTATCAGAAGTTAAAGGGTTCGGTCGTCAAAAAGGTCACACGGAATTGTATCGCGGTGCAGAGTATCAAGTCGATTTTCTACCAAAGGTGAAAATTGAAATCGCGACTCACGCAGACAATGTAGATCGCGTTGTTGAAGCAATTACAAAAGCTGCGCAAACCGGAAAAATCGGCGACGGTAAAATTTTTGTTTACGATCTGAACCAAGCGGTGCGTATCCGAACTGGCGAAATGGACGCAGAAGCACTTTAAGAATTCAAAGGATTGGAGATACTTATTATGGAATTAACAACAACAGTAACCGAGTTACGTTACGCACTTGACACCTTTTTCTTCCTCATTTCCGGTGCGTTGGTAATGTGGATGGCAGCAGGCTTTGCGATGCTAGAGGCTGGCCTTGTGCGCTCTAAAAACACAACAGAAATTCTTACGAAGAACATCTGTTTGTACGCCATCGCATGCACGATGTTTCTGATTGTCGGTTATAACATCATGTATGTCGATAATGGAGAAGGAGGCTGGTTACCTTCATTTGGTACGCTAATTGGTACTCAAGGTGAAGGGGCCGACCACTCTTTAGAGTCTGACTTCTTCTTCCAAGTTGTCTTCGTTGCAACTGCTATGTCCGTCGTTTCTGGTGCGGTAGCTGAGCGCATGAAGCTTTGGTCTTTCTTGATTTTCTCTGCGATTTTAACTGCGTTTATCTATCCAATGGAAGGTTACTGGACATGGGGTGGAGGCTTCCTAGCAGAAGCTGGATTTAGTGACTTTGCGGGGTCTGGTATCGTACATATGGCAGGTGCTTCTGCTGCTCTTGCTGGTGTGTTACTGCTTGGCGCGCGTAAGGGTAAGTACGGTAAAAATGGTGAAATCTATCCGATTCCAGGTTCTAACATGCCTTTGGCAACGTTGGGTACTTTTATCCTTTGGTTTGGCTGGTTTGGATTTAACGGTGGTTCTCAGTTGATGGTTTCAGATTTTGAGAATGCTACAGCGGTAGGTCAGATCTTTCTAAACACTAACGCAGCAGCGGCTGCTGGTGCAATTGCGGCGCTATTCGTTTGTAAAACTACTTGGGGTAAAGCCGATTTAACGATGATCCTCAATGGCGCGCTAGCTGGCTTGGTTGCCATCACTGCAGACCCTCTATCGCCATCACCACTGTACGCGGTTGCGATTGGTGCGGTGTCGGGTGCACTAGTAGTATTCAGTATCATTGCTCTAGATAAACTTAAAATTGACGATCCAGTAGGTGCTATCTCAGTTCACGGTGTGTGTGGTTTCTTCGGCCTAATGGTAGTGCCACTGAGCAACGGTGATGCAACGTTTGGTGCACAGCTTTTAGGTGCCGTAGTTATCTTTGCTTGGGTATTTGGTGCTAGCCTAGTTGTGTGGGCAATCTTGAAAGCGACCGTTGGGATTCGCGTTACAGAAGATGAAGAAATGGAAGGTATGGACATGCATGATTGTGGTGTTGGTGCTTACCCAGAGTTTGTTACGGTGAAATAATCATTAGCTTGTAATAAATGGTTACACACTTAACACAATAAAACCTGCTCCGATGAGCAGGTTTTTTAATATTCGTCATTGTCTTCTTATTGAACATACATATAATAACGCAACTGATAAACGTTATCATTAGCATGGTAAAGGATTAAACAATGAAAAAACTGCTAACTCTTTCAGCACTAACTTGCGCTACTCTAGCTCCAACAGCAATGGCTGCTGAAGAAGTGAACGTCTACTCTTACCGTCAACCTTTCCTAGTTGAACCTATGTTCAATGAGTTCACTAAAGAAACTGGTATCAAAGTAAACGTAAAATTTGCTAAAAAAGGCTTAGCAGAAAAGCTAGCTCAAGAAGGTGAGTACAGCCCTGCTGACGTTATTCTTACGACAGACATCAGCCGTCTAGCTGAACTGACAAACAAAGGTTTAGTTCAGAAAGTCGATAGCAAAATCATTGAAGAAAACGTACCTGCTCAATACCAAGATAAAGAGAATGAGTGGTTTGCTCTAACTCTACGTTCTCGTAGCGTTTATTCATCACGTGATCGCGTGGGTAAACTAGGCGCAGATTTCAACTACGCAGACTTAGCTAAGCCAGAGTTCAAAGGTAAAATTTGTACTCGTAGCGGTAAGCACCCGTACAACGTTTCTCTAGTTTCAGCAATGATTGCTCACAATGGCGAAGCAGAAACCAAAGAGTGGTTAGAAGGCGTGAAAGCAAACCTTGCTCGCAAACCACAAGGCAACGATCGTGCACAAGTTAAAGCGATCAAAGAAGGCCTATGTGATGTTTCTCTGGGTAACAGCTACTACCTAGGTAAAATGGTTAACGACAAAGAGCAAAAAGCTTGGGCTGATGCAGTTTACATCAACTTCCCTAACCAAGAGACTACAGGCACTCACGTGAATATCTCTGGTATGGCGATGGCTAAGTACTCTCCAAACAAAGACAATGCTGTGAAGCTAATGGAATTCCTAACGGGTGACAAAGCGCAGCAAATGTACGCAGAAGTTAACTACGAGTACCCAGTTAAAGAAGGCGTGAAGCGTTCTGAGCTTGTGGAATCTTGGGGTGACTTTAAAGCAGACAAGCTTTCTCTAGACGATATTGCAGCCAACCACGAAGCGGCAATTAAGCTATTAGATGAAGTGAAATTTGACCTTTAATTCCTTGTGGGGGTATAACAGTACCCCCATTTGATTAAAGGATATGAGATGTATTTGCAACAGCATTTGTATTTCATACAGCCTTGCAGTAATTAGGCGATGAAAGATAAACACTCTTTATGGAAAACCAGTAGTGGGGTAATAACTCTGCTACTGGTTTTGCCGATCTTAGCGATCTTCTACACCGCAATTGGTGAAACGGATGATTTGTTTGCTCATTTAATGGCAACGGTCATGCCGACTTATATTTTTAACACGGTTGCGCTAACTGTTGGCGTAATGGTGCTGTCCTTAATTCTTGGTATTCCAAGCGCTTGGATAATGGCCATGTGTAAACTGCCGACCGAAAAATGGTTGCAGTGGGCATTGGTGCTACCTCTTGCAATGCCAGGTTATATCATTGGTTATATTTTTACTGATTGGTTTGATTTTGCTGGTCCAATTCAAATCTTTTTGCGTGATGTAACCGGATGGGGACCTGGCGAGTATTGGTTCCCTGACATTCGTACGTTGCCTGGCGCGACCTTTGTGTTAGCTTTGGTGTTGTATCCTTACGTGTATTTATTGTGCCGGGCTGCGTTTATGGAGCAAAATGTCTCTTTATTGCAAAGCGCGCGTTTGCTCAAGTGCTCTCCATGGGAAAGCTTTTGGCGCATCTCGATGCCGTTAGTAAGACCCTCTATCGCAGTGGGTTTATCATTGGTCGCAATGGAGACCATTGGTGACTTTGGTACGGTAAGTTACTTCGCGGTGAATACGTTAACCACAGCGGTCTACGATACTTGGTTGGGGTACTCTAATCTTAATGCGGCAGCCAAGATTTCTGCCATGATGCTCGTCATTGTAGTACTGCTTCTTAGTGCCGAACGATACAGCCGCCGTAAACAAAAGCTTTTTCAAAGCCAATTTAACAGTCACGAAGATTTTCGTTACGAGTTGACGGGCTGGAAAAAGTGGACCGCACTAGTTTGGTGCTGGGGCTTGGTTTCGGTCGCGTTTATTTTGCCGCTACTACAGCTGATTGATTATGCGATCACTTATTTTGCGCAGAGTTGGACCTCAGAGTTTCGTGAATACGCATGGAACAGCTTAGTTGTGTCTGTTATTGCTGCGATTATTGGTGTTGCTGTCGCACTGATCGTTAACTTTACCCATCGAGTCAATGGTAAACGAGAAAGCTTGGCATTTATGCGTCTTTCTTCTATGGGCTATGCAGTACCAGGAACGGTACTAGCCATCGGTGTGATGGTCGCTGTGCTGTTTATGGATCATCGTGTCAACGACGTTGCTAAAGCCATGGAGTGGGGAAGGCCGGGACTTATCTTTTCTGGTTCCATGTTCGCACTAGTATTTGCCATGGTTGTGCGCTTTTCCGCGGTAGCGATTGGTAGTATCGAAAGTAATTTAAATAAAATTTCTCCGTCGTTAGATATGGCATCGCGCACTATGGGTTGTAAGCCCAATGCCATGCTGTGGCGCGTGCACTTTCCGCTGGTTAAGCGCGGTGCACTGATTGCGGCTTTATTAGTGTTTATCGAGTCGATGAAAGAGCTTAATGCGGCTTTGTTACTTCGTCCGTTTAACTTTGAAACACTAGCCACATACGTTTATAACTTCGCCTCGGATGAGCATTTAGAATTGGCCGCTTTGCCAGCGGTTCTGTTGGTTCTTGTTGGGTTGATCCCGCTTGTTGTTGTTAACCGTTCACTGGAGCAAAATCACTGATGAGCTGTGCATTATCAATTAAAAACCTAACGTGCCAATATGACGATCAAACCGTACTCGAATCATTGTCTCTTGAGGTAGAACAAGGGCAGATTGTCTGTTTGCTAGGAGCCAGTGGCTGTGGGAAAACAACACTATTAAAGGCCGTTGCGGGATTATTGCCGTTAACGTCAGGCGAAATGAGTCTAAATTGCGTCACAATTGATGATGGGGAAAACTGGTTGCCGCCAGAACAGCGTAATATCGGGATGATTTTCCAAGATTACGCACTTTTTCCTCACTTGACGGTGGAGCAAAACATTGCCTTTGGCTTAAAGCAGTGCTCGACAAAAGAGAAAAATGCCAAAGTTCAAGAGATGTTAGAACTCGTGCATCTTCAAGGTTATGGCGATCGTTATCCTCATCAATTGTCTGGTGGACAGCAGCAGCGTGTTGCGATTGCTCGCTCATTAGCTTACAGCCCAGACTTACTGTTACTGGATGAACCGTTTTCTAATATTGATACGCAAGTTCGCCATGAGTTGATAAGTGAGATCCGTAAGATTTTTAAGGCCCAAGGTGTGACTGCCATTTTTGTTACGCATAGCCGTGAAGAGGCTTTTGCT
Organism: Vibrio sp. 1167; assembly: GCF_033340375.1. Taxonomy (NCBI): domain Bacteria; kingdom Pseudomonadati; phylum Pseudomonadota; class Gammaproteobacteria; order Vibrionales; family Vibrionaceae; genus Vibrio; species Vibrio sp. 1167. The sequence goes on along the minus strand of NZ_JAWOWK010000004.1, from coordinate 399,148 downwards.
TTCGCCGATAAAATGGCAGTGATGAACAATGGAGTCATCGAGCAATATGGCACAGCATCTGAGCTTTACTACCAGCCTTCAAGTAAATTTGTCGCTGATTTCTTAGGTGGTGGCAGCTACCTTGCTGCTAAACGGGTTTCGAATTCAGAATATGAAACCCACTTGGGCGTGGTTGAAGCCACGGCTCAACAAGATATTCCAGTACAGGCGGAGTGCTCTTTACTGCTAAGACCGCAGCATGTGCAAATTCAATCCGATGAAGATAGTTCGGTAACCGTATTGGAACAGCATTTTATGGGTGATCACTGCCGTTATGTGATTAACGCGAATGGTGACCGTTTGTTAGCTACAGCTTCGCAAGCATTAAATATAGGTGAGTCCGTCGCGGTGAAAATTGAAACGCAAGGCGTCCTGGCATTTGCTTAACGGTCCTGAGTATCTTTGCTATCTCGTTTACGACTTTCCAACATACAATAAAAAAGCCCGGCAGTGAGGCCGGGCAAGTGCTCTTCTCCTTTTTGATGAGCGCCTTTTCAGACAGCGTCGACTCTCATCATAGTGCGCGAAGCGGGCACAAGGTTCAGTTATAAAGACAAGAAGTCTTTAAACTGTTGAAGAACACGTTCCGCAGTGTCCTTATCTTGCATCTCTGCAAAAATTCGTAGCAGTGGCTCAGTGCCAGAGAAGCGAGCGATGATCCAACCGCTGTTTTTGAAGTAGACTTTCGCACCATCTTCATAGCTGACTTTTTCGATTTCAAACTCAAACTCAGGCAACTGCTTTTCAACATAAATCTTGTTGAACAGTACGTCTTTTTGCGCTGGTTTGAACTTGCAATCGCCTTCTGCCATGTAGGCATAGCCGTACTTGCCGTAGATTTCATCCAGCAACTCAGACAGCTTCTTGCCGGTTACTGAAATCATTTCTACCAATAGGCTTGATGCGAATACGCCGTCTTTACCTTTGATGTGGCCGCGAATGGTTAGGCCACCAGAGCTTTCCCCGCCAATCAGTGAGTCATCCGCTTCCATTTGGGAGCTGATGTGCTTAAAGCCTACAGGAACCTCAAAGCATTTCTCGCCATGATCTTTGGCGACTTTATCGAGAAGGTGGGTGGTTGCGATGTTACGTACCACGGAGCCTTTCCAGCCTTTGTATTCAAGTAGGTAGTAGTAAAGCAGCAGTAGCACTTCATTTGGATGAATGAAGTTACCTTTTTCGTCGATAATACCAAGACGGTCCGCATCGCCATCAGTACCGATGCCAATATCGTAACCTTGCTCTTTCACTAGGTGCATCAAACGGTAGAGTGTTGCAGCGCTTGGCGAAGGCATTAACCCACCGAAATCTGGGTTTTTGCCATCGTTAATCACATCAACGTCACAGCGGCCGTTGATTAATACGGTTTGCAGTGCGTTTTTCGCGACACCAAACATTGGGTCGATCAAAACACGTAAATTCGCCTTCTTGATCGCTTCGATGTCGATAAAGTCGATGATTGAGTCAACGAATTCGTTCATCGGATTGATGATTTCAATCAGCTTATCTTCAACCGCTTGTTCAAAGTCGACGCTTTTTACATCGTGCGCAGTGAGCGCGTCTATTTGTGATTCGATTTTTTGGGTGATGATTTCATCTGCGTCACGACCGCCTTCAATGAAGACTTTAATGCCGTTGTAATCGGCAGGGTTGTGTGATGCGGTAATACATGCCGAGTATGCGCAGCCCATTTCTTTCGCTTTAAACATTACGATAGGTGTTGGGACAAATTTGTCGATAAAGCTAACCATAATGCCGTTTGCTGCTAGAACTTCAGCGAACCAACGACCTGCTTTATCGGAAAGAAAACGACGGTCATAGCCAATCACAAAACCGCGATCAGCAACCGATTCGTTATTCGTGATGTTTGCAACTGCTTGGGCAACCAAGCGTACGTTATCTTTGGTGAACTCCTCACCAATAAATGCACGCCAACCGCCTGTACCAAATTTGATCATGATTCGATCCTCGATAAGAGCGGCATCCCACCGCGTCTTAAATCTTTGCTAGCGAACCGATGCACTTGTAAAACATAAATGCACCGGATAAATCAAAAGGGGAGAAGGACTCCCCCAAAAGATGATTAACCTAGAGTAACGATAACTTCGTTTACTGAACCTTCCGCTTGAACTGGGACAGAGGCACCATTCACTGCTTCACCGTTCACAGTAATCGACTTAACGCCTTTGCTTACTGAGTCTGGGTTAACGACTTTGATGTTGTACGTTGCACCTAGCCATTGACGAGTCACTTCGAAACCAGGCCAGTTCGTTGGGATACATGGATCGATAGTTAGGCCATCGAAGCCTGTACGCACACCAAGGATAAAGTTGGTAACAGCGAAGTAAGCCCAGCCTGACGTACCTGTTAACCATGGGTGGTTTGCACGACCGTGGTCTTGGTGGTCACGACCCATGATGAACTGTACGTATGAGTATGGTTCTGCAATACGTTTTTCGATGATGTCGTTCTGGTTGTATGGGTTTAGCGCATCGTAGAACTTCATTGCACGATCACCACGACCCAGTTTCGCTTCAGCTACCCAAGCCCATGGGTTTGGATGCGAGAATATCGCACCGTTCTCTTTTACGCCTTGGTAAACACGAGTTACGAAGCCGATATCATCATTCGGTGTTGCAAAAGATGGTGAGTTTAGGTGAAGGCCGTATTCAGAGAACAGGTTCTCATCGACAGCGTCCATCGCTTTTTCGCCACGCTCTTGAGATACCGCACCAGAAAGTACCGCAAGTGTGTTTGACTCTAGGTGTACTCGGCCTTCCGCTTGTTGCGCAGTACCGATCTTGTCGCCATTCTTCGTCAGACCACGGATGTACCAACCACCTTCGTCATCCCAAAGGTGGGTTTCACACGCTTCACGAACGTTTGCTGCCATCACCGTGTATTTTTCAACGTCAGCCTCCTTACCTAGGTATTTCGCTAGGTCGATGAACTCCTGCAGTGCCCAGAAATGTAGGAACGACACCATTGATGATTCGCCGCCACCTAGGTTCAGACAGTCGTTCCAGTCTGCACGCAGACCTTTACAGATACCGGTTTGACCTACGTATTCAGCCGAGAAGTCTAGCGCGGCTTTCATGTGGTCATAAACCGTTGCATCGCCACCGTCGGCGTAAGGGATCACTTCGTCAAAGAAGCTGTGCTCACCGGTTTCCATCACGTACTTACAGATGGTTGGAACTAGCCATAGATGGTCATCGGAACAAGTGTCTTCGATGCCGTGAATTTTGTCTTCATCAGAAGGTGTTGGAACTACGGTTGGTGACTTCGATGGTTTAACGTCTGCTTTTTCTGGATCGAACCAATCTGGATCGAATAGGTGTAGACCGTAACCCGCCTTCACTTGACCGCGCAGTAGGTCAACGATACGTTTACGCGTCATTGCAGGGTTAGCGTGAGGAACTGAGATCGCATCTTGCGCTGTATCACGGTAACCAAGACCAGTACGACCACCTACTTCGATGAATGAAGCAAAACGAGACCACACCACACAAGTTTCCGCTTGGTATAACGTCCAAGCGTTGATCATGGTGTCTAGGCCTTCGTTTGGCGATTTCACTTGGAACTTGCCACAACGCTCATCCCAGTGTGCTTTGATGCCAGCAAATGCATTGTCGACTTCTGCAAGGTCTTGGTACTTAGCACGTAGACGCTCACCGTTGCCTTTACCGATACCTAGAATGTAAGCAAAGCGAACTTCTTCACCTGGTTGGATAGTAAATTGCTTGTGCAGAGAGCCACAGTGGTTGTAACACGTTTGTGCGGTGTTAAAACACTTACCTTGTTCTACTGCTAGTGGGTTTGCTTCGTCGCGGTATAGACCTAGGAAGCTATCACGTTGACCGTCGTATGAATCTGGATCAAACGTTGACGCTAGGTAGTAGAAGCCTTCGAAATCGTTAGTGTTGTAGTACAGGTCGTATTCAATCACACCTTCGTTGTAAGCCGTACCTGCCGAGTACAGAGACATTTGATGGTTTTGGTTATCAGATTGAATGTGGCTGAATGAGAACTCAACAAATGAGAATGCACTGATCGTACGTGGTTTGTCAGAGGTGTTTTTAATCACTACATCCCAGATTTCAGCGTCTTCGCCTTTTGGTACGAACAGAGTTTTTGTTGCGGTAATACCGCTGTATTCACATTTGAACTTAGAGTAAGACAAGCCGTGACGAACTTCGTAGTTTGCTTCGTCTAGGCTCTTCGCAACTGGTTGCCAAGAGATTGACCAGTAATCAGATGTCTCATCATCACGCAAGTAAACGTAGTGTCCTGGGCGATCGAATGTCGCATTTGGACGGAATTTAGTAACACGGTTGTATTCTGGAGAGTTGTAGAACGAGTAGCCACCCGCGTTGTGCGAGATAACCGTACAGAACTTCTCAGTACCTAGGTAGTTGGTCCATGGTGCTGGTACGTCAGGGAGAGTGATGACGTATTCGCGATTCTCGTTATCGAAATAGCCGTATTTCATTTGTGTCTTTCCTTTTTACGAAGCTGCATCAGCAGCCAAAATTTAAAAACTCTTCAAGCGTGATGTTTCGACATCAGTTTTGTATTACTTCCACGGTTTACGGTAATTCACTCCCTGCAAATCAAGCAGAGGTAGATGGCCTTTCAAGCGTGATAAATAGTCGGTCCAATCTCGGTGTTGTTTGTCTGTCCAACATGCTTCTGCCATTGCAGTTAAACGAGGGAAGATCATGTAGTCCATGCGAGGTTGGTTATTGATAATTTCGCACCATAATGCTGTTTGAATGCCCCAAATGCGCTTACGTATTGGGTCGTCAGCAGGCACTTCAGCGAGCGGCTCGTAGTTGTAAGCTTTTTCTAGTGGCAGTGGGTTTGCCCAGTCCACGCCCGGCTCTTCAGGTGCGTAGTCTTGGGTCATATCTAGGTAAGTGGTTTGTGCTGGTTGCAGCACCACATCAAAGCCTTGGCGAGCACAGTTCAATGCCGCTTCTTCGCTTAGCCATGAGTAGATCACCGTATCTTTACTGACTTTGTCGCCGTGTTGAGCTTCTTCCCAGCCCAGCATGCGTTTGCCCAATTTACGAAGTTTGTCTTCGGCATAACGCAAGAAGTGTCCTTGCAAATCTTTGTAGTCGCTGTAACCCAGTTGTTCCATTAGTGCTTGGCATGCTGGGCTTTTTGACCATACGCCGTTAGGTACTTCGTCGGCACCAATATGAACGTAAGGCGCAGGAAAAAGCGCAGAGACTTCTTCTAGCACTTTGTCGATAAATTCATAACTCCCCGGCAGAGCAGGGTTAATGACGTTGTCGTTGTAATGCTGAATACTGCGGTATTCGGTGGTATCTTCCGCTTCTACCAATAGGTGTGGTAACGACTTGATGGCGGCTCGGCAATGACCAGGTACATCAATTTCAGGAATGATGGTGATGCCGCGTTGCGATGCAAATTCGATAACGTCTTTGATGTCTTCTTGTGTGTAGAAGCCGCCGTAACGTTCATCAAAGTGCGTGTACTGTGGTTCATTGATCTCATCCAATCCGCGCCAAGCACCAATATCGGTCAGTTGAGGCAGTGATTTGATTTCAATTCGCCAACCCTCATCGTCGGTAAGATGCCAATGGAACGTATTGAACTTGTAATGAGCCAGTTGGTTGATCAAGCGTTTGACTTGCTCAACGGAGTGAAAATGACGAGCACAATCCAGCATCATACCGCGGTAACGAAAACGTGGCCTGTCTTTGATTGAACAGCAAACTACTTCCATTGAGTTAGGTTGATCGCCAACTTTGATTAGTTGTAATAACGTTGCACAAGCATGGGTAAAACCAGACGAAGATCCTGCTTCAATTTTGATTGACTCTTCGGCTACTTTCAGTTTGTAAGCGCCTTCATCCAAGGTTGGGTTGCCTTTGAAGATGATCTGACTGCCATTGTCTGATGCGAACTCAAATTGGTGAATGCGCTTAAGCTCTTCAAGTAGCCATTCTTTAGCTGAATTGGCCAGGCTTGAATAAACCGCGACGCCAGCATGATGATCAAAGCTAAAATAGTGATCGCTGACCTCAATATGGTTTGGTTTTGGCAGCAAGGGCTGTGCATGGGTTAAACTTGCCGGAATCTCACTGCGTTCACGGTATGGTGAAGCTAATACGATAGGCGTGACATCCACTTGTGCGCGCTGTGGGTTTCCATCAACGACAAAGTTGATCATCGCTTCGTTAAAGCCATCCGAGTAATAACGGAATGGGTTCGAACCAATACTGAATTCACAGTAATAGTGATGGTTGGCAGCCAGTACCACCCCTTCTGGTTTAAGTGTGCAAAAACTACCAATTTGAGTCAGTTGACCATTTGAAACGCTGTCTGGAAGAATGTAACGATCGAAAGCGAAAGTTAAGCTCCAGCTGTTCAGGTCTTGGTCGCTCAAGTTATGAAAGGTAAGGCCAAAGCGGCAGTTTTGTTTCTGCTCAGAGAGGACTACGAGATCAACACGATATTCCATATCTACTCCTACGCCGCACTGAGCGAGTAAAGGTTATGTTCTGGTTTGCCAGCAAACATAATTGCGCCTTCAATCGCGTCAAACTGTGGCTCAACAATCCATTGCTGAACTGGTGGTGAAAGCCAACGTACAATGCGTTCAGCTATGCTGCCCATTAAACAAATACGTGTTGCGCCGCGCTTGTTTAATGCCACGAGAAACATTTCTATATCCGCTGCGGTTTGCTTCAGCATTTCAATGGCCAGTGCATCGCCTTGTTCCGCATGTTGGAAAATAGCCGGAGAAAACTGCCCATAATCACGAGGAAGCGCCTGTTTTGACCACGCCACCACGTTGTCGACCTCATTTTCGAAATGCGTCATAACGTGTTGTGCTAGGGGCGTTTTTTCTCTGATGCCATCTTCTGCTAACAAAACTTGCTGAACTAGGCGTAGCCCCATCACTGCGCCGCCACCTTGATCCGAAATAGGGAACTCACGACCACCGACAACGTGTTGCTCCAATCCGTTAAGGTAGATGCCACAAGAACCGGTTCCCGCAATCATGATTGCGCCATCTTCGCCATTGTGCGCACCAACGCACGCACCGTAAGCATCGGTATTCAGAGTTATACTGGCAAATGGATGAGGAAGAGACATGAAGGCTTGCCAAGATGCTTTGTGCTCTGCGCCAGCAAGGGCTAAGCCGACGTGCATCGACGCGAAATCTTGTTGTGTTAGACCGCCTTGCTCGGTAGCCGAAGTGATGGATTCAAGAATCGAAGCCATTGCTATTTCAGCACCTAGCATGATGTTGGCACTGCCGCTTTTGGCCTCGCCAAGAAAATTACCTTGTGAATCTTTAATCCTGGCTCGACATGACGTGCCGCCACCATCGATACCGACAAAATACATTCCCATGATTATTCTTCCTTCATATTTTTAGAGGTCGCCAACTGAGAAACATGCTGAGCCTGACTCATTATCGCGAGTAAGTACCAAGCGCCATGCGGGATCCATTGTTCGCCCCAGCGCCAGTTTTGTAACACGTCTTCTTTTTGTGCAGGTGGGTTAAATGCAATATCTTCCTCGTCTTCAAAGCCGCCAGTGATTCCGTTACACACGCCACCTTTTGCGTTGAAGAAACCATATTGAGGGAGGTAATCAGGGTTGTTACGACCATGGCCATCTAGCATGCACATGTCGTATGGGTTTAAGCCTACAACCCAGTTCAATGCATCTTGAGCAAACACAGAAAGTTGTTGCTGTACTTCTTGCGACGCTATATGCGGTTGAGCAAGGTACGCCATGGTCGCGAGTGAGCCAAGTCGAGCATTCTCGCCTTGCCACCAATAGCCGGATTCATTGTTGTGTGCGACAAAAAATGCCTCGCGTTTTGACTCATTTACGCCTTTAACATATTGGCGAGGGTAACCGAATGGGTTGATCACTTTATTCGATATTGTGATCTCAAACTCACACGCTAGGTTGACGATACGTTTTACCGATTCCGCTCGTGCTGAGTCGTCTTCAATTGATAGATATTCGCATAGGGCAATAACTGGTAGACCTGCTTCGGCTGCGTGAAAATATGGACGGCTGCCGTCTTGGTTTGCTGACCAAAAGTGTTGAATCTGCTCGTCGCTCATTTGGCGTGCAACTAAACGTTGCGCCCACAAACGGCTCTCTTCCAAGTAGCGAGTTTCTTTGGTTGCTTTAAACAGTTCTACACAAGCCAGTAGCGCACAGTATTCGTCGATAATGTTTTCTTCCCCATCATTGAGGTACTGTGTATTGTGCTCTTTTAAGTGCCAGTAACCATTTTCGGCAGCGTTGCGGTATTTTTGTTGATCGTATTCACCGTGAACACTTAAACGCGACGCTGCCGCTAGCGCTGCAATGGCGACACCGCCACCTTGTCGAAAGCCTGCTTGATAGTCGTCAAATTTGTGACCAAGTTGAGTTTCGTACGCGCAAATCTCGCGTTGCGCAGTATCTTTGCTCCACTTGTCAAAGACCGTCATGTAGAAAAAGCCTTTTTCGTTTTGCATACGCACAAGAAAGTCTGCACCGAACAGGGCTTCTTCAATCAGACGTGTACGTGTGAAAGCTGCAATGTCTTCGCTTCCTTCAAGCAATGAAGCCCCTTTTAGGATGTTCCAAACCACCATTGGGGTTTGTTGAGGATTCAAATAATTCGCGTATGAAAGGTGACTTAAATACTTGCTAACGTCTCCTGATGCGTCGTACCAGCCGCCGTGTACATCAACCTTTTTATTGGAGTTTAGTACTGGAAGTTGTCGATCTTGTTGATCGAAGATCCCGCCGCAACGTTGCGATTTGAAGTAGTGGATCACATCTGACAAAGTTTGATCCAACAGAATGTGTTCGCCAACGATGAAAGAGGAAGAGCGCGTATCTTCTACTTGCAAGAAATAGTCACCTGACGTTGTGAAAGAGGAAAAGTCGATGAGGTAGAAATAGCCCTGATGCCAGTTCGCCACTTTACCTTGTTCTTCAACCGCAAAAGTTGCCACGGTTTGCTCGCTAGTGGCACAAATCAATTGAGCAGTGTAAGAAGACAAGTGTGGTTGTTCGGTCTGGATAATGGCTTTCTTTGGGCCCAGACGTTCATAACCAATGTGGTTAGTCAGTAGCAGCATTCAATGTCTCCGGGAAACGATAAAAACAGGAATGGGCCAGGCTGAACCTGACCCTCGTTATGATTAATCTTCAAATAAGTAACAGCGGACAAAGTGGTTGTCGGACAGTTGAGTGACGCCCGGTAGTCGTTCGCGACATTTGTCGGTAGCGTGTACACAACGTCCAGCAAATGGACAGCCGACAGATACTGGTGTCCAAAGTGGGATTTCCCCTTTGTTGCCTTTCAGTTTCTCGTGAATAGACTTCGATGGATCTGGAACCGCAGATACCAACAGTTGTGTATATGGGTGTTGAGGATCGTGAATGATTTCTTCAGTATCGCCCCATTCAACCATGTGACCTACGTACATGACCGCGAGATCTTCAGCAATGTAACGCGCTGTTGCGATGTCGTGAGTGATGTAAAGCAGAGACATTTGTTTCTCGAACTTCATCTCTTCCATCAAGTTCAGAACACCGGCACGGATTGATACATCGAGCATCGATGTTGGCTCATCCGCCAATACCACTTCTGCACCAACTGCGATGTTACGAGCTAGGTTTACACGTTGACGCTGACCGCCAGATAGCTGGTGCGGGAACTTTTGCGCCGTTTCTTTTGGTGGAATAAGACCAACTTGTTCAAGTAGGTCGTACACACGCTCTTCCAGTTCTTTCTTGTTGCCCGGTGCTACTTTCTTATGAATCAGCAGCGGGCGCGCAATATGGTGGAAGATATTGTGCGTTGGGTTTAGCGAGCCAAACGGGTCTTGCCACACCATTTGAACACCTTCACGGTAGGTCATTAAATCGTGACGAGAGGTGATGTCTTGGATATCACGACCTTTGTATTCAATGATGCCATCGGTTGGTGCGTACATTTTTGCAATCATTTTTGCAGTAGTAGACTTACCTGAACCAGATTCACCTACCACTGACAAGCCGCGGCTCTTGTACATTTTGAAAGAGACATCGTTGATTGCGCGCATCTTAGATTGTTTGATTGAGTTACTGTTTAAAGGGAAGTCCTTAACGACATTTTTACCCTCAATCAGCAGTTCGCCGAATTGTTTGCTCATAATTCTCTCCAGTGTAATTTTTGTTCTTAGCTAGCGTTTTTTTGTTGTTAAACCTTAGCTTGAGCAATGGTGTCGCCGTACAAATGGCAATTTGAGAGGCGACCTGGTTCAATTTGACGTAATTGGGTTGGTACACGTGTACATGCTTCATGTACGCGATCGCAACGAGCTTGGAAGCGGCAGCCCCGTGGTACTTCTAGCAAGTTCAACGGGTTACCTGGAATACCAGTCAATTTGGTCTTTGGTCCAGTTAGTGGAGGGAAAGAGCTACCCAAACCTTTGGTGTAAGGGTGGTAAGGACTTTCCAGAATTTGCTTAGAAGGCGCGACTTCAATCAACTCACCTGAGTACATGATGCCGATACGATCCGAGAACTCGACCATCAATGACAAGTCATGTGTGATGAATAGAATTGAGAAACCAAACTCTTCTTTAAGCGCGTAAATTTTTTGTAGAATTTCACGTTGAACCACTACATCCAATGCGGTAGTCGGTTCGTCCATGATGATCATTTTTGGGTTCAGAGCCAAAGCGATTGCGATTACTAGACGTTGACGCATACCACCAGAGAACTGGTGCGGGTAATCACTCAATCGGCTAGGGTGGATATCAACGATTTCCAGCAGACCTTCAGCGCGTGTTTTTGCTTGAGCGCGAGTCATATTGGTATGACGCATGATGACGTCACAGAACTGCTCTTCCATGGTTAGAACAGGGTTCAAAGCGTTCATCGCACTCTGGAATACCATCGACATTTCACTCCAGCGGAACGCTTGCATGCGATCATCGCTGTACTGAAGGATATCTTCACCGTTGAAGATAACCTCACCACCTGTGATAAACGCTGGCGGCTTATGAAGGCGCATTAGTGAGAAGGCAACAGTGGATTTACCACAGCCAGATTCACCAGCCAGACCGAATACTTCACCGGGTGCAATGTCGAAGCTCACGTTGTTACAGGCGCGGACATCGCCCGCGTCTGTGATGTAGTCTACGCATAGGTTACGGATGGAAATTAGTGGTGCAGTCATGATTATTTATCTCCGCTCCATAGTGCATTTTGTGGTGCCAGTTCAGGCTCACGCTCTTTCTTGTCTTTTGCTGCTAGTTTTTTCCAGCGTTTCATGCCTTTGTGAGAACGAAGTTGAGGGTTCGCAATTTCGTCAACGGCAAAGTTCAACAGAGCAAGACCAGTAACCAGTAATGTTAGGGCAATACAAGGTGCTAGTACTTCCCACCATGCGCCAATCAGCATGGCTGATGAGGTTTGCACGTTGTAAAGCATGATGCCCCAACTGATCGTGTTGGCATCACCCAAACCTAGGAACGAAATGACCGCTTCAGTGTTGATCGCCAGCATTACCGAGCCAATGAAGCTCGCACCGACAATTGGGATAAGGTTTGGTAAAATCTCAACAAAGATGATGCGGAATGAAGACTCTCCCAATACTTCGGCAGCTTTAACGAACTCTTTCTCGCGTAGTGCCATAGTTTGAGAGCGGACAACACGTGCACCCCATGCCCAAGAAGTACCAGCGATAATCAAGGCAATGGTGAGTGGGCCTGCTTCACCGATAAAGGCCGCCAACACGAATAGCAATGGATACTGCGGAATTACTAACATGATGTTCATCGCGGCACTCAATACGTCATCCACTTTGCCTCCGAAGTAACCTGCCGATATACCAATGACTGTTGCTAAGAAGCACACGATGATGCCAGCGCCAAAACCTACACCCAGTGATACTCGTGCACCGTAAGCCACTTGCGACCAGATATCGCGACCCATTCGGCTAGTACCTAATACGTGGTCAGCCTTTTTAGACATAATCAGCGTACGACGATCGTCTGCTAGGTTTTTAGCGACCCAACCATCAGGATTGTTTTGTGCCTGTTTTACAACAAAGCTTGGGTATTCGTGTGGGTTACCGGTTCGCTTGTCTGGCGCATGCTTTGTAAGTAAAGGAGCGGCAATCGCAACGAACACGAACAGCGTAACAATGCCAAGACCAATGCGAGCAAATGCGTTACCCAAAATAAGTTTGAATAGTTCTTTCATGATTATTTGCCTCCCGTACGTAGGCGAGGGTCTAGAATCATGTACAGCATGTCAGCCATTAAGTTGAAGCACAGCATGAACATCGTCATGATAATTAACTGACCTTGAAGTACTTGGTAGTCACGAGCGTGAATTGCGTTTAGAAGAACCGTACCTAGGCCTGGGTAGTTGAAAATCATCTCGATGATTAATTGACCTCCAATGGCCATACCTAAAGACATAGACAGTGCGGTAACACTTGGAAGTAGTGCGTTACGTGCGGCGTAATTAAAGACGACGCGGTTTTCACTCAGCCCTTTACCTTTAGCCATCGTGATATAGTCTTCGGCGAGAAGGTTGATCATGTTGTTACGCATGTTAACTAGGAAGCCACCAATTTGAACGATGGTTGCACAGAATAGAGGTAGTACAGCGTGGTAACCCACGTTCTTGATGAACTCCCAGCTTGTCCAATCAGGAATAGTACCTGGCGTGTAAGCATAGCCAGATGGGAACCATTTCAGGCCAATCGCAAAGGTAAACAGTGCTAACATTGCGATAACCATTTGTGGAATCGCTTGAATGATCAATGTGCCAGGCGTTACGAATGCATCGTACTTACTACCGCGCTTCCAGGCGGCAAAAATACCAAGGACAGAAGCGATGGAGAAAGAAAGTACAACCGCAGTACCAGCTAGAAATAGTGACCAGCCAAATGCACTACCTAGTAAAGAATTAACTGAAAGAGGGTAGAACTGGATTGAGGTGCCCAATTCCCAACTTAGAATGTTTTTAATGTACGAGAAGTACTGAATGTAAATTGGCCCATCAACGAAACCGAGCAGTTCTTTCATTGCTGCGATTCGTTCTGGAGTCACCTGTACTGAAGCATTAGCAAACATCATGGTAACTGGGTCACCAGGCATTGCTCGCGGAATAATAAAGTTTAACGTCGCTGCAACTAAGAGCGCGACAAGATAGAACGACAAACGTCTTAAAAAATAACCCATAACTCACACCTTACTCACCCAGATTTTTTCCCTGTTTCTGGTTTCAGGTCGCTCCTAGCGAAATTTAGAGCGAAAAATCCCCTGACGACGAGCGCCACATATTGGTTTCGTTAACAAGGGATTTTTATAGGCGGCACACGGGATGTATGCCGCTTGAAATGAACTTCTACTTATTTAACTGGTTTTAGGTCCAGTACGTGAAGTAGACGCTCTGGGATACCTGCCCAAATGTTTGGACGGCCCTTAGGGTTTTCTTCGTTCCACCAACCAGTGAAGCGAGTTGTGTTGTATTGGTACATGTACGCGCCAGATAGCACAGGAATAGTTACTTGGTCCTGAGCAATGATCTTCTGAATGCCATGAGCGATCTCTAGCTGTTCTTGCTTATCTGCTGTCTTGTAGAAGCTGTTAAGAAGACCGTCTAGCTTATCGTTCTTGTAGAAGTGCATTGCAAAGCGAGGCATGCCGTCACCAGCTTGTAGCTTCGAGTTGTAGCCACTATCCCAGTACAAGTGTGGATCTGCACCGTGGAAGTAGTTGGTGTAAGCAACGTCGTAAGTACCTTCTAGCATAGCTTGGTTGTATACCGAGAAGTCTGGTGTACGAGCACGAGCTTTAATGCCCACTTCTGCTAGTTGCTCAACGGCTAGCTGTACCGTGTTGTTGAAGTCAGTCCAACCGTTTGGTGATTGAATTAGAAGCTCGAAAGACTTGCCAGATGGTGTATCCACAAAGCCATCTTTGTTTACATCTTTGAAGCCAGCTTTAGCTAGAAGCTTTTTCGCACCTTCCGCGTTGTATGTGTTGTAGCCTTTGTACTTGTTGTGCGTCTCTTCATCAGACCAAGCTTCGAATGCGTAGCCAAGACCAGATGCGAAGTCGTTCACTGTACCGCCGCCGTAGAAAGCGATATCAATGATAGTTTGACGGTCTAGCGCCATAGAGAACGCACGACGGAAGTCAACGTTAGTTAGTGCTTCGTTTTTCGCAGCGTCTGGGTTTTTGAAGTTCACTACAAATGCTTGAGTACCCGCTGGTGGGTACCAGTAGTGGTGATTCGGGCTTGCTGCAGCGTACGTACGGTCGATGTCTGGTACGAATGAAGACGTCCAGTCCATTTCGCCGTTAACGATTTTGCCCAAGAATTGGTCGTTGTTCGCGATTTGTGGCACACGCAGACAATCTACATCTAGGTTGTCAGTATCCCAATAATTCGGGTTCTCACACTGGATATATAGCTGCGGTGTGAAAGTGTCGATTTCAGTAAATGGACCACTTCCTACTGGATTTTCGTTTGTGAATGTAGCTGGATCTTTTACTTTGCTCCATACGTGCTTAGGTACGACGGGTACTTTCGCAATTTCGTAAGGAACGTTTGAGTTTGCTTCGCTTAGACGGAATTTAACTTGGTAGTCGTTAACTTTTTCTACGCCAGTCACCCAAGAGTTGATACCAGACTGGTCTAGCTCTGGCTTCTCTTTCACTAGGTTGAAAGAATAAACAACGTCATCAGCGGTAAACGCTTTGCCATCAGACCATTTTACGCCCTTACGGATATCGAAGGTTACGCTCATCAGGTCATCAGCCATGGTAAAGTTTTCTGCTAGACGAAATACAGGCGTGTTACCGTGCATTTCGTTAAAAACAACGAGCGGCTCGTAAATAAAGTCGGTTGTTGTGTGCAGGTTAGTTGCACCCAAGAAAGGGTTAAAGTTACGAACGAAAGTTGTAAACTCTTTAGGGTGGATAGTCAGTTCACTGCGTTCAGCCGCAGTAGCTACCGATGCAAAACCTGTAGTAGCCGTTGCAATAATTGCTGTTGCTAGTGCTGTTTTTTTAATATTGGCAAGCATAGCTGTTCCTTACTATTTGCTTTCATTTCACTAAATGGAATTGAATGTCATCAATTGATAAACACTCTCTAAGACCTACCTCTTGTACATGCCTTACTCATTACAACATTGAGTTTCGCCAAGAGTGGCCTGTAGGCCTTAGGCAGGAGTAAGAAAACACCTTATCCATAAAATAATCAAACTTGATTCCCGTTAAAAACGTTAAAATCTCTGAGCTCTCCGTTATAA
Organism: Vibrio sp. 1167; assembly: GCF_033340375.1. Classification (NCBI taxonomy): domain Bacteria; kingdom Pseudomonadati; phylum Pseudomonadota; class Gammaproteobacteria; order Vibrionales; family Vibrionaceae; genus Vibrio; species Vibrio sp. 1167. Next base: position 383,784 of record NZ_JAWOWK010000004.1, on the reverse strand, counting down.
ACGTTATTTTGGCTAATTTTAACCAGCATTGGGCCAAAAAATAAACGTTGATATGCGTCGCAGTTTATATCCTTGTTAATAATGAGTGTTGGTGATTACTAACCTGTTGGTCCTTTTTAAATATACGTTTCCTGCTTGGTTTCTAGGTTCGGAGATCTCGCTCACATGCAGAAATGGTGTTAATTAATCAGCTAAAAATTAATCTGCCGTTCTGTTGTGATTAAGTTCGCAATCTCTATCAATAGTTCGTCAAAATCCGCTTGTTATCTGAAAAATGGCCTTTTTTATCGACAGTTTTCTTCCGTTTGTTGTCCTTTTTTTATTGTATGAATGAAGTTTTTCGGTTGCTCGAACTTACCTAGTTAAGACAAGTTAAATGGATAAGGTCGTACGTTTGAATACCAACAATAGATAGCGTTGTCTAACCGAATGTTCGTTATTGGAAATATGTTAACGGGGTAGGAAGAGGCGGTCTCTTTTATCTCTAGGAAGGGAATACTCGAATAACAAAAAAGCCCAGCATGCACGCTGGGCTAGTTTTTTGATAAATATTAGCTGGTCAATAGTCGCTGTAGTTTATCTCGTTGTGCTTCTATGTATGCTCTCTCGGGGCTCTGTTCTTTGCAGTGTTCGAGAATGAACTCTATCGAGCTTAGCACCGTTCTCCAACGTGGTGTTTTGGGTAATGTTTCTATACGCATGTATTTATCTAAAGTGCGTGTTTGCAAAGTACTACGGTCTAGATAAACGCGCCACAAGCCACTTTGCTCTGCAAATGCGAACTTACTTTCACCCGTTACAGATTCCCAATACTCTAAAGCATGTGTCATTGCGTCTACTAGAACTTCTCGCATAAGTTCTTGCTTGTCCTTTTTATTACCGAGTGCTTTGTCTGCAAGGCGCGTAAATTCTCCGCCAAGCTCTTTTAGCTTTTGCAATTGGTCTTTGTCACCATCAAATGCATAACTTGAAAGCACTTCTACGGCGGTTTCTAGATTATGTATGCGAGCGGCACTGGCTCCACCGCCGACATTAAAGATGTACATGATATCTAACCCTGAACCTTCAGGGAGCTTAAGAATGTCTGCTTCGATGTTCTGACGAATATCTTCAATATAGATATCAATCTTGCCACAGTAATGAGGTTGTTTGACGGTCAGATATTTAGGGGCAATCAGCTCATCAGCAGATGAGCGCTTTAGCTGTTCTAAGCTGCGCTTGAATAGCTTACAAGCAGCTTCGTTAGCAAAGCGAATACGCTTGTCTTCACGTAGACAGATGATAGCTTCAGGAGCCGATTCTAGCTGTTCCAACAAACGACCTTGAGTCTCAAGTAAGCTTGCTTCAACGACTGCACGCTGTCTAAGTTCAGACTCTAGCACTTTGTTTTCCATATGGCGCATTTCTGCTTTACTTGCCGTTAAATGCGCTTGGATACGTGCCGCCAACTCTTGTTTATTAAATGGTTTCGATAAATAGTCGTTGGCTCCTGCCTCAAAACCTCTTACACGATCTTCTGTTTGACTGAGTGCGGTGAGCATAATGATTGGCAACTCGGCATGATCATAGGTTTCACGTAGTTCACTACAAACTTGGTAGCCGCTCATGCCTGGCATCATGATATCCAATAACAGAAGTTCCGGCTTCTCTTGCTCGACGAGCGCTAACGTTTCTGGCCCATCGGAGACGGTACGCACACGATAGCCCTCTAAACGTAAAAAGCTTTCAAGCACGCGTAAGTTTACTGGTTCATCGTCAGCAACATACAGTAACGGGCCGTCTGGGTTCTCTGGAAGTGATAAGTCTTCACTGTTCTCTACATTAACTTCAGGGATTTGGAAGTGTCCGTGCGCAGCTAGAGTCTGGGTTGCTTGGATTTCTTCTTCACTGGCGAGCGGTAAAGTGAAACTGAAGGTAGTTCCGACCATTGGTTGGCTACTGACGTATAACGAGCCTCCCATTAATTCGATCAATTGACGGCTAATGGAGAGCCCAAGTCCTGCACCTTGACGATAACGGCTCGCGTCTTGCCCTGCTTGGATGAGTGGTTCAAAAATATGTTCAAGTTGTTCTGCGGGAATTCCTTGTCCAGTATCCACGACTTGTACGCGTACATGATCATCTACCACATTAGCGGAGATAACAATTTTACCTTCTGAGGTGTATTTAATCGCATTGCCAATCAGGTTATATAGCACTTGTTCAAGGCGTTGCGGGTCAGCTGACACTGCTTTTAAATCCGCAGGGACTTGGTTGATGATGCGGATGGTTTTACTTCCAAGTAAATGGCTAGAAAGCTCTAAAACCAATCGTGTTGCACTGCCCAAACTCACTGCTGATTTCTGGATATCCATGCTTCCATAACGCATTTTATGATAATCCAACAAGTCATCGACTAGATTAGCGAGACGCTGACCACTTTTAATGATGATATCAAGCTGATATTTCTGGCTAGCGGGGATCGCGCCATTGGCGCCGGACGCTAAGGTTTCAGCAATCCCGACCATGCCGTGTAACGGTGTACGAAGTTCATGAGAAGTCGTGGCTAAGAACTCATCTTTTAATTTATCGGCCAATTGCAGTTCTTCATTCTGTTTCTGAATGATCTGTATGTTGCTTTCTAGTTCTTCATTTTGCTTCTTAATGGTTTGAATCTTCTCTCGAATAGAGCGTTGCATTCGTTCAAAGCTTAACGCAAGCCGACCAATTTCATCTTTACGAACCGTATTAAAAGATGTGTCATCAAGATCCCCTGCAGAGACCTTTTCGGCAACCCAAGTCAATTTCAGCAACGGAGAAGTGATAAAGTTTGATAAATAGTGAGAAGCGATCACCACAAGGATAATGGCGATCAACATAGCGATAACGAATAGTTTTTCGAGTTGATGGATACGAGCGAAAGCTTCGTTTTCTGGTAACTGTACGACGAGCGCCCAAATCACACCACGAGTTTCAATCGGTGCATAAGCCGCGATGATCTCTTCACCTAAACCGTTTGTGTAAGTGCCGACACCAAATGCACCAGAGAGTGCTTTATCGATCACTTCTAAACTGTTCTTAATGTCGTCTTGTTTCGTGTTAATTGTGCGAGGTTGGTGATCATTTCCAACCAGCAAGGTGTTAATTGATGACTCTCGGTTGGCGTCTGCGGCTAACTTAGTGATGCCATTATTTGGCAAGCGGAACATGGCATAGCTGTGTAGATAACCTTGCTGAACAATTGGTGCACCTAGCCAAGCGACTGATTTCCCCCCTTCCAGCTCGAAGTCAGACACAATCACAGGAGTGTAGTCTTCGTTTACTTTTCGACGTTCAGTCACATCATCGGCGAGACGCTTGAAAGTTTTGCCAAGTGCCGAGTCTTTGTAGGGGCCTGATAACAAGTTCGTTCCGTAGTTATCGTCTTTGTTGATCGAGTAGGTGACGTTACCATTGATGTCGACCAGCAAAATGTCATTAAAATCAGAGCGCTTGAGGAGCTCCAAGTAGGCCCAATGATAGCGTTTGTGCAAAAGTCGGTAACGTTCACTTCCTACATAGTTGGATGACTCGGGTAACGTTGAGGTTTTGATTTGGTCTCCGCTGCCCTCGATGTAGCGCTGTTGGGCGTTTTTACGAGACTCTTCAATATCATTGCCTAAACGACTAAAAGCATTGACGAGACCGTAGAATCGGCCACCACTGGCGTAAGCCAACTCTGAGCGCACAAAGCCCATGACTTCGGTTTCTCGTGCCTCAAAGTAGTCGATGATTTGCTGCTGTTTTGTATCTCGAACAGACAGTAAGTGTGAGGTGCTTTGTTCTTGCAGATCTTTACTGTGGGACTGCAAGAAAAAGATCGCAGTAATGGTAAGAGGTGTGATACTGAGCACCAGAAATGCGGTCATCAGTGTACTCTGAAGGCGCTTAAATTTCTGTTTTTTGTAGAATTTAAACATGGATAAGATTACAACTCATAATGGGCAGTTCTAAAACATACTTCGCTGCCGAGGTTCTCGTTAAAAACGGATAAGATGTTCAACTAGATAGAATTAACAAAATTAACGAGTTTTTTTTCTTTGACAAGAAAGTTAGTTGTAAAGCGTGCAGGGTGACGCAGTTTTTCTTATGAGTGTTGAATTTATGAGAAAAAATCGCGCAGGTTTGTGCCTGCGCGGAGGGAAGTTATGATTTTTTCGCGTAGTAGATAGAAAATTTATTGGTCTTATTTAGCGTCTCGCAATTATTAAACGCCCGCTCGATAATTGGTGGGTATTTTAAGAAGCTATTCGCGACAATCACCATTTCGCCGTCTTTGGTTAAATATTGTGGTGCCTGACCCAACAAGGTTTCCGCTGCGTTGTAATTTGTGTCTAAACCACTGTGGAATGGCGGGTTGCTGACGATAAAGCGGTAGTCTTTTGCGGTATCCGAGTATATATCTGATGCAAATACGCGTCCGGATAAACCATTCGCTTCTAATGTGGCTTGGCTAGAAGTGATCGCATAAGCATTAATGTCACACATCTCAATCGCGATCTCTGGATTCGCTTTCGCCATAAACGCACCGAGCACACCTGCACCACAACCAAAGTCGAGCACTTTGCCCGACAGCTTAGGTAAGGTTTCAAGCAGCAATCGGCTACCTAAGTCGAACTCGCCATGGCTGAATACGCCAGGTAGGCTCTTAACCGCTAGCGACTGCTCACCGAGTGTAACAGTGTAAGACTTAAACCAATCTGCTTGGTTGAAAGGTTTTGGTTCATTGAGGCAATTACCCCAGTAAAATGAGCAGCGACGAGCAGAGTCGTACTTGTTCACAGGGCCGTATTCTTGGAACATCTTCTCGATGCTCTTGATGCCGGAGCGGTTTTCACCAACGATGACGATTTCGGTGTTAATGCCCAGTTTCGCCATCAACATCGCCAGCAAGTATTCTGCTTCAGCTTTTGCTTTTGGCCAGTATAAAAGGACCATGTCTGCTTTTGTTTCAACATCAAATACAGAGCCAAAATGACTTTTCACTTTGTCAGATGTTTGAATTTGGCGGTAGTAGCTATAGTTGGAAGTAAACACTTCAACAGACTCACAATGAGCCACTAACTCAAGAGGAAATAGGTCTTCAACTTCACCAGCGACTAAAACGTGTTTTCCGTTGAAGTATTCAAGTTGGCGCTGAGCTATTTGGCTAGGAGCGATATAAGCAGACATAAATTTGGTTCATCAGGAATAATTTGGGGCAGATTTTCGCACAATCTGCCCCAAGCTTGAAGTGATTAAGCGGTGACTAGCTGTTGTCTTGTTGGTTAAGGAAGTCTTTGAATTCTTCCTCGTAGATATTAAACAGTACCATGGTCACGGCAAAAATAAGTGGACCGTAGATAAGACCAATCAAACCAAACAGATGCAGACCACCCAGTAATGAGAAGAAAATCATAAGGGTATTCATGCCGGCGCTGCCTTGCATTAGCAACGGACGTAATAGGTTATCTATAGAGCCAACGATAACTACACTCCACACCGTCAAGAAGATAGCCCAAGTCATATCGCCTGTTAAGAACAAGTACGCTGCTGCAGGAATCCAGATTAGCGCGGTTCCTACCACTGGAATGAATGATGCAAAGCCCATCATTGTTCCCCAAAATAACCCAGGGAAACCGGCGAGCCACATACCGATACCGCCAGCCAAACCTTGAGCAATCGCTGTCATGAATGAGCCCATTACGGCTGATTTAGAAACTTGCTCTATCTCTGTCAATATGCGGTCTTCTTGGCTACGTGAGAGTGGCAGGATATGACGAATCGCAGAGATAATTTTGTCGTGGTCACGAAGCAGAAAAAACAGCACAAACAGCATTAAGAAGAAGTTCATTAGGAAGTTGGTTGCGTCTCCTAAAATCTTTGCGCTGATAGCGACTAAGTTAGAGCCAAACGATGTGGCAAATTGCCCAATTTTCTCAGCAATGGCTTTGGGCTCGATTTTATCAAAAGGTAAGTACTCATTAACAATCGCTAAGCCTTTGATAACGAAAGGATGTTGGAATATATCTTGGATACCACCATTGGTAACCCAATTATATGTATTTTGTGAGAAAACAGAGCCTTGCTGAACAATGGCGGCAAACACAAATAAAAGCGGGATAACAATAATAAACGTCAAGACGACACATGACAGCAGTGCCGCCATATTGGGGTGCTGGGGAATTTTCTGCTCAAACCATTCGTGTATCGGAAACATGAGCAAAGAAATGATAAAAGCCATCACAATGGAATTGATATATGGCTCAACCAATAAGTAGCAAGCAAAAGCAGCGGCGAGTAAAGCAACCATTAGTACTCGGTGACTCGACGTTATTTTTACATTATTTGGCATGGTATTAGTCCAACTTACAGGTGACGTTTACGGTTTATGCCTTCAATGATGGCGTGTAACCTTTATTACTTTGCACTCTTAACTCTTTCAAGCTTATGACAATGCCGAATTAGAGCAGGGCGATGTACCTTGCTATAATGACTACAAATCAGTCGGTTATCAATCAAGAGATGAGCTATGGGTTGTTGCAACGGTGATAAAAAGTGTCAAACTGAGAAAAAAGCTAAGCGAATACCGTGGTTTGGCATTGTCGTTGGGGTATTAGCGATATTGGTTATTTTGAATTGGCAATAAAAAAGGACCGTTACGGTCCTTTTCTAAATGCGTTATCGCCGTTTTTAGCGATTATTTCGCTTCTTCTGCAAGAACAGCAAAACAGCGGTCAGCCGCTTCTAATGTGGCATCAATCTCTTTTGAACCATGAGCGAGTGAAGTAAAGCTCGCTTCAAACGCAGATGGCGCAAGGTAGACACCGTGTTTTAGCATTAAGTGGAAGAAACGCTTGAAGCGTTCTACATCGCACTTCGTTACGTCTTCGTAGCAAGTTACTTTTTCCTGGTCAGTGAAGAAGAAGCCGAACATACCGCCCACTTGGTTAACAACTAGCGGAATACCGTGTTTTTCTGCTAGAGACTTAAAGCCTTCAGCAAGTTGTTTCGTTTTAGAAGCTAGGCGCTTTTCGTTGCCTTCTTCTTTTAGAAGGTTCAAACATGCGTAGCCTGCTGCCATTGCGACAGGGTTACCGGAAAGGGTACCAGCTTGGTAAACTGGGCCTGTAGGTGCAACGTATTGCATCACTTCTTTACGGCCACCGAAAGCACCTACTGGCATACCGCCACCAATCACTTTACCCAGTGTCGTTAGGTCGGGTTTGATGTTGTAGTGTGCTTGCGCGCCGCCTAGAGCAACACGGAAGCCTGTCATTACTTCATCAAAAATTAGTAGCGCGCCTTCTTGATCACAGATTTCACGTAGCCCTTCGTGGAAGCCTTCCACTGGTGGAATACAGTTCATGTTGCCTGCTACTGGCTCAACGATGATACAAGCAATTTCGCCTTTGTTAGCAGCAAATAGCTCGCGTACAGAATCTAGGTCGTTGAATGTTGCTGTTAGCGTGTGCTTAGCAAAATCTGCAGGAACGCCAGGAGAGCTTGGTTGACCTAGAGTTAGTGCACCAGAACCTGCTTTTACTAGCAAGCTGTCAGCGTGGCCGTGGTAACAACCTTCAAATTTCATGATCTTGTCGCGACCGGTGAAGCCACGTGCAAGACGAATCGCGCTCATCGTAGCTTCAGTACCAGAACTTACCATGCGGATTTGCTCCATTGATGGAACAAGCTCAGAAACTAATTCTGCCATCGCGATTTCAAGTTCTGTTGGCGCACCGAAGCTAAGACCGCGTTGCGCTGCATCAATTACTGCTTCGCGGATAACTGCGTGGTTGTGGCCAAGAATCATTGGACCCCAAGAGCCAACGTAATCAATATACGCTTTACCATCGGCATCAAAAATCAGTGGACCGTCTGCTCGTTCGATAAATAGCGGAGAACCGCCAACGCCGTTGAATGCACGAACTGGTGAATTGACACCGCCAGGGATGGTTTGCTGAGCTTTTTGATACAGCTCTGATGATTTGGTCATGGGGTTATCCTCTTTTGATTGCTCGGACCAAGTGGAGCGCATTGTACCTAGCTATAATCAAGTTAGAAACGTTTTGCTTAATTTATGTGTTGTTTCGCAGTGTAATCTTATATATCCGCATCTGTTATAAAGAATCGGCGGCGAATACTTGAACGAGTTTGTCAGGTATTGGATAATCGTCTCAATTAGCACAAATTTGACGTCTTGCTTCAGGCTTGACGCATTACACGAGTGAGAGAGGTCTTCGTGAGCGAAGTAAACGTACCATTATCTTTTTCTGACGCAGCAGCATCTCGCGTTAAAGCATTGATTGCTGAAGAAGAAAACCCAGCATTGAAACTGCGCGTATACATTACTGGCGGCGGCTGCAGCGGCTTCCAATACGGCTTTACTTTTGATGAAAATGTAAACGAAGGCGATACGACAATCGTAAACAGTGGTGTAACACTGGTTGTAGACCCTATGAGTCTGCAATATCTCGTTGGCGGTATTGTTGACTACACAGAAGGGTTGGAAGGAGCGCGCTTCTTCGTAAATAACCCCAATGCAACGACAACATGTGGTTGTGGTGCATCGTTCAGTGTGTAATTAACACCTAACAGGCAGCTAATGGCTGCCTGTGCTTTATGTAGAAGGATGTCACGTAAAGCGCACGCTCGCAGATATGCAGAGAAATAATAAAAAGGACTTTATATGTCTGGACTTTCTTTTGGACGCCGAATTGTCGAGCGCCCTTGGCTAGTATCTCTTATCCTCGTCTTACTTCTTGTTGCATGGCTAACCATCGGCCAACTCAAAGCACAAGATGATCATCCTAACTCTTCAACATCCACGAACACGACACCACTTGCAAAGGTGATGTTTGATACTTTTCTTGCCGAACCTACCAGTAAAACCATTGAATTGTATGGACGAACAGCGCCCAATCGTCAAGCGCGTCTTGGCGCCGAAGTTGCCGGTAAAATAGTCAGTCTTAACATAAAGAAAGGCCAAGCGGTCAAACAGGGACAAGTGATCGCAAACATCGATAAGCGCGACCTTGGCATTCAACTTAAACGGGCCCAGGCGATGCTGTTGGTTAAAGAGAAAGAGTTTAATGCAGCTAAATCGCTAAAAAGTCGTGGACTGCAAGGTGAGGTTGCATTTGCGACAGCGCAAGCAGCGTTGGTAGATGCACGTGCGAATTTGAGTAACGTGCAAACGGCTTTAAGAAATACTGAGGTTAAAGCGCCATTTGATGGCATCGTAGAGCACCACTTTGTTGAGTTAGGTGATTTTGTCGGGATTGGCGATCCTATTGCGACGGTCATTGATTTGGATACTTTAGTGATTGAAGCCGATGTCAGTGAACGGCATATACAATACCTTAAGGAAGGCCTAGAAGCCGACGTAAGAACCATTAACCAACAGCATCATCAAGGTCGTGTGCGCTACATTGGACGTGTTTCTTCTGCTTCTACTAATACATTTCCAATTGAAATCGAAATTGATAATCAAGACGCAAGAATTTCTGCCGGTATGAGCGCAGAAGTACAGCTGCCTTTGAGTGAAGTGTTGGCGGTAAAGATTACGGCTGCCATGTTAGCACTAGATGAAGAAGGTAACTTAGGTGTCAAGACACTGCGTAATGAGCATGTTGAGTTTGTTCCAATTCAACTCGTTAAGGCCGAGGATGATGGTGTGTGGCTCTCTGGGTTAGGAGAGCGTGTAGACATTATCGTGCTGGGACAAGGTTTTGTGCGAGATGGTGATCAAGCACTGGCCAATAAAGTTGATGACGTAGTTCTTGAAGCAGCTAATGAGCAGTAAGGAGCACCTATGTACACTCTGATTGATGCTGCGTTATCTCGCGCTCGCACTATGCTGACATTATTGGTGATGATATTAATTGCAGGTGTCATTACTTACGTCACAATCCCCAAGGAATCGAGCCCTGATATTACCATTCCGATCATTTATGTTTCTGTTGGACATCAAGGTATTTCTCCTGTCGATGCCGAGCGTTTATTGGTTCGCCCAATAGAGCAAGAGCTGCGTTCAATTGAAGGCGTAAAAGAGATGACCTCTGTGGCATCAGAAGGTCATGCTTCGGTGACGCTGGAATTTAGTGTCGGAGTGGATCTTGATAAAGCGATGGCAGATGTGCGTGATGCGGTTGATCTTGCGAAGCCAAAGTTACCAGAGGACAGTGATGAGCCAACGGTAAACGAAGTCACGTTTGCATCTGAAGAGCCTGTGTTGACCGTTGTGCTCTATGGCACCGTACCAGAGCGAACCATTGTTCAGATTGCCAGAACGTTACGTGATCGTTTGGAAAGTTTCCGTCAGATTCTTGAGGTTGAAATCGCAGGAGATCGCGAAGACATCGTGGAGATAGTTGTCGATCCGCTATTGATGGAAAGCTACGGTCTCGATCAAGCGGATATCTATAATTTAATCGCCTTGAATAACCGAGTTGTGGCAGCGGGGTTTGTCGATACTGGGTATGGACGCTTTTCGGTAAAAGTCCCATCGGTTTTTGATTCACTGAAAGATGTGCTTGAATTACCGATCAAGGTGAATGGCAAAGAGGTGATCACTTTTGGCGATGTGGCGACAGTACGGCGTGCATTTCGCGATCCTGAAAGTTTTGCTCGTTTAGATGGCGAATCTGCCATCGTTTTGGACGTAAAAAAACGGGCAGGGGAAAACATTATTGAAACGGTTGAGTTGGTAAAAGAAGTACTGGCTCAGGGACAGAAGCGCGCCGAGTGGCCCGACAATTTGCAAGTTAAATACACTTGGGATCAATCCGACGATGTCAAATTGATGCTCAGTGATCTACAAAACAATATCTTATCCGCAATTATCCTCGTAGTTATCGTCATTATTGCCATATTGGGGGTTAGGACCGCGCTTCTCGTGGGGATTTCTATTCCAGGATCGTTCTTGACTGGGTTGTTGGTGTTATCGGTATTTGGGCTGACGGTCAATATCGTCGTACTGTTTGCTTTAATTATGGCGGTAGGCATGTTGGTGGATGGTGCCATTGTGGTGACAGAGTTTGCAGATCGGCGCATGCAAGAAGGAACGCCACGTAAAGAAGCCTATCGAGATGCAGCAAAGCGAATGGCCTGGCCTATTACCGCATCCACAGCAACCACATTGGCTGCGTTTGCTCCGTTACTTTTCTGGCCAGACATCACTGGTGAGTTCATGAAGTACTTACCACTTACTTTAATTGCTACCTTGGCCGCTTCGCTGATGATGGCTTTATTGTTCGTTCCTGTCATCGGTGGGATCATTGGCAAGCCTCAAGTAGTCAATCAGAAAGCTCAGCGAGAAATGGTGGAGCTGCATAACGGCAACTTTGAAAAAGCGACTGGCATTACCAAGCTTTATTACCAGACTCTGTCGGTAGCGATTCGTCATCCATGGAAAGTCTTACTCAGCGCGATACTGCTAGCGGCAGGTGTCGGCTTCACTTACAACAAAGCTGGCTTGGGTGCAGAGTTTTTCCCTGAAGTGGACCCTGCCTTTTTTACCGTTAAAGTTCGTTCTTATGGTGACCTGTCTATTCACGAAAAAGATGTTGTTATGCGCGAAATCGAGAAGGTGATGCTCGGTCATGACGAGTTTGAAAGTGTCTACACGCGCACAGGAGCGAGCGATAATGGGGACGAGATTGGCCAGATTCAAATAACGCCTGTGGATTGGCAGTATCGACGCAAAGTGAAAACCATTATTGAGGAACTAAAAGAGACGACAGACCGCTTTTATGGTGTTGAACTTGAGTATAAATTCCCGGACGCAGGACCGCCTGTCGAGCATGATCTCGTGATTGAAGTATCATCACGAAACTTGAGTGTTAGTGCGTTAGATGAAGCGGCCAAAAAAGTACGACATTGGGCTGATGGTAATCCTGCACTGACCAACTTGAGTGATACCACTAATAAGGAAGGGATTGATTGGCAAATTGATATCCAGCGAGATGACGCTTCTCGCTTTGCAGCGGATGCTACCTTAGTCGGGAATACCGTCCAGTTTGTTACGAACGGCTTGAAAATAGGCGATTATTTGCCCGATGATGCGGATGAAGAAGTCGATATTTTGGTGCGCTATCCGCAAGATAAGCGCGACATAGGTCGATTTGATCAACTGAGAGTGAAAACGGCAGCTGGTCTGGTACCGATTACGAATTTTGCTCAAATCAAACCAGATCATAAGCAAGACACTATTCGTCGGGTCGACGGTCATCGAGTTATCAATATTAAAGCGGATATGGTGGAAGGTTACAATTTGGCGCTTGAGTTACCTAAGATTGCCGCTGGAATGGAACAGCTCGACTTACCGGAAGGCATTGAATATAAGATTCGGGGTCAAAATGAAGAGCAGGAAAACTCATCAGCATTCTTGCAAAATGCTTTTATTGTCGCGCTTGGTGTGATGGCTTTGATTTTAATTACGCAGTTTAATAGCTTTTATCAAGCTTTCTTAATCCTTAGTGCAGTGCTGTTTTCTACCGTTGGTGTCTTCGCCGGGTTACTTATTTTCCAAAAGCCATTTGGCATCATTATGTCGGGAATTGGAGTGATTGCGTTGGCTGGTATCGTGGTAAACAACAATATTGTTTTAATCGATACTTATAATCAGATGCGTAAACGTGGCTTAGAAAAATCTGAGGCTATTTTGCGTACGGGTGTGCAGCGTTTAAGGCCCGTTTTACTTACGACGGTGACCACCATATTAGGCTTATTGCCAATGGTGTTAGAAATGAACATCGACTTAGTTAATCAGAAAGTGGAGTTTGGCGCACCAAGCACTCAATGGTGGTCTCAGCTTGCGACCGCTGTCGCGGGTGGTTTGGCGTTTGCGACTTTGCTAACGTTAATTCTGACACCGTGTTTGCTTATGCTCGGGAGAGAGCATCACTCCGAACAGTAAGCTTTATCGTGATGATATCGACAAAACAAAAAGGGCAGCTTCGCTGCCCTTTTCAATACCTGGCTTACTTCATTGCTAGCAGTTTGCTGTAGCGTTCAAGCTTGTCCATGCTAATTTTCGCGTTTGCCATGAAAGTTTGTCTCGCTTTGCCTGTCAGGGATTTAGATTGTGGCAAATTCACCGTGCGCGGGTTTTTATGGACACCATTCACAAGGAACTCATAGTGCAGGTGAGGGCCAGTTACACGGCCAGTTCCGCCAAGCGTACCGATGGTTTGGCCTTGCTTAACGCGTTGACCAGCTCGTACAGTACGTTTGGTTAAGTGCAGGTACTTGGTAATGTAAGTATTGCTATGTTTAATGAAAACGTAGTTACCATTAAATTTGTTGTAAGACGATTTTTGAACAACGCCATCACCAGCCGCCCAAATCGGGGTGCCCACTGGTGCTGCATAGTCCGTGCCTCTATGAGGACGAACGCGTCCCGTCACTGGATGTAAGCGGCGTGGGTTGAAATTAGACGAAACTCGACGGAAGTCCAACGGCGCGCGTAAGAATGCTTTTTTCATTGCACGCCCATTTTCGTCGTAATACTTGCCACTTTTCTGATCCAATATTGCGGTAAAGGTATCGCCTTGGTTTTTAAAGAGCGCAGCAATGATTTTTCCACGGCCGATTACTTCACCTTCTACCACTTCCTCTTGGTAAAGTACTCGGAAGCTGTCGTTTTTACGAATATCTAAAGCAAAGTCGATGTCCCAACCAAATATGCCAGCCAGTTCCATGATTTGGTTACCATTTAATCCAGAAGATATTCCTGCATTCCAAAAGTTTGATTTGATGGTGGCTTCAGCGTAGTTGTACTGGAAGTCGACTTCTTTTTTATCAACTTCAGAAACGTACTTGCCGTCTTTTAATGTGATACGAAAAGTCTCGAACGCGCTTAGTGTTCTTCTTAGCTGCACCAAGTTGTTATTTTCGTCAAAACCAAATTGCAATCGGTCACCAGGTCGAAGCCGAGTTAACTGTTTTTCCACTTCTTTGTCTGATGACACCAGTTCATGTAATAGACGAGCAGAAAGCCCTACGCGACTAAATAAGATGGCAGCACTCTCGCCATTTTTTACCTTGTATGTCTCCCAGCGTAGCACGGCGGGAACCGCAGGCGATGAACTATTTAGTGCACTGAGTTCGAGGGAAACTGGCACAGGATAATGTTGACCAACTTTTAATCGGCTCTGCTGCGGGTCTAGGTCTTGCGGATCAGGTAAAAAGAAGAGCGCGAAGATAATCAGCGCACTAAAAAAACCGATCAATACTTTGTGCAAGAGTGGAAGTCGGACAAAAATCGAATGCATGAGGTACTTGATTGCTAAATTAAACGGAAAAAGTGACAACTACCTAGTCTAACGTGTTTCAAAATGCATCGCTATTCAAGTAATATGTTCAGCTATTATATTTTTGCCAAATCTGTGGGAGTGAACAAGAATGGCGAGCATTGAAGCTGCACTAGCCGAGATTAAGCGCGGTGTTGAAGAGCTGATTCCAGAAGAAGAGCTAATCGCAAAACTAAAAGAAGACCGTCCTCTACGTATTAAATTGGGCGCTGATCCAACAGCACCTGACATTCACCTAGGACATACGGTTATTTTCAATAAGCTTCGCTTGTTCCAAGAACTAGGTCATGAAGTGACGTTCCTAATCGGTGACTTCACTGCAATGGTTGGTGACCCAACAGGTAAAAACACAACTCGTCCACCGCTAAGTCGTGAAGACGTATTGCGTAACGCTGAAACGTACAAAGAGCAAGTGTTCAAAATTCTCGATCCTGCAAAGACTAAAATTCAGTTTAACTCTGAGTGGCTGTCTGAATTGGGCGCAGAAGGTATGATTCGCCTTGCGGCAAACCAAACCGTTGCTCGTATGCTAGAGCGTGACGACTTTAAAAAGCGTTACGCGGGTGGTCAGCCAATTGCTATTCATGAGTTCATGTACCCACTTCTACAAGGTTGGGACTCAGTAGCAATGGAAACGGATGTTGAATTAGGTGGTACAGACCAGAAGTTCAACCTTCTAATGGGTCGTGAACTGCAAAAGTCTCACGGTCAAAAACCTCAGGTTGTACTGATGATGCCGCTTCTAGTGGGCCTTGATGGCGAGAAGAAGATGTCTAAGTCAGCAAACAACTACATCGGTATCAGCGAAGCGCCAAGCGAAATGTTTGGTAAAATCATGTCTATTTCTGATGACTTAATGTGGAGCTACTACGAGCTGCTCTCTTTCCGTCCTCTGGAAGAGATTGCTCAATTCAAAGCTGATGTAGAAGCGGGCAAAAACCCTCGTGACATCAAAGTATTGCTAGCAAAAGAAATTATTGCTCGTTTCCACAGTGAAGCCGATGCCGATGCAGCAGAGCAAGAATTCGTAAACCGTTTTGCGAAGAACCAAATTCCTGATGAAATGCCAGAGTTTGACTTTGACGCAGGTCGCCCAGTGAGTAATCTGTTGAAAGAAGCAGGCTTATGTCCATCATCGTCAGATGCGATGCGCATGGTTAAGCAGGGCGCTGTGAAGATTGATGGTGAAAAAATTGCGGACAGCAAATTTGCTCCAGAAGCGGGTACTTACGTGTTCCAAGTAGGCAAACGTAAATTTGCTCGTATTACTATTCAGTAATTCATAATGACTGCAAATGAAAGCGTCCGAAGGGCGCTTTTTTTGTATGAAAATTTAGCAAAAACGGCAAAGTAAAACTTCCATACCTGATGAACTTTGCTACTATACTTGCGCTGCCAATAATGGCAGCGCTATCGGAGATTTACATGAACAATACCGACCATCCTCCCAGTCGTTGGGTGAGTAAGATTAAGGGAGCGAAATAACCCGCTTCGGTATTGGCGATCTCCGCCTTACCTAAGTGGTGAGGCATCTTTTCTAATTTTCTTCTCGTTATTTCCTTCATACATTCTGAATAGACAGTGCATTCGCATTGGTTTTCTCTGTGCATCTTAATTGTTGTCTGACTTTTAGCGTGCAAGAGTGGCTTTTCATGCTTTGTCGATGGTCGTTACCAATGCCAATCGGGAGATTCGCCATGACGGTAATGAACAACACTTTTATTGAAACAACACCAAACTTTTCTGAAGTAGAAATTGGTGCAGCTCGCAATGCATTCTTGCAGTACGAGCAAGAGCAACAAGTCCATTTGCTTACGGTTATGCCTATTGATGAGGCTGTAGGTATTTTACAGCATTGCTCTGTCGGCTATGTGAATAGTCTTATTGCTCAACTTGAGCAAGCAGGTCATGACAAACGCGCACGTCATTATGCTCACCAACTGGGTCTGCATATGTCTGAAGTTGATACACCCGATGGTTATTTATCAACTAGTGTTTTAGGGCATGTAAAACAGCGTATTGGATGGATCATTGCGCTGGCTCTTTTAGGGATAGTGTCAGGCTTGATCATCGCTCAGTATGAGGACACCCTTAGTCAGCTTGTTTTACTTGCAGTGTACATGCCAGTGATTGCAGCTGCTGGTGGTAACACAGGAACACAAGCAGCAACTTTGGTGATTCGTGCTCTTGCTACTGGAGAGTTAAAAAAACGCCAATGGTTAGAAGTTTTGTGGAAAGAGAGCCGAGTCGCTCTATTTATTGCGCTAGCAATCGCTATCGTGATGATTGGACGCATTATGTTATTTAGTGCAGGACAATCAACAGGAGGCTTTGAACTGACCGATATCGCACTGGCAATAGCAGTTGCGCTGTTCATTCAAGTCACCATTTCTACAACATTGGGCGGGCTGTTGCCAATTATTGCACGAGCTTGCAAGTTGGACCCGGCCGTATTGGTGAGTCCAGTTCTTGCGTCTATCGTCGATATTTCAGGAATGTGGATTTACTTTAACGTGGTGAACTATTTCTTAGGTATTGCCTGACTAAAGTTCACAATGTCATTGTAAAAAAGCTGCTCAAAATGTGTAATCGGGGCGATGACAGGTGTGTTGTCGTCCCGTTTTTCTGGGAAGTAGTCTGAAACAAACTGAACAAAAATGGTGTTAGGTTGACCATTTTTATCCAAGCCATATCCAGCCATATTGTAAGTCCCGTAGATAGAGCCACTTTTCGCGATCAGCTGTCCTTTAATTGGAAGTTTTCGCATACTTTGTCGGTACTTTAATGTGCCGGATTCACCTGATTTCGGCATGATGGCAATCAATTTGAGTTCGTTTTCATGCTTCCAAATATAGCGCAGCATTTCAGCCATCTTGGTCGCGGAGATCCGGTTATTTCGCGAAAGTCCTGAGCCGTCTTCTAGGCGCGCATTACGAATATCAATACCAGTGTTGGCGAAAATGATCTGCTTGATCGCTTCTGTCCCGTTAGTAAAACTGCCTGGCTGAACGAAAAATTTAGCGCCAAGTGTTTTGGTTAATGTGTCGGCAATTAAGTTGTCAGAGTTTTTGAGCATATCTTCGAGAATGTCTGGTAAGGCTTTTGATTGATGCATTGCGATGAGCTTTCGCTGCTTTTCTGGCGCCGTACCGACCCTAATCTTTCCTGATACCCCAATGTTGAGCTCCTTGAGCAAAGCCGCCAACCTTTGACTGGTGTAACGCTCAGGGTCTTGAACCGCAAATTTCAGTGGCAATGGTTTGTCTCTTTCAACCAAGCACCCTGTTAGCTTGTAGTTGTTATCGGGATTTGCAACTAAACCTAAGTCACAATGACGACTTTTCTTAATGGTTTTAGAAACTGTTTCTACGGTACTTGTGACACGAATAGGTTGATGCTCTGGTACGTAGACCCGCGTTCCACCATCTTTTTGTGTATAGATAGAGGCTTGTACACAGTTGTTATTGAGTGTGATGGTCGATGCCGGAGCGCTGTAGCAAACTCCCAAGATATCCCATGGCCAGCCCACCGCACGGTTATAACCAGTGAATGCGCTGTTATCGAGCCATAGGTCACCGTTAATCCGTTTTAAGCCATTTTTCTTAGCTAGAGTGAGGAGTGATTTTAAGTCGTTGGTTTGGAGTGTTGGGTCGCCGACAAAGTAAATCACTGCATCTGAGTTCGACGTTTCCAGCTTGGTTCGAAACCGGAAATTATCACCCAGTTCTAGCTTTGCGGCTAATGCGGTGACGATTTTTAATGTACTCGCAGGTGGGAACAGTTGTTCGGTAGGATGAACACCGTCAAGCTCAGCATTTTCACTGAGTTTTTCCGCAACTAAACTGATGCGGGCGCCTTCAGGCAACACCTCTTGATGAGGGTACGCTTGTGAAAAAGCAGAAAGTAATGAAAAGAATATGAGCAAGGGCCAACGTAAACGCATAATGATACTTTCTAAGGTGAGTTATGTGATTGAGTATACGCAAGTCCTTTCAATATGCTAGGTAACTAAATAAATGCTTCAAATGTCTTCATGAATGAGACACGAGAGAAAGGCGCGCTGCTTAAAATGAAGTATAAAAAATGCCCGCTTAAAGCGGGCATTCGATATTCTAGTCAAAGACCGGAATTAGAAGTCGTAACGTAGACCTAGAGCTAGCTCGTCTTCAGCATCGATCTTAGTTGCAACTGTTTTGCTAGTGTCAGTTGAACCAAACTTGTCACCTGCATCAATCAGGTTGAAGTTGTAAGAAATGTAACCACGGAAGTTAGGCTTGAAGTAGTAAGAAGCATCAACAGCGAAGTTGTTTGCAGAAGTTTCGTTGTTAGTTTCTGCATTGTTGTATGATGTTGTAAATACTGTTTGGCCTAGAGTGTAAGCACCCGCTAGCTCGTAACCAGTGTAATCAACTGTGTTACTGTTGTTTGAATCTTCCATTTTCTCGCCGTCAGTGAATACACCAGCGAAGTAAAGATCAGACATTGTGTAAGATGCAGCTAGCATGTACTCGTTAGCTTTGTCTTGATCTGCGTAACCAGCACCTAGCTCAAGACCAGTGTCAGCTAGAGCGTAGATTGCAGATAGAGAGTAACCGTCTTGTTTGTTGTCGTAGTACTCACCAGTGTTTTTGTTTTCCATACGATCAGCGAAGCGGTAGCTTGCTTTTACGCTTAGGTTTTCAAACTGGCCTTTGTAAGCCATCATGTTGTCTGTACGGTCTGATACAGCTAGTTTGTCTGCTGCAGAGTTACCGTGGTAAGCCATGATATCTGTGAAGTCAGTGATAACGCCTAGTGCACCTTCAGTTTTACCGTATGCGAACTCACCGTAAGCACCGCCAAGACCAGCGTAAGCAAGACGAGTTTCTAGATCGCTCTTGTCGTCGCCGTCTACAGTACCGTTTTGAGCAGTCTCAAATTCACCTTCCCAGAAACCAACACCGTATAGGTTGTCATTGATTTCTTGTTTACCAAGGAAGTTTAGACGGATGCGAGATTTGTCTTGAGCGTCGCCATCTTTCATAGATAGACGTGCTTCAGCACGGCCGCCCATTTCTAGAGAAGTACCGTCTTGGTTGTAAAGTTCAGCTGCGTTTACGCCAGTTGCCATAGCTGCTGCAGATACAGAAAGAGCAATTAGAGTCTTTTTCATCTTATTTGTCCTAGTTAGCTGTCCATAATCATTGTTGTATGGGGGAGAGGTGATCTCTCACAAGTTGTTGGTCCAAAATTGGCTAATTGAGCGATATAGTTCGCACTTGTAAGCCATTGATCTAACAACTCGCTGGACATGTTTTACTGCTAAAGTTTCCGTATGAGTTAGTAAAATGATATAAATCCCACTGATGAACACTGTTCAATTGTGCGTTGTTTTTATTTAAATTGCTGTTTTTGATTGAAATTATTGGCAATGACATTGGCCTGACATTGATTAGTTTTTATCTTTTTTGAGGTTTTTGGTGTAATGAACAGTGTTGTTTTTCAATAAATTGAGAAGGTGATTCGCCCTAGAACCGCTCTAAAAGTGAGTTATATCATTATGCCGAAAAGGCATAGTCTTGCTGTCTTTCGAATTAAGATGATTTCGTCCGGGAGTTTGTTTACACTAAACGAAATACATCTTTAAGCGCACTACCCAGTCCTATGACAGGGTGGGCTTTTTTTGTCCAAAGACCCATTTGGGCTTGAGGTTATAAAATGGAAAAAGTTCCAATGACACTACGTGGCGAGCAAAAGCTACGTGCAGAACTCGATCGTCTACTTAAACTACGTCCTCAGATCTCAGAGGCAATTGCTGAAGCTCGTGAGCTAGGTGATTTAAAAGAGAATGCTGAATATCACGCCGCTCGTGAAGAGCAGGGCATTTGTGAAGCACAAATCCGTGACATTGAATACAAACTGTCAGTTGCTCAAGTTATTGATGTAACGAAGATGGAGAACACGGGTAAAGTTATTTTTGGTTCAACCGTAACCTTGATTGATATCGACACCGAAGAAGAAAAAACGTACCAAATCGTTGGTGATGACGAAGCCGATATCAAAGCAGGTCGCATTTCAGTGAGCTCACCTATTGCTCGTGGCCTAATTGGTAAGATGGAAGGCGATGAAGTTGCTATTCAAACCCCGGGTGGCGCGAAAGACTTCGAAATTGACCGAGTAGAATATATCTAAGTCGTTTGGAGTAGCATTACTACTCTGATAAAACGCAAAAAGGTCGCCTCAGGCGACCTTTTTTCTTCAGCAACGTAAGTAGAGTTACTTACGAGGGATTTCGATTTTACGCTCTTCAGACTGGCGGTATAGCACAAGCACTTTACCAATAGTCTGAACTTTTTCAGCGCCCGTCTCACGTACGATAGCGTCGATGATTAGCTGTTTTGTTTCACGATCTTCCGAAGCAACTTTTACTTTGATAAGTTCGTGATGGTTAAGAGCGATTTCAATTTCTGCTAGCACGGCTTCTGTAAGTCCATTTGCGCCCATTAGCACAACAGGTTTTAAACTGTGAGCTAGGCCTTTAAGGTGCTGCTTTTGTTTGGTGCTTAGGTTCATTACGCGGCCAATTTTCTTTAAAATAAGGGTTGAAAAAAGCTATTTTAACGCCATCTATTGCTGAAGACTATAATTTATTGAGTAATAGGTAGCGCCTATTAAAACAATAGCTCCAATTTGTGCCTTGTTGGGATTAAAATGAGTAAACAAAAACATTCGGCTAGTTCTGGTCGTTGGTTGAAAGAACACTTTGATGATAAATACGCGAATGAAGCCCGAAAAAAAGGCTACCGCTCACGTGCTTATTTCAAGATCGATGAGATTCAAACGAAAGATAAATTGTTAAAGCCTGGAATGACAGTCGTCGACTTGGGGGCCGCGCCGGGCGGATGGTCTCAATATGCTGCTAAGATAGTAGGGGACAGTGGGCAGATCATTGCGTGTGACTTGCTTCCTATGGACCCGATTGCTGGCGTTAGCTTTTTACAAGGCGACTTTCGTGATGATGCGGTATTGGACGCTTTGCTAGAAAGGATCCAACCTTCCATGGTAGACGTAGTAATGTCTGATATGGCGCCTAACATCGCGGGAAACAATTCTGTTGATCAACCTCGCGCTATGTATTTAGTTGAATTAGCTTTAGATATGTGTCGACAAGTTCTAGCGCCTAATGGTAGCTTTGTCGTAAAGGTTTTCCAAGGGGAAGGCTTCGATCAGTATGTGAAAGAAGTCCGAGACATGTTTAAAGCCGTAAAAATTAGAAAACCAGACTCATCGCGAGCTCGCTCTCGAGAGGTCTTCGTCGTAGCCACTGGTTACAAAGGTTAACCATTTTGCTCTCTTGAGAGCGTGTTAACACTATAGCTACAGTTAATGAACTGTAGTACCCTACCTTTAATTACAATTAGTTATCGAGAGGCTTACACCTTGAGTGACATGGCAAAAAATTTAATTCTGTGGCTTGTTATCGCCGTCGTATTGATGTCGGTATTTCAGAGCTTTGGCCCTGGAGAAAGCAATGGCAGAACCGTGGATTACACCACGTTTGTACAGGAAGTTGGCCAAGGCCAGATTCAAGAAGCAACTTTTAAAGACGGTGAAATTAGCTTTGTTCGTCGTGGCGGCGGTGCCAAAATGGTCACTTACATGCCAGTGTATGACCAAAAGCTTCTAGATGACCTAATTAACCAAAACGTGAAAGTACAAGGCACGCCTCCAGAAGAGCAAAGCTTGCTTGGTACTATCTTCATCTCTTGGTTCCCAATGATCTTACTAATTGGTGTATGGATTTTCTTCATGCGTCAAATGCAAGGCGGCGGTGGTAAAGGCGCCATGTCTTTTGGTAAGAGCAAAGCTCGAATGATGAGCGAAGAACAAATCAAGACAACTTTTGCTGACGTTGCTGGTTGTGACGAAGCAAAAGAAGACGTGAAAGAACTGGTGGACTACCTACGCGATCCAAGCCGCTTCCAAAAACTAGGCGGTAAGATTCCAACGGGTGTTCTAATGGTTGGTCCTCCTGGTACGGGTAAAACGCTTCTAGCGAAAGCCATTGCCGGTGAGGCGAAAGTACCATTCTTTACTATCTCTGGTTCTGATTTCGTAGAAATGTTCGTTGGTGTTGGTGCATCTCGTGTGCGTGACATGTTTGAACAAGCAAAGAAAGCTGCACCTTGTATCATCTTTATCGATGAGATCGATGCGGTAGGCCGTCAACGTGGCGCAGGTGTTGGTGGTGGTCATGATGAACGTGAACAAACACTAAACCAAATGCTCGTTGAGATGGATGGTTTCGAAGGTAACGAAGGTATTATCGTTATCGCTGCGACTAACCGTCCGGACGTGCTAGACCCTGCGCTACTGCGTCCTGGTCGTTTTGACCGTCAAGTGGTAGTTGGTCTTCCAGATGTACGTGGCCGTGAACAGATCCTAAAAGTTCACATGCGTAAGGTCCCTCTAGCGGGTGATGTAGAGCCTTCTCTCATCGCACGTGGTACTCCAGGCTTCTCTGGTGCTGACCTAGCAAACTTAGTTAACGAAGCAGCCCTGTTTGCTGCGCGCGGTAACAAGCGCAACGTTTCTATGGTTGAGTTTGAACTGGCGAAAGACAAAATCATGATGGGTGCTGAGCGCCGTTCAATGGTGATGTCTGAGGAAGTGAAAGAGTCAACCGCATACCACGAAGCGGGTCACGCGATTGTTGGTCGCTTGGTTCCTGAACACGATCCAGTGTACAAAGTGTCTATCATTCCACGTGGTCGTGCGTTGGGTGTAACAATGTACCTTCCAGAGCAGGACCGCGTGAGCATGTCTCGCCAACACCTAGAATCAATGATTTCTAGCTTGTACGGTGGTCGTTTAGCAGAAGAACTTATCTACGGTGCTGACAAAGTATCAACCGGTGCTTCTAATGATATCGAGCGCGCAACAGATATTGCTCGTAAGATGGTTACTCAATGGGGTTTCTCTGAAAAGCTTGGTCCTCTGCTGTATGCAGAAGATGAAGGCGAAGTGTTCTTAGGACGTAGTGTAACTCAGACTAAACATGTGTCTGACGATACAGCGAAGTTGATTGATGACGAAGTTCGTCAGATCATTGACCGCAACTACGATCGTGCGAAGAAGATTCTTCAAGAGAACATGGATATCATGCATGCGATGAAAGATGCGCTGATGAAGTATGAAACCATTGATGCTCGCCAGATTGATGACTTAATGGAGCGCAAAGCTGAAATTCGTGAGCCTGCGGGCTGGAGTGATAACTCAGCAAGCAAACCAGAAGACAGCGACAAGCCTCAAGCAAAGCAAGAAGTTAAAGAAGAAGCAACGGAGACTGCGAAAGATGCAGAACAGCCTAGCTCTTCTGAAACAACTTCTAACGAAGCGCCTGAAAAGAAAGACTCTGAATAAAGAGTATCGATAATATTAAACCCCGAGTTATCTCGGGGTTTTTGTGTTTATGATGATGATTACAGCAAATAACAAATCTTTGGACCTTTCGCGTCCACATGTCATGGCCATTCTAAATGTGACACCGGATTCCTTTTCGGATGGCGGTAAATACAACTCAATTGAACTTGCTCTTGCTCAAGTTGATAAAATGATAAAGGCTGGTGTAAGTATTGTTGATGTTGGTGGTGAATCGACAAGACCTGGTGCACCGGATGTGTCTTTGGAAGAAGAGCTTAGGCGTGTTGTCCCAGTAATCAAAGCCATTCGAGAAAAGTATGATGTGTGGATTTCCGTTGACACCAGTAAAGCAGAAGTGATGCGCCAAGCAATTGATGCTGGGGCTGATTTGATCAATGACATCCGCTCGCTGCAAGAGCCAGGTGCTCTGGAAGTCGCAGCAGAAGCAAACCTTCCAATTTGTCTGATGCATATGAAAGGTCAACCTAGGACCATGCAAGTTGACCCTCATTATGATGATTTAATGGGGGACGTGTCGGCTTTTCTAGAAGAACGTATCGCGGCGTGTGAAGCTGCAGGGATTGATAAATCTCAACTGATTCTCGATCCTGGGTTTGGCTTTGGCAAAACAATCGAACACAATTATCATATGCTTGCTCATCTTGAAAAGTTTCATGAATTCGGCCTGCCTATTTTGGCTGGCATGTCTCGTAAATCCATGATCTTCAAACTGTTAGACAAGCCAGCGGCAGAGTGTACGAATGCAAGTGTCGTTTGTGCTACGATTGCCGCGATGAAAGGCGCGCAGATCATTCGCGTGCATGACTTTGAAGAGACAATCGAAGCGATGAAAGTTGTTGAGATGACGAAAAACAATATTTAAAAATAATAAAGGAAAGTTTATGTCGAATGAAAGACGTTACTTTGGTACTGACGGTGTGCGCGGTAAAGTAGGACAATACCCAATCACTCCAGACTTCGTACTTAAGCTTGGCTGGGCTGCTGGTCGTGTACTAGCGAAACAAGGCACAAAGAAAGTTATCATAGGTAAAGATACACGTATTTCAGGTTATATGCTTGAATCTGCACTAGAGGCTGGCCTTGCAGCTGCGGGACTTAAAGCAACATTTACTGGTCCCATGCCAACTCCAGCTGTGGCATATTTAACTCAGACTTTCCGTGCCGAGGCTGGTATTGTGATTTCTGCATCACATAACCCATATTACGACAACGGCATTAAATTCTTTTCTTCTGAGGGTACTAAGCTACCTGACGATATCGAATTGGCGATCGAAGCTGAGTTAGATAAAGAAATTGAATGTGTGGAGTCTGCTGAGCTTGGTAAAGCAACCCGCCTAAATGATGCAGCTGGTCGTTACATCGAATTCTGTAAGAGTACTTTCCCATCTGAGTTGAGCCTTGCGAACTTTAAGATCGTAGTAGACTGTGCGCACGGTGCAACGTACCACATCGCTCCAAATGTTTTCAAAGAACTTGGGGCAGAAGTTATCGCTATGGGCGTAGAGCCTAACGGCATCAACATTAATGAAAAAGTGGGCGCAACAGACGTACGAGCTCTTCAACAGCGTGTTGTTGAAGAGCAAGCGCATCTTGGTCTCGCATTTGATGGTGATGGTGACCGCATCATTATGGTCGACCACCTAGGTAACAAAGTTGATGGTGACCAAATTGCTTATATCATCGCTCGTGATGCACTTCGTCGTGGTGAGCTAAAGGGTGGTGTTGTTGGTACACTAATGACTAACTTGGGTATGGAAAATGGTTTAAAGCAGCTAGGCATTCCGTTTGTACGTGCTGCTGTTGGTGACCGTTATGTCATGGAGCAACTGCTAGAAAAAGGTTGGAAAATTGGTGCTGAAAACTCAGGCCATGTGATCTTATTAGATAAAGTCACAACCGGCGATGCGATTGTTGCTGCACTTCAAGTACTTGCTTCTGTAATTGGCAGCGATATGTCTTTATATGAACTATCGCAAGGAATGACATTATATCCTCAGGTTTTAGAAAATGTCCGTTTCTCAGGAGAAAGTAACCCTCTTGAAGCTACAGCTGTATTAAACGCTGTCGCTGAAGTAGAGGCGACACTTGGTGATAAAGGGCGTGTACTGCTGCGTAAGTCTGGCACTGAGCCTTTGATCCGCGTTATGGTGGAAGGCGAAGATGGTGAACTAGTTCAACACTCAGCATTGAAAATCGCTGAGGCTGTTAAAGCAAGTTGTTAATCATTGCGTTAAAGCATGTCTTGAATGAAAAGGGCATCTTTTGCCCTTTTTTTGAGCGCTTAACGCATTGGCATTGATTTTTTACTAATTTTCCCTTGTCAGCGTTACTGGCTTTCGCTAGTATTGCTCCGCCTCCCGTTAGGAGGTCGCTAGCCTTGTTCATTATGATTTGTTCTTTTGAACGGCGCTGGCTCAACAATTTGGAACATAGGTGGAAAAAATGTTTTCAGTTCTACTTGTGATTTACCTGTTGGCAGCGCTTGGTGTGATTGGCCTTGTGTTGATTCAACAAGGTAAAGGCGCAGATATGGGAGCCTCGTTCGGTGCTGGTGCTTCAAACACAGTGTTTGGTGCTGGCGGCTCAGGTAATTTCTTAACCCGAACAACTGCTATTTTAGCAACCGTATTCTTTATCGTTAGCTTGTTACTTGGTCGTATGTCTACGCACCAGACTGAATCACAATGGGTAGACCCAACGTTAGGTCAACCAGTTGTTGAACAAGTTAAGGATGCAGCGAGTGAAGTTCCTGCCCCTGCGGGTGATGAAATTCCTCAATAAGCTGTAAGGTTTTGATGCCGAGATGGTGAAATTGGTAGACACGCTAGCATGAGGTGCTAGTGCCTTAGGTGTGAGGGTTCGAGTCCCTCTCTCGGCACCATGTATTTACAAACTTGTAAATCACTTGTTTGCGAGTATAATGCTCAGCAAGTCGGACGCGGGGTGGAGCAGCTTGGTAGCTCGTCGGGCTCATAACCCGAAGGTCGTCGGTTCAAATCCGGCCCCCGCAACCAATCTCTTTCTTTAAAAGGAAATCGTAGATTGGCAAGTTTGCGTAGTGCTAACCACACTACGAGTTAAGAAAAGCAATTGTTGGCTATTCTTAACGTATCAGGGTCCAGCAGCATAAAACCCCGACTATCGGGGTTTTTTGTTATCTGAGCTTTTTTGAAATAGCTCAGATACTGCTTGGTTTTTTGATTGGGCTCTGAGCCCTTTTTTTGTTTCTGGAGTGGTTAAATGACTGGTTTAGAAAGACAACTTACTGAAATGCTTGACGCGCCAGTAGCGGCATCAGGTTATGAGTTAGTTGGATTAGAATTCATTCGTGCAGGCGCGCACTCAACGTTACGTATCTACATTGACCATGAAAATGGTATTAACGTAGACGACTGTGCAGAAGTTAGCCACCAAGTTAGTGCAGTTTTAGACGTTGAAGATCCAATTTCTGTTGCTTACAGCCTAGAAGTGTCTTCTCCAGGTTTAGAAAGACCACTTTTTAAAGCAGCACATTACGAGCAATTTATTGGTCACGAGGTCAGCATCGTATTGAAAATGGCTGTAGCAAACCGTCGTAAGTGGAAAGGTATTATCCACGGTGTTGATGGCGAAACAGTGACAATTACTGTAGACGGTCAGCAAGAAGAGTTTGCTCTAAGTAACATTTCCAAAGCTAACCTGATCCCTAAATTTTAGTTCCCTAAAAAAGTTTAAGCTTAGAGGCTAAATACAATGAGTAAAGAAATTTTAGCGGTAGCAGAAGCGGTATCGAACGAAAAAGCGGTACCTCGTGAGCGTATCTTTGAGGCTCTTGAGATTGCTCTAGCAACTTCTACAAAGAAAAAATACGAAATCGAAATCGACGTACGTGTTGCCATTGACCGTAAAACCGGTGAGTTTGTAACTTACCGCCGTTGGTTAGTTGTTGATGACGTTGAGAACCCTACAAAAGAGATCTCACTAGAAGCAGCGCAATACGAAGATGATTCAATCGAGCTTGGCGACTACGTAGAAGACGAAATCGAATCAGTAACGTTTGACCGTATTACGACTCAAACTGCTAAGCAAGTTATCGTACAAAAAGTTCGTGAAGCTGAGCGCGCACAAATCGTTGAACAGTTCATCGACAATGAAGGTGATCTAATCACTGGTGTCGTGAAAAAAGTAAACCGTGACACAATCGTGCTTGATCTTGGTAATAACGCTGAAGCGGTAATCCTGCGTGATGACCAACTTCCTCGTGAAAACTTCCGTCCAGGCGACCGCGTACGTGGCCTTCTTTACAAAGTCGCGCCTGAAGCACGTGGTTTCCAATTGTTCATCACTCGTTCTAAGCCAGAAATGTTGGCAGAACTGTTCCGTGTTGAAGTGCCTGAAATCGCAGAAGATATTATCGAGCTGAAAGGCGCAGCACGTGATCCTGGTTCTCGCGCTAAGATCGCTGTCAAAACAAATGATAAACGTATCGACCCTGTAGGTGCGTGTGTTGGTATGCGTGGTGCACGTGTACAAGCTGTTTCTGGCGAACTTGGTGGTGAGCGTATCGATATCGTTCTTTGGGATGATAACCCAGCTCAATTCGTTATCAACGCAATGGCGCCAGCTGATGTTGCTTCTATCATCGTTGATGAGGATGCACACTCAATGGACATCGCAGTTGAAGCTGACAACCTAGCGCAAGCTATTGGTCGTAACGGTCAAAACGTGCGTCTAGCATCTCAACTAACCGGTTGGGAACTGAATGTTATGACAGTTGCTGATCTTCAGAAGAAACACGCTGAAGAATCACAAGCATCTATTGAAAACTTCATGAAGTACCTAGATATTGAAGAAGACTTCGCTCAACTTCTTGTTGAAGAAGGTTTCTCAACGCTAGAAGAAATCGCATACGTGCCAGTTAACGAGCTACTAGAAATCGATGGTTTGAATGAAGAACTAATCGAAGAGCTTCGTGGACGTGCAAAAGATGCACTAACGACGATCGCACTAGCACAAGAAGAGTCTTTTGAAGGTCTAGAACCAGCTGAGGACCTACTTGCACTTGAAGGTCTTGAGCGTGAGATGGCATTTAAATTGGCAGCGAAAGGTGTAGCGACACTGGAAGATCTTGCTGACCAAGGTATTGACGATTTAGAAGGTATCGAAGGCCTGACCGAAGAACGTGCAGGTGAGCTAATTATGGCCGCACGTAACATCTGTTGGTTCGGCGAAGAAGCATAATTTTCGGCAAGGAGGAAGCGGCATGACACAATTAACAGTTAAAGCACTGAGTGATGAGATTGGTACGCCAGTCGACCGCTTGATTGAACAACTTGCTGACGCTGGCATTAAAAAGGCGAGCTCTGACAATGTTACTGATGAAGAGAAGCAGAAGCTTCTCTCTCATTTAAAGAAAGAACACGGTGATAAATCAGGTGATTCAGAGCCGACTCGCCTTACGCTTCAGCGTAAAACTCGTAGTACACTTAGTGTGAACGCGGGTGGTGGTAAGAGTAAGAATGTTCAGGTTGAGGTGCGCAAAAAACGTACATACGTGAAGCGCAGCACAATTGAAGATGAAGCGAAACGTGAAGCTGAAGAAGCAGCACAACGTGAAGCAGAAGAAGCAGCAAAACGTGCAGCAGAAGAAGCTGCAAAACGTGAAGCTGAAGAAGCTGCGAAACGTGAAGCTGAAGAAGCTGCAAAACGTGAAGCGGAAGAAAAAGCGAAACGTGAAGCTGAAGAAAAAGCGAAGCGAGACGTAGATACGAATGCACAACGTAATGCTGAAGAAAAAGCAAAGCGTGATGCTGAAGAGAAAATTAAGCAAGAAGCAGCGCGAAAAGAGGCCGACGAGCTTAAACGTCGTCAGGAAGAAGAAGCTAAGCGTAAGGCTGAAGAGGAAAGTCAGCGCAAGCTTGAAGAAGCTCGCGAATTGGCTGAAAAGAATAAAGAGCGTTGGTCTGCTGCAGAAGAGAAAAAGGGTGATATGGAAGATACAGATTACCATGTAACGACTTCACAATACGCACGTGAAGCCGAAGATGAAGCAGATCGCAAAGTAGAAGGCGGTCGTCGTAAGAAGAAAAAAGCAGCTTCGGGTAAAGACGACCAAGCTCGCGGTGGCCGTAACAACCAACGTGGCGGTAGAGGTCGTAAGGGCAAACTTGCTAAGCCGACTTCAATGCAGCACGGGTTTGATAAGTCAGCAACGGTTGCTAAGCAAGACGTTGTAATTGGCGAAACGATCGTTCTATCAGAACTTGCTAACAAGATGTCGGTTAAAGCGACAGAAGTTATCAAAGTAATGATGAAGATGGGCGCTATGGCGACTATCAACCAAGTGATCGACCAAGAAACAGCACAACTTGTTGCTGAAGAAATGGGCCATAAAGTAGTTCTTCGTAAAGAGAACGAACTGGAAGAAGCGGTACTATCTGACCGTGACACTAACGCGGAAGCAGTTCCACGTGCTCCAGTTGTTACTATCATGGGTCACGTTGACCACGGTAAAACGTCAACACTTGACTACATCCGTCGCACACACGTTGCTTCTGGCGAAGCGGGTGGTATTACTCAGCACATTGGTGCGTACCACGTTGAAACAGACAACGGCATGATCACGTTCCTTGATACTCCTGGACACGCAGCGTTTACTGCAATGCGTGCTCGTGGTGCTCAAGCAACAGATATCGTTGTTCTTGTAGTTGCAGCAGACGATGGCGTAATGCCACAAACAGTAGAAGCGATTCAGCACGCGAAAGCGGCAGGCGTTCCTCTAATTGTTGCTGTGAACAAGATCGATAAAGAAGACGCGAACCCAGATAACGTTAAGAACGAGCTTGCTCAATACGACGTTATTCCTGAAGAGTGGGGCGGTGAGAACATGTTCGTTCACATCTCTGCTAAACAGGGTACAAACATCGATGGTCTTCTAGAAGCAATCCTTCTTCAGTCTGAAGTTCTTGAACTTACAGCTGTAGCTGAGGGCATGGCATCTGGTGTTGTTGTTGAATCTCGCCTAGATAAAGGTCGTGGTCCAGTTGCAACAGTACTTGTTCAATCAGGTACACTAAACAAAGGCGACATCGTTCTTTGTGGTCAAGAATACGGCCGTGTTCGTGCAATGCGTGATGAGCTAGGTAAAGAAATTACTTCGGCTGGCCCATCTATCCCTGTAGAGATCCTAGGTCTTTCAGGTGTACCATCTTCAGGTGATGAAGCAACAGTAGTTCGTGACGAGCGTAAAGCGCGTGAAGTAGCTAACTACCGTGCTGGTAAGTTCCGTGAAGTGAAACTTGCTCGTCAGCAGAAATCTAAACTAGAGAACATGTTCTCTAACATGACTGCTGGTGAAGTTGCTGAACTTAACGTTGTACTTAAAGCAGACGTTCAAGGTTCTGTAGAAGCAATCGCTGACTCATTAGTTAAGCTATCTACTGACGAAGTTAAAGTGAACATCGTTGGTTCTGGTGTAGGTGGTATTACGGAAACTGACGTAGTACTAGCGGAAGCTTCAAACGCAATCATCCTTGGCTTTAACGTTCGTGCAGATGCTTCTGCTCGCCGTGCTGTTGAAGCCGCAGCTGTTGACTTACGTTACTACTCAATCATTTACCAATTGATTGATGAAGTGAAACAAGCAATGGGCGGTATGCTTGCTCCAGAATTCAAGCAAGAGATCATTGGTCTTGCTGAAGTTCGTGACGTGTTTAAGTCACCGAAACTGGGCGCTATCGCTGGTTGTATGGTTACAGAAGGTGTGATCAAGCGTAACAACCCAATCCGTGTACTACGTGATAACGTTGTTATTTACGAAGGTGAACTAGAGTCACTACGTCGTTTCAAAGATGACGTTCAAGAAGTTAAGAATGGCTACGAATGTGGTATCGGCGTTAAGAACTACAATGATGTTCGCGTTGGTGACCAAATCGAAGTCTTCGAAATCGTTGAAATTAAACGTACTCTAGACTAATTGACTAAAATTACTAATATTGTCTTTGAAAGATAAGTAGTAATTGGTTGTTGAATACACCATGGGGGGCTGGCTTTGACCAACCCCCCATTCTTTCTATATAAGAGTAAAGATATGTCAAAAGAATTTAGCCGCACGCAGCGCGTTGCACAGCAGCTGCAAAAAGAACTAGCGATGATCCTTCAACGTGAAGTTCGTGACTCTCGCCTTGGCATGGTGACGATCTCAGACGTAGAAGTCTCTCGTGACCTAGCTTACGCAAAAGTATTTGTGACCTTCCTGTGTGTGGGTGAGCAAACACCAGAATCATGTCTAGCAGCGCTACGTGAGCACGAAGTGCACATTCGCATGATGTTAGGTAAGCGTATTCGTCTACGTTTAACGCCAGAAATCCGCTTCCACTATGACAATACGCTTGTTGAAGGTATGCGTATGTCTAACCTAGTGTCTGAAGTCGTTAGTTCAGACAAACAAAAGCAAAAAGATTCTGGTCGTGAGGACGAAGAATAATGGCTCGTCGTCGTAAAGGTCGTCCAATTAATGGCGTTATACTGTTGGACAAACCAACAGGTATCTCTTCCAATGATGCACTGCAAAAAGTAAAGCGAATCTACTTTGCCGAGAAAGCAGGCCACACTGGAGCCTTGGACCCATTAGCGACAGGCATGCTGCCAATTTGCTTGGGTGAAGCGACAAAATTTTCTCAGTTTCTTCTTGATTCTGATAAACGCTACCGCGTGATCGCAAAGCTGGGTGAACGTACCAATACGTCTGACTCGGATGGTGAAGTTGTAGAGACGCGTCCAGTCGATGTTACGTTAGACAAGCTAGAAGCGTGCATCGATCAGTTCCGTGGTGAATCTGATCAAGTGCCTTCCATGTTCTCTGCGTTGAAGTATCAAGGTAAACCCTTGTATGAATACGCTCGTAAAGGCATCGAAGTTCCGCGTGAATCTCGTAAGATCACGGTATATGAGATTGTTCTTCACCGTTTTGAAGGCGATGAAGTAGAGATGGAAGTGCACTGCTCTAAAGGTACCTATATTCGTACTATCGTTGATGATCTGGGCGAAATGTTAGGTTGTGGTGCGCACGTAACTATGCTTCGTCGTACTGGTGTTGCTAAATACCCTTACGAGAATATGGTAACACTTGAGCAACTAAATGAGTTGCTAGAGCAAGCTCACCGCGAGGAACGAGCGCCTCGAGAGCTACTGGACCCACTGCTTTTGCCAATGGATACCGCGGTAGAAGACTTACCAGAAGTCAACTTGGTGCCTGAACTGGCGAATATGGTCCAACATGGGCAGCCCGTTCAAGTATTTGGTGCTCCGACTGAGGGCTCACTTCGCCTTACTATGGGTGAAGAACGCTTGTTTATTGGCGTTGGCGAAATGAACGAAGATGGCAAAATCGCTCCTAAGCGATTGGTCGTGTTCCGAGATGACGTTGCATCCAAGTAAATGATTGAAAATACCGATCTGAGTGTCGGTATTTTTATATTGCACGAGATAGGAAATTTCCCTATAATCCGCGCTTCGCGTAGCGGCTGAATCAGAGATTGGCTGCTACAACTTTAAACCTACTCTTATTAGGAGAGAATTATGTCTCTGAATGCAGAAACTAAAGCAGCAATCGTTGCAGAATACGCACAAGGCGAAGGCGACACTGGTTCACCAGAAGTTCAAGTAGCTCTACTTACAGCTTCTATCAACCACCTACAAGGTCACTTCAAAGCGCACAAAGGCGATCACCACAGCCGTCGTGGTCTTCTACGCATGGTTTCTCGTCGTCGTAAGCTTCTAGATTACCTAAAAGGTAAAAACCTAGCTCGCTACCAAGACCTAATCAAACGTCTAGGCCTACGTCGCTAATCAGCGACTGCATAGCAGTTTGTCTAAAAAGGGGCTTTATGCCCCTTTTTTGTTGCCTAAATTTAGCCAAATTAGACTTATGCCGTTATAATACTGGCGGCTAAACCTTGTAAGAGGTTTTCTCAAAAGCTCATAGCATTACAGTCAACCACGTCGACCAAAAGGTCGCGACTATTCAAAAGGAATTTCCGAGTTTCTTTTTACTAGTCGCGATTCGTAATGCCTTGAGTGTCAATTAACACATCTAAGATTTCTTTAAGCACTAAAGGAAGATTAGAAACAAGGAATAACAATGTTCGAAAAACCAGTTGTTAAAACGTTCCAGTACGGTAACCACACAGTTACTTTAGAAACTGGCGTTATTGCACGTCAAGCTACAGCAGCAGTTATGGTCACAATGGATGATACGTCTGTATTCGTATCTGTTGTAGGTAAAAAAGAAGCCGTTGCAGGTCAAGACTTCTTCCCACTAACGGTTAACTACCAAGAGCGTACTTACGCTGCGGGTAAAATCCCAGGCGGCTTCTTCAAACGTGAAGGTCGTCCTTCTGAAGGCGAAACGCTAACAGCTCGTCTAATCGACCGTCCAATCCGTCCGCTATTCCCAGACGCGTTTAAAAACGAAGTTCAGGTTATCGCGACAGTAATGTCTGTAAACCCAGATGTTCAGCCAGATATCGTTACAATGATCGGTACTTCTGCTGCTCTTGCTATCTCTGGCATTCCATTCAACGGCCCTATCGGTGCGGCGCGTGTTGGTCATATCGATGGTCAGCTTGTACTTAACCCTAGCCAAACTGAACTAGAAACTTCTAAGCTTGACCTTGTTGTTGCAGGTACAGAGTCAGCAGTATTGATGGTTGAGTCAGAAGCGGACAACCTAACTGAAGAAGAAATGCTAGCGGCGGTTGTTTATGGTCATGACCAACAACAAGTTGCTATTAAAGCTATCAACGAATTCAAAGCAGAAGTTGCAACTCCTGCTTGGGATTGGGTTGCTCCTGAAGAGAACACAGCGCTTAAAAATAAGATTGCTGATCTAGCAGAAGCTAAACTTGTTGAAGCCTACCAAATTACTGAGAAAATGGCTCGTTACGACCGCATCCATGAGATCGCTGCGGAAGTAAATGAAGTTCTTCTTGCTGAAGATCCTGAAGCAGATACAAAAGAAATCCACACTATCTTCCATGATCTAGAGAAGACAGTAGTACGTAGCCGTATTATTGCAGGTAACCCTCGTATCGATGGCCGTGAAAAAGACATGGTTCGTGCACTAGATGTACGTACTGGTGTTCTTCCTCGTACTCACGGTAGCGCGCTATTCACTCGTGGTGAAACTCAGGCGATCGTTACGGCAACGCTAGGTACTCAGCGTGATGCTCAAATCATCGATGAGCTAACTGGTGAGCGTAAAGATCACTTCCTACTGCACTACAACTTCCCTCCATACTGTGTAGGTGAAACTGGTTTTGTAGGTTCTCCTAAGCGTCGTGAAATCGGCCACGGTAAACTGGCGAAGCGTGGTATTGCTGCAGTAATGCCTTCTGTTGATGAGTTCCCATACACAGTACGTGTTGTATCGGAAATCACTGAATCTAACGGTTCATCTTCAATGGCTTCAGTATGTGGTACTTCTCTTGCACTTATGGACGCAGGTGTGCCAATCAAAGCATCTGTTGCTGGTATCGCAATGGGTCTTGTTAAAGAAGGTGACGATTTCGTTGTACTTTCTGACATCCTTGGCGATGAAGACCACCTAGGTGACATGGACTTTAAAGTAGCAGGTACTAACACTGGTATCACTGCACTTCAAATGGACATCAAGATCGAAGGCATCACTAAAGAAATCATGCAAATTGCGCTTAACCAAGCTCAAGGCGCACGTAAGCACATCCTATCTGTAATGGATGAAGCAATCTCTGGTGCTCGTGAAGACATCTCTGAATTTGCTCCGCGTATTCACACGATGAAGATCAGCGCTGAGAAGATCAAAGACGTTATCGGTAAAGGTGGTGCAGTTATCCGTGCTCTAACTGAAGAGACTGGTACAACTATCGAAATCGAAGACGACGGTACTATCAAGATTGCGGCAACTGAAGGCACTGCTGCGAAAGAAGCTATCCGCCGTATCGAAGAGATCACTGCTGAAGTGGAAGTGGGCCGTATCTACACAGGTAAAGTTGCACGTCTAGCTGACTTCGGTGCATTCGTAACGGTTCTTCCAGGCAAAGATGGTCTTGTACACATTTCTCAAATCGCAGAAAAACGCGTAGAGAAAGTGTCTGACTACCTAGCTGAAGGTCAAGAAGTTCAAGTTAAAGTTCTTGAAATCGACCGCCAAGGCCGTGTACGTCTAAGCATGAAAGAAGCGGTAGAAAAGCCAGCTGAAGAAGCTGCTGCTGAAGCACCGGCTGCTAAAGACGAGTAAGACAAAATGAGACTTTCAGCCTTTTATTAGATTAAAGGCCTGAAAGCATGTTATAAAAGGGGAGCATTTTCGCTCCCCTTTTTTGGTTTGTTTCGATGTATTAACCTCAAACGAGGTTATCGCCTATATTGCATTAAGAGAAACAAATCTTGAGCGGTCCAAACAGGAGTATCAATTAGTGAAATGGTTTCAAACCGCAATTTTATGTGTTGCTATCGCGCTGACCGGTTGTGCAAATACTTCTCAACAATCAGCACAAAAGTGGTTATATCCACCGATGGCGGTGCCACTTCAGCCTAGTGTTCAACAAGAAGTACAAATCGCGCGTCTATCGCAGTTGCTACAACGTCCCGACCTTAGTGATGAAGTGCGCGCTAAAATGCATTATGAGCGCGGTAGCTACTACGACAGCGTTGGTTTGCGTGATCTTGCCCGTTTGGACTTTAACCAGTCTTTGCAGTTGAATCCCGCTCAGCCGGACATCTTCAATCTCTTGGGGGTATACTTTACCCAAGTAGGAGAGTTTGATGCGGCATATGAAGCGTTTGACTCAACCATAGAGTTGGCTCCTGATAATACCTATGCTGAGCGCAACCGTGCGATTGCACTGTATTATGGTGGTCGAATCGATCTCGCTTTAGAAGATATGACCAAGCACTATCAAGAAATGCCAACGGATCCTTTTCGTTCATTATGGCTGTACATCATCGAAGCTGAGCAAAATCCAGAGCAAGCAAAAGCCAATCTTCAACAGCGTTATTTACGAGATCGTAGTGAAGAGTGGGGATGGGTTCTTGTTGCTATCATGCTACGAGACGTCTCGGACGAAGACGCGCTTAAAGCAATTATGGATGGAACGAGAGAGAACTATCGCCTAGCTGTACGATTGACGGAAACGTATTTCTACCTTGGAAAGCGTAATCAGCTTGAAGGTGATATCGCAAGTGCCATCTCACTTTATAAGCTCGCGATTTCGTTCAACGTTTACGATTATGTTGAGCATCGCTATTCTTTCTTGGAATTGGCGCAAATTTACGATCAATTACAGCAAGATAGATTGGCCAAGTTAAAGGCTGCCAAGAAGCTGGAAATTGAATGATTTAGAGCCGCTCGATGAGAGCGGCTTTTTTTATGATTGAACTTGATGAGTGACTCATTTAAAATAGTTAGTCTTGCTAACTAAGTGGTGGTGGCTTTTATGGCATTAGAAGAAAGCTTGATTGATTTAGAGCGTTTTTGCGCCAAAGCTTGGCGTGTCTATGCCAAAGAAGATCCATTATCACATCTAAGCTTTAATGAGTTCGATTATTTACGTGTGATTCAGGTTTACCCTGAGGGTGTGCGAATAACCGATCTTGCAGAAGAGCTGCAAGTGACTAAGCCTTCCGCATCGACAATGGTTGTGCGTTTGGAAAAAAAGGGTTTGGTGAAACGCATCGCATGTAATGAGGATGCTCGTGCTAAGCGTGTGTTGCTTACGGAAGAAGTCGCAGAAAAAATGTCTTTGGAGCAGGTAGTGTACAAAGATATCTCTGACCAAATGATGCAACAATTAAATCAGCAAGAAGCTGAACACTTACAAGCTTTATTGAATAAAGCATTGAGTAATAAGTCATTTTAAACTGAAGCAAAGGCCTCAGCTGTATGGTTTAGTTTTTGTTGTTTCATCTTTCTTTTATTTAATTTAACCATTTAGTTAGTCTTGCTAATTAAATGGTTAGCTTTGCTAACTACTGGTGACAGTCATGCAAAACTCAATTTATAGACAGTTTTGGAAATATACGATTCCAACCGTCGCAGCAATGCTCGTAAACGGTTTGTATCAAATAGTTGATGGCATTTTTATTGGCCGTTATGTTGGCGCTGACGGATTAGCTGGGATCAATGTTGCGTGGCCTATTATCGGTTCGATCCTCGGTATAGGAATGATGATTGGGGTGGGGACTGGCGCGCTGACTTCGATCAAGCAAGGAGAGAATGATCATGAAGGCGCTAAGCGAATCCTAACGACCGGATTGACATTGTTAGCGGCATTGATGCCAATCGTTGCTACAATATTGTTCTTGTTTTCGGATGAATTTATTCGCTGGCAAGGTGCGGAAGGGCGAGTGTTTGAACTTGCGCTGCAATATTTGCATATTCTGATTGTCGCGTGCGTATTCACGTTGGGTTCTATCGCAGTTCCGTTTTTATTACGCAATGACGACAGCCCGAACTTAGCAACGATTTTGATGGTCATCGGTGCCGTTATTAACATTGTATTAGACTACGTATTTATTGCTTGGTTAGAGTGGGAGTTAACCGGAGCCGCTATTGCCACTGCACTTGCACAATTAGTGGTCACTGTGCTCGGTATTGGTTACTTCTTTACTTCAAAAGCAACATTACGCCTTCGTATCCGCGACTTCAAAGTTCAGGTTGATGCTGCACCGAAGATTATCATGATAGGTACATCAAGTTTCTTTATGTACGCCTACGGCTCTGTGATGGTGGCACTGCACAACGCGTTATTTGCTCAATACGGAAGTGCAATGTTGATCGGAGCGTACGCCATTTTGGGGTACATCGTGACGGTTTACTATCTGATAGCAGAAGGAATTGCGAATGGTATGCAGCCTTTAGTGAGCTTCAACCACGGTGCACGTAATCAGGAGAACATCAGAAAGTTATTAAAGGTCGCGATGGGGACATCTGTGCTTGGTGGGGTGGCGTTCGTTGTTTTGATGAACCTTTTCCCGTACGAACTGGTTGCGGTGTTTAATAATGCTGACCAACAGTTGATTGATAGCACCGTGATCGGGATTCGTTTACACATGTTTGCGTTGTTCTTAGATGGTTTTTTAGTTGTTGCGGCCGCGTACTATCAATCAGTAAACAAAGGCAGCAAAGCTATGTTTGTAACACTAGGCAACATGCTGGTCCAGTTGCCATTCTTATTCATTATGCCGAAACTTTTCGGCGTGACAGGTATTTGGTTAGCTTTCCCATTGTCTAACATTGCATTGAGTTTGGTCGTGATCAGTATGTTGTGGCGAGATGTGAAAAAGCTGCTTAATGAGAGTTCTGTCGAACCAAGGGTGCAAGCCTGCTAACAAAAGCTAACAGATAAAAGCGAGGCTAGGCCTCGCTTTTATCTTTAAGGATTAAATGGTTTTTACTTCTAAGCCCGCTAGTTGATGCCAATAGCCATTGCATTGGCGGCTTTCGAGCTTTTCAGGATTATCGCCGTATTCGTTTGAGCGAAAACGCTCTAACTCTGAAAAAATGTCCATACCAAGAGGGCTTAACCGGACCACATCAACCAGCCCTTTCATACTTGGTAAGTCATTGATGAGGTTGTAGCAATACCCTGACTGTGTTTGAATGCCGTTAAGGTTAAAGACTTCTTGCCCTTCTTGGCTGCTGACCTGGATACCCGTAGGGTATTTGATACAGCAGGTTTCGCAATCGTCTTTCGCTCGGTTTTCAGCTCGGGCTGTGAAACAGCGAGCGGAATACGCTAAAGGCAAATAACCGTGGCTAAATACCTCAACTTCAAACTTGTTACGAATACCAAGCTCGTCACACTGAACTAAAGTATCGTTTAACCATTCGCGAGATAGCTCGACAGGCATGCACCAACGCATCATACCTTGCTTCAAAAATAAGTTGAGCGTGTGTGCGTTATAAGTATTGATTGCAGGGCCAACGACGAAAGGCACTTTATGCTCTGATGCCAATTGAACAGCAGATACGTCATTTGCTTCAATCGCGAAGTCACCGTTGTCGATGTACTTCCTCATTATGTTTACTTCACTCGGAGCTTCTAGTAGTGCCATTGTTGATAGCACCACTTGCTTGCCAGATGCAGACAGCTCTTTTGCGATTTCAAGCCAATGCGAAGGCTTCATTTCTCGACGTTTTGAACATACGGTTTCCCCAAGATAGATGATGTCCGCGGAGCTTGATTTCGCTTGTTCATAAAACGCTTCGATGTCTTGTTTTGGCCAGAAGTACAACAGCGGGCCAAGCGCGTATTTCATTGAATTATCCATCTTAACCTCTACTGCCATTTGCGGTGATAAGCACCAAGTGTGGTCTGCGTACCTTCAGACACGTTTGCCA
The DNA here is from genome assembly GCF_033340375.1 of Vibrio sp. 1167. Lineage (NCBI taxonomy): Bacteria > Pseudomonadati > Pseudomonadota > Gammaproteobacteria > Vibrionales > Vibrionaceae > Vibrio > Vibrio sp. 1167. The sequence goes on along the minus strand of NZ_JAWOWK010000004.1, from coordinate 343,689 downwards.
ATGCGGCATCCCAAGCCGCTTCGACTTGGTAAGCTTCTGGGTTTGCTTGGTAACGGTCAATCGCGGCTCGCCATGTTCGAGTGACTTGTTCTACGTAAGCAGGGCTACGTTGGCGACCTTCAATTTTTACAGACGCCACATTTGCAGCAAATAGTTCTGGCAGCATAGAGAGGGTGTTCAAACTGGTTGGTTCTTCCAGTGCGTGGTAGCGTTTTTTCTCGCCTTCGATTTCTGCTTCGAAACGACCTTTACACAAGGTAGGGTAGCCCGCATTTTCACCGGCGCTGTAGCGATCGATCAAAATGTCGTTAAGGCGGGATTCCAGACCATTTTCTGTTTCTTGCCAGCGAACGTACTTAGCTGGAGAGCATGCTCCCACAGTGTTTGGAGACTCGCCTGTCATGTATGACGATAGGTAGCAGCGACCTTCAGACATGATGCAAAGGCTACCAAAAGCAAAGACTTCTAACTCGACATCGCTAGTGATGTTGCGTGAGAGCTGTTTGACCTGATGAATCGATAAAACGCGGGGTAGCACTACCCGTTTTACGTTGAAGTTTTGTTTGTAAAAATCAATGGCTGCGACGTTGGTCGCTGATGCTTGCACTGAAAGGTGTAGTTCCAGATGGGGATATTTGCGAGCCGCGTACTCCAGCACTGCAATGTCTGCAACAATCAGCGCGTCTACACCCAGTGCCGCTGCATTGTCTACTGCGTTCGTCCAGCGCTCGAAGCCATTGGGATGAGCGAAGGTATTCAACGCGACATGAATTTTTTTATTGCGGTCATGAACGTATTGCACCGCTTTTTCTAATTTCTTGCCGTTAAAGTTGAGGCCAGCAAAGTGACGGGCGTTGGTATCATCTTTGAAACCAATGTAGACGGCATCGGCACCGCAATCAATCGCAGTTTTTAACGCAGGCAGGTTACCCGCGGGACACAAGAGTTCCATATGCTCACAATCATTGAGAATAAAAAGGTGTCCGCATTTTATGAAGAATTATGAATAGCGAAATTGACCTAAGTTAGGTTTAGCTCAATAAAGTCGATATTTACCCCTTGCGAGTAAGGGTATCGGGTCGGGGTTAGTTCTTGTGACGACGATTCTGTACAAACAGCTCTTCAATTTCATGTTTTGGCTGCGGGCGATAAAAATGGAATCCTTGAATCGCATTACATTGAAGGTTAGAGAGCAGGGTCGCTTGCTGGTGGGTTTCCACCCCCTCGGCAACGACAGTTAAGTCGAGCGACTTACCTAGGTTAATGATGTTTTCAATCACAGTGACTTGTTTCGGTAGTGTGTCGATATCATTAATAAAAGCGCGGTCGATTTTTAGCTCGTCAATAGGGAAACGCGCTAAGTAAGAAAGAGAAGAGTAGCCGGTACCAAAGTCATCGATAGAGAGAGCGAAGCCAAGCTTTTTAATCGCATTCAACATTTGCAGTGTATGTTCGCTATCACTCATCACGGCACTTTCGGTTAGCTCGAAGGTAATGCAGCTTGGATCAAGCTCGGTAGTGCGAAGCAGCTTTTCCATAAAGTCGATCAGCTGTGGGTTGCCAAATTGCTCGGGAGAGAGGTTGATGGCGACACGGCCTGGCAGTATGCCTTGTTGCTTCCAACGTTTTACCGTATTGAAAACATCACGCATCACGACACGTCCAAGGTGTTCTATTAACCCAGCGCGCTCGGCGACAGGAATGAATGAGCCAGGACTAATGTACCCTTCGACTGGATGCTTCCAACGAACGAGCGCTTCTGCGCCGTTGATACTGAAGTCTCGCGCGTTAACCTTAGGTTGATACCACACTTCCAAACCGTTCTGCTGCAATGCTTTTTGCAGTTCGATTTCAAGCCACAAACGCATACGCGCTTCTTTGTTCATTTGATCGTTAAATTTGATCAGACGATTTCTACCACGATCTTTGGCTTCATACATCGCAGTATCGGCATTTTGTAGTAGGATTCGCGCATCTTGTCCGTCTTCAGGGTATCGAACGCTACCAATTGAACACGCAAGGCGTTTACTGAAGTGGTGCAAGTCGAAAGGTTGGTTGATCAACGAGATAATGCGATCGGACAAAATTTCAGCCATGCGGGTGTTTTCTGGCTCCGGCAGAATGACGCCAAACTCATCGCCACCCAAATGACCAATAATCGCTTGGTTTGGCAGTAACCGTTTAAGACGGGCCGATACCTCTTGAATCACTTTATCTCCAATATGGTGACCAAGTGAGTCATTAATGTTTTTGAAGTTATCGATATCCAAATAGAACACCAGAAGCGGTGTTTGCTTTTTGATCAGCTGTTCCAAACGTTTGGTGAAGCCAAAGCGGTTGTAGAGTTTGGTGAGCGAGTCAATGTGTATGTCTTCATTCGATGCAGAAGACAGGTTTTTGGGCGCATCATCAGCATCTTGGATTAGGATAATTTGAGATTCGCTACCTAATATCGCCGTGGAATCCGCGTGTAGCTGAACTTTCCGTTCAAAGCCGCATCTTGCGCTGGTTAAGCAGACAAAAGGTTTGTCAGAAATTAATGTACTCAATCGATGACTAAATACCTTTTTACTGTTTTCATCGATGAATAAACGACTTAGCTCTTCACCCAACAATTCATGAGGAGAGTTAAGTCCGAGAAGGCGCGCTGATGCGGGGTTCGCAGAGATGACAATATCATCCTCGATAAGCAGTAAGCCGTCTGGTAGCAGTTGTGTTAACTTCGCAAACTTACTTTCGGACTCTTCTAAGGAGCGAACGAGTATCTGCTTTTCTGAAGTATCGACAGCGTGAAAAACAACAAAGCGAATGTCGTTACCTTCAAAAACTGGCGAAAGACTAAAGTGAAGGCTGGTTTCAAGGTCGGTTTCATCGAGCGTGATTTCGGCTTCGACATGTGCCCCTTTGAACGCGCGCTGATAGTATGGTGCAAGCTTCTTATAAAACTGCTCACCCAGCACTTGGCAATCGTTTAAGCCGACGATTTCCTCATGACTTAAACCTGCGATATCGCAGTAACGGTCACTTACCATTCGATAATTGTGTTTTTTATCAAGAATGGCAAAGAAGAAAGGGCTATTTGAGGTTAGCGTGGCAAACCAATGTTTTAATTGCTGGGAAGGCATTAGGGTATTACCGATCTCCAATGAGCCAGATTATTCGTCCGTGTATAAAAAGCGACACCCTGATAAGCCTGCGGCGGTCTACCACCAAGCTAAAGTGTTACTTGCCATTAAAGGGCTCGCGGTTTTAGCTGTGCAGTCGACAATCACATGGATACGCTCAGATAACTATAACTTTGAAAATACGGTTGTAAAAGTGTTTATCCACCTGTTCGCATCAATAATACACGTAAGTTCAAAAAAAGAAGCGTTAGTGAGCAATAAACCACCAATCTAAAATAAGCACTTTATTGATACATAACAGTAATCTCATCGCCACGATTGCTTAATATAAGCAACCTAATGACAAAGTAACGGATAATGAACGTGTTAAACAAGATTCGCAGTCAACTAGTAAAGAACGCAGCTAATATTTTGCGTTCTCCAGTCCAGTTATTTCCACAGCCAATTCAGCAAAAAGCGTTGCTGGAAGGGCTAAAAATGGTGTTTAAAGAAGCCTTGGAAGATGGTGACTTTGAGTTCCTTGAAGACAAGTGGTTAAAAGTTGCGATTAAAGACTTGAACTTAGCATGGTACATCAGCTATCAAGACGAAAAATTGGTGGTAGCTGAAAAACCAGTTCAGGAAGATGTGAGTTTTAGTGGTAATCTAAACGACCTAGTACTGATTGCTGGTCGTAAAGAAGACCCTGACACACTGTTCTTCCAACGTCGCCTTTCAATTGAAGGTGATACTGAGCTTGGCTTAGAAGTGAAAAACTTAATGGACAGTGTCGACTTAGAGCAGTTACCGAAAGCAATGCAAGTCGCTTTGAATCAATTGGCTGATTTTGTTCAGAAAGGAGTTCAAGCGCCTGCACAACCAACCGGAGTAGCGAATGCTTATTCGAACTGAAGCCCCAGCGGACATTCTTACCATTGACCGCTTATTGAAACACGCCTTCCCGACGGAAGCTGAAGCTGAGCTTGTGATGCGTTTGCGCGAAAACAGCAAATTCACGCTTTCCTTAGTCGCGTGTACAGATGAGGGAGAGGTGATAGGCCATGCTTTATTTAGCCCTGTGACCTTAAATGGTGAAGATTTGTCATGGCAAGGGCTAGCGCCATTAGCTGTTCATGAAGATTACCGTCGCCAAGGCATCGCTGCAGAGTTGATCAAAGAAGGTTTTGATTCACTGCGTGATTTTGGTTACCCAGTGTGTGTAGTGTTGGGCGATCCTGATTATTACGCGCGCCAGGGTTTTCAATCATGCGACGAGATGGGCTTTGAATGTGCTTGGGATGTCCCTAAAGGTGCATTTCGAGTCGCAGAGTTGGTCGAAGGTCAATGTGCTGGACGCTCCGGACGCATAGACTATGCGCCAGAGTTCTCTGAACTGTAAATGAAAGAAGCCCACGACTAAGTGGGCTTCTTTCTTATTCACTGAAAACTGAGATAGGGAGGTTAGGATGACTGGTTACTTTTCTTTTTGCCCCAGACCTCTATTTTCGCTTTTTTACTTACCCCTAGCAGGCTAAGTTTTGTGCTTCCCCAGCTACTGTAAGTCATTTCAATCCGTTTTAGCTTGGCTTCTTTTGTACCTGGAAGGCTCCAGGCACGAGTCGACAATCCGCTTGTTAGTACGCCCATAGAGGAAAGCTTTTTCTCACTACCATCTGTCATGACGACTTTTAAACCATTCATGTCTACCGTTCCTTGCACACATTTTAGTTTTATTTTACTGAAGCTTCGGTTTCGGAATAGGCTATTTGGTGTCACGGTATCTGTTTCTGTATGAAAGTTAACGGTTTTCGTTGCAATCAGCTCCCACTCATCGCTGTTATTAGCAAAAACACTCACGCTGGTGGCGGCTACCAGTGTGCAAAGTAGTAGCGTATTTAAGAATTTCATAATGTACCTCATATGTCATACCCAATGTGTGGCCGTTGGCAAAACGCTATGTTCAGGAATATCCAAATCATCTCATTGTGTTCAGGTGTTCCTTGAAGTCCTTTAGGTATAATCGCGATAATTTGATAGGATTGCCCTCGTTCAAATAGGTGACGGAAAATGTCAATTAACGAGAAACAGTATTTACGTGAAATGGGGATCAGCACATGGGAGCTGGTACACCCTGAAAGACTGGAAGGCTATCAATCGCCATTATTGGATTTGCAAAGTTCATGTAAACTCCTATTGGTATCGCCAATATGTCCAGAAAACGAGACGGCATTGATGTTTGAGCGCGTATTAAAAAGCATTAAGCTCACGCTTGATGATGCGCTACACCTAGAGCCTGAGCGCTTATCCATGCTGGGTGAACATCAGCTAGAGTGGGTGTGGTTTGCAGGCTGTGAGGCTGATCAAAGCATCAAGGCAAAGCACCTGACCTCGCCACTATTACAAGATATTGATGGTAATAACGAACAGCGCCGCGCATTGTGGCAACAAATCTGTTCGTACTCTTCTTAACGGAGCTAATGCGTGACAATTGAAATTACGCCGATGCGTGCAGAGCACCTCGACCAAGTTTGGCAAATCGAGCAGCAAGCACATTCTCACCCTTGGGCCGAATCTTTGGTTCGTGACTTATCCAGTCGCGGTGCTTGCCATCATGTGATGCTGGAAGGCTCTCAAGTGGTTGGTTACTTCTATGGACAGAATATTGTTGGAGAAGTGACACTATTAAATATTGCAGTAGCGCCTTCTCAACAGGGCAGAGGGCTAGGGCAAAAATTGCTGGACGCGTTTATTGAATACTGTGAACAAGCCAAAGCAGAGAGTGCTTGGTTAGAAGTGCGTGAAAGTAATCACCCAGCTATCCATATTTATGAGCAAGCAGGTTTTAATGAAGTGGACCGTCGTTACAACTATTACCCAGCTAAATCGGGAAATGGTAAGGAAGACGCCATTATCATGAGTTACTTATTTTTGAGTTAGTTTTAGGCCGTTACTAATTACCTCATCAACACTTATGCTTTAAATGCGTATCCGGATTCGAGGCTTTTGAATATGTAATAATAATTTTTTGAATTTTTACATCTCTTTGTGTGGAGCTGGCTTTCCCTTGTTAGTTGCAGGTAAAGGCTGGTGAGCCGAGTAAATTCAGTTCATGTCTTTCCAGTTTGCTAGCACAGCGATAATAAGCGAGAATACCGCACAATATCGAATAGTAGATATGCTTGCCTATTTTGTGAGCATGAAAGTAATTTAGAAGATTAACTAATGTCAAATCCCCTTTTTTTAGGCGAAGTGTCTAAGCGCAGAACGTTCGCTATTATTTCTCACCCGGATGCGGGTAAAACCACCATTACTGAAAAAGTACTGTTATTCGGAAACGCGATCCAAAAAGCAGGTACGGTTAAAGGTCGTGGTAACGCACAGCACGCAAAATCAGACTGGATGGAAATGGAAAAGGAACGTGGTATCTCGGTTACTACTTCTGTAATGCAGTTCCCTTACAACGATTGTCTGGTAAACCTACTTGATACGCCTGGACACGAAGACTTCTCGGAAGATACTTACCGTACTCTAACGGCAGTTGACTCATGTCTGATGGTTATCGATGCAGCGAAAGGTGTTGAGGACCGTACTCGTAAACTAATGGAAGTTACACGTCTACGTGACACGCCAATCGTAACCTTCATGAACAAACTTGACCGTGACGTTCGTGATCCAATGGAAGTATTGGATGAAGTAGAAAACGAATTGGGCATGATGTGTGCGCCAATCACATGGCCAATCGGCTGTGGTAAAGAGTTTAAAGGTGTTTACCACATTCACCGTGATGAAACGATTTTATACGAATCAGGTCACGGTCATGAGATTCAAGAAGTTCGAATCATCAAAGGTCTCGATAACCCAGAGCTTGATGAAAAAGTTGGTGCAGGCCTTGCGGAAAGTGTTCGAGAAGAGCTTGAGCTTGTCATGGGTGCTTGCCCTGAGTTTGATTTGGAAATGTTCTTAACAGGTGACCTGACGCCAGTTTACTTCGGTACTGCATTAGGTAACTTTGGTGTGGATCATATGCTAGACGGTCTAACTGAATGGGCTCCAGCGCCGAAAACTCGTCAAGCGGTTGAACGTGAAGTTGAAGCGACTGAAGAGAAGTTCTCTGGTTTCGTATTTAAGATCCAAGCGAATATGGACCCAAAACACCGCGACCGTATCGCATTCATGCGTATTGTATCGGGCACTTACACGCAAGGTATGAAGATGAACCACGTTCGTCTTGGCAAGCAAGTGAGTATCTCTGATGCAGTAACCTTTATGGCTGGTGACCGTGCACGTGCAGAACACGCTTACGCCGGTGACATCATTGGTCTACACAACCACGGCACTATTCAGATTGGTGATACCTTTACGCAAGGTGAATCACTGAAGTTCTCTGGTATTCCGAACTTCGCTCCGGAACTATTCCGTCGTATTCGCCTGAAAGATCCATTAAAGCAGAAGCAGCTTCTCAAAGGTTTGGTTCAGCTATCAGAAGAAGGTGCGGTACAGGTATTCCGTCCTCTACAGAACAACGATCTGATCGTTGGTGCCGTTGGTGTACTTCAGTTCGATGTTGTTGTGGCTCGTTTGAAATCTGAGTATAACGTTGAAGCGATTTATGAAGGCATTAACGTTGCAACTGCTCGTTGGGTTGAGTGTGGTGATGCGAAGAAACTGGATGAGTTCCAACGCAAGAATCAAGCGAACTTAGCATTGGATGGTGGTGATAACCTAACGTATATCGCTCCAACAATGGTTAACTTAAACTTGGCGAAAGAGCGTTTCCCTGACGTTGATTTCCGTGCGACGCGTGAGCACTAATTTGCGCGGTTAGGGTAAGCCTTAACGCAAACTAGATTTTAAAACGCCCTTGGCTATAAACTTAGCCAAGGGCGTTTTTATATAAGGATAAGATATGAATTGGTTTAAACGTGGGCTAAAGCGTTACGACAACTGGTGTAAAGAGATGGGGTTAACTCCCGATCAGAAACGCAGTTGTGTCCCATATCGAAAAGACCCAGCCCATCAAACTGAAGAGAAGAGTGAAGCCCAACCATCCTCTGATTTTCTGCCCGCAGATACAGATAAAAAGCGTCAAGATGAAGCTCTTTGATACGCACTGCCACTTTGATTTTGATGTGTTTCAAGATGACTTTGCACATCAACTTGAGCTTGCTCAAACGCAAGGCGTCGCAAGAATTTTGATTCCTTCCGTCGGTCCGCAAAACTGGGCTCGTATTCAAACTTTGGCAGAGCAACATGCCAATTTGTATTATGCGCTCGGCTTTCATCCGTATTTTCTTGAAGATAACGTTGAGCAGCACCTTACAGAGCTAGAAGGCTATCTAAATCAAAAAGGGCAGCAGTGCGTGGCAATAGGAGAGTGTGGTTTAGATTTTGCCATTGATGTTGATCCACAGTTGCAAGAAAAGATACTTGAAGTTCAATTTGAGCTGGCTAGACGCTTCGAACTCCCAGTTATTTTACATAGCCGAAAAGCGCACAATCGCCTCATTCAAATGGTGAAAGCGGCGAATCTCCCTAGAGGTGGTGTGCTACACGCTTTTTCTGGGAGTTATCAGCAAGCCATGGAGTGGGTCAAATTAGGTTTTTTTATCGGTGTAGGAGGAACGATTACCTACCCAAGAGCCAAGAAAACACGCGACGCAATTCAAAAATTACCACTCGAAAACCTAGTAATCGAAACAGACGCACCAGATATGCCTATACTTGGATATCAAGGGGAGTCAAATCACCCAGCCAAACTCATTCACGTCTTTAATGAGCTCGTAGAGTTGCATAACGGCCGAAAGCAATCGATTGCCTCTCAACTGTGGAAAAATAGCAATTTTGCTTTCTCGATATGTGAATAAAATCTAAAGATGTGGTTTGAAATCGAAAACGTTTTCCTGCTTATTGTGAATTGACTCACAAAGCTGGTTGAATCAATCATGAATCTTATAGGAAAGTGTGAGGCTGGCATTACTTTAATTGATTCTGCATGAGTATAATTGCCCCCGCTTTATAGCTCCATTTTGTAACACGCCAATAAATAACTTATAAGGAAGTCATAAACTATGAGCCTGTTTATGAGCCTAATCGGTATGGTAGTGCTTCTTGCGATTGCAGTGGCATTTTCTAACAACCGAAAAGCTATCAACTTTAGAACTGTGGGTGGCGCATTCGCTATCCAATTCGCATTAGGTGCATTTGTTCTGTATGTACCTTGGGGCCGTGATCTACTAAACGGTTTCTCTTCAGGTGTTTCTAACGTTATCAACTACGGTAACGATGGTTCATCATTCCTGTTCGGTGGTCTTGTTTCTGACAAGATGTTCGAAGTATTCGGCGGCGGCGGTTTCATCTTCGCATTCCGTGTTCTTCCTACACTGATCTTCTTCTCTGCACTGATTTCAGTTCTTTACTACATTGGCGTTATGCAATGGGTTATCAAGATTCTTGGTGGCGCACTACAAAAAGCGCTAGGCACTTCGCGTGCGGAATCAATGTCAGCAGCAGCTAACATTTTCGTAGGTCAAACTGAGGCACCTCTAGTTGTTCGTCCATTCGTTCCAAAAATGACTCAATCAGAGCTATTCGCGGTAATGTGTGGTGGTCTAGCTTCTGTTGCTGGTGGTGTACTAGCTGGTTACGCATCTATGGGTGTTCCACTAGAGTACCTAGTTGCGGCATCATTCATGGCAGCACCAGGTGGTCTACTGTTCGCTAAAATCCTTCACCCTGAGACTGACCAGCCTCACGAAAGTATCGAAGAAGCGATGGACGGCGGTGACGACAAACCAGTTAACGTAATCGACGCAGCTGCGGGCGGTGCGGCTTCTGGTCTACAACTTGCGCTTAACGTAGGTGCAATGCTAATCGCATTCGTTGGTCTAATCGCGCTAATCAACGGTATGCTAGGTGGCATCGGTGGTTGGTTCGGCATGCCAGAACTAACACTAGAGCTAATTCTAGGTTACGCGTTCTCTCCACTAGCATTCCTAATCGGTGTTCCATGGGCAGAAGCTGTAACAGCTGGTTCATTCATCGGTCAGAAAATCGTAGTGAACGAATTCGTTGCTTACTTGAACTTCACACCATACCTAGGTGAAAACGCTCAAGTAATCGCGGCAACTGGTGAAGTAATGTCTGAGAAGACAACAGCTATCATCTCATTCGCACTATGTGGTTTCGCGAACCTTTCTTCTATCGCGATTCTACTTGGTGGTCTAGGTAGCCTTGCACCAAACCGTCGTAGTGACATCGCTCGCATGGGTGTTAAAGCAGTTCTTGCAGGTACGTTGTCTAACCTTATGGCAGCGACAATTGCAGGCTTCTGCTTAAGCCTTGCAGCACTATAATTAGAATCGGTTCTTAATATATAGACGCCGTTTTACATCATGCCCTGTAGCAAGAGATTGCTGCGGGGCATTTTTCGTTTTTCGGGCTCCAAAATTTCATCGGGTGTTTGCCTTAGTCGAGGTATTACGCAGTCAATGGAATAGGGGCTAGGAAATTTTGAGATACAAACCGTTTGCGCTCTATTTGGTGCTACAGTTTTGCGGTGAAACTCTATAATGTATTAATCACAGGATAGTGGTTAAGCTTGATTCTTAATCACGTAATGAATATTACATAATCGATGGGCAAATGAATTGCCCTGCAATATTAGATCTAATAGGCGTTTTGCTTTGTGATGTGATATTAAAGACACCGCAATCATAGATTGTTGTGCCATAGGCCAAACTGGTACTGTGCGGTGACAAGGATAGCAATTGGCATATGATAAATTTTCGCTGTATATGCCGAGTCTTCAGGGAACCAAGTCCGTTCATTAATAGACTGTTTAGCCATTTACTCACATTGTCTCGACTTGTTGATTATAGTTAAAGACGTGATGTAAGGCTGAGTAGTGAATTTTTTGAATATTGATCGGAGATAGAAATGAGCGATTTAAAAGCAGCAGCGCTACGTGCACTTAAACTTATGGACCTAACTACGTTGAATGACGATGACACTGATGCAAAAGTGATCTCACTATGTCATGACGCGAAAACAGCAGTAGGCAACACAGCTGCAATTTGTATTTACCCTCGCTTTATTCCTATTGCTAAGAAGACACTTCGTGAGCAAGGTACGCCAGAGGTTCGTATTGCAACAGTAACGAACTTCCCACATGGTAACGACGACATTGAAATCGCAGTTGCTGAAACAAAAGCGGCGGTTGCTTACGGTGCAGACGAAGTTGACGTAGTTTTTCCTTACCGCGCGCTAATGGCGGGTGATGAGAAAGTAGGCTTCGAACTAGTTAAGCAATGTAAAGAAGCTTGTGGTGACATTCTTCTTAAAGTGATCATCGAAACAGGTGAACTAAAAGAAGAAGCACTAATCAAGAAAGCATCTCAAATCTGTATTGAAGCAGGTGCTGACTTCATTAAAACTTCAACTGGTAAAGTGCCAGTAAACGCAACACCAGAATACGCTCGCATGATGCTTGAAGTTATTCGCGACATGGGTGTTGCAGAAACTGTTGGTTTCAAACCAGCAGGTGGTGTGCGCACTGCTGAAGACGCAGCTGCATACCTAGCAATGGCTGACGAAATCCTAGGTGACAACTGGGTTGATGCTCGTCACTACCGTTTTGGTGCGTCTAGCCTGCTAACCAACCTACTAAATACATTAGAAGTATCGGACGACGTCGCTGATCCAACAGCGTACTAATTCCAATAATACGTCTGAACGGTAGCACCTAAACGGGTGCTACCAAACCTCTTCTATCCTACTACAACCATGGCTCAAAAGAGCTTGGGAGGCACTAATGTATTTACCACAAGAAATCATTCGTAAAAAACGTGACGGCGAAGTCCTAACCGCCGATGAAATCAACTTCTTTATTCAAGGCGTAGCGAACAACACGGTATCTGAAGGTCAGATTGCGGCGTTTGCTATGACGATTTTCTTTAATGAAATGACCATGGATGAGCGCATCGCCTTAACGTGTGCAATGCGTGATTCGGGCATGGTTATCGACTGGAGCCACATGAACTTCGGTGGTCCAATTGTCGACAAACACTCAACCGGTGGTGTGGGTGACGTAACTTCTTTAATGCTTGGCCCAATGGTGGCAGCGTGTGGCGGTTTCGTACCTATGATCTCTGGCCGCGGTCTTGGTCATACAGGCGGTACGCTGGATAAACTTGAATCTATCCCTGGTTACAACATTACGCCGAGCAACGATGTTTTTGGTCAAGTAACCAAAGACGCTGGTGTGGCGATCATCGGTCAAACTGGTGACCTTGCTCCTGCGGATAAGCGTGTTTACGCGACTCGTGATATTACCGCAACGGTAGACAATATCTCCCTGATTACGGCGTCGATCCTTTCTAAGAAACTGGCGGCGGGTCTGGAATCGCTAGTGATGGACGTAAAAGTGGGTTCAGGTGCATTTATGCCAACTTACGAAGCGTCTGAAGAGCTAGCAAAATCAATCGTTGCGGTAGCAAACGGTGCTGGCACTAAGACTACGGCAATTCTTACGGACATGAACCAAGTATTGGCGTCTTCAGCGGGTAACGCAGTAGAAGTTCGTGAAGCGGTTCGTTTCTTAAAGGGTGAATACCGTAATCCTCGTCTACTTGAAGTGACCATGGCTTCATGTGCTGAAATGTTAGTACTTGGCAAGCTTGCTGAGAACACAGAAGACGCACGCGCAAAACTGATGGAAGTGCTGGATAACGGCAAAGCGGCTGAGTGCTTCGGCAAGATGGTTGCCGGTTTAGGCGGCCCTGCGGACTTCGTAGAAAACTACGACAACTACTTAGAAAAAGCAGCAATCATTAAGCCAGTTTACGCAACAGAAACGGGCATTGTCTCTGCAATGGATACACGTGCTATCGGCATGGCTGTGGTTGCTATGGGTGGTGGTCGTCGTGTTGCTACTGATGAAATCGACTACGCAGTTGGTTTCGACGAGTTCATCCGCCTAGGTGAGGTCGCAGACAGTGATAAACCTCTTGCGGTCATCCACGCTCGCACTGAAGAGCAATGGGAAGAAGCGGCAAAAGCACTGCGCAGTGCAATCAAAGTAGGTGGTGAATACACACCAACTCCAGAGGTTTACCGCCAAATTCGTGCAGAAGATATCTAATAGAACAAGTAATTACACAAGGCCTACTCAACCATAATAAAAAGCCGAGTGGGCCTAAGGAACGAGCAATGAAAAGAGCATTTATTTTAGTACTAGACTCATTCGGTATCGGTGCAACTGCCGATGCTAAAGAATTTGGTGATGTAGGTTCAGACACACTAGGTCACATCGCTGACCAATGTGACAAAGGCTTAGCAGATAACGACAATCGCCAAGGTGCACTTCGCCTTCCAAATCTATCGAAACTTGGTTTGGCAATGGCGCATAAAGAATCGACAGGTCGCTTCGCACCTGGACTAGACGCAGACGCTGAAATCATTGGTGCATACGGTCATGCAGCAGAGCTTTCTTCAGGTAAAGACACGCCGTCTGGTCACTGGGAAATCGCAGGTGTGCCTGTTCTGTTTGACTGGGGTTACTTCACTGACAAAGCAAACAGCTTCCCGAAAGAATTGACTGACCGCATTCTTGAGCGTGCAGGTCTTGACGGTTTCCTAGGTAACTGTCACGCGTCTGGTACTCAAGTTCTTGACGATCTTGGTGAAGAGCACATGAAGACTGGCAAACCAATCTTCTACACGTCTGCTGACTCTGTATTCCAAATCGCATGTCACGAAGAGACTTTCGGTCTAGACCGTCTACTAGAGCTTTGCCAAATCGCACGTGAAGAGCTAGAAGATTACAACATTGGTCGTGTTATTGCGCGCCCATTCGTTGGTGCTGGTAAAGGTCAATTTGAGCGTACAGGTAACCGTCGTGATCTTTCTGTAGAGCCACCATCAGCAACGGTTCTTCAGAAGCTCGTTGATGAGAAGCAAGGCAACGTGGTTTCTATTGGTAAGATTGCTGATATCTACGCAAACTGCGGCATCACTAAGAAAGTGAAAGCGACAGGTATCCCTGCATTGTTCGAAGCAACGCTAGAGCAAATCAAAGAAGCGGGCGACAACACGATCGTATTCACTAACTTTGTAGACTTCGACTCAGCTTACGGTCACCGTCGTGACGTAGCGGGTTACGCAGCGGCACTTGAGTACTTCGATGATCGTATCAACGAAGTGCTAGAGATTATGGAAGAAGACGATGTGCTTATCCTAACGGCAGACCACGGCTGTGACCCAACATGGCCAGGTACTGACCATACTCGTGAGCACATCCCAGTATTGGTTTATGGTCAAAAAGTACCAGCTGGTTCTCTTGGCCGCCGCGAAACATTCGCAGATATCGGTCAAACATTGGCAAGTTACTTCGGTACTTCTCCAATGGATTACGGTAAGAACTTCCTATAATTAGTTAGGTTTTTGAAAACTAGGAGCTTGATAGCTCCTAGTTTTATGTTTGCAGTATGTAAATGCTGCTTGTCGGAAATGAGAATACTCTGGCATATATCGCCTTAAGCGCGGAGCGCTAGAGAAAGGTTAAGGAAAAGAAAATGGCAACTCCACATATCAATGCTGAAATGGGTGCATTTGCAGACGTCGTACTGATGCCTGGTGATCCACTACGTGCAAAATACATCGCAGAGACTTTCCTTGAAGATGTCGTTCAAGTGTGTGACGTTCGTAATATGTTTGGTTACACAGGTACATACAAAGGCCGTAAGATATCGGTAATGGGCCACGGTATGGGTATCCCATCATGCTCGATTTACGCGACTGAACTAATCAAAGACTTCGGCGTGAAGAAAATCATCCGTGTTGGCAGCTGTGGCGCAGTGAATGAAGACATCAAAGTGCGTGATGTTGTGATCGGCATGGGTGCATGTACTGACTCTAAAGTGAACCGTATCCGCTTTAAAGGTCATGACTTCGCGGCAATCGCAGACTACAACATGGTTCGTGCGGCAGAAGACGCTGCAAAAGCTCGCGGTATTGACGTTAAAGTTGGTAACCTATTCTCAGCAGAGCTTTTCTACACGCCAGATCCAGAAATGTTCGATGTAATGGACAAGTACGGCATTGTTGGTGTTGAAATGGAAGCGGCTGGTATTTACGGTGTTGCGGCAGAATACGGTGCAAAAGCTCTGACAATCTGTACGGTTTCTGATCATATCAAGACTGGCGAACAGACTACATCTGACGAGCGTCAAACGACATTCAACGACATGATGCTAATCGCACTAGATTCAGTATTGCTTGGTGACGAAGAGTAAGCGACGAAGAGTCATTCTATTTTTCGCTCTCAAGAGCTAAAAAAACAGCCCACACATTGCGGGCTGTTTTTATATGAGTTGTTAGCGCTACCTAGTTACTTGGTTAGCAGCAGGTTTGGCGCTTTTTTACGACGTATCGGTTGTCGACGTAAAATCAAGATGAACAACATACCACAGACAAAGCTCATTAAGACCATCATGTACATATAACGATCGCTCTTGCGATAGTGGTGGTCAGAAATAGCCGTCACCCGGCCCGTCTCAAAGGTCACGCGAACAAAACCGATAAGCGCACCATCTGCAAAAACTGGTTCAACCAACTGCTGGCGACCAATGGAAGCTGTTGCCAAAGGCGTATCCAGGCCAAGAACTTCGCGTACCGATAATGCCTCTTCACTAGACGCTAAACGTACACCCTGTGCATCGTAGATTGTTGCATCAAACACTAAACGGTCTTGTGCTAGCTGGTTTGTTAGCTGAAGTAATCGTTCTTGATCTTTAGTTAAAATCATCTCACTGGCAGAAAGAGACGCCTGTGAAATCAAAACTTTGGTGAGCGTTTCAAGCTGTTGTGCTTGAATTTTCTCATTACCCTTACTGATCACAACACTGTTTTTTATTGTGATAAACAACATCACACACAGTAGGATTAGTGCCAGAATTCTTAGGGCATTCCTTACTGAGAACAAAGATTCACTCATGCTCTTTACTCATCCATTTAAAATAAAACAAAGACTTGCCTTTTTAGTTTGTTGAGGTAACGTTTTAGCAAAGTCATAAGGGATTATATACATGGACGCGTCAAAAAGCTTGCCTATCAGAAAACATACGACACTTTTAAAACGATTACCCGAGACTCGATTTGCCTCCCAATTAGATAAAGCAAAAGCAAACTGGATCGTATTTGCTGAGTACCTTTCGCCAAGTCACTTCGAAGACATTGATTTCTTCACCGGCTTTTACAACCCAATACTAGAAACGTGGAAAGTTGGCCAATATGAAGTAGCCCTGATGGCCGGAGAGTTGACTCCTCAACATGAAACGATCTTACAAAGTCTCAACCTAGATTACGCCTCGCTTAATGAAGTGCCCGATCTATCAACCCAAGGGTTGATTGTATTTGATATGGATTCAACGGCGATCCAGATAGAGTGTATTGATGAAATCGCGAAACTGGCAGGAGTAGGGGATGAGGTCGCTGAAGTCACTGAACGTGCCATGCAAGGTGAGCTGGATTTTGAGCAAAGTTTACGTCAGCGAGTTGGTAAGCTCAAAGGTGCCGATGAATCAATTCTTGAACAAGTTCGTTCCCAGTTACCATTCATGCCGGACTTTGAAGCGCTAATTGCGACGTTGAAAGCCTTGGGCTGGAAAACAGCGATTGCCTCCGGTGGTTTTACTTACTTCTCTGATTACATCAAAGATAAAGTCGACTTAGACTTTGCTCGCTCCAATCAATTAGAAATTATTGACGGCAAACTCACGGGTAAAGTACTTGGCGATGTGGTAACGGCGCAGATGAAGTCTGACATTCTAGTGGAACTGGCGGATGAATATGAAATTGAGCAGCACAACACGGTTGCTGTCGGTGATGGCGCTAATGATCTTGTGATGATGTCGGTGGCAGGATTAGGGATTGCGTATCACGCAAAACCAAAAGTGGAAGCTCAAGCGCAATCAGCGATTCGCTTTGCTGGGTTAGGCGGTGTGCTCTGTATTTTATCTGGCGCATTGGTGAAGCAGCAAAAGGTCAGCTGGAAAGCTAAACCTTAACCATCCATTCAAAAACACCGCCAGAAAGGCGGTGTTTTTTTTTCAATTTGGTATGACTTTGAATTTACTCGGTTAACTCCAATCTAATTACAACCTCTTCAGTAATGTCTTCAAATTCACTGTAACCAACGAGCGCTGTTAACTCTTTTTCTAACTTGCTCGCTTGATGTACGCCAAATTGGGTTAAGTCACTTAAATCTTGTTGCAGTAATGATGTCATCGGATCGAAAATTGGCGCAGTAGAAAGGCGAATCACGTAAAAGTCACCCATCATTCGCGCTTTCTTTATAAATTGAATCCGCTCTTTTACGCTGTTGAACTCTTGATGAAGCTTTGACTCAATGCCTGTAATTTTATTGCCTACTTTTTCGGCGCTTATGTAGATATCCTGATGTCTGGCTTGAGCACCTTCTACACGTTTTATTGGCTCTGCGATTAATGTGCTTGTCCGGCCTTTAAAGATAGGTTCAAGTGACAACAGTTGGTCATGCCCAATACGGGCAAAAAGCTCAATGTGTTTAGGTAGTGGCAAGTTCACCCCGATAACGGGGGTTTTTATTGAAGATGACGTACTCTTACTGATAAAAATGGGCGTGCTCAGCGTACGCGAGAGCAACATGCAGTGCAGCCTTTCAAGTAGAGCATTACTTGGTAGCGTCTCTTTTTGAGGGATTAGCTTGTCTTGATTGTGCTCGATAATGCTGTTGAAAAAAGCGATTACCTTCATGGTTTGGCTGCTTTCATCAATAACTAGCTGCACGCTACAACCGTCTGGGCTTACACGAATTACTCGGTATGGCACCGACATTAACGGCAATTTTTTATCGTAGAGTTGTAATTCTCGAAAGTTGATTCTTACCTCTTGCCCAGAACGTAACATCGTGGGCTCACTTAGCCTAATTCCGAGTCCTCGTTTGGAAAGGTCAACAGTACAGCCGCCTGTTTTAGTTTGTCCTGAGTACAACTCTAAAGGTGTTTTAAAACGATAACGAGGCTCTTTTCGACGAGACTTTGCATCAAAATAAATGCCCTTTGGATTGCCGATAACTCTTCTCGGGTGACGAAACGCGTTTAACGTATTAGCGGGTAAGCGCGGCTTTTCAGTTAGCAGGTAATCCTGCCCTGATTTTTCGTCAGCAATTTCTTGCAAAATACCAATATGAGTCAGTGATTGAGACGTTTCTGCCAACTCTGGAGAGAAAGCTGCTAGGTCTTCCTGCTCTTGCTCTGATAGTTCAAAGATTGAAATTCTAAAGGCGCGCCAACTCTCTCGTTTGCCACCTAAATGCCAAAATAGCTGGCGCTGTTCGCGAGTTGCTTCTGGGCGAAACATCGAATAGAAATAGGTTCGATTCTCGTGCTCGTGAGTAAATGAATAAAGGACATTGGTTGTTCCTTTAACACCAGGCTTAATGAGTGACGCGATGCGTTGCTCGTTGAATAAAGAACCAAACATTTGCTGGTTTCTCTCATCGTGCCAGTATTGCCAAAGCTTTTGATTGTTTGGCGTTAACATTGCTAATTTTAGGTCACTACCATCAAAGAATAGAGGCAAGCTGCTGGTGTGCTTTAGTGCGATATGCTCATAACCGCGAGTTCGAGCTCGAATAATCTTGTCTTGATTGTCGTGACGAGCCCTTTTAGCAGCACTGTTGAGCGCTTCATCTATCACTCGGGTGACGACATTGGTGTCAGTTAAGCGTATGGTTCTGAGGTATCGAACTGAATCATTTTCGTAACAGTCATCAACCGCGAGTATGCGGTATGCAAGCGGTTTCTCTATACCTGCAACGTTAGATTTGCTGGCAAATTCAGTAAACGTGACCTGAATAATTTCCCCAAGGTTATATTTAAATGCGCTAGGGACTTTAAACTTTGCGCCAGAGCTAGATAAATCAATGCTTAATCCATGAAGAAGCTGTCCTTTAGAACGGCAAATTTCAACTTGAGATTGGACTTTCAAGCGTTTTTCTTGGCGCTTTAAATCGTAGCCTAGGTGAACGGGTTCTGCTAAGAACGGGCTTTTAGGATCCGTTAACGATTGCGTTTTTTGCTGAGTAAGGCGCTTGCTCATTACGCGAAAGTTATTTCGCGTGTTGACCAATGCTTCCCACATTCCTTCCGTGTAGCAGCCAAACTTTTTGATGTTTTTATGGTAAGCGTTGAAAGCAACATCATCCAACCAATGTGGAATGCCATCCAAAATATACTCGCGACATTCGCCTTGAACGCGACCTCGCAAATCAATGCTTTTTTTGCATGGAGCCATTAAGCGGTTAAGTTCCATTTTAACCAAAATTTTGGCCGAAGGCGGCTCTTCCTCGGTCAGTTGGCCAAGGACAAAGTCAAAGTCATTCGTACCGTAAACGGGAATGAGTCGTTCTGCGAGCGAGAGAATTTCAGATTGCTGCATTATTTCTGTTAGAGTATGTCGTTACTTTAAATTGTATCGGCTAAGCGAAGTAATACTTAAGTATATCAATAGTTCATTTCAGTTCAGGTCTGACTTGGCTGTGCTTAGTCACATTTGTAGAAAAAATTGAGGCATCATGGCGAAAGCAAAACGAGCGTATGTTTGTAATGATTGTGGCGCGGACTTTCCCCGTTGGCAGGGGCAGTGTAACGCATGTGGTGCATGGAATACGATAACAGAAGTACGTATCGCTGCATCGCCAACCGTTGCTCGCAATGAACGCTTAAGCGGCTACGCTGGTTCCGCAACAGAAGCTACGGTTCAAACGCTATCCGAAATTGATCTGCAAGAAGTACCTCGCTTCACCAGTGGGTTTAAAGAGCTTGACCGCGTGTTGGGTGGTGGTGTTGTACCAGGTGCCGCAATTTTGATTGGTGGTAACCCTGGCGCTGGTAAATCAACCCTTCTGTTGCAAACCATGTGTAGTTTATCTGCGCAAATGCCAACGCTTTACGTAACCGGTGAAGAGTCATTACAGCAGGTGGCAATGCGTGCTTCCCGATTGGGCTTGCCGAAAGATCATTTAAAAATGCTATCGGAAACGAACGTCGACAAAATTTGCCAAATCGCCGAAAAAGAGCAGCCTCGTATAATGGTGATAGACTCGATTCAGGTGATGCACGTTTCTGATGTTCAATCGTCGCCTGGCAGTGTTGCTCAGGTACGTGAATCTGCGACGGCTCTGACACGATACGCAAAACAGAATAATGTTGCGGTATTTATTGTTGGTCACGTAACAAAAGATGGTACCCTTGCGGGCCCCAAAGTTCTTGAACACATTATCGACTGTTCGGTACTACTCGATGGTGGAACGGATAGCCGATTCCGCACTTTGCGTAGTCATAAAAACCGTTTTGGCGCTGTGAATGAGCTTGGTGTCTTTGCAATGACAGGCCAAGGATTGAAAGAAGTGAGTAACCCATCAGCGATCTTCCTTTCTCGTGGTGAAGAAGAAACATCAGGCTCTTCCGTCATGGTGGTTTGGGAAGGTACGCGCCCTCTGCTAGTAGAGATTCAAGCGCTGGTGGATTACTCGCAGTTAGCCAACCCTCGTCGTGTTGCGGTCGGCTTGGAGCAGAACCGCCTATCACTTTTGCTCGCTGTGTTGCATAAGCATGGTGGCTTACAAATGGCAGACCAAGATGTCTTTGTTAATGTGGTTGGCGGTGTTAAGGTGACGGAGACAAGCGCTGATCTTGCTTTAGTTATGGCGCTTTTATCGAGTTTTCGTGACCGTCCACTCCCTAAAGATGTGGTGATTTTTGGTGAGGTAGGGCTTGCGGGCGAAATCCGTCCAGTGCCAAGTGGGCAAGAGCGTTTGAATGAAGCGTTCAAACATGGTTTCAAGAAAGCCATCGTGCCAGCAGCCAACATGCCGAAAGGTGGCATCCCTGGCATGCAAATTCACGGCGTTAAGAAATTGTCGGAAGCGATAGAGGCTTTTGACGAGCTGTAATGCTCATAAGAATGGTATTTGTGCAATCACAAACTGTTCTATCCGTCCTCAATAAAATGCGAATAAAGTACATAAATTGCTGTGTTTGACTATGCTTTGGGGACGGAAATTTCACGTTAAAATTTTTTTTCTTCCATCCGCACGCAAGGGTATCAGTATTGACAGAATGTGATATACTCTGCGCGCACTTTATACCTTATTAACAGAGTAAGACAATGACTGATTTATCAAAATACAGAAACATTGGTATTTTTGCTCACGTAGACGCGGGTAAAACTACCTCTACAGAGCGTATCCTAAAGCTAACTGGTAAGATCCATAAGATCGGTGACACTCACGACGGTTCAACTACTACTGACTTCATGGAGCAGGAAGCTGAGCGTGGTATCACAATCCAGTCTGCAGCAACAACTTGTTTCTGGAACGATCACCGTCTAAACATCATCGATACTCCTGGACACGTTGACTTCACTATCGAAGTTTACCGTTCTCTAAAAGTACTTGACGGTGGTATCGGTGTATTCTGTGGTTCTGGTGGTGTTGAGCCTCAGTCAGAAACTAACTGGCGTTACGCTGACGAATCACACGTATCACGTCTGATCTTCGTTAACAAACTAGACCGTATGGGCGCAGATTTCTACAAAGTTGTAGATCAAGTACAGAACGTACTAGGTGCTACACCTCTAGTTATGACTCTACCTATCGGTATCGAAGAAGATTTCGTAGGTGTTGTAGACGTACTAAGCCAACAAGCTTACGTATGGGATGAGTCTGGCCAACCAGAGAACTACGAAGTTCAAGATATTCCAGCAGACATGGTAGAAAAAGCTGCTGAATACCGTGAAATGCTAATCGAAACTGCTCTAGAGCAAGACGAAGATCTAATGATGGCTTACCTAGAAGAAGGCGAAGAGCCATCTCTAGAAGACATCAAACGTTGTATCCGTAAAGGTACTCGTGATCTAGCATTCTTCCCAACTTACTGTGGTTCAGCGTACAAGAACAAAGGTATCCAACTTATTCTTGACGCGGTAATTGATTACCTACCATCTCCAACAGAAGTTGATCCACAGCCTCTAACTGATTCAGAGACTGGTGAGCCAACTGGTGAAGTTGCGACTGTATCTGCAGACGAGCCACTACGTGCTCTTGCATTTAAGATTATGGATGACCGCTTCGGTGCTCTAACCTTTATCCGCATCTACTCTGGTAAGATGAAGAAAGGTGACACAATCCTTAACTCTGCAACTGGTAAAACAGAGCGTATCGGCCGTATGGTTGAGATGCACGCGGACGAGCGTAACGAGATCGATTCAGCACAAGCTGGTGACATCATCGCTGTAGTTGGTATGAAGAACGTTCAAACTGGTCACACTCTATGTGATCCTAAGCACGAATGTACTCTTGAGCCAATGATCTTCCCAGATCCAGTAATCTCTATCGCAGTTAAGCCTAAAGATAAAGGCGGTTCTGAGAAGATGGGCATCGCGATCGGTAAAATGGTTGCAGAAGATCC
Organism: Vibrio sp. 1167; assembly: GCF_033340375.1. Taxonomy (NCBI): domain Bacteria; kingdom Pseudomonadati; phylum Pseudomonadota; class Gammaproteobacteria; order Vibrionales; family Vibrionaceae; genus Vibrio; species Vibrio sp. 1167. The sequence continues at coordinate 321,077 of NZ_JAWOWK010000004.1, read as the reverse complement.
ATCATTCCAAGTTGAGACTGATGAAGATTCAGGCGAAACTATCCTGAAAGGTATGGGTGAACTTCACCTAGACATCAAGGTAGATATCCTTAAGCGTACTTACGGCGTTGAGCTAGAAGTTGGTGCTCCACAGGTTGCTTACCGTGAAACTATCACTCAAGCAATCGAAGATAGCTACACGCACAAGAAACAGTCTGGTGGTTCTGGTCAGTTCGGTAAGATCGACTACCGCATCAAACCAGGTGAGCCAAACTCTGGCTTCACGTTCAAATCAACAGTTGTTGGTGGTAACGTACCTAAAGAATTCTGGCCTGCAGTTGAGAAAGGCTTTGCGTCAATGATGGAGCACGGTGTTCTAGCTGGCTTCCCTACTCTAGACGTTGAAGTTGAACTATTCGACGGTGGTTTCCACGCAGTTGACTCTTCAGCTATCGCTTACGAAATCGCAGCGAAAGGTGCATTCCGTCAGTCTATGCCTAAAGCTGGCGCGCAACTTCTTGAGCCAATCATGAAAGTTGACGTGTTCACTCCAGAAGATCACGTTGGTGACGTAATCGGTGACCTTAACCGTCGTCGTGGTATGATCAAAGACCAACAAGCAGCGTCTACTGGCGTACGTATCAAGGGTGATGTACCTCTATCAGAAATGTTTGGTTACATCGGTACTCTACGTACTATGACTTCTGGTCGTGGTCAGTTCTCTATGGAGTTCTCACACTACGCACCATGTCCAACAAACGTTGCAGAGCAAGTAATTGCTGACGTTAAAGAGCGTAACGCTAAGAAGTAATTCTTAAGTTAACTCTATAACTTGAAAGCCCCGCTTAGTGCGGGGCTTTTTGTATTTAGCAGTCTTATACGCAGAGCGTGTTTGTTTTATTCCTATTTAGCGTTTGTTTTGATGATAGTTATGATGCCGTTCTAGTACTGTTGCCTTTTAGGTCAATGGTCTTAAAGTCTGGTACCACTGACTTTTCAAATATTTCTATTTCTTCCTTCAACCATTGCGCAAACAATTGAGATTTAGGTCTTTTTAAGTAGCCTTTTGGCGCACACAAGTAATACGCAAAGTTGGGCTTGATAGCGATATCTCCAATTCGGACCAATTTGCCAGAACGAAAATATTGATGAGCTAAACTGTGTTTTACTAATGCCACGCCTTGAAGTGATAGTGCAGCCTCAAGCACGAGATGTGATCCACTGTATTTTAAGGTAGGCTTTGCTGCGCAGTGACCCAAGGTTGCTAACCACATATTCCAATCAAGATCAGGCCAAACATCTTCAATCAGCTCAGCTTTGCTTAAATCCTCGATGTTATAGATCCCGTGCTCTTTCTGGTACACCGGATGACAAGCTGGATAAAAAGCTTCGTCCATTAGCCATTGTGATTCTAAATTGGGGTACTTTCCTAAACCGTAACGAACACATAAATCTATCTGGCTATCTTGAAAAGACACCAAATCATTGGTTGGTTCTAATAGCAAGGCGATATCAGGGTGACGCTGGCGAAAAGCCGTAATCTTCGGGACCAACCAATGATGAGCGAAAGAGGGGAGTGTTGATATCGAAAGGTGGTTCGGGTTTGGATCTTGATTGACTAATCTAACCCCTTGCTGCAAATGAGCAAACCCTCTTTCTGCCTGAGTAAACAGCAGCTCTCCCTCAGGTGTGAGCACGATTTTTCTGTGCTGACGAACAAATAGGTCCGTGCCTAAGAACTCTTCTAAATGACGAATTTGCTGACTAATGGCCGCTGGCGTAACAAACAGTTCTTTTGCTGCCGTTTTAAAGCTTCCTTCCTTTGCTGCAACGAAAAAGTAATACAAGCCCTGTAAGGGAGGCATTCGATCTTTCACATTAGTTTTCCTTAACTCTATGGCAGATTCTATCGTTTGAGGATATCAGCGTAGTCGCTGATTATTAAGTGGTCAACATTGTATAGGAATCTTTGAAATGGAAAACATGACACACACTTGTGAGCGTACTATACCTACTGCCCATCAGAGCGGGTTACAGTTAATTTATTCTAAACTGGCGGCTTGGAGAAGGAACTATAAGACACGTCGTCACTTGAGAGAGTTACCAAATCACCTTTGGGACGATATTGGATTAGGTGAAAGGGAGATTAGTTGTGAAGTGAGTAAGCCATTCTGGAGAGAGTAGTTTATGAGTTTGATTCAAGCTCAAAGTTAAGTTGCACTCCCCAATGGTGTTGAGGAGTGCAAGCAAAATTACAAGTCTTCTTCCCACACGACCAATTCATCTTTTGGCCAATTGTGGCCTATCTCATGATACTTTTGTTCGAGCACATGACGTTTAATTTTAAGCGTTGGCGTCAGTACGCCATTTTCTATACTCCAAGGCTCTTTAATCATTAACACACCTTTGATTTGCTCATGAGAGGCGAGTTCTTGGTTCATCCTGGCAATAACTTTACGTGTGGTACGTGCGTATCGCTCTCGATCAAAGTTAGGGAAGTCATGTGGCACAACCAAAAGAATCGGAGCGGGTAGCCCTAAACCGATGAGACACATCATCTCTACGCGACTGTACTCGAAAAGCTTTTTCTCGATAGGAACCGGAGAGACAAATTTACCTTTGGCGGTTTTGAAGTTATCTTTTTTACGGCCTTGAATCGTTAGATAACCATCTGAGTCGATAGCGCCGATATCGCCTGTGTGTAGCCAGCCCTCTGAATCAAAAGACTCTTGGGTGGCAATATCATTTTTGTAGTAGCCAGAAAATAGCCCTTTGCCACGCACCATGATTTCATCATCGGCTGCGATTTTTAACTCAATGCCTGGCCCTGCATTACCGACACTACCAATTTTGTCAGCTCTAAATGGGTAGTTGAGCGTGCTGTAGGCAAATGATTCCGTCATCCCCCAAGCCTCTGTGATATCAAGGCCCACTGAGTGGTACCATTCCAACAGCGCTGGCGAGACAGGTGCAGAGCCACAGCCTAATACTCGAGCCTGATCTAAACCTAGACCATCTGCTAGCTTTTTCTTGATCAAAGAATTGACGAATGGGATTTTCAACAGAATATTGAGCTTCTTCTGTGGAAGTTTGTCTTGAATACGTTGCTGGAATAGCGTCCATAACCGTGGGACGGAGATAAACAGAGTTGGTCGGTGCATCTTCACATCTTCGATAAAAGTGTCCAGTGACTCTGGAAATGCTGTTGGCACGCCACCCATAATCGATGAACCGAAGATATAAACACGCTCTGTAATATGAGCGAGCGGTAAATAAGAGAACAGTCGGTCGTTTTCTTGGATACCAATATGATTGATCAGTTGCTGAACAGACCAACTGAATGCGCCGTAAGTTAGCATCGCGCCTTTCGGTAACCCTGATGTGCCTGAGGTATACACCAACGACATTAGCTTGTCATCGTAATGCTGTGGACGCTCTTCACTTGGCACTGCATCAGCAATGAGCGCTTGGTATTCGTGCTTACACTTTGGTGCCGTGTCATAAGGTAGAGCGATGCTAATGAGTTCAGGCATAGCATCAATGACTTGCTGAGTTGCTTTGGGATCATCGAGTTTTCCGCCAATGATCGCTTTACTTTCACTATGAGTCACACAGTATTCGATGGTGTCTGCACCGGCGGTAGGAAAGATTGGCACACTGACATAGTCACCAAGCATCATAGCAAGATCGCAAATAAACCATTCTGCACAGTTTTTAGATACTAACGCAACTTTGTCGCCAGGCTTTACACCAAGCGAGCGTAGTGCGCTGACAAGTTTTAAGGCTTGATCTGCAACATCAGAGAATGTGTACTCAACAAACTGTCGGTTAATAATTTGTTTTAGGTAGACCTCATTTGGACGCTCTTGAGCCCATTTGAGGATCATTTCATTTGGTGGTGGGAGAGCGCAACCAGCAGCGCTATTTAGATTCGGCTGATTCATTTTAAGTGACTCCATGTCTTCTCATTGTATTTATAATTGTTAACGCATTGTTAACTTTAGCATGTTAAATCGCGACACGGGAATGCATTTTGATGAAATATGTGGGGAAGATAGCGTTAGTTATGGTTGAAGTCGGAGCGACTCGATCTAAAAAAGCAATGTGATTGATGCTACGCAAAAGAGAACAGGCTTTTCAGCTGTTATGTCATATCGACTTCATACTAAGAGCACAGGTAAGCAATTTATTTTATTAATAATATTGCGAAAACATAGAATCTATCCTAATTATTTATTAACTAGTGGCTTAGTGTTGAAGATAAGTATAAATGTCTCCTAATTTCTTCAAAGCGCCAAACTTAAAGGTATGTCGTGGTTTTGAAGTAGCTATACTAATCTTACTTTGGAAAGTTAGGAGCTTCACCTCAAGCTATTGCCTGAGATTACTTGGGTACGATCATCAGCAAAAGGAAAGATGTGATGTTACGGAAGACTTTACTGGGTACCTATCTTTGTAGTTTATTCATCGCGGGGAATGCATATGGTGCTGAAGGAGATGATATTCCTCAGCGCGCCCAAACGGTTGGTGATGTTATTGAGCGCCCAGGCGTTCTCACACCTAAAGGTAAATGGTCATTTGATTCGTCTTTAAGCTATACACAAAACTCTTCAAACAAAGTATCTGTTGTTGGGTATACAGTCTTACCAACTCTGATTGTTGGGCGAATTGAAGTGAGTGATTCGGATAGGACTACAGTAACCGTTGGATTAACTGCTCGGTACGGTTTAACAAACGCCACAGAGTTAGAAGTTAGAGTGCCGTATGTGTATCGTAATGACCAAGTTTCTACGCGCCCCATTCAAGATGGTTCAAACAGTGAAGTAGTAAACACAACGGTGGATGGCGGAGGGCTTGGTGATGTAGAGTTCGCATTGAGGCACCAGTTTAACTTTGAGTCTGCGCCATACTGGGTAGGTGGCCTTAGAGTAAAGTCGGATACAGGACGATCGCCTTATGATGTTTCTATTGAAGATGGAAGCAACTCATTTAGTGATGTCCCTACAGGTTCGGGTTTTTGGAGTTTTGAGCCTAATTTATCTCTTATTCACCCTGTTGATCCTGCGGTCTTGTTCGCTAGTCTAAGTTATATTTATAACTTAGAGGATACTGTTACAGTTGGCGACACAAAAGCTGATGTTGAACTTGGAGACACTATTTCTCTTTCAGGAGGAATGGGGTTTGCGGTGAATCCTGATCTTTCATTCTCTTTAGGACTTAGCCATAAAACTATTTTAAAAAGCAAAGTAAATGGCAGATCGGCAGATGATGCTAAGTTGCTTCAATTAGATGCATTAACTTTTGGTATAAACTATGCCTTTAGTGAACGCTCATCTATCAATGTTAGTGCTCAAGCTGGTCTTACAGAAGATACTCCCGACTTTCAATTAACAGTACGAGTACCTTTTAATTTGTAAAATGGATATTAGGCCCTTGAGTCTTGGGCCTAATTTATCGTTAGCGCCTAGTGTTCGCATTATAAATTGATTGGATTATATTGGATAAAGTAGGTATATATTCTTAAAATGATGGTGGCCTATTGATATATCTACCTTTCTTTTGGTATGTAATCATAGATATCAGTCGTTTCTAATATCAAAGAAGCTTAACGTAACAATTTTTCAGATAAAAATGGAAATGCTCATTGAAGGTGGTTCAATAAGGCGTCTTCTAATTGTTGGTTTGCTTTGATTTCCCGTATTACCCCATTTACTTGAGCATCAATGTCTACGAGCGTGCTAAGTCCAATAATACTGTTATCTTTCGTGTTTTGAATAATATTGATAATACTTGAATTTATAAAGTCTGAACTTATTATATTAGGATTTTGAGACGAAGGCATTTTGGGTGAATCTATAGAATCATCTCCAATAATATTTCCTTCACCAAATTGTATGATGTTAACAATACCCTGGTTGAAAATATCTCCACTTTGATTTTCACTATTTGCGCTAATGTTTTTTAAATTACCATTTTCAATTACTAAGTTGGCAATGTTTGTGTTCAAAATATCATCGCCATTTATAGTCGTAGTAATGCTTAATCCAATATTAATAATATACTCGTCCGTAATTTGGAAGCCACCTCGATATTCTTCTAAAGATAAATTTGAAAGAGGAGTAAGTTCTTGCAGGCCAACATCTTTAGCATTCACATTAAAATGAGGTATTAGCATACAAAGCACTAACAAAAATTTATTGTAGTTCATAATGCAGGCCTTTCAGGTTGTTTAGTTCTTAAAGTTATTTAAAACAATGTTATATTAATTTTCACCGGAAACTGGGAGAGTAATGCTAAATACCCCTAAGGAATCTCTAGACACTCCTGTTTTTAATGGTGATCTTTGATATACGGTGAAATTATCATTGGTTATAAAGCTAGACCTTCCCATTTCCGCTTCGTTACGGACCAGTAACACAATTCCTTGATAATATTTTTCAAACTCATCCAGTTTCATTATCATGGTTCCTCTAGAAGGGTCTCCTAGAATAACTGAGTGATTGTTTATACCTCTGATGACAACAAAATGCATATACCCATCGAAATTAACGAGAGTAATCCCAGGGACGCCGACTTCTTTAATTTTCTCCAATCCTACTTGAAAGCCGTCAGAACGTAACCCTATGGAATCCAAGTAAAACTTCATATCCAACAAAGAAAAACCTTTCTCTTTGATTTTTTCTTTATCACCTTTTTCAAACATGCTTTTGAAGATATCTTGTTCAGATGACTCTGTTGCATAATGAAAAGTGAGAAGAGAAGCCAGGGCGGCAGAGCCACAGCTGAAGTCATACTGTTGGCGAAAAACATCACCGAACACTATTTCTTTGTAGCTTTTAACAGGAACAGAGTAATGTGCTCGGTAAGGTAGCAGTTCTAATGAAATGGCTGATGCTGAATAAACGAGCATCAGCCAAATTACGTTATTTAATACTTTCATATTGTTTACTTGAGTGTCAGGTTAACGACGGTAGAGTTCTGGATTAAAACGTTGTTTCCGCTGTTCTGAATTACGTTGGATATACCCGAACTGTCTGCGAACGCTCCACTTGATAGTATATTGTTACCACTCACGGTGTTTGACGCGACATTATCTGACGAAATACCATTGATATCTGATTCTGCATAAACCAAGTCGAGTTCAACATTTTGTCCACCTCTTGATTCATTCATGATATCCAAGCTAACTTCTCCGCCAGATAATGCAATGTCATCAGCGAGTGCAGTGCAGGCAACTATCATACTCAAAGTACAGATTGCCAAACGCATCGCTTTCTCCTACTAGTCGGTTACTCACCCCCAGTAAACACACTTGCATTAGTTGTAACAGATTGTTGTACAAGTGAATTTGAACCAGCATTCTGACCAACGGTAGTAATACCAGCCGCACCACCAAGACCACCAAGGGTGTTCATGTTTTCAACTCGAACTCGAGTATCATCCGCGTTAGTTGCATAAATAACTGATGCACCTGTAACACCACCCATTAGGCTTGAGCTCGCAACAACCATATCTGTATCCATATGGACTTGATTGAAGCTATCAACATTTGTTGAGCTCGAGTCACTTTGATAGTTACTATTGTCGTTAAAGCTGTTCGAGTTTGTTGTGCTTGAATCAGCGTAGCTACGGTTATCACTCTGGTTACGGTTGTCGCTTTGATTACGATTATCGCTGTTATCGTTAAAGCTACTGTTGATACTAGAGTCACTGTTGTCGTTGTTGCTACGTCTTACAGTAGTACTAGAGTCGCTGTTGTCGTTGTGGCTTCTATTTGTGTTAGTACTTGAATCACTACTATCACTATTTAGGCTCACATCAAGATCAGCACTGGTACTGTTGTCGTTAGCGTTAGACGTACTATTGTCGTTGTGGCTTTGAGCTGTGTTAGTGCTCGAGTTTGAGTTGTCGCTGTTGTTATTAAAGCTGTCATCAACACCAAGAGTTGCACTGTTGTCAGTGTCGCTGTTGTCGTTGAAGCTATGACCAATACCTAGTGACGCACTATTATCGCTGTTGTCGTTGAAGCTATCACCAACACCGAGAGATGCGCTATTGTCACTGTTATCATTGAAGCTGCCAGATAAACCGATATCGGTATTAGCGCTGTCAGTCCATTGCATGTTGTCGTCTCCATCATCGATCTCATTCGCGATTAGAGAGCCACTAAATAAAATTGCTGACATTGCTAAAGCAAGCCCTGTTTTGTTTAGAGTCATAACGATTACTCCATTTCCTGTTATTCCTGATTAAAAATGACTGCACTTAACTTCTTGCTGCTTCCTTCAAATGTTGTGGGAAGCGATGAAATTATAAGAAAGGATCAGTGAAAGCTGTTCTCATTATTGAGAATGATTCAGGCTGGAAGGGAGTATTTAGGTGCGTCTCTTTAAGGTGTTAAAGAAAAAAATAACATAATCATAATGTTATTTTTTGTATTTACTTTAAGTACTCATCAAGTATGAAATGAAGCCAATATAAAGAAGTAATTCGTTCTATTGCACTGAGCGGAGCAGTCATCCATTTTTTATAAATGGTATTTTATCCAATTATTATCTTTATTATTTAATATTATAAATCATATCCTTATGCTAACACAGGTTGAAAAGTATGGATAAAAATATAACATGTTCATACTTTTTAAGTCTTTTTCGGTGCTGAAAAGCAATGCGATATCATTCTGAAGTGCTATATTTTCTACTTAAAATGAAGATAAATTCTCTTTGCTATCCCCAATTAATTTTCTAACGGGGGTTGGTGAAACAGGTAAGTTAATGTGGTGGGACTATGGAAAAGAAGCACTTGATACTGCTAGCTGAGAGTAATTTACAAAGTAACTTAATAAAAAAACAGCTGTCTTCCATTCATGATGTCGATGTAAAGATAATGCAACCAGATGAAGTGGTGTTCAGAAGTCACTCACTCAGTATCGATTTGATGTTTATTGATTACGATTTTATGCGTCAGCTTGAAGTACAAGGAAAGTTACCAGATTTTGATCTATTTGGGTGGTCCTTTATGCTTCACAACGTCCCTTGTGAAAAAGTACAAACGGACTTACTGCATTGGAAGTTGTTAAAAGGAATTTTGCTCCGAAGTGCATCAGTGACACATATATGTGATGGCGCGGAATACGTACTGAAAGGTGGGTTGTGGCTACCAAGAATGTACCTAGAGAAGTTAGTCCTCAATTATCGGCATGCAAATTTGTCCGAAGAACAGCAGCATGATGAGTTAACATGCAGAGAAAAACAGATTCTAGAGCTACTTGTGTACGGCATTTCAAATCAACAAATTGCTTCAAGACTTTTTTTATCTGAAAGTACAGTGAAAAGCCATATATACAAGTTGTACAAAAAACTCGATGTCCATTCTCGTCATGATGCGGTTAAGTTGGTAAGAATGAACAATGGCTTAACCGAGAGAAGTTAAGTCACAATTTGTGATGCTCTTTTTATCGGGGTCTGTTCCGTTTTCACTATCTAATCTAAGCAAGGGCACTCGTATTTGAGTGCCCGTGGTTTATCTAGATTCAATAGTTGGCGTATCAGCAGGCTACATCATGCCCGTGACAAGGCCTGCTGCCACAAAAAACACGATCATCCATAGCACCGATAGGTTGATCTTTTTGTGTAGATAAAAACCTGCAACCACTAACGCCATGTCGATGGGAGCAACAACTGCGCTGCTAAATACTGGCTGGTAAAGTGCCGCGAGTAGTAACCCTACTACCGAGGCATTTACACCGTTGATGGCGCCGGAGACCAGCGGTTTGCCTGCCAGTGCTTGCCAGTTTTTAAGAACGCCAAGCAGTAAAAGAAACCCTGGGAGGAATACGCCAAGCGTTGCGATCAGAGCGCCTAAAATTGGCGTATCCGAAAGCTCATAACCGATAAAAGTCGCAAAGGTGAACATTGGCCCCGGTACAGCTTGTGCAGCGGCGTAGCCTGTTAAAAATGCATCTTGGCTGAGCTGGTCGCCAACAATGTTTTGCAGAAGCGGCAGCACCACATGACCGCCACCAAACACTAAACTACCAGCTTGGAAAAAATCACTAAACAGCCCAAGCAAAGGTAACGTATGAGCCACTAATGGTAAGCCGAGTAAAAGCACCGCAAATAGAGCCAATGGCGCGATAGACGGTTTAAACGGCTCGGCTGATGACGCGGAGTCTTTCTTCAGATATCGCGTACCGACAAAACCTGCTGCGATCAACACGAACATTTGCGTCATGATGTTTGGTGCCACCAGCAACGCAATCGCAGTCGCGACGCACAAACCCGCGGTCAGTTTACTTTGGCAGAAGTTTTTGTACATGCCCCAAGTCGCATCCGCCACGACGACGACTGCGAGCAGTTTTAGGCCGTGAACGATGTTTTGGAACACTGCGGTGTCGGTGATTTGGCTGCTCACCATCGCCAGCGCCAACATGATGATCACCGAAGGAAGCGTGAATCCGACAAATGCTGCGCATGCGCCACCTAAACCGCCGCGTTTATAACCTAAAGCAAAGCCAACTTGGCTTGAGCCCGGTCCCGGCAAAAACTGACTGAGTGCGACAATTTGCGCGTACTCGCTGTCATCAAGCCATTTCAGTTTCTCAACAAAGGTTTGGCGAAAATAACCAATATGAGCCGCCGGGCCGCCGAAGCTGAACCAACCCAGCCAGAAAAAAGTTTTGAATATGGTGAACATGTCGAGCCTGTTTATCTAAAAAGCATTGTTGCTAATTTATCGAATGCTCTAAAATGACTCAAATTGATGATTTTAATTTCATCTATGAATAAAATGGGATGAGGATGTTGGAGTGAAAGAGGACATTCAGTGGCGCAACATTGACTTGAACTTATTGGTGACGTTTTCCTACTTGTATCGCTATCGAAGCGTTAGCGTCGCGGCAGAGAAAAGTTACGTTAGCCAGTCGGCGATGAGTCATAGTTTGTCTCGTTTAAGGTTGTTGTTTGACGACCCGCTTTTTGAGCGAAAAGGGCACAAGATGGAGCCCACCGAGCACGCTCACCACATCGCGCCAATCGTGCATCATTTGTTGGATTCTATTGCCAAAGACTTGCTCACTAAGTCTGTCTTCCAGCCTAAAAATTACGCGGGTGTATGTCGCATCGGGTTAACGGATTATGCCGAGTTTATCTTTGCTCCTCGGCTTTATGACGAAATACGCCAGCGCGCCCCAGAGGCGCAGATCAGTTTTATTAACGTCAATCGTAGCAACTACGTGGCATTAACTGAGCACGAAAAGCTCGATGTCATTATTGGCAGCATGCCGGTGTTGGATGACAACTTTGAGAGCTTGTACTTGTACACCGAAAAACACGTGTGCATGTGTGATAAACAGGTGTTGAAAGGGGAAACACAGCTGTCTCTGGAAGCGTTCGCGAACATCGAGCAAGCTCTGGTAAGTCCCGATGGGAGCTTAAAGACACAAGTAGACCAAAAGCTCGCAGAACATGGCTTGAGCCGCAAAGTCACCGTGGCGTCGCGCAACTTTCTCACTATTCGGCATCTATTGAAAAAGCGCGATCTCATTGCCATCGTGCCAGAAAAAATGGCGTTGGCGGAGGGCTTTTCGGACGATCTCATTACTGTTAAGCCGCCGATCGCCGTTGCGGATTTTGATATTGCCATGCTGTGGCATTCCAGCCGAAACAATGAAGACAAAGGCATTTGGCTACGCGAGTTGGTTTCTTCGACCATCACCTCTAAATGATAAACATTTGGGGCACTCATGGTGCTTAGAGTGATTTGTTGTTGAACTTCTTACTACCCGCTGAGTTATCGGCGTTACGCCGAAACAGTACTGATTGTGCAAAATGAATATCTTGGGTTAGGGGGGGATGTTCCAGATTTAATTCATAAAAGAGATTAATGGAAAAGGTATCATTGAGTTGTACCACGTAGTTTAAGCTCTGTTTGAACGTATACATGAAGAGGGAGTAAGCGTCCATCTCGGTATTTTTCCACTAGTAAGTTCACTCCCTGAGTTCCCATCAACTCAGAGTGAATACGAATTGTAGACAACGGCGGAAAGGTAAAGCGAGCAGTAGGAATATCATTCATACTAATCAGCGTAATATCCTCTGGTATCTTTAAGCCAAATTCATGGATTGCACGTACTATGCCAATCGCGATGGAGTCTGAATCAATGAATACTGCTTTCGGGAAGTCACCTTTGGCTAGCATCTCTTTCGCTAAGTTATAACCGGACAAACTAGAGCAGGCACAATAGTGTATATCATGTTCTGCGACCACGCCTTTTAGATAGCCATAGTCCAAAAACACATTTTCACGAGTGTCAGCTGCGTCGTGCTTGTCTTGACCGCCAATATAACCGATGCGGCGGTGGCCTCGTTGTACAAAGAAATCAACTACTTGCCTACTGATTCGAATAAGGTCGACATCAACGCAATCATAAGGGCAGGTTGGATCTGAAAAGTTTATGTAGCAAATGCTATCGGCTAGACGTTTAGGTAATTTATCTACTACCTTTTGGTCGACATTTCCGACTAAAAGGACACCTGTTATCTTTTTCGTTTCAACATCAATTTCACTGTTATAGCAATTGGTTAGCGTAATACCTAATTTGTCGCATTGCGTTTCAATCCCATGACGAATTGATAAGTAGTAAGGGTCATTCACCTCTGTTTCTTGTTTGTAGTTATATAAGGCTAAAAAGTGATGTTTTTGCTTAGCTTCTTTGATGCCTTTCTTCGAGCTACTGGTGCGGTACTCCAGTTTTTCTGCAATTTCCAAAATGCGGTATTTGGTTTCTTCTTTAACGCTCAACGTTGGGTCGTTGTTCAAAACCCGCGATACGGTTGCAAGTGAGACGCCTGCTTCAATGGCGATATCTTTTAGCTTTGCCATGTAAATTTCCCGTTGGCACTGCCCAAGTGTGAGCTCAATAATCTGACTATTTTAAACAGCTACTTAGATATGCACAAACCTTTAGTAAGACAGTCCTAAACACTTTAAATCATCATATCAAGCCAAATTGTTTTCATGAAATAGACTCTATTGAGTAATAAATAAAGCCGTAAACGTAAGGATTATATTGCTGTAAAAATACTGAAAAACGCGACTGGTTTGGAAACTTGCTACTTGTGGTAACTCTAGTACTTAATAGGACTCGAGCTGTTTAGAGTTTAATCAAGCAAACGTTTTATTGTTCATGTTTATGTTTTGTGTCTCATTTTATAAACAAATCAATAGGAAAGTATTCAACTCTATTTATAATCTCCGCGCTTTTAAAAGCTGTCTAACAGTATGAAAAATTAGGAAATTATAATGAAAAAAGTATTGCCATTATTGGCTTTAGGTGCAGTGGTTGCTTCAGCATCAGTTCAAGCAAAAGGTAACTGGTATGTTGGTGCTGATTTGGTAAATTCAGATCTTAAAGTTAAAAGCTTGTCAAAAGATTTTTCTGCGACAGGTCTTAGCCTTGCTGTAGGTAAAGAGCTTCAATATTCAGAAAACTTCAAACTAGCTTTTGAAGGTGAGTACATATACTTTGGCGACTTTGAAGAAACATTTTCTTACATGGGGTGGCCGGTTAAATTTAGTGTTGATGCTTCTGCGTTCAATTTCAATGCGAAGCCTAAATACCAATTTGCAGGTACAGGCTTCTATGTTGGTGCGATTGCTGGCCTTGGTGTAATGAGTGTTTCTTATGAAGTGAAATCATCTAGCACTGTTACCGATGATGGTCGTGATGTAGGCTTTAACTACGGTGTTGAGGCTGGTTATGAGTTCGCTTCAGGTTTGGTTGTATCTGGTGGCTACCGTGCTTCTTCGGTAAGTATTGATGCCGAAAACGGTGGCAGCGAAGATTTTGATTTTGACAGCCTGTACGTTGGTGTTGATTACAAGTTTTAAGCTTGCGTAAGCAAAACATAGATACTAAAGAGGAGCCGTTAGGCTCCTTTTTTGATCAGATTATCAATCAACTCATAATGGTGATCTTGTACGCCTGCAAGGTTGCCATATTTGGGTTGGTGGCGGTCATTTTCTTTCGCGTGTTGCCAGCCAATGGTGTGACGCACAAAATGCTCTGCAAACGCGTGGGAAACTTCCAAGCAACCTGCCAGTACGGTATCAACATAACTTTGCATGATTGGGCTCTTTGCGCATGGTGGTAGTGGCTCGTCTTTTACGTAAACCCAAATGTCGTGTTCTTGGTTAAAACTCGCATCTGTTTCGATTTGATCTGGCTGAAGTTGAATACGATGATAGCCGCGTTCACGGCGATCGAATTCTGCGAGCGCTTCTTCATTCACTTCGAGTAAAACGCCGTTGACCTGCCCATCGCCTTGGTTTACAACCAGAGGAGACAGAGTGTAGCTGTCATCAATCTTTCCCCAGTAGCGAACCAACCCATGTGCTATGACGGGAATGGCTTCTCCCGTTTGTCCGGTTAACTTACGTGACGCAGAATTAATCAAACTGCCATAGCCAAATATGTACATTGTCGTTGCATCCCTTAACTGATAGTTGTGCCTCTCATGTTTATACCTAACCCGCATCTGAAGCACAACTTTACCTCTTAAGTATAATCTTAATTATAAACATGTATTTTTTATACATGTTTATGGTAGCATCAATATGTAGTTGAGTTAACCAGCATCGAGAGACGCTTGAGGGCAAGATAATGCTGAATATCACCGATAAAAAAGTAGAAGAAAAAATCCCCGCATGGCTGCGATTAGGCTTTCGGCCGTTTTTTCTGTTTGGGTCGATTTACGCCATTGTTGCGATTGCGTTATGGGTGTGGATGTTCCAAAGCGGACAGCCAAACGCATTAGCTGTGCCTGCATTGTGGTGGCACGTACATGAAATGTTGTTCGGTTTTTCAATGGCCATTGTAGTTGGCTTTGTACTGACCGCGGTACAAAACTGGACTGGCGTTAATGGTACCAAGCATTACATGCTTCTGGCTTTATTTGGCTTGTGGTTAGTGCCCCGCATATTGCTTTGGACACCAGCACCGTTATGGTTAACCAGCAGTATCGAAGCGGTATTTTTACTGTTTGTCGCCTATGAGGTGGGCATTCGTGTGTATCGAGCCAAAGGTTGGCGTAATTTGTTTTTCGTTCCACTGTTTCTTTTAGCCATCTTTGCGAACTTTGCAAGCTACGCAACGATAAAAGGTATGCCGCCGTTTAGCTCTTCAGCGGTGTGGCAAGCAATGCTGTGGTGGTTTACCTTGCTGTTGTCAGTGATGGGCGGACGTGTGATTCCATTTTTTACTGCGCGTCGATTTAATTTCGAAAAAGCGCAACCATTGGCTTGGTTAGAGTGGCTCGCGAACTTGCCGTTGGTAATGCTATTTGTGCTGAGCTTTTTCCCTGTGACGTTTGCAGAACTAGGTAGTCCTTTGATGCTATTTGCAGGTGTTGCTCAGTTGGTGCGTTTTGTTCGCTGGAAACCTTGGTTAACCCTGAGCGAGCCTTTAGTGTGGTCGCTGCATGCTGCGTATTTGTGTTTACCACTAAGCTTAATTTTGCGAGGCGTCTGGGGAGATGCATTTGCCAGCCATAACCTCATTCACCTGTTTGCGATAGGTGCGTTAGGCGGTTTGATTTTAGCGATGATTGCACGGGTGACGATGGGACATACTGGTCGCATGATCTACAAAGGGCCAAACATGAGCCTTGCGTTTGCAGCGATTACCGCGGCAGCTTTGGTTCGCAGTTTCGCCGTGATCTTTGATCCAGCGAACATGATACTGTGGATTGATATCAGCGGCGGATTATGGATTGTTGCGTTTGGGCTATTTGTGTGGCGCTTTGGTGTGATGCTTGTGACCCCTCGTGTGGATGGTCACCCCGGATAAGATTCTAATGTGAGTAGAGAAAAGAGGAGCCGCGTGCTCCTCTTTTGGTTTTTGTTCTTTATAGGTTTAGTGTTTATTCGTCTTCGTCGTCCGCTTTATTCGTGAGCCCCAAGCGTTTAAATAGCCACCACTCTAGACCAAAAATGACAATTAAGGCGATGCAGAACCAGGTGAATGCCATGGTGGATTCCACGCCTGGCATTCCACCAACATTGATACCGAGTAAACCTGTTAAGAAGCTGGTTGGTAGAAAAATCGTTGCTACCAAAGTAAACAGGTAACTGTTTTTATTGGTTTTCTCATCACGATGATGTTTGATCTCTTCTTGGAAAAGCGCCACTTCTCCAAGATAAAACTCAAGTGTTTCATTTATGCGCGTAATATTATTGTGTGCGAAGCGATATTGATGAGGTCTCAAAGCAATCAATTCTGATTCTGACTCCACAAGATCACGGATAGCGTACTGCTGAGGGCGAATAAAACGCTTGATAGAAATCAGTGCTTTTTGAGTCGCCATATGTTTGTACGTCGATTCATCATTCACGTCGAACTGGTTTAGTGTTTCTTCAATTGTATCAAGGTAAATGTCTATTTTACTGTTTAATCCTTCAATGATCTGATGAAGTAAACTAGCAAGACTTTTTGGGCCTTTGTGTTCCGCTAATGCTTGGCGAATCTCCATGATCGCGCGTGATGGAATTTTACGAGTTGAAATGAGTGCGCCTTGAAAGTAGAGAATTCGAATACTAAGCATATCTTCTGGTGATGCATTGCCGTTCATATTGACGCCTCGTAAAATCAACATGAAGTTCTCGTCATCTAAAGGATGGAAAGATGGTCGGCTTTCGTCGGCTAATAGATGATCAACCGTAGCTCGAGGTACTTGGTTTTGCTCCAGCCAACCACGAATATCAGGATGCAGCCGTTCGCAATGGTACCAATGCTTAGCTTGAATTTGCTCTGCCGTGGTGGATTGTTGAGTTGCTTCTGGGGTTGAGAAGTCCCAATGTTCAATCATAAAACCCATTTTCTTTTCCTTGTTTGAGCCGATACCAAAATAACCTCAAGATACTTCTTTCGCGAGAATTGCATTGCCATACAGAGGCAATGCTCTGAGTACGGTACTCTGAAGTCATTGATGCATTATTTTTCAAATGAGTATGATTGTATTTAACGCCAAATGTCTATGAATAGTTGTTCTTATTTGCAATCGAGTGGAGCGCACCAAGGTGTTGTGCTTAAACAACAAAACAAAAAGCCTGCAACTAAGCAGGCTTTATTGTGGGGGGAGGGAGGGGAGCTGTTAGCCAACTTGAGAAAGATTAACCACTTTCTGTTGTAGCTTTTTCTTTAAATAGTCCGTTAAGGCCTGTTTTTCTTCCTCGTTCATGTAAAGACCAAGCTTAGTACGGCGCCATAAAATGTCTTCATCGGTCATTGCCATTTCATGGTTCATTAAGTAATCGATCTCACGTTGGTAAACACCACCGGCTTGTGTCGAGAACGTTTGTCCTAAGTCAGCTTCACTTGTTGTACCTTCCATTAAGTTCCACGTTTGGGTACCAAACTGAGTAACATAACGAAGAATCAATGCTTCTGGCGCCCAAGTGTATTTAGCATGAATTTGTTTCGCTAATTGTTCACGACTACAGCTGAAGTTACCACCAGGAAGGGTTTGGTTGGCCGTCCAGTCTTTACCCATTTCAGGTAGGAACGGAGCAAGTTTCTTCATTGCTGCTTCACCTAACTTACGGTAGGTCGTTAACTTACCACCAAAAACAGAAAGCAGAGGTGCATGGTCGTATTCCGCATCGAGCTCTAGCGTGTAGTCTCGTGTGATTGCTTGCGGAGAGTCAGATTCATCGTCACATAAAGGACGAACACCGCTGTATGTCCAAACTACATCTTCGCGAGTCAACTGGTGGACAAAGTGTTGGTTTACGATATCAATGAGGTAATCGACTTCGTCATCTGAGATCGACACTTCACGTGGGTCACCTTTGTATTCCACATCTGTTGTACCAATGATTGAGAACTTATCTAAGTAAGGAATCATAAATACGATGCGATTGTCTTTGTTTTGAAGAATGTAGGCTTGCGGTTCGTTGTGGATACGAGGAACAACGATGTGCGAGCCTTTGATTAAGCGAATGTTACGAGGAGAGGCTTGCTCTAATCCATCATCAAAGAACTGTTTTACCCAAGGCCCCGCAGCATTGACTAACGCTTTCGCTTTACGTTCGAAACGTTGGTCTGTCATCACATCGTGAATAGTAACATGCCAGATACCACCTTCACGGTGTGCTTTTTCCACGCGGCAGTAGTTACGCACTTCAGCATGGTTTTCGCGAGCCGCAAGAACGTTCAGTAATACTAAACGTGCATCATCAACCCAACAGTCAGAGTATTCGAAACCCGTTTTCATTTCTGGTTTTAGCAAGCCAGATTTCGCAAGGTTGACGGTTTTACTGCCTTGCAGCGTCGTACGTTTACCCAAGTTATCGTAAAGGAAAAGGCCACAACGAATCATCCAAGCTGGGCGTAGGAATGGGCGATGCGGTAAACGGAAACGCATTGGTAGTGCGACGTGTGGTGCTTTACGAAGAATAACCTCACGCTCTGCGAGCGCTTCCGAAACTAAACGAAACTCGTAGTGTTCAAGGTAGCGTAAACCGCCGTGTATCAGTTTAGAACTTGCTGAAGAAGTCGCAGATGCGAAGTCATTTGCTTCGTATAAGCCAACACTCAAACCTCGGCCAGCTGCGTCTGCTGCAATACCAGCTCCGTTAATGCCGCCACCGATTACGATCAAGTCTAAGGTAGTGGATGAGCTAGTAGTGGAAGCATTATTTTGTATACTCATAAATTTGACCTCTTGGTGAGCGAACGAGCATTTTAGAACATAATGTAATCCTAGCTCAGGTTTCGTTTGTGATCATCTATTATTTTCGTTTGTGAGCGTTTTGTGTGATTTAGACACAAAAAAACCTCTGTCTAATTAAGACAGAGGTCATTTGAGGGGGAGTTATACGATTGACGTTACTCGTTTTCGGAGTTTGATTCGTTAGCTTCAACCACTTCAAGTGGGATAGAAGCTTCCTTCAAAATTGACAAGATTTCTTCTGGTGGCTGCTTATTGGTAAAGATCATGTTGAGCTGTGCAATATTGCCTAGTTTCACCATAGCATTGCGCCCGAACTTGGTGTGGTCTACGGCAAGAAATACACTACGGCTATTGTCAATGATCGCTTGTTTGACCCGGACTTCGTGGTAATCAAAGTCTAATAGCGAGCCATCGAAGTCGATACCGCTAATGCCGAGAATACCAAAGTCGAGACGGAACTGTTTAACGAAATCGAGGGTAGCCTCGCCAACAATACCGCCGTCTCTGCTGCGGACTTCTCCACCCGCTAAGATGACTTTGATTTCAGGGTTAGGGAAAAGAATGGTCGCAACATTGATGTTGTTGGTGACAACACGCAACTGTTTATGGTTTTTATTGAGCGCTCGCGCAACTGCTTCTGGTGTGGTGCCGATATCGATGAATAGTGTGGCACCATCTGGAATGTGTTTGACTACCTCGTCTGCAATGACATCTTTTTCATTGAAGTTGAGCGCTTTACGCGTGTTGTAAGATGTGTTTTCAGAACTGAGAGGAATAGTGGCTCCACCGTGATAACGACGAATTTTGTTGTCATCGGCGAGTTCATTGAGATCGCGTCGGATGGTTTGTGGGCTGACATTGAATCTTTCTACTAACTCATCCGTGCTGACATAGCCTTGTTTTTTCACCAGCTCAACAATCTGCTGGTGTCGAGGTATTTGCTTCACTTACCACTCCCTTGTGCATTGGTAACGGCCAATGCTTCAAATTCGAAGCTCTATTGTGCTCGAATTTGCTCGTTGTGAGAAGTAAGCGAGTTCAGGAATCGGGGATAAAGCGCAAAAAGAGCGCACAAATGGCGCTCTTTTTTTCTTATGGAGATGAGATTAATCTTCTTCGTCGTGAAGTTCAGACCAGGTTTGTGCACATTTCACTGCACGTTTCCAGCCCTTGTAACGACGATTGCGTTTTTCTTCATCATCGTGTGGCTCAAAGGTGCGATCAAGTACCGCTTTATTCTGCAACTCATCAATGCTATCCCAGTAACCAACTGCAAGGCCGGCAAGGTAGGCTGCACCAAGAGCGGTAACCTCAGTTACTTGAGGGCGGTGTACTTCTGTGTTCAATACATCGGATTGGAATTGCATTAGGAAGTTGTTCGCTACTGCACCACCATCGACGCGAAGGTTCGCAAGCTTAATGCCTGAGTCAGCTTGCATCGCATCCAGTACGTCACGAGTTTGATAAGCGATGCCTTCCAATGTTGCACGGATGATATGGTTTGAATTCACACCGCGAGTAAGGCCGACAATCGTGCCACGTGCGTAGGCATCCCAGTATGGAGCGCCTAAACCAGTAAATGCAGGCACGACATAAACGCCGTTTGATGTATCCACTTTTGTCGCGAAGTATTCAGAGTCTTCTGCACCGTTTAGGATTTTCAATTCATCGCGTAGCCATTGGATAGAAGCTCCACCCATGAATACGGCGCCTTCAAGTGCATAAGCTGGTTCGCCTGCAGGACCACAAGCCAAAGTAGTTAGAAGGCCATGTGTCGAAGTGACTTTTTCTTGGCCAGTATTCATTAGCAAGAAACAACCCGTACCGTAAGTGTTTTTCGCTTGACCCGCTTCAACACACATTTGGCCGTAAAGCGCCGCTTGTTGGTCACCTGCGATTCCAGAAATAGGAATACGAGTACCGCCTTTACCACCGATGTTGGTTTTACCGTAAATTTCCGATGAGCGCTTCACTTCTGGCATCATAGATGCTGGGATGCCAAGCTCATCTAACATTTTTTGATCCCAACATAGATCGTTGATGTTAAACAGCATGGTACGCGATGCGTTAGTGTAGTCGGTTACGTGAACGCGACCTTGAGTCATCTTCCAAACTAACCAAGTATCGACAGTACCAAACAACAGCTTACCTGCTTCTGCGTCTTCTCGTGCGCCTTCAACATTGTCCAGAATCCATTTAACTTTGGTACCGGAGAAGTAAGGGTCAAGCACCAAACCAGTGTTGTCACGTACATAGTTTTCGAGACCGCGTGCTTTTAAATCTTCACAGATATCAGCAGTACGGCGACATTGCCATACAATCGCATTGTAAACGGGTTTACCTGTTTCTTTGTTCCAGACGATAGTCGTTTCACGCTGGTTAGTAATACCGATAGCCGCTAATTGGTCGCTACGGATGCCAGACTTAGCTAGAGCTTCTACTAAGGTAGAGCTTTGTGTTGCCCAGATCTCCATTGGATCATGTTCAACCCAACCAGCTTCTGGATAAATCTGAGTAAATTCGCGTTGCGCGACGCTTACGATGTTCGCATCATGATCAAGAATCACTGCGCGAGAGCTTGTTGTACCTTGGTCTAGGGCAACAATGTATTTTTGCTCAGTCATGGTAAGAATCCTTTTGTTTCGTTATTTATATTTTAGTAAATGTTCGAGTTACGTCAGTTTTAAGCTCTAGCTTCTTCTGTTTCTTCTTCCGTCTCACATTGGTTTGGAATCGTGCAACCGTGACCTTGTTGTGGAAGGTAAGCGGCAATCGCTTTTGGATACAACCAACCACCAAAACACGCACCTGCAATCGGAGCAAGTAAAGGCACGATAAAGTAAGGAATGTCTTTAGCACCTGTCAGAGCGTAATCCCAACCAGCGAAGTAAGCGAACAGCTTTGGTCCAAAGTCACGAGCAGGGTTCATCGCAAAGCCTGTTAGTGGGCCAAGTGAACCACCGATGACGGCAATCAAAATACCGATCAATAGAGGGTTCATTGCGCCACGTGCCGCGCCGTTATTTTCATCGCCCAGAGCCAGAATCGCAAACATCAGCACAGCAGTGATAACGAATTCCACAGCAAAAGCACCAAAGAAAGAGAGGGAGGCATGCGGATAGGTTGAGAAGATACCAGCAGTTGCTAGTGCATCTTGGCTGCTGCGAACGAAGTTATGAGCGATTTCGTAGTCGGTGAAAAGGTTGCTGTATAAGCTGTATACCAATGCAGCAGAACAGAATGCCCCAAGCATTTGAGCGATAATGTATGGCACCACTTTCGCCTTATCAAAACCATGGAACATAGCAAGTGCGATGGTAACGGCAGGGTTGATGTGTGCACCAGAGACGCCAGCCGTACAGTAAATAGCGATGGCGACACCGAAGCCCCATACAATACTGATTTCCCATTGTCCAAATGATGCGCCTGTTAGAACTAAGGCTGCAACACAGCCTACGCCGAAGAAAATAAGTAGTCCTGTACCGATAAACTCGGCCAAACATTCTCCAAGCAGAGAGGGGTGTTTGTTCGTTGTCATGTTAAAAGTCCTTTGATCATTTTTACCTGTCTAGCACGATACTATTGTGCATATATAAACGTTTGCGAAAACAAACGAGCGTTAAAAATGAGCGTTTGAGCATAAATTTGTTAATCAAAGTCTTCGTTTTTGTTAAATGGCGCATCTTTTAACCGGAAAAGAACACAACGAAAATAATTTATTTGTCACGAGGCCAGTGTTGAGAGCGCTCAAATTACCGATGTGAAAAAGAATGCACAACTGGTAAGAGGAGTTTTGTGAAGCTGCTACGTGCTTGGAGACTTATTGCACAGAACTTGTGTAGCAATTAACCCTAAAGGAGTAGCGGAATGTCAAATGTATCAAGGGATAGCAGTGATATAAAAAATACGCTGTCATGTTTGGACTTTTAGAAAAAATCGTCATCCCATTGGTACCAATAGGATGAGTTGAGAAGAGAATAAACGCTGTTAATGTCTTGTGTTTGTGAATCATTGCTTCGGCTTGTATTCAAATAAAAATTGTTTTTTTTATTTCGTTTGATGCTAAACGTGATCGTTTTTCAGCTTTTTAGTTATTAGTTGGTTCGGAGCGAGTAGGGCAGGCGTAAATCGCCCTTTTTACGGTTAGTTTATGTTCTAATTCGAGCCTTTGTTTCAAAGGTTTCGAATTGGAATGCTCAAGTGAGAGGTTTGAATATCAGTTTCATATTAACGAATCTTGAGTAAAGTTGAACGATGATCTAATTAATGCTCATATAATTTACTGTATTTACTTATATTTAATCCATGTGCAACATTTGTCACAGAAATAAAATCCTAACTCCATACAATTCATGAACTTTCGAACGAAGATTTATTTTGTTTCGTTCGCTCCTTTTGTGTTTTTACCATCGCATACAAAATAATGAGGTTCCTATGTTTGGAATATTCAAACCTAAGGCGCACATTGATCGTCTGTCCCCTGGCAGCATCGATAGCACCTACTCTCGCCTCCGTTGGCAACTCTTTATCGGTATCTTTGTTGGCTACGCCGGTTACTATCTAGTTCGTAAAAACTTCAGTTTGGCGATGCCTTATCTTATCGAGCAAGGCTTTAGCCGCGGAGACTTAGGTGTCGCCTTGGCAGCTGTTTCCATTGCATATGGTCTCTCTAAGTTTCTAATGGGCAGCGTTTCAGACCGCTCCAACCCTCGCTATTTCCTTAGTGGCGGCCTATTGATGTCTGCATTAGTGATGTTTTGCTTTGGCTTTATGCCATGGGCGACTGGTAGCGTCACTGCGATGTTCATTTTGCTTTTCTTGAACGGTTGGTTCCAAGGGATGGGGTGGCCTGCTTGTGGCCGAACCATGGTGCACTGGTGGTCACGTAAAGAGCGTGGTGAGATCGTTTCGGTTTGGAACGTGGCGCACAACGTGGGTGGCGGCTTGATTGGTCCACTATTTATTCTTGGCCTGTGGGCATTTAACGATGATTGGCGCACTGCATTTTATGTTCCTGCATTTTTCGCCACGTTGGTTGCTGTGTTTGTTTGGATGACGGTTCGCGATACCCCTCAGTCTTGTGGTCTGCCTCCTATTGAAGAATACAAAGACGATTACCCAGATGACTATGACAAGTCCCATGAACAAGAAATGACAGCGAAGGAAATCTTCTTCAAATACGTCTTCAACAACAAACTTCTTTGGTCGATTGCAATTGCAAACGCATTTGTTTACCTAATTCGTTACGGCGTACTGGACTGGGCACCTGTTTACCTAAAAGAAGCGAAGGATTTCTCGGTAGATAAATCGTCATGGGCTTATTTCTTATACGAATGGGCTGGCATTCCAGGAACACTATTGTGTGGTTGGATCTCTGACAAATTGTTCAAAGGTCGTCGTGCACCTGCTGGTATCTTATTTATGGTGTTAGTGACAGTTGCAGTGATGGTTTATTGGTTTAACCCTGCAGGCAACCCAACAGTAGATATGATGGCGCTTATTGCAATTGGCTTCCTAATCTATGGTCCGGTTATGCTGATCGGTTTGTACGCACTTGAACTCGCTCCGAAGAAAGCCGCAGGTACTGCCGCTGGTCTTACTGGTTTGTTTGGGTACCTGGGTGGGGCAGTTGCCGCAAACGCGATTTTGGGCTACACCGTAGACCACTTTGGCTGGGATGGTGGCTTTATCATCTTAGTGGGTTCTTGTATTACTTCTATCGTGTGTTTGATGTACGCCTTCTTAGGTGAACGTGCGCACCACGAGCAAAAAGAGCGTGAGAAGGAAGCGCTAGCGTAATATTTATTTAAAGAGGCAGTGGAATACTGCCTCTTCGCTTTATCAAGGAAATAACAATGAAAACAAAGTCAGTATGTCTTACTTTTTTAGCACTTAGCCTCTCTGCTGGTGCGATTGCGAAGCCGCTTGTCATTGCGCATCGTGGTGCATCGGGCTACTTGCCTGAGCACACGCTAGAAGCCAAAGCACTTGCTTACGCAATGAAACCTGACTACATAGAGCAAGATGTGGTAATGACGAAAGATGACCAGTTGGTCGTGTTGCATGACCATTATCTCGATCGCGTAACGGATGTTGCGGAGCGTTTTCCTGATCGTGCACGTAAAGATGGTCGTTATTATGCGATTGATTTCACTCTGGCGGAAATCAAATCCTTGCGAGTAACTGAAGGCTTTAATATCGATGACAAAGGCAACAAAGTAGCGGGCTATCCAACCCGATTCCCTATGTGGAAATCTGATTTCACCGTGCCGACGTTTGCTGAAGAGATTGAGCTGATCCAAGGCTTAAACAAAACGCTGGGTTATGACATCGGTATTTACCCAGAAATTAAAGCGCCTTGGTTCCATCGTCATGAAGGTAAGGACATTTCTAAAGCAGTACTTAAAGTCTTGAAGCAGTACGGTTACGGCTCTCAAGACGACAAAGTCTACCTTCAGTGTTTTGATGCGAATGAACTTCAACGCATCAACAGTGAACTCATGCCTGCAATGGACATGGACTTAAAGCTCGTTCAGCTTATGGCTTACACGGACTGGAACGAAACTATGGTGTACAAAGGCGACAAGGCAACACCATACAGTTATGACTGGATGTTCGAAGCCGACGGAATGAAGAAAGTAGCGAGTTACGCGGAAGGAATTGGACCTTGGAAGCCGATGCTGGTGGATGATAAGTCAACCAAAGACAATATCATCATCAAGCCGTTGATGAAGGCTGCAAAAGACGCTGGCTTGCAAGTGCATCCATACACGTTCCGCGCCGATCCAGGACGCATTCCAGCGTACACTGACAGCTTTGAAGGCATGATGGATGTGTACTACAACCAACTAAAAGTGGATGGTTTGTTTACTGATTTCCCAGATAAAGCGGTCAGCTTTTTAAATCAGTAATCACGCATTTTTCTTTAAGCTAAAAAATCCCCCAACAGTTTCCTGTTGGGGGATTTTTCTTAACTATTTATTAGTTGTTTTTATGCAGTTCGCTGTTCAGTTCAACCGCGCTCTTGTTAGCAAGACATTCGATTTGACCTGTTACAGAGTTACGACGGAACAGTAGGTCAGAAACTCCAGCAAGATCGCGTGCTTTCACCACTTCGACTTCTTGACCGTCAGAATCTAGCATGCGTACTTTAGAACCAGCAGTTACGTACAGACCTGATTCGATAGTACAACGGTCACCCATTGGGAAACCAAGACCTGCGTTCGCGCCTAGTAGAGAGTTTTCACCGATAGAAACCACAACTTTACCGCCGCCAGATAGCGTACCCATGATAGATGCGCCGCCGCCGATGTCAGAGCCGTTACCAACCACTACGCCAGCAGAGATACGACCTTCAACCATGCTTACGCCTGTTGTACCCGCGTTGAAGTTGATGAAGCCTTCGTGCATTACTGTTGTGCCTTCGCCAACGTGTGCGCCAAGACGTACGCGAGAAGTATCAGCGATACGAACGCCAGTTGGTACCACGTAGTCCACCATTTTAGGGAACTTGTCTACGCAATCTACGCTTAGTGCACGACCCGCTAGGCGAGCTTCAATTTGACGCTCTGCTAGTTCAGGTAGATCGATTGGACCTTCGTTAGTCCATGCGATGTTGTGCAGTAGACCGAAGATGCCGTCTAGTACCGTGCCGTGTGGTTGAACTAGGCGGTTAGAGATAAGTTGAAGCTTTAGGAAGCCTTCAGCAACGCTTTGTGGTTGTTCGTCAGTTGCAAGGATAACCAGTACAAGTGGTTGTGCTGATTCTGCTGCTTTTGCTGCGAAAGATGCGTTTGCCGCATCGCCGTTTGCTTCAAATGCTGCTGCTAGTTCTGCGCTTTGTGCTGCAGAGATCTCGATAGCTTGGTTGCCTTGCTCGTAACCTGCTACTGCTGCTAGTGCGTTAACAAGCGCTTCGCTTGGGTTAAGAACTGGGTTTGGGAAAAACGCTTCGATGATTTTGCCGTCGCGGTTTTTAGTTGCCGTACCAAAGGCTAGAGAGAAGAAAGCCATAGTTGATCTCCATGTGTTGAGTCTTGTGTCTCGTCTGTTCACTGACAAGAAATAATTAAGTTGTCAGTCATCATAATGAGAGTGCTAGGGAGTTTAAAGAGGGGAAATAGATAAAGTCTGTAGATGGATACCTTTTGTCTTTTTAGAGATATGTTTGTCTGATGAGAAATGTGTCGCAAAAGCCTTCTCAGACCGGTTTGGGGTAAAGACACAGTGAAGTTGGAGAAGGGGGCATAGCAAAAAATAAGGGGAGGGCCGAAGTCACTCCCCCTACACTGGGTTTGTTGGATTTACTGGCTTTGGATAGTAAAGCGATAAATCGACTTAGAGGCTTAGCTCGCCGACCTCTACTGCAAGTGCAACCGTTGCCCCTACCATTGGGTTGTTACCCATGCCGATGAAACCCATCATTGCAACGTGCGCTGGTACTGAAGAGCTACCCGCGAATTGTGCATCGGCGTGCATGCGACCCATAGTGTCTGTCATGCCGTAGGATGCAGGACCCGCCGCCACGTTATCTGGGTGTAGAGTACGACCAGTACCACCACCTGATGCCACAGAGAAGTAAGGCATGCCTTCACGGTTACGTTCCGCTTTGTAGATACCTGCTACAGGGTGTTGGAAGCGAGTCGGGTTGGTTGAGTTACCTGTGATGCTCACATCCACTTGTTCTTTATGCATGATAGCCACGCCTTCACGCACATCGTCTGCACCGTAGCAAAGGATCTCACCACGTGGACCTTGCGAGAATCGACGACGTTCTACTTCCACTAACTCACCAGTTTGGTAGTTGTATTGAGTGCGTACGTAAGTGAAACCATTGATGCGTGAGATGAGGTAAGCGGCGTCTTTACCCAAACCGTTCAGGATCACTTTCAACGGATTTTTGCGTGATTTGTTGACGTTCAATGCGATTTTGATTGCGCCTTCTGCCGCTGCGAATGACTCATGGCCCGCAAGGAAAGCGAAACAGCCACTTTCTTCATTCAATAGACGAGCCGCCAATGCACCGTGACCGATACCCACTCGGCGTTGTTCTGCTACGCTGCCTGGTTTTGTGCAGGCTTGAAGGCCTTCACCGATGATGTTTGCCGCTTCTTCTGCTGTTTTTGCTCCGCGGAAAATCGCCAAAGCAGTGCCTAGCGTGTAGGCATCGGCAGCGCTTTCAAACGCGATAGGTTGAGTGTCCATCACTAGTGCTTTAGGGTCGATACCACGATCCATACAGTATTGGTAAGCCTCTTCCAGAGAAGAAAGTTGCATTTCGTCTAATGTGCGACGTACAGATTCAGTAATTGGAGTGTTCATAATCTCTTTCCTCTTGGTGGCAATTATTGTTGGCGTGGGTTGATGGTCGTTACGGCTTCGTCAAAACGACCGTAAGTCCCCGTTGCTTTGTCTGCGGCTTCTGCAGCAGATACGCCTTCGTTGAAGGCTTTCATCATCTTGCCGAGGTTGAGATATTGGTAACCAATCACTTCTTTGTTTTCGTCTAGCGCGAGTTTTGTTACGTAGCCTTCAGCCAACTCCATGTAACGCACGCCTTTTGCTTTAGTTGAGTAACTAGTACCCACTTGGCTACGTTGAGTTTGACCAAGGTCTTCCAGTGCCGCACCAATTTCCAAGCCGCCTTCAGAGAAAGCAGATTGAGTACGACCGTAAACAAATTGAAGGAAGATTTCGCGCATCGCGACGTTAATAGCATCACATACCAAGTCGGTATTCAGTGCTTCAAGAATGGTTTTGCCAGTTAGGATTTCTGCGGCCATCGCGGCTGATTGAGTCATGCCTGAACAGCCGATCGTTTCGATCAAAGCTTCTTCGATGATGCCGTTTTTGACGTTAAGAGTCAGTTTTGCTGCACCTTGTTGAGGAGCACAAGCACCAACGCCGTGGCTAAGACCAGAAATCGCGATAACGTCTTTTGGATTGATCATTGCGCCTTCAACAGGGATCGGTGCAGATGCATGAAGATCGCCGCGTTGAATCGGGCACATTGATTGGATTTCGTGTGAATATTGCATAATGTTTTCCCAGTGTATTTTTATTTTTGAGAAAACAGGAGCGGGGTTGGAGAAGAGTTGAATTGCTCACTACAGAACTCTCGCTTTCACAACATAAGCGAAAGCACTTCCAACAGGGCTGACCTGTTTTCGTTTCTGTAGGAGTCATTAGCTTTAACAGCGGTTCGAATCTTTCGATTCCGGTGGCACCCCATCACCGGACCCATTTAGACTAGATCTAAGTCACGCTAATCTGCAACATGAAATTTAGAGCAATTTGGGATATTAAATCGGTTCTTTATATTCTCAGAGATATATGGAGATAAACGGAAGGAATAAAAAAACGCCGCATAATGCGACGTTTTTTCTAAACAAATGAGAGGCTTATGCAGCGTCTTCTTGTTCGCTATCTTCTTCAACAGCTTCAAGCTTCTTTGCTTTTTTTGGTGCAGGTTTACGTTTTGCACCCAGAGCGTAAAGCACTTCTTCTTTGTTTTGCGCAAGGAACATTGCAAGATCTTCTTGCTTACCTTCGTCTTCTAGAAGTTCACTTTTACCCAGCAGTGAGAATAACTCGTCTGCCATATCCAGCATTTTGTCGTATGCGTCAGCTTCCGCTTTAGAGGTAAAAGTCATTTTCTCTTCTCCATTGCGTTCTACCACGTACTTGACGATTACAGCCATGGTTGGTCCCCTAATTTGGTGTATTGATACTGGCTTTTTATACAGTTTTTGACCAATCAAGTCTAGCGACAAGCCTCAGAATGAGAGACACGTACAACTAACTGACTAGCATTTAAACTATCTTGGTTTCACTTTGCGGATTTATTCCCCAAAGGAAGGTTTGTTGGTCGCTCCCAATCTTGGCAAAATTCGATAAACGTTCTGAGCAATGGGCTTTGATATTTCTCTTTATGAACCAGTAACCAGAAGCGGCGCTTCATATCTAAAGGCATGTCGAGCAGTTTTACGCGGCCGTCACGAATAGCAGGTTCTGCAGACAAACGTGACAAGCAGCCCAAGCCTAACCCTGCCGATACTGAGTTGATCAACGCTTCGGTGGTATTGAGCTGAAAAGCTTCATGCCAATGTTCCAAGCGCGGCGCGACAACGCGCATAAAAAATTCGCGTGAACCAGATCCTGCCTCTCGCAATATCCATTCACTGTTTTCTAGCTCGGTTAAGTTTACTGGCCCTTCGTGCACGGCTGGGGAATCGGGCGCGCAAATCACGCACATTTCATCTTCGCTAAACTGGGTGGACTGCAATTCAGGGTGAAGTGTTTTGCCTTCAATGAGGGCTATGTCTAACTCGTAATCGGTCAGCATGTCGCAGATTTGTGCGGAGTTAGAAATGAACAGGCTTTGAGAACGATGGTTCGTTTGCTGACGAAATTCGCTAAGCAAATAGGGCGCGACTTGGTTGCCAATGGTGTCGCTGGCACCAATGCGAAGTTGGCCCGATAGCGCTTGGTCACCATCGAAAATGCTCTCGATGTCCTTGGCTCGGTTGAGTAATTCGTCCGCCAGTGGCAGCAGTTTTTGACCTTCTTGGTTCAAAATTAGTCGGTTATTAACACGATCAAACAAGTGATGGCCGATCTGCTTTTCTAATTCTGAGAGTGCCATGCTCACAGCGGCTTTTGACAAAAAGAGACTATCAGAAGCTGCTGTGAGCGTTTTGTGCTGCGTGACCGTCGTAAACACTTTCAGTTGTTTAAGAGAAATGTGACTTGCCATACCCCACCGTTAAGTAATTCTGAACGTTTGTTTTAAATAATTAGATATATCGGAACGAAGTGCAAGCGTATTATACGCTCCATCAAGAGTGAGTCTGGTTGAGGTCATCATGATTCAAAGAACAAAAGCAAAAGTAATGGGAGCACCAACTCCGATGGCGGGTTTGGCTCTTGGTATTGCAAGCTTAGGCTGGAGTTGGGAAAACTTCGCCGAATTACATGGCTACGGACAGTGGATTAGTGCGGGTATCGCGAGCGTATTGTTGGCTATATTGGCAACCAAGTTTTTGCTACATAACCATCTATTGAGACAAGATCTTGCTCATCCGGTTGTGGGTAGCGTGGTTCCGACATTTGCGATGGGCACTATGGTGGTATCGAACTCTCTCGGCCATTTTTACCCATTGGCTGGTGATGTGCTTTGGCTGATTGCGGTGGTTCTGCACATCGTGTTCTTGGTGAGCTTTGTTTACCATCGCGCCAAAGATTTTGAATTGCACCACATGGTTCCTAGTTGGTTTGTACCGCCAGTGGGTATCATCGTTGCGGATGTGTCTTTCTCTGGCAACCCGATGTTAGCACCAGTGGCACAAGGTGCATTGATGTTTGGTATGGTGGCGTACGCGATCATGTTGCCGATGATGATTTACCGTTTCATGTTTACCCATGAAATTCCGGATGCAGCGAAACCAACAATGGCAATCATGGCAGCGCCAGCAAGTTTATCATTGGCAGGGTACTTAACGGTCACTGCGACACCATCACCAGTGATCATCGCTATGCTATTTGGTATCGCGGTATTGATGACAGCCATCATTTACCTCGCATTCTTTAAATTGCTTAGACTGCCATTTAGCCCAGGCTATGCGGCGTTCACTTTTCCGATGGTGATCGGTGCGACGGCGCTGTTTAAAATGGCGAATTGGATGGAGTTGCAAGGATTGGCTACGCACTATGTTCAACAAGTGCGAAGCTTAGCTGGTCTTGAGTTGATTGTGGCAACATTTGTTGTCTCTTATGTGGCTTTACAATACATCAACAACTTATTGATTCAGCCACGCTTGATGCACGCTCATCACGCTTAAATAGCAGATAGGAAAAAGCCTCTTGGTCTTACAACCAAGAGGCTTTTTTATTTCAATCGGCGTCGATGTTGGACACTAGCCTTTTTTGTAAAATCGCGACATCTCATCCAGAGAATGACGAATGATATCGACAGGAACTTTCTGTTCTTTCTCGACTTTTAACTGACGATTCAGTTGCTGAGAGTGCCCGCCAGGGTTGACCACAAGCATCAATTCTTTGCCGACCAATGCATAGTTGTAGTAGCTGCCTGCAATATACCAATCGCGAGAGGCAGAGCTATCAAACAAGTTATGACCAACACTGTATGAACTCGTTGTGCCTTGAACGTCAAACAGCGTATTCATCATGGTTGGCACGACGTCAAAATGGGTCGTGCGGTAATCAACTTGCTCTGGCTGACGATTTGGCATGTACACGTAAAGAGGCACATGTACTTGAACGTCACTGTAGTTACCCGTGTGGCCCCAATAGTTCATCTTATGGTCGTTAAACTCTTCACCATGATCTGATGAAATCACCACAATGGTGTTGTCTAAGTCGACATTTTTCAGCACATCACCAATCAAGCTGTCGATGTAGTACAACGAGTTCTTGTATCGATTGTGGTAAAGCGAAGCGTCAAAATCGTTGTTGAGCAAAATGTGGTCAACGCGTTCCCAGTATGGTTTGAATTTCGCAAATTCAGGTTCAGGAAACACCGTGCCGTGGGCGGCATCGTAGAACAGAAAACCAAAGTACGGCTTGTCGCTATCCTGCTTTTGGAACTCGATGAACTTGTCTGTTATCTGCTGATCGCGCTCGACAGCTGTTTCCCCAGTTTGTTTCAGGGTCAAGTCCGACACTTTTTTGAATACCGTGCGAGAAAGTGGCGGGCTGGTGAGCGGTGCCGAGCCAAAAATGCCCATGCGGTAGCCTTCTGCTTGCAGCG
Source organism: Vibrio sp. 1167 (assembly GCF_033340375.1). Classification (NCBI taxonomy): domain Bacteria; kingdom Pseudomonadati; phylum Pseudomonadota; class Gammaproteobacteria; order Vibrionales; family Vibrionaceae; genus Vibrio; species Vibrio sp. 1167. The sequence goes on along the minus strand of NZ_JAWOWK010000004.1, from coordinate 288,599 downwards.
TATCCATAAACACAGGAGAGCGTTGACTTGCGTAAAAGCTTTCCCAGTAGGTCGCTGGCAAGCTGTAAAACAGGCTGAAAATACCCGCTTGAGTTGAGTTGCCGCCGCTCATATGTTGTGTGAAATTCACTGTTTTTTCGGCGAACTTGCTGACATTTGGCATGACTTCCGGCGTCGCATCACTGTAGCGCCACGCATCAACCAAGATAAACAAGACATTGGGTTGTTTCTCTTTGCTTTGCACTTGAATCGGCGCAAGCGGATAGTTGAGTGAGCTACGTTCAATGTTGGTTAACTCTACGCGGTTCTTCGATGCAATGCTCTCATCCACTAGGTCGTGTTTGTAAATAAATTTACGAGCCGTCAGCGGGTAGTAAAGTGGCCAGTTATTCGAAAACTGACTGACTTCATCGTCGTAAAGTGCGTTTTTGTACGCATGAATCATCTGCGTGCTAAGCAATACAGCAAACCAAACGCTGATCAAAACGAACTTAGCTCGGCTTTCTGACAGTTGATTACTTACCCAAACGGTACAAGCGAGCCCGATCACCAGAATGGCAATTTCACTGATGAAGATTAGCCAACTCATCCAAGAAATATCGAAGACATCACCGCCACCTTCGAAAAACATACGGATTAATAGAGCGTTGATGTGAAGTTTGTATTGCTGAAAAACGAGGATATCGACTTTAAACATGATCAATAGACAGATCGCGATAGCGATCACGATGCCTTTGAATACTCGAGTCGGTAGAAAAGAGAGCAATAAACTCAACAACATAAATGGAAGAGCGATCAAGCCCAGCCAGCCATATTGAGTCGAAACCAAATAGTAACCTTGCAACAAGGTTAGCGGTTCATTCTGATTGTTAGACAACACAAAAGGATAACAAGCGATCGACAGGTACACTGCAAAGCAAGCAAAAAAAGCAATCAGCCAAGCGCTGTTGGAAGACAGTTTGCGAAACATACTTTTTGTTTGTTTATAAATTATGGGTAGAGGGAGTATAAAACAGTGTTTTTTATTATGGAATAGTTGCGACGAATGTCACATTTTGTATGGAAGTGTCAGACTTGATTGACATGTGAAAATTCAGAAGATTCATACTCTATTTGAGTGATATATAACCTTTTGTTTTTTCCGAACGCGAGATCACTGCGGGTTTAAATGGGGCTGTGCTAAGCTAGCTAACAGTTTCAATCGGCGCTCGGTATTCCCAATTTGTTTACTGTTTATCACTCCAACCAAGTTGACGTTCTTAAATCACTCCTTGTCGAACTGATTCGAATCAGTCCGCTGGAAAACCCGTTCGAAAAAGAACAAATTCTGGTTCAAAGTCCGGGCATGTCCCAGTGGCTAAAAATGGAATTGGCCAAAGAGTTTGGTGTTGCCGCGAACATTGATTTTCCGCTCCCTGCTACTTTCATTTGGGAAATGTTTACGCAGGTGTTGCCAGACGTGCCAAAACGCAGTGCGTTTAACAAAGAAGCGATGACGTGGAAGTTGATGCATCTGCTGCCGGGGCTTCTCAACCAAGAGGTGTTTTCGCCGTTAGCGCAGTACCTCAAAGATGACATTGACCACTCTAAGCTGTATCAGCTGGCTGAGAAAATTGCCGATATTTTCGATGGTTACTTGGTGTATCGTCCGGAATGGATCGCAAGTTGGGAAGCTGGGCAGAGTGTGCCAGAGCTGGAAGATGAGCATCCGTGGCAGCCGATCTTATGGCAAGCGTTGTATGATCACACTGTGTCATTAGGGCAGTCTCCTTATCACCGTGCCAACCTTTATGAGCACTTTATCGACACGTTAGAGAGTTTTAACTGCAATTTTGACCATTTGCCCAAGCGTTTGTTTGTTTTTGGCATTTCTTCGTTGCCGCCTCGCTATATGGATGCGCTAAAAGCAATTGGTGAACACATCGACGTGCATCTGATGTTCACTAACCCTTGTCGTTATTATTGGGGTGAAGTTCGAGATCGCAAATATCTGGCTCGTTTGGCGGCGAAACATCGTCAGCACGTTGTGTGGCAGGACGATCACTCGGAAGTGCAAGGTGAAACTGAGCAACTGAAAGGTTCATTGGAAGATAATGTGATCGATGAGCTGCACACCGATGTGGTCGGAAACAGTCTGTTGGCGTCCATGGGTAAACTCGGGCGCGACAATATGTATCTGTTGTCTCAGCTGGAATCTCATGAAATCGAAGCCTTTGTTGATGTTGAGCGCGACAGTCTGCTCCATCAATTGCAAGCGGATATTCTCAATCTTGAAGAACATCAAGATGACCAACAGATTGAAAACAGTCATCACAAACAAGTGGTTAGCTTGGGTGATAAATCACTGAGCCTACACGCTTGTCACAGCCCGATGCGCGAAGTGGAAGTGCTGCATGATCAACTGTTGGCGATGTTCGATGCTGACCCAACGTTAAAACCGCGCGATATTATCGTGATGGTCGCGGACATCAACGCTTACAGCCCTGCGATTCAGGCGGTCTTTGGTAACGCGCCGGGTGAGCGTTTTATTCCCTATTCGATTTCTGACCGAACCGCCGATCAAGAGAGCCCAATTCTGGCCGCATTTATGCAGTTGGTGAACTTACCCAATACGCGCTGTTTGGCATCAGAACTACTCGAACTTCTGGAAACTCCGGCGATATTAAAGCGTTTTGAACTCAGCGAAGATGATTTTTTACAAGCCAAACAATGGGTTGAGGAATCGGGGATTCGCTGGGGATTGGATGCCAATACCGGACGCGAATTTGAACTGCCGGAAACCCGTCAAAACACATGGCAATTTGGTATTCAACGCATGTTGCTTGGCTACGCGATGCCAGAATCCGCAGGTTTGTTTGAAACCGAGCAAGGCAGTTTGTCTCCGTACAACGAAGTGCAAGGCATGGGCGCAGAGCTGGCGGGCAAGTTGGCACACTTTATCCAACAAATTAGCACTTATCGAAGCAAACTTTCTCATGTTCAAACTATCGATGGTTGGCGAGAGACTTTGGTTTCACTGCTGGATGACTTCTTCTCAGTTGAGTTAGAAGGCGAAATGGCGCTCAAGTCCATTCGCGATACGCTCAGCCAACTCAAAGAGCAATTAGCTGATGCCGCATTTGATGATGCGTTATCGCCGTCGATCATCTGCCAATACCTTCAAAACAAATTATCTGGCACACGAGTCAGCCAGCGCTTCCTTGCTGGTCAAGTGAACTTTTGTACCCTGATGCCGATGCGCTCTATTCCGTTTAGAACCGTTTGTCTACTGGGGATGAATGACGGCGTGTACCCACGCTCCATGCCGCCAGAAGGCTTTGACTTGATGACAGGAAGAACCAAACCGGGCGACCGTTCGCGCCGAGATGATGACCGTTACCTATTCCTCGAAGCGATGTTGTCTGCACAACAAACGCTCTACATCAGTTATGTTGGCCGTTCAATCCAAGACAATACCGAGCGAGTGCCTTCGGTTCTGGTTTCTGAGCTGATGGAATACTGCCACCAAAACTATTGTTTAAGTGGTGATGAAGCGTTGCCTGTTGATGAGTCTGGCGACAACTTATTAAATGCGTTGGTGAATACCCACGCCATGGTGCCGTTTAGCCCAAGTGCGTTCCAAGGCATGCACGCCAGCTACGCGAAAGAGTGGATTCCAGCGGCATTGACTCAAAGCAGTCAATCGCAAGGCTATGTCCGTCGTGATTTTAATCGGGCATTAGACGACTATCTGTTGGGAGCGACGTTCCCGCTTGAGCTCGACTTAGTCGAGTTGCAACGTTTCTGGCGTTTACCAGTGCAGTATTTTTTCAATCGTCGTTTAAAAGTAATCTTTGAACCGCCGCTACCGGTGATGGAAGACGACGAACCCTTTGTTTTAGGTGGTTTGGAAAGCTATCAAATGCGTGATGAGCTGTTAGAAATCTTGCTTGAAACGACATTGATGCAGCCAGAGAAAAAAACAGAGGTGCTTAAACACTTTATGAGTCAACAGCGCGCGCAAGGCAAACTGCCGGTGGGGGCGTTTGGTGATATCGAATTTGAAACCAACCGAGTTCAGGCGGAAGAGCTGGTGGATAAACTGGCGTTTTTATCTGGTGCGCCTCAAGACGATTTGGAAATCGACCTGACGTTTGATTCCTTGTTTGAGCGAAATGAAGGCGAAGAGAAAAACGTTCGCCTAACAGGTTGGCTAACTCAATGCTACCAATCCGGTTTGATTCGCTATCGAAGCGGTAAGATTCGATCGCAGGATTACCTTGCAGCGTGGATCGATCACCTTGCCATGTCGGCGTCGGGTCATGCTAAGAAAACCCACATCATTGGTTACGATCGTAAAGAAGGCGCGCTGCATTTGATCTACCCAGAAATTGCCGATGCTCAGTATGCCAAACAGCTACTGACTGAATTAGTTCGCTTATTCTTCGAAGGCATGACTAAGCCTTTGCCTTATTTCCCGAAAACGGCGTTGGCTTGTGTTGAAGCGGGCTTTAGTCGCGGTCAGTGGGTAGATGACGAAGAGAAATCTTTGAAGAAAATGGCTGACGCATTCAATGATGGCTTCATGAGCCCGGGCGAAGGCAATAATGCGTACATCTCTCGAATTTGGCCTGCTTGGAATGATGAGTTGGCCTCAGAAGTTCGTTTGCTGACAGCATTAGTTTTGCAAGGTGCGCGCTTAGCGGTTCAAGACGCTGATGACGTAAAAGCGTAATAAAGACAGTTGGATAAAGAGAAGGAAGAGTAGGGTGGCCGCCAGAAAATCATTATTTTTTGTAGGGCGTTCGCTGTACGGCCACAAGGTCAGAGGGACCATGATACTTTTGTTTAATTCATTTGAGTTGTGCCGCCAAAAGGTTTGGCTTATCTCGTGGGGCGCATACTAACGGTACGTCTTATGGATAACCGTGAGAAAGATCTCACAAAGCTCTAAATTATCCAACTTGTTAAACATATTAATAGAATTTTTAACTATAGATCACATTTATTAGGTGATACGTCCTAGTAAATAATCCGGAGAGATTCAGCGTTATGGATCAAATGTCAGGTGCAGAGTGTCCTCTACATACGTTAGACCGCACAGAGCAACCTCAACCAACGCCACTAGAACCGATGACGTTTCCTCTGCACGGTGCGAGGTTAATCGAGGCATCAGCAGGTACAGGTAAAACCTTCACTATTGCAGGTTTATATCTGCGCCTTTTGCTTGGTCACGGCAGCGCGGAAACTCGACATCGCGTACCGCTTACGGTCGACCAAATTCTGGTCGTAACCTTTACCGAAGCGGCAACTGCGGAATTACGCGATCGTATCAGGGCAAGAATCCATGATGCGCGAATCGCGTTTGCGCGTGGACAGAGTTCCGATCCGGTGATCCAACCTTTGCTTAATGAGTTTGACGATCACAAGCAAGCCGCAGAAATTTTATTGCAGGCAGAGCGTCAGATGGACGAGGCGGCGGTCTACACCATTCACGGTTTTTGCCAACGTATGCTAACGCAAAATGCGTTTGAATCTGGCAGCCGATTTAATAACGAGTTTGTGACCGATGAAAGTCACCTAAAAGCGCAAGTTGTAGCCGATTACTGGCGCCGAAATTTCTACCCATTGCCATTTACTTTGGCGGGAGAAATCCGCCAGCTATGGGGCTCTCCATCTGCGTTGTTGTCTGACATCAGCAATTACTTAACTGGCGCGCCGTTAAGCCTTTCTGTTCCAGCAATGAAAGGCAGTTTGGCTGATCTTCATACTGAAAATTTGAAAAAAATTGATGAATTAAAAGCACAGTGGCGAGAAAGCCAAGATGACTTCTTGACGCTGATTTCAGATTCAGATATTAACAAACGCAGCTACACCAAAAAGTCTCTGCCGACGTGGTTGGAGGCGGTAAACGCTTGGGCTGCAACGGAAACCACAGGTTACGATTATCCAGACAAGCTGGAGAAATTCGCGCAAAACGTCTTGTTGGAAAAAACACCGAAAGGCAGTGCGCCGCAGCACGCGGTATTTGAAGCCATTGAAACATTTCTTGCTAACCCAATCAGCTTAAAAGCGCCACTGCTTGCTCATGCGATTGAGCATTGTCGTGTGATGCTGGCCAACGCGAAAAATCAAAAACAGTGGCTCTCTTTCGATGATTTGCTGACACAACTTTCTGCTTCTATCGATACGGACGAAAGCGAGCTTTTAGCGGCGCGTATTCGTACTTTGTATCCTGTCGCAATGATTGACGAGTTCCAAGATACCGACCCGCTTCAATACAGTATTTTCAGCCGTATTTATCTGAACAACCCGGAATGTGGTTTGTTTATGATCGGTGACCCCAAGCAGGCGATTTATGGCTTTCGTGGCGCAGACATTTTCACATATATCAAAGCGCGTAACCAAGTAAGTGCCCACTACACGTTAGGAACCAACTGGCGTTCTAGCGCAGATATGGTGCAGGCGGTAAACCAAGTATTTGCCTTGCCTGATAGTCCATTTATCTATGATTCGGACATCCCGTTCTTACCCGTAAAATACAGTCCCAATGCCGAAAAACGCATTTGGACTATGGGTTGCCAAAAGCAACCCGCGCTGACCTATTGGTTGCAAGAAGCGGACGATAAACCGCTACCCAAAGGCGAGTATTTGACTCGAATGGCGGAGGCGACCGCAAGCCAAATCCAAACCATTTTGACGCAGGCTCAACAGGGGAAAGCGTGTCTGGTGAATGGCGAAAAACAGAAAGCGGTTCAAGCGGGCGATATCGCAGTGTTGGTTCGAACAGGTAGTGAAGGTCGCATGATCAAACAAGCGTTGGCTGATCAAGGCATTGCCAGCGTGTACCTGTCTAACCGAGACAGTGTGTTTACCAGTTCAGTGGCGCAGGATCTACAGCGTTTGCTGCAAGCGGTGCTGACTCCAGAAAATGACCGTGCGCTGCGTGCAAGTCTTGCTTCTGAGCTGTTTGCCCTCGACGCAGCAAGTTTGGATGCACTTAATAACGATGAAGTGGTGTGGGAAAACGCCGTAAACGAATTCAAAGAATATCGCAAACTTTGGATTCAACGTGGTGTGCTGCCGATGTTGCGCGCGGTGATCAGCAAACGCCATATTGCCGAGCGATTACTAGAAGAAGGTGCGAGTTCACAGGGTGAAAATGGTGAGCGAGTACTTACCGATTTAATGCACATTGGTGAACTGCTTCAACACGCCAGTAATGAACTGGATAGCGATCACGGTCTGCTGCGTTGGCTCGCTCAGTCTATCAGTGATGCGGAAAACGGTTTGGGTGGCAGTGATGACCAAATCCAACGTTTAGAATCGGAACGTAACTTAGTGCAGATCGTAACTATTCACAAATCAAAAGGCTTGGAGTATGACCTCGTATTTCTGCCGTTTGTGTTCAGCTATCGAGAAGCCAGTGAAGCCAAATATTACGATGCAGCCAATGACCGCACGGTACTGGATATCACTGGCAACGATGCGTCCATGAAGCAAGCGGACAAAGAGCGTTTGGCGGAAGACTTACGCTTGATATACGTGGCACTAACGCGTGCTGTTTATGCGTGTTTTATCGGTGCCTCACCGTTGCGCAATGGCCGTTCGACCAAAGAGCCAACTGGTGTACACCGCAGTGCGATTGGCTATTTGATTCAAAATGGTCAAGAAGGTGGCATTAACGATTTGCACCAAGGTTTAACAAAGCAACAAGACGAGCTTGATTGTGTCGTTGTGGCCGATCCGCCGCAGCAACTCGAAGAGAAGTACGTAGCGCCACAAGAAGAAATATACGATCTTAGCGCGAAAGAGCTGCAAAACCCTATCGACAGAAACTGGCGCATCACCAGTTATTCTGGCTTGGTCAAGCAAGGCTCTCATCACGCCGAGCATGATGCCACGATTGAGATTACGGGTTTTGATATCGACTCATCTGAAGAACAAGACGAAGCGGATTTGGTGGAGCCAGAGCGTTCGATTTTTACCTTCCCTCGTGGAGCGCGTCCGGGTACGTTCCTGCACAGCTTGTTTGAGGAAATTGAATTTACTCAGCCAGCCACGACGGAAGAGAATACACAAATCATCCTTGGCTTGATGGAAAGCGAACAGCTCGATGAAGAGTGGTTGCCCATTTTACAGCAATTGATTGATACCGTACTCGCAACGCCGTTGGATGGTAAATCTTTGCTGCTGAATCAAAAAGCACCGTCGCAACGTTTGGTGGAGATGGAGTTTTTGCTGCCGATTGAAGTTTTGTCTGCACCGGCGTTAAACCGAGTCATTCAACGTCACGATCCGTTGTCGGCGAAAGCGGGGGATTTAGGTTTCCAAACCGTGCAAGGCATGCTCAAAGGTTTTATCGACTTGGTGTTTGAACATCAAGGTAAATACTACGTGCTTGACTGGAAATCGAATCATCTTGGCGACGATGTGACGCACTACCATGGTGAGGCTCTGAAATCGGCGATGGCTGAGCACCGCTACGATTTGCAGTACCAGATTTATGCGTTAGCACTGCATCGTTTCCTACGCAGCCGATTGGCGAATTATCAATACGAGCAGCACTTCGGTGGTGTGTATTACTTGTTCTTACGCGGCATGGATGGGCAGAGTGACCACGGCATTTTTGCTGCGAAACCAACCTTAGACTTCTTACAAGAGATGGATCGTTTGATTGATGGTCAAGTACTTGAAACGCGCTCAACTCAAGCCGGGCAGATGGAGCTACTTTAATGACGACAAATCACAATCTTCATTCTGGCCAAGATAGTTTATTGGTAGTGCTGGAACGCTTGGCGCACAAAGGTGCTATTCGTCAGCTCGACTACCAATTCGCCTGTTTTATTGATTCTCAAACACATGATGAACAGTCGGACAGCCAAGCACTGGCGTTTATCGCTGGTGTTGTCAGTAGTGAGCTCGGTAAAGGACATATCTGTCTGTCTCTGTTCGATGCACAAGGGCAATCTACGGATTTAGCCAGTAAGCTAGGGCTGTTTGGTGAGTCGGCATTGGCGCTTAATACACAGTTGCAAGGCATAGACTGGATTCAAGTATTACAAAATTCCAGCGTGGTCGGCGCGCAAGGAGAAGCCTTGCCTTTAATGTTCGATGGTGAGCGTCTGTATCTGCATCGCTATTGGCATTATGAAGTGACACTGGCGGAAAAGCTCAATCAGCTGGGCGCCGCAGTTAACTTGCAACCACAAGAGTTTGCGCGATTATCCGAGTTGCTCAACCATTTATTTGCACGCCAATACCATTTTCTGTTTAACGCGTTAGGCAAAGCAGTAGAAGCGGGAAGCAGCAACCAAGTGTTGCGTCAACAATTGGTGTGTGACCACCTTGATGTGGTCGCAAGCGAATCGTTGGATTGGCACGCCATTGATTCCGTGCTTAGCAATGCGCGCAAGGTTCAGGATTTACAAACACTGGATGAACTCGTGCCACTCTCGGCTTGCGTGAACTGGCAAAAAGTCGCGGCGGCAGTTGCGTTAACCCGTCGATTTGCTGTGATTTCTGGTGGCCCAGGTACGGGTAAAACGACGACAGTAACCAAATTGCTTGCTGCTTTGATTGAACAGGCGACGCAAGAGAAAAATCTAACCATCAAGCTGGTGGCCCCGACGGGGAAAGCGGCGGCGCGATTAACCGAGTCCATTGGTAAAGCAGTGCAAGAACTGCCAGTTTCTCCGGAGCTAAAAGCCAAAATTCCGACTGAATCAAGCACCTTACATCGGTTGCTGGGTGCGATTCCTAATAGCGCAGAATTTCGTCACAACAAGCAAAATCCACTGCATTTGGATATTTTAGTTATCGACGAAGCGTCGATGGTCGATTTGCCAATGATGTACAAAGTGGTTGATGCCTTACCGAAACATGCGCGGCTGATTTTGCTAGGTGATAAAGACCAACTTGCTTCAGTTGAAGCCGGGGCCGTGTTGGGTGATATCTGTTCGTTCCATGCATTGGGTTATGGCAAAGAGCAGGCGTCAGCCATCTCAAAACTGACGGGTTTCGATACTTTAGCCCATACGGGTAACAGTGCATCTAGCATTGCCGATAGTTTATGTATGCTGCAAAAGAGCTACCGATTTGATGCTCGCTCAGGCATTGGTCAGTTGGCAAAAGCGGTTAACTCCGGTTCTGCTGCGAGCGTAGATAACGTCTGGGCGCGTGACTTTTCTGACATCGAACATTTCGCGCTAAGTAGTCAACATTACAACCAAATGATGCAGACGTTGGTGCAGGAATACGGTCGTTACCTCAAACGCATTGGACAACAGGAAACCGATCCTAAAACCGGAGAGCCAGAGTCGCTAACGCACAAAGCCAAAGCGGTGTTAGATACCTTCAACCAATGCCGGTTGCTGTGCGCGATCCGTGAAGGTGACTTCGGTGTGGCTGGGCTAAACCAACGTATCGAGAAAGCGCTCGCAGCGCGCAAGTTCATTCAAGTTCAGGATGAAATTTGGTACCACGGCAGACCCGTCATGGTTACGCGTAATGATCACGGTTTAGGTTTGTATAACGGTGATATTGGTATTTGCATGCGAGATGACACTGAAGAAGAACCGCGTTTGAAAGTCTTTTTTGAGTTACCTGACGGCAGTGTGAAATCGGTCTTGCCAAGCCGAGTACCTGAACATGAAACGGCTTACGCCATGACCATCCATAAATCGCAAGGCAGTGAATTTGATTACACCCTGATGATTTTGCCACCAGACTTTAGCCCGATATTAACCCGTGAGTTGATTTACACAGGCATTACCCGCGCGAAAAAGCGTTTAGCTCTTTACGCCGAACTTAATGTTCTGAAGCGAGGCATTAAGGTGAAAACCACTCGTGCGAGTGGGTTAGTACAGCGGCTTACCAACTGATTATGGACTTAGTTTATAGTCAGTTTTACCTTTGTTACATGTCAAACTTGGTGATGAGTTGTGTTTTAACAATTCTCTTTCTGAAAGAAAAGTCATTTCAATTGATGTTTTTGAATCTGAAACGTTAACATTATGCGCAATTATGGGCATAAGGATCTGAATGAAATGAATACAACTTACTTTAACAGCGTTAATAGGTATAGCTACATATATAGTGTTAAGCCTGGTGATACTCTTACGAGAATTATATGGAAGTTTTATCATTTTAAGTTTGGAACAGATGGCTATAATTTTGCTCTTGCTCAAATAAAAAAAGACAACCCTAAAATTTCAGACCCTAATTCGATTAAATCTGGTCAATCTATTTACTTGAGAAAGTTGAACGTTTCAAATACCAAGCAATCTGAGTTTTCTTCTAAAATTGCCATTTCAGATCATGATCAAGCGCAATTTGAATCAACGATGAAATCTATGTCGCAAAACGAAAAGGAAGCATTTTGGGCTCTTTCTTGGCTTGATGATAATTGGGGGCCTGCGAGCGCAGGTATCGGTGCTACTTTTGCGTCCATGGGGGCTTTATTAGGAGATAGTGAAAAAGGAAATGTTGCAGAGCTAAAAAAGCTTGATGGTTTATATAGAGATTATAAATCAGGAACGTTTTCGAAAGGGCAGTATGATTATCGCAGGAAAAAACTATTAGAGAATGTAGCAAAAAATCTTGGACCAACTGAGAAGCTTCTCTTTAATGGTAAGAAAGCTCGAGAGGCTATGAGGATATCTAGAAACGGCGGGGTTATGACTACTGCGGCGCTTAAGAAGAATACAGATAGGTTAGCAAAGTTATCAAAAGTAGCAGCTAAAGGCGGCACTGTATTAACTGCAGTTAATATTGGTATTGCCTGCGATCAGATAGCTAGAGCAGACTCTAACGCAAAGAAAAACGAAATATTGGTGGAAACTGCAGCAAGTACAGTAGTTGGTTTAGCTGGCGGGGCCGTTATATCTCTGGTAGTTATGGCTACTCCAGTTGGTTGGATAGGCGCTATCGCTTTAGGGGTTGTCTCTGCCAGTGCTAGTTATGCGTCTGGTAAAGTTGTTGCTGATAAATACAAAGAGTTATATAGCAATATAGACTTAGTTGGTAAGACCAAGGTCGGTGAAGTTTGCAGTTATTAGAAGTTTCTTTTATTACATTTTTTGTTGCAGGTGCTTTGTTAGTTTTTTGGTACCTGATAGTAGGTATTTTGCTTATTGTTATCACGCCGCAAAAAGTAAAGCACTATGCGTATACTAGTGAGCACTATACAGATATTGAGCTTGCTTTAGTTTCTGGATTTCACTTTGGGGCCTTAATACATGGATTAGCTCTTGTTGCCGCAGTTGCATTTCCTAAGTTGGCCAAAAAAAGAAAGCTAACAGATATTCGTAGAGTTTGCCCAAAGTGGTTCATAAGTATTGGGCTAGTGTACTGGACTATTTTAATCTTTATCGTAGTCACTATTTTTGCATCTTTGTTAGCTATGATTTTGTTTTGAATTGATTACGTACGTAAAAGAAGACCGAGCTTATGGCTCGGTCTTCTTTTATGCATGTTTTGCAAACGCATTGGTAAAAGACACGCTGCGTATTTTGTATTGCTGTTGATAAGCAAGAATAAAATCTCGGATAGCGTCATTTACGGGGAAAACACAGTGGACGTCTAGGCCTTCTAAAAACTGATTGTCAGCCATATCCCAGAAGCTTTGAAGCGAATTACAAATGATTGTTCTCATAACAGTGCTCGTCTCGGCTTATTTAAAGTCAGATTAACAACTGTCCTTGGTGTGCAATACGGAGCTAACTAGTTTTTCAATTGCCCAGTATTTTAGGGTGAAGGCTACATTACATCACCTAGATCCATTCGTATTGGTTAAAAACCAATCACTAGCGAGCAGAGTATAGCCAACCAAATGTATATTTAAAAGATAAAATTGGAACAAAAATCAAGCAATGGTTTGCGCATTTCTAAGTTGGGTTTACATGATGACCCGCTAGTCCGGAGTAGGGTTTATGTGTGGCCTTACTCCTAAACAAACTCGTTCCTAAACAAGCTCGATGTGCAGGGTTGAGCGTTAATGAACTGAATCCTGCCCTTTGAGGTTAGTTGGTATAGTGGAACGTTAAGTTTCGCTCCCTGATTTAAGGTTAAGCTATAAATCTAACGCTAAGATTTTGGACTTACGCTGGAAGTTATATAACCCTTGTTTGGCTCCAGGCAAATAGTCGACACTGACTTCGTAAAAACCTTGCTCTCTAAACCAATGCAAACTGTGTGTCGTGAGGACAAAAATTTGATCAATGGTCTCGGATTTAGAACGATGTTTCATGTAGTTGAGCAGTAACAAACCTCGGTTTCCATCACGATAGTCAGGGTGAATCGCTACGCAAGCCATCTCAGCTTTGCGCTCTTCTGGGTATGGATAAAGGGCAGCACAGCCAATAATCAAGCCGTCTTTTTCGATGATGGTAAATTTTCCAATCTCTTGCTCTAGCTGCTCTCGAGAGCGCCTAACGAGTACACCTTGTTCTTCTAAAGGGCGAATGAGGTCTAAGATACCGCCAATATCGTCAATATTAGCTTGCCTCACTTGTTCAGCACTCGCCATAACAACTTGGGTACCGATACCGTCGAAAGAGAACAACTCCTGAATTAAGGCGCCATCTACTTTATAACTGATCAAGTGGCTACGAGGTACTCCGGCACGGCAAGCGGCAATAGAGCCTTTAAGAAAGCGCAGTGTCCCAGTGTTGTAATCTAGGTCAGGAGACGTATTTTCAGAGAGTGTTTTGATGACATGCTCCGCTTCAATTGGCAGTAACTCGGCGACAGCATTGCCGTTGTCATCAATGACACCTTGTTCGGAGCAAAAACCAATCAGCTTATCCGCACCCAGCTTTATCGCTAGTTGGGTGGCGACTTCTTCCGATAATAAATTGAAGCACTCGCCAGTCACAGAGCTCGCAATGGGGCCAAGTAGCACAATAGAGCCTTGGTCGAGCGTGCGATTAATCGCGTCGGTGTCAATGCGGCGAATACGTCCACTATGGCAATAGTCCACACCATCATCAACGCCGAGTGGTTGGGCAATGATGTAGTTTCCGCTAACGACATTGAGCTGGGTACCTGCCATCGGAGTATTGTTGAGGCTCATTGATAGGCGCGCAGTAATCGCAAGCTGAAGTTGTCCGGCAGCTTGCATAACAACAGATAAAGCCGATTCATCCGTAATGCGGATATTTTTGTGGTAAGGCGTAGTGAGGTCTTGTTTTTCTAGCAGCTGATTAATTTGAGGACGTGCACCATACACCACCACGACTTTGATTCCGAGGCTGTGCATGAGGGCGATATCATTAATAATGTTGCCAAAATTTTTGTGTGCGACGGCTTCTCCGCCCAGCATGATCACCATGGTTTTTCCGCGGTGAGCATTGACATAAGGTGTTGATTGACGGAATCCTTTTACGAGAGCAGTACTACGAATTTTCACTACAGCCATTCCTTTGTTTAATTATGTTAGAATAATGCCTTTTTATTCATTTGGTGGCAAGGTGAAATTTTGGAATAAAGCACAAACATATTGAGGTAGGTTCTTGGTCCCGTTAAAAGGGAAGGTTACAATGGGTGCGTCTTTCCTCAATACGTGAACCTCATGTCTTCTGCTGTTAATAAGAATGCTGCGATCACTGCTTCCAATCTGTCAAAAACGTCATCTAAATCAATGCTTCGTAAGTGGCTAGAGCGTTCTCTCATGCTTATAGCGATAGTTGGAACCGTTGTCGTGTGCATGCTGTATAGTGATTTGATTACTCGAACCATTAATCCGCCCATTCCCAAATCGACAATTTATGGTCGCTGGGTTGAGCAAGATGTTGCGCCTTATGCTCGTGAAGAATTTGTGTTGAGTGAGCGCGGTGTTACCGTAAATGGTTCTACAGTGGCGACCAGTTTTGAATTCGATGGGGATTCGTTTTCGTATCGAGTGGGTTCAAATGAGCGGCACTTCAATTTTGTGGGTAAGCAGCATGCAGAAATGAAGCTGGATGCCAATGCACATTATCTACCTGTATTCCGTTTAGAGGGGCGTGCAAGGATTGCGGTAAGATAGTCGTTTTTATCTTTGTCTGTTAAGCAGAGATCTCTTGCGTCTGTGAGTCACATGGATGATCACAATTTCATCTCTCAATCAGTAAATCTTACTTTCAAACATAATCCGGACAATTCCGTAATTCTTCCGCTGCTATCATGTTGTATTAACTGAATGAATTCACAACGAGTAAACGGATTGGCTTAGCGTTGAAACATTTTGTCGTTGCTTTTCAATTGCACCGTATGCATTTGTTTGCCATCCTTTTGCTATTCTCTTTTACGGAAAAGACACGTGTTAAAAAAACTCCTTCCTATTATCTCTTTGAGCCTACTCTTTGGCTGTGCTCAACAAAATGATCGTGCTCAGCAATATCTTGATGGTGAGTTTCCTCAGATCCTCAATCAAGTGGATGTGGTTGAGTCTAACAAACCACGCGATTTTACTGAATTTAACAAGCAAGCTGAGCAAGTGGTGATAAAGTCACCATCCATGGCGAAGATATACCAACCGCTATATCAACGATTAAGTGAGTGGGCGCAACAGAGTGGAGATACCAGTGCGTTGAGTGCGTTTGGCATTCAAGCCGCGCAATTGGGTGGTGGTGATAAAAAAGGTAATGTGCTGTTTACCGGATACTTTTCTCCCGTGATGGAGCTGCGTCATACACCAAACGACATTTTTAAGTACCCAGTTTATGGCAAGCCAAACTGCTCATCAGATTGTCCGACTCGTGCGGAGATCTACAACGGGGCATTAGATGGCCAAGGTTTAGTGCTAGGTTATGCGCCTAACCGTATTGACCCGTTTATGATGGAAGTGCAGGGCAGTGGCTATGTGCATTTTGAAGATGATGATACGTTGGAGTACTTCGCGTACGCAGGGAAAAATAATAAAGCTTACGTTAGTATTGGCCGCATTTTGATTGAACGTGGTGAAGTGCCGCGTGAAAAAATGTCTCTCAAAGCGATTAAAGAGTGGGTAATGGACAACGACGACGCAACAGTACGCGAGTTGTTGGAGCAAAACCCTTCTTACGTCTTCTTTGCGCCAAAAGCGGAAGCGCCAGTAACGGGATCGGCTGGTATTCCTTTGTTACCAATGGCCGCGGTCGCGGGTGACCGTTCTATCTTACCAATGGGCACACCAATCTTGGCGGAAGTACCATTGCTGAATGCGGATGGTACGTGGAGCGGTGCTCATCAACTGCGAATGCTGATCGTTTTAGACACTGGTGGTGCGGTAAAACAGAACCATTTGGATCTGTATCATGGCATTGGTGCGAGAGCAGGAACGGAAGCAGGGCACTACAAGCATTTTGGTCGAGTTTGGAAACTTGGGCTGGAAAACTCACCAACTCAAGCGCCTTGGGCTTTGCCGCCAGAAAAGCTACAATAGCGACCCAAGAAAGAGGAACCGCCTCTTATCTAGACATTTCATCAAAGAGTGCGTATAAATCGCACTCTTTGTTTTTCTATCGATCATCTGGACTTCAATATGCGTGAACTCGATACCCCAGCATCTGACAGCTACAATCAACGCTTTGGCGGCACTCGTCGTCTTTATGGCAACAGTGAAGTGGACATTCTTCGCGCTGCACACGTTTGTGTTATTGGTGTTGGTGGCGTGGGTTCATGGGCGGTCGAAGCGCTGGCCCGTAGTGGGATCGGTGAGTTGACTCTGATTGATATGGATGATGTTTGTGTCACGAATATTAACCGCCAAATTCATGCGATGACGGGCACCGTTGGCCAAAGCAAAATTGAAGTTATGGCCGAGCGTGTCAAATTGATCAACCCAGAGTGTAAAGTCAATCTGATTGATGATTTCATCACGCCAGACAATCAACATGAGTACTTAAGCAAAGAGTTTGATTACGTGCTAGATGCGATTGACAGCGTAAAAGCGAAGGCGTCTTTGTTGGCGTATTGCCGCAGCAACAAGATCAAAGTGATCACCACGGGGGGCGCTGGTGGTCAGGTTGACCCAACGCAGATCATGGTCGCTGACTTAACGAAAACGATCCAAGATCCTCTAGCGAAGAAAATCAAAGACACCTTGCGTCGTCATCATAACTTCCCTAAGAATCCGGCTCGTAAGTTTGGTATTGATTGCGTGTTTTCAACCGAGCAGCTGAAGTACCCTCAAGCAGACGGTTCAGTGTGTGGTGTGAAGTCGACAGCGGAAGGTCCAAAACGTATGGATTGCGCTAGCGGTTTTGGTGCGGCGACTGTCGTAACTGCAACGTTTGGCTTTGTCGCGGTATCGCGAATCGTTGAGAAGTTGATTTCAAAATATAAGCAGTAAACTAGAAGAAGAGCGCATCATGACAGATTTTCCCGTTTCTCCATTTGGTACAGATATCACCAGCGAAGACATTGTAGCGACTATGCAGCAATTTAAAGGCTGGGAAGATCGTTACCGTCAGGTTATTCAGTGGGGTAAAAAGCTGCCAAAAATGCCAGAAGAGCTGAAATCAGAACAAGTTACCGTTTCGGGTTGTGAAAGCTTGGTGTGGTTAGTGAGCAAAGAGCAAGATGGCGTTTGGCATTTTTGTGCGGACTCCGATGCGCGTATCGTCCGTGGATTGATTGCCTTGGTAATGGCAGCTTATGACGGTAAAACGGCCGATCAAATTCAAGCGTTTGATATTGATGCTTATTTTGATCAACTGGGGCTTGTCTCCCATTTAAGCCCGTCACGTGGTAATGGCTTGAAAGCTATTGTAGAGCAGATTAAGCAAACCGCCGTGTAACGAGTCATTTTCCCAATTCTTAAAAAACGCCGAATAACCTAGCTGTTTGGCGTTTTTTGTTTCTGAGTTGAGACATTTTTTGCATATGGATAAAAAGTATGCAAATAGTCGACTATTTTAGTGTTAATTAACCTTTCTATTGATCCTGGTTCATTATATTGCCCACTTGGTTTTTATAAACTCAATTGTATTTAAAATTTGTCTATATTAGATAGTAGACATATGCCTCATTCGCTCCTGTTCCCCAATGCTGACACGCATTTGGAGGCGATTGGGATATTTAGGTACAAACGCTAGGAACCTCCCTATATGCAATTCACCTTGGAACATGCGCAAGACGTGTTATCCGGAATGCCAGACCCCACTTTTATTCTGAGTGAAGATGGTATCTATATTGATGTTTTTGGAGGAACAGATAAAAAAGCCTATCACGATGGAAGCAATTTGATAGGTAAGACACTTCACAGCGTACTTGAAAAAGATAAAGCCGACTGGTTTATCGAGCAGATCAGTCGATCACTGAAACAAGACAGTATTGTGACGATCGAGTACAAGATGTGCGCCGACAGCATTCAGGGAATAGATGCTAACAGTGGGCCAAGAGGCGACCTATACTACGAAGGCAAGATCTGCCCACTCGCTATAAAATACCGAGGTCGTCGCGTTGTCCTTATTCTTACACGCAACATCTCCAATCGCCACCGAGTTGAAACCCTTCTTCGCCATCAAAGCCAAATTGATGCTCTTACCAACATCTACAATCGACGTGTCTTTTTCGAAAAGCTCACAGAAGAGGTCATTAAAGCTCAAGAGCCGAACTATCACTCCGCGTTGTTATTGTTTGATTTGGACTTTTTTAAAGTCATCAATGATAAACGTGGTCATGATGCGGGGGATTATGTCTTAGAGACCTTAGCTGATTTGGTTTCTCACTTACTCGTCAAAGACGAAATTTTTGCAAGAGTCGGAGGGGAGGAGTTTGCGATTATTTTGCCAGAAACTTCTCTGTCGGCGGCGAAAGAGGTAGGAGAGGAAGTACGTTCCCACATTCAAAATTGTCAGTTCGAATTTGAAAAGATTGAAATTCCGGTCACGGTGAGTGTAGGCGTGGTGGAAATAGGCAGAAATGAAACCACCAAACGTTTGTATGCGCATGCAGATAAAGCGCTTTATGCTGCGAAAAGAAATGGCAGAAATTGCGTGGCGACTCTGGATAGGCAGATGGAGTAACCTTGTTGGTTACTCCAAATCAAACCGTTGGCGTTATAGCATGTCGACGGCTTTTTCTACGGCGGCGATGAGTCTTTCCACATCGTTCGTCGTGTTATAAATACCAAAAGAGACGCGTACCGTGCCTTTCACATTTAGCGCATCCATCAATGGGTGAGCGCAGTGGTGTCCTGCTCGTACCGCAATGCCTTGTTGATCGAGCAGCGTCGCAATATCTTGGTGATGAACGCCGTCCATGACGAACGTCAGTACAGAGGCATTCGGTTGATAGCCTAGAATATGGATGTCATCCAAAGCGCTTAGTGCTTGGTAGGCCTTATCCTGAAGCACATGGAGATGATCCTCTACTTCGTGATGGTTAAAACCTTGGTACCACTCAATGGCTTTCGCTAGAGCAATCGCGCCCGCAACGTTTGGTGTGCCCGCTTCAAATTTACCAGGAAGTGCAGAAAACGTCGTTTTCTCGAAAGAAACACGTTCAACCATTTTACCGCCGCCGTGCCATGGTGGCATGGCTTCCAAAAGTTTAAGCTTGCCGTATAAAACCCCAATGCCTGCTGGTGCATAAAGTTTGTGACCTGAGAAAACGTAGAAATCGATATCTGATGTCGATAAATCAAGTTGCTCATGTACGATGCCTTGCGCGCCATCAACTACAACAACCGCGCCAACGTTGTGCGCCAGTTCAGTGATTTTTTCGATAGGTTGGCGTGTGCCTGTTACGTTGGTTATTTGTGCGCAAGCAACAATTTTACAGCGGTCAGACAGAAGCGCCTCAAATGCACTGATGTCGAACTGGCAATCTGATGTCATCGGAACTTTAATGACTTTAGCACCCGTTTGCTCTGCCACGATTTGCCAGGGCACGATGTTGGCGTGGTGCTCCATCTCGCTAATCAAGATCTCATCACCTGGTTGTAACGTGCTACGGGCGTAGGTTTGAGCAATTAAGTTCAGTGCTTCGGTTGCGCCCCGTGTCCAAATGATCTCTTTAGAGCTGTTTGCACCAATAAAGCTTGCCACTCGTTCTCGTGCCGCTTCAAATTGGCTGGTGGCATTAGCCGTTAAACTATGGCTGCCACGGTGAACATTGGCATTTTGCGCACTGTAGTAATGACTGATGACATTAATCACACATTGCGGTTTTTGCGTTGTCGCTGCGCTATCTAGATACACTAAGGGCGTATCGTTGACGGATTGGTTTAGAGCAGGAAATTGCTCGCGTACAGCATTTACGTCAAACATTATTCTTCACCAAGCTTGTGGTAGTGCAGAGTAGGCAGAGGGATCATTGGTTCAGCAACTGACCATGCGTGTTTTTTACCTGAGAGTTGAATGATTACTTCCATCGCGAACTCTAAAGCTGTACCCGGACCTTGACTAGTGATCAGGTTGTGGTTGATATCAAAGGTCACGCGTTTGCTGCGCCACTTCTCTTCCGGGATATGTGACTGAAAGCTCGGGTGACAGGTCATCAGTGATTGTGGGAAAAGATCATGGTGTTGCAATACCAACGCCGGTGATGCGCAGATAGCAGCAACCAATTTTCCCTCGTAGATGTGCTGCTTAAGGATTTCTATCATCACCGTACTATCACGGAAAATTTCTGCACCACCAACACCACCAGACAGTGCTATGGCATCAAACTCATCATCAGCGATATCGACTAGCTTACAATCTGCCGTTAATGTGACTCCGCGAGAAGCTTTCATCGTCAATGATCCATCAAAAGCAGCACTCGCTACCGTAACGTCATAACCCGCGCGAACCATCATGTCGATAACGGTGACGGCTTCCATTTCTTCGGTGCCTGGAGCGATTGGCACTAAGATTTTCTTACTCATTGTTCTGTCCAGCTTTGTTCTATTTGTTTGATGCGTTGGTAAAGTTTTAAATTCTCAGGCGTATTGATACGATGTTTCTCGGCAGCCTTTAACAAGTATCCGGTTATAAAATCAATTTCCGTTCGACGTTGATGGAATACGTCTTGCCTCATTGAAGAATAGTTCTCAGCTGTGGCGTTCACCACTTGCATTACCGTATCGAAAAGAGAGCGAAACTCGATAGCAATACCTTCTTTACTCATTACTTCAACCAGTTCTTGAGTGATGCTTTCGAGTTGTATCTTAAACTCGGGCTGCGCAAGCTCACCATTCTTACACTGGTGAATCGCAGTCAGTGGGTTAATCGCGCAGTTAATTGCTAACTTAGTCCATAACGCAGATTGGATGTGTGGATTCCAAATGACCTCTGGAAGAGCATGATGCATAACATCTTGCAGAAAAGCGCACTGCATTCCTTTGTCATTATAACCACCCACTTGCGTTGTTCCGTGACCGGTATGCAGTACGTGTTGGTTATCTGGTTTGTATGCGCCGTGCGTCGTTGTGGCGAGCACGATAGGATTGTTTGGCAGAGCCTTCTCCACGGCAGAGGCGGTACCCATACCATTGTGCATCAGCATGATAATCGTGTATGCGTTGATATGAGGCAGTAAAGGCTGAATGGCGTCTTCCATTTGCCAAGCTTTTACCGTGATCAAAATGAGATCTGCTTTATTTACGTAGGAAATATCTTGATTACTGAATACGATTGCGGGTGTGTCATCCAACTGAAGTGATTGTTGGCTTTCAGAACTTCTTCCCCACAATGAAACATTGTGCCCGGCAAGCTTAAATTTTGTTGCCCAGAGTGAGCCCACCGCACCTGGACCGAGGATAAGGATATTCACCAAACGCTCTCATTAAAAAGGTTTGCTGCAAGGATAATGAGGGAAAAAAGGAAAGCAAATAAAAATGGCGCCGAAAGGCGCCATTTTTGAGCAAACTTAGTGGTTCAATTAGAACTTGTAAGTTACAGCAAGGTAGTGGCCAAAGCCAGTTGACTTGAACCCATCAGTATCTTTGATACCGTACACGTCTTTGTAACCTTTTAGACCGTAACCCACTGCGAAGCGGTCTGAGTGCCAGTAGATACCGTTGAACATTGCACCACCGTTTGACGCGGTTGAACCAAACTTGTTACCAGCATCATCATCCATACCGAATTGGTAATCGATGTAGCCTTGGTAAGAGATGAATGAACCGTTCTCGAAGAAGTAGAATGGTTTGAACCAGTTAGTCGAGATTTGGAAACCGTTCCAATCCTTTTTGTTGCCGTCGTAAGTGCCGTATAGGTTAACACCAACTTTACCAAACCAAGGAACCATTACGTCAGAACCTAGACCGATTTTTTGAGAGTTAACACCAGAGTTACCACCCCACTCGATTAGAGTTGCAACGTATAGCTCTTGAACTGGACCGAAAGATAGGTCTTTACCAGTTACCGCATCTAGAGACATACGTGGAGCGAATTTCATAAAGATCTTCTCTGCGCCAGCTTTGTCGCTACCTGGATCAGAAGTTAGGTTGAATACATCAACGTAGCCGTAAAGGTCGAAGATACCAGAGCGGCCGCCGAATTCCATTTCTAGGTAGTCGTGTGAAGATTCACCTGGAAGTTCGTCAAATGCACCCATTAGGTTAAATTGCATCCACTTGTAATCGTTTTTGTGAATATCGCCGTCAGAGTAATCTGCCGCCATAACTGGAGCTGAAGTAGCCGCTAGAAGGCTAAGAGCTAAAAGTGATTTACGCATAAGGGGACTCTCTATGTTTGTAATGATTCAGAACACGCAATCTGTGCTGCGCTTTCCAATTGGCGGGAATAATAGCGATAAAAATCCCAAATGAAAGTGATAAAGGGTGCAAAATGAAACGTTTTTGGTGAGTTGCATCACGAAATTATCTTTATTTACGGAACTTTTTGTTTGTTGCATTTTATTGCAATAAATGTGTGATTTGGATCGTTTGCGTGAGCGATTTTATGACTTTTTAAGCCAGTCGATTAACCAACATAAATCGTTAGTGATCGGAGTGATAAGGGAGTCGTATGTATCCGTGAATCAAAGAGGACGTTTGAATGAAAGAAGTCATGTTATTCCCACTCACTTCAGTTGTACTCCCTGAAGGTAAAATGAATCTGCGCATTTTTGAGCCACGATATAAGCGAATGGTAAAGGAATGCAGCCTACAAAATGTGGGTTTTGGAGTTTGCCTAGTAGGAAGTGAAGGTGACCCTAAAGACGTGGGTAACGTTTCATCTATCGGAACTTTGGTCAGGATTGTTGATTTTGAAACACTCAGTGATGGTCTTCTTGGTATTACAGTCGCTGGTGAGAAACGCTTTGTTGTCAAACGAGTTCGTGCAGATGCGGACGGCTTACGCCATGCAGAGGTCGAATGGTTAGACAATTGGCAACATCCAGACAACTCACCAGATTTCTTCTATTTAAGCCAGCAGTTATCCCATGTTTATGAAGAGTTTCCTCAACTTGGAAACCTCTACCAGCATCGTTTTTACGATGACTCAGCTTGGGTGACCCAGCGCTGGCTTGAATTACTTCCTTTAGACTGCAATCTGTTCGAACAGCTCGTTGGCGCAGAGAACTGCATTCCTGCGTTGCAATTTCTGACAGAAGCCATAGAAGCCCCGACTAACAAAGAGGCAAGGATATGAAAGGATTTGGCAGAGCTGCGCTAACTATGGTGGCGGCATTAGGACTGGCGGCGTGTGGCTCCGACAGTGACACTATCGAGTATTCCAATTTACAAGCAGTGCACGCGTCTTCTGATGCGCCGCTTGCAAATGTGTGGATCAACGATAAACCATCATTAACGAATGTTGATTATGGTGTGGGATCTGGCTACGTTAAATTGCGAGAGGGGATGAATTCGATTCAGGTCGATGTTCAGCTCCCAGGTAATGAAACCGCGACCGTAATACCTAAAACAGAACTAGATCTTGATTCCGACCTCAATTATAACGTGTTCGTTGTTGGCGATGCCGATGGTTCGCCAAACCCAGTTGAGCCTTTAGTTGTGACTCGCAGCGCCGATTCAATGGCTGATGCCAATAGTCTAGATGTTCAAGTTGTTCATGCAGCTTCACGCGTTCCTGCTGTTGATCTTTATGTCACTGAGCCAGGTGTTGCTCTTGCTAGCGCGACTCCAATAACTAACCTTGCTTACAAAGCTTCTACCGACGTATTGAACATCCCAGCTGGTGAGTATCAAGTTCGACTTGCCGTAGGAGACAGCGTTGCTTTTGACTCCGGCACAGTACCTCTTGCGGCTAATTCCAACTTGACGATTGCCGCTATCGGCACAGGAGATTCGAATAGCACGTCACCTGTCAAACTCTTGGTGTTGGACGGTTCGGGCTCTTCTATAATTGAAGATATGGGCAGCCAAGCTGAAGTAAGAGTCGGACACCTTGTCGATGGAGCGCCAGTCGTCGATGTTAACGTTAACGGGGCGGCCTTCGCTCCTCTTGCCGACTTAGCGTTCAAAGAGATTCGTGGTTATTTGGATCTTGCTGCTGGCGCTTACGATATTGACGTTTACGTGGATGGCACAACAACCAATCCGATCATAGATGTTGACGGGTTAATGGTTGCAGGTGGAATGGATTACAGTGTTTATGCAGTCGGTGTTGTTAGCCCAGCGATTGATATCGAAGCTCTGGTTGTTGAAGATATGAGACGCGCTGTGGCGACTAGCGCGACATTGAATGTGACACACGCTGCGGCTAATCCTATAGCGGAAATGGTGGATATTTACCTCACTACGAGTGCAGGAATAGATGGAAGTGATCCAACTATTGCTAATTTTGCGTATAAAAATAGCGTACAAGGATTATATGTCGCTGAAGGTACATATTATGTAACGGTAACAGTGGCTGGTAACCCAAGTATTGTTGCGGTTGACTCAGCACCAGTCAATGTAATGAACGGTGTTGTGTACCAAGTCGTTGCCATTGGTGATGGGAACAACGGTGGTTTCAACTTGTTGGTCGATGACGTGACCGATTAGGACGAATGGGAGGAGGAGACTCCTCCCACAAATTAAGGCCGATTATGATGAGTGATAGCCCGAAAAAACTGGGGCGCAGTGATTGGAACGATTACATGGATAAAGTGAAGGCTCGAGACAAAGATGCGTTCGCTTTTGTATTCCGTTTTTACGCACCCAAGCTGAAGCAATTCGCTTACAAACATGTTGGTAATGAGCAAGTTGCTATGGAGATGGTGCAAGAGACCATGGCGACAGTTTGGCAGAAAGCGCACCTCTATGATGGTGAAAAGAGCGCGTTATCGACTTGGATATATACCATAATCCGAAACCTTTGTTTTGATTTGCTGAGAAAACAGAAAGGTAAGGAATTACACATTCATTCTGATGACATTTGGCCGTCAGAGTATTATCCACCTGATCTTGTTGATCACTATTCACCAGAACAAGATATGTTGAAAGAACAGGTGGTTAAGTTTTTAGATATATTACCGAAAAACCAGAGAGATGTTTTACAAGCGGTATATCTTGAAGAGCTACCTCATCAACAGGTCGCGGAATTATTTGATATACCCCTCGGTACTGTAAAATCCAGGCTGAGGCTTGCAGTAGAAAAGCTAAGGCATTCAATGCATACGGAGCAACTATGAACAAACACCCAGATAACAGCTTGTTAGAAGCATACGCTTCGGGAAGCATTGATGCAGTTTCTGGTCTTGTGGTCGCAACCCATTTAGAAACATGCACCAAGTGCCGAGCTTATGTGAACCAAGTCGAAGCAAGTCAAGCGAACATCGTAAGTGACATACCTTCTGAGTATGTTTCTGAATTTGACGACATGTTTAATGACATCATCAATGCGGAGCCAGCGACTGATAATATCGTGATCCGCGACTCTGCTGCCGTTAATGTGGCAGGAAAAAGTTTCGCTCTTCCTAAAACTCTAGCGCGTTTCTCTGACCTCGTAGGGTCATGGAGAAGTTACGGAGGCAAGGTTTTCAGTGCTCAGATTGACCTAGGGGAAGACGCTCGTGTCAGCTTAATGTACATCGGGGAAGATGTGCAAATTCCTCAACATACGCACAAAGGCCTGGAGTCTACATTGATCCTACATGGTGGATTTAGTGACGAGGATGGCCAATATGAAGAAGGCGATTTGATGATTAGAGACGCATCAGTGAAGCACAGCCCTTACACTAAGGCCGGAGAAGACTGCTTGTGTTTAACCGTATTGACTGAGCCGATGATCTTTACTCAAGGCGTGGCACGTATATTTAATATGTTTGGTAAAGGGTTATACCCATAGACCTCTTATCTTATATCTCGCAAAACAAAAACCACCGAATTCGGTGGTTTTTTATATGTTTCGTTAATGTTTGTGACGTGCTTTTTCCAATAGAGCATCAAAGTAATGTCGTAGCGAGTACAACATAATCAAGCTTGGCACGACCATGACAGCGGTAAGCACGAAGAATGTGCTCCAATCATTAAGATAATCCACTAGCTCGCCACTGAAAGAAGCAAGAGTCGTCCGTCCGAAGTTTCCTAGAGAGGCAAGCAACGCATACTGAGTTGCCGAAAATGCTTGCCCGGTTAGAATCGTCAAAAATGAAACAAAAGCGACAGTTGAGAAAGCAGTCGTAAAGTTATCGACAATAATCGTGGCTAAGTACAAGTGCTCGTTTGGGCCTACCGAAGCAATCCAAGCAAACATCAAGTTACTGGCAGACATAGCAATACCGCCGATCATTAATCCACGTACAATACCAAACCTAACGTTGAACATGCTTCCGACAAAAGTAAAGAAGATGGTGGCTCCCCAACCGATCAGTTTGGAGTAATAGCCAATTTGTTCATTGCTAAAACCAATATCTTTATAGAACGCGATCGACATCCTGCCCAAAAACGCTTCGCCAATTTTAAATAGGAAAACGAACAGCAACAGAGTAATCGCGACACGGACGCCATTGCGATTAAAGAAATCAAGGAAAGGTTCTACAACAGTCACGGTAAACCAAGCTACGACTTTTGAACCAACCACTTCTTTGTGGCGTTGTTCAGCGGCAGACTGAAGTTGTTCGCGTTGAGTCTTCGGTTCACCGACTAAAATCGTAAAGACCATTAGAATGCCGACTATCACCGCCATCCCGTAGTACACACCATTCCAACCGACACTGTCAGCATTAACAAACGCTAAATAACCCGGTAGTGAATAACCTGTCCACCAGCCAATGACCGCCATTGCAGAAGCTTGAGGCAGTTTAGACTCTTCTGACTTTGGGAAAGTATCAATACGAAAAGCATCAATTGCGATGTCTTGTGTCGCTGAAGCCGTTGCAATGCACAAGGCGAGTAGTGACGCAAACACCAAGTTTTCCGCTGGATTAACGCCGGCAATAAATAGGGTAGCGACGAGTACGATACTTTGACAAAAGAAAATCCAGCTACGTCTTTGCCCCAGTAGTCTAAAGAGGACTGGCAGCTTCACGCGGTCAACCAGAGGTGCCCACAGAAAGTTGATCGCATAGACCGCAAAAACGCTACCAAAATAGCCAATTGCGGAGAGGGTCAAGCCGGCATCTTTTAGCCAACCTGACATGTTTGAACCGATAAGAACCCACGGAAAGCCGCTAGAGCAGCCCAGCATGAAAACCCACATGAGTCGTTTATCGAGGTAACTTTTTACCGTTTCCAACCAAGTGATGGAAGGTAATGAAGACATAAATCAATCCAATAAAATGAAGCCGTTGAAAGAGAAAGCCCTTCGATTATTCAAAGGGCTTATCGTTTTGGCTATTTAAGTAGTGTAGCTTTGGTGATGACGATTTGCGTCTCTGGTACATCACGCATTCGGCCTACTGTCGTGGTCGGCTGCTGAGCCATTTTCTGGATAACGTCGAACCCCTCAGTAACCTCACCAAATACAGCATAACCTGGTGGTCGAGCGCCATAGTTGAGAAAGTCATTGTCGACTAAGTTGACGAAAAACTGACGAGTTGCAGAGTTTGGTGCATTAGTTCGTGCCATGGCGATGGTAGTACGGTCATTGTTTAGGCCATTATTTCCTTCGTTTTTGATTGGCGCGTATGTTTTCACCATCTGCATATCTTGGTTAAAGCCGCCACCTTGTGCCATGAAGCCTGGGATAATACGATGAAAAATAGTACCTTCGTAGCTCCCATCTTCTACATATTTCAGAAAATTAGCGACAGTGATAGGTGCTTTCTCTTCGTTTAACTCAACCGTAAATGAACCAAGGGTCGTTTCAAACGCTACTTTTGGCCCAGCCCAAACGCTGCAGCTGAGTAATGCTAAAGACAGAATCGCTTTGCGTAACATTAGAAACGCTCCTGCATGTATTGACGAAGCTCAGGGTCATTGGCAATCTCTTTAAGCGTTAATGTCACCACATCATTCAATGTCTCTTCAATATCGGCATCAGAAGCACTCAATGTGCCAGATCGCTTTGCTGTACCTGTATAAGTTTTGACTAGCTTGCCCTCAGGTGTCTCTGCTGTGATTTCCAGCACAACTTTAGCGTCCATCTCATTTTCCATCACCGAATGCTTCACGTTGACCAACGCTTCTTGAACGCTCAATTCAATCGCGTTGTTGCTGTTTAGATCCGCATGGAAACCTTGAGATGAGAATTGCTTCTCTAATGCTTCTTCTAACGCAATACGTAAATTCTGTTTAGCATGAAGAGGAAGAATGTTCGAACGGCCGTTATCCACCAACGCCACGTATTGCGCTGCACGTACATCTTTGCTGGTCAAACTGTAAGTCTTGCCTTGAACAATTGGATTGGTGCTCAATGTGCTTTCTGGCATCAGGTTCAGCTGAGGTTGTTGAGGGGCTGAACACGCAGCAAGCAACGCAACCGAAGCCGCAAGTACCAATTTTCTCATTTTATTATTCCTTTTAACTATTTTGCTAAAGCTTATTTTGCGCTTAATTTAGCAGGATTTTTTGTAGCCTGTAAAATCACAAACTTATTGTTGGAAGCGATAAGTTTCACATTTTTATCGCCAAACAGACGTTTGAGTTTTGCGTCGTACCCGAGGTGACGATTTCCGATAACCAGTAAACGGCCATTTCCACTTAATACTTGTTTAGCATCGCAGAACATTTGCCAAGCAATATGATCGGTGATTGCCTGTTGTTGATGAAACGGTGGATTACACATAACCATAGAGCTGCTGCTGTGTTTAAAACCGTCCAAGCAATTGTTCGCTATGCACTGTATGTCTCTATTTTCACCAAGGTTGTCGCGTAGGTTCTGTTTTGCTGATTCAAGCGCCATAAAACTTTCATCAACACATGTTAGCCGAGCATTTGGATTCAACTGACCAAATTTAACAGACAGAACACCATTGCCGCAGCCGAGGTCGATGACATTGTCTATCGAAGGGTCTTGAGGCAGGTGCTGCAGCATAAAGCGTGCACCTAAATCTAAACTTTCTCCTGAATAGACATTTGGCATGTTCTTGAGTTCGATATCTTCGCCATCAACGCGCCAAGTCGTGAAAGGCATTACTTCAATCGGAGGCTCAACTGTTGCTTGAGAAAACACCAATCTGTGCTTTTTCCAGGCCAAAGATGTTTTTGTTTCGCCTAAGTATTTTTCAAACAGTTTTAGCGTCGAAGTATGAATGTCTTTCGCTTTATTGACTGCAATGACGGGGCAGGAAGCCGGTAGCGCCTTTCTTAATTGGCTTAGTATCCACACTAGATGGCGGTTACTTTTGGGCAGTTGCAGCAAGACGAGATCAATATTGGCAGGAACGAGGTCCATCGTGGTGGCAAACGCTACTTTATTGCACTGGTTTTGCTCGAGATTTTGCTGTGCACCTTTATGTGAGATGAATGAATCACTCATTAGCGTTACATGGTGTTTTTCCGAAAACCAGCAGGAGAGGGCACCAAAGCTGTCATTAATCACGAGGATGTTTTGATTGTCTGGCAAAGCAAGCTCTTCAACATGATTAATAAGATACTCATCACCGGCATCCCACGCTTGTAGCGTTTCGTTACTACGTTTTGGGAAACGATGAAGTGTTAAGCTTCGCTCGTGAAGGTTCAGTTCGGTTTTCATAGCTAAATGTAAGTTGATTTAGAAATTAAGTGTTATTGTCGCAAATGATGACGTGTCGAGATACAAAAAGCTGTCAAATTTTACGAGTTCAGTGATGGCTGCTCTCTAGGCATGTTCATGGAGTCGAGCGCCTTGAGACAATATGTCTACAAAGTGCGTCAATAATGAGAGTGACGTTTGAGTGATGCATGTCTGCTTTACTTAGGTATATACTTATGGAATTCGCATCAATGAGGAACGAATATGATCCAAGAAATCATAGAGAAGAAACTACACAGTGAGCTGCAACCCAGCTATCTCAAAGTCATTAATGAGAGCTACATGCATAATGTGCCACCAGGCTCAGAGAGTCATTTCAAAGTGATTGTTGTGAGTGATTCGTTCGCGGGACAGCGTTTGATTGGGCGCCATCGTCAAGTTCATCAAATTTTGGCAGATGAACTGGACAACCACATTCATGCATTAGCTATTCATACATACACTGATGAAGAGTGGAAGCGTGAACAAGATGGCGCCCCTGATAGCCCGATGTGTATGGGTGGTGGTCACTAAAAACGCAAGATATAAAGGTGCAGAGAAAGGTGGCTTAAGGCCATCTTTTTTCGTTTTACATTCTTTAGGGACGTTGACGTGGCACAAATTCTGGTTAAAAAATGTGTTAACAGTGTTTCAACAAATGAATGGAAATTGCAGAATATTTCAGGCGATGAATATCACTTTTCCATAAGATATGTATGGAATATGGCATTTGTGCGATGGGTCAAAGTTATGACTATTCTTTGACCTTTTAGACCTGATTCTACCGAAATAACCCCTCTATTCTAATGATTGATCATGGCATCAAGTTCCTAAAAAATGCTAGACTACGGCACCTGATAAATCTCGCGTATTCCTTGTGACGAGATTTTTAATAGGATGTTGCGATTTTGATGTTTAAAACAACATCAAAACCGGACACTGATGTCGTGTCTAAAAGTTACGCAATCAAAAGAATCTTTTTCCCGATAAAAGTAGTGCAAGTGCGTATGATTACAATAAAGAAGGGCTTGGATCTTCCTATCGCAGGAACTCCATCCCAGGTGATTAATGATGGTAAGACCATCAAAAAAGTCGCCTTGCTTGGCGAAGAGTACGTTGGCATGCGACCTACCATGCATGTCCGCGTTGGTGATGAAGTGAAAAAAGCGCAAGTTCTTTTTGAAGATAAAAAGAACCCAGGCGTGAAATTTACTGCACCAGCAGCCGGTAAAGTGATCGAAGTTAACCGTGGCGCTAAACGTGTCCTTCAATCTGTAGTGATTGAAGTGGCAGGTGAAGAGCAGGTGACATTTGATAAGTTCGAAGCCGCTCAACTTTCAGGTCTAGATCGTGAAGTGATCAAGACTCAGTTGGTTGACTCTGGCTTATGGACCGCTTTACGTACTCGTCCGTTTAGCAAGGTTCCTGCAATCGAGTCTTCTACTAAGGCTATTTTCGTAACTGCAATGGATACTAATCCACTAGCAGCTAAGCCTGAGTTGATCATTAATGAGCAACAAGAAGCATTCATTGCTGGTCTAGACATTCTTTCAGCCCTGACAGAAGGCAAGGTTTACGTATGTAAATCTGGCACTAGCTTGCCACGCTCTTCACAGTCTAACGTAGAAGAACACGTCTTCGATGGCCCTCACCCAGCAGGTCTTGCTGGCACCCACATGCATTTCCTATACCCAGTAAATGCAGAGAATGTGGCATGGAGCATCAACTACCAAGACGTTATCGCGTTCGGTAAGCTGTTCCTAACTGGTGAGCTATGCACAGATCGTGTTGTGTCTCTAGCTGGCCCAGTTGTGAATAACCCTCGTCTAGTTCGTACCGTAATGGGTGCAAGCTTAGATGACCTAACAGATAACGAGCTGATGCCTGGCGAAGTTCGTGTGATCTCTGGTTCAGTACTAACAGGTACACATGCAACTGGTCCACACGCATACCTTGGCCGTTACCATCAACAGGTTTCTGTATTACGTGAAGGCCGTGAAAAAGAACTATTTGGCTGGGCAATGCCTGGTAAGAATAAGTTCTCGGTAACTCGCTCTTTCCTTGGTCACGTATTCAAAGGTCAGTTGTTCAATATGACAACGACGACCAATGGTAGTGATCGTTCAATGGTTCCAATTGGCAACTACGAACGCGTAATGCCTCTAGATATGGAGCCTACTTTGCTGCTTCGTGATCTATGTGCCGGCGACACAGACAGTGCTCAAGCACTGGGTGCGCTTGAACTGGATGAAGAAGATCTAGCATTGTGTACCTTTGTATGTCCAGGTAAGTACGAGTACGGTACGTTACTTCGTGAATGCCTAGATACTATCGAGAAGGAAGGGTAATTTTCATGGCTCTTAAAAAGTTTCTTGAAGACATCGAGCATCATTTTGAGCCTGGTGGCAAACACGAAAAATGGTTTGCCCTGTACGAAGCTGTAGCAACAGTTTTTTACACCCCAGGTATCGTAACAAATAAAAGCTCGCACGTTCGTGATAGCGTTGACCTAAAACGTATCATGATCATGGTTTGGTTTGCGGTATTCCCAGCAATGTTCTGGGGTATGTACAACGCAGGTGGCCAAGCTATTGCAGCACTTAACCACATGTACGCTGGTGACCAACTAGCGACAGTTATCGCAGGTAACTGGCACTACTGGCTAACAGAAATGCTTGGCGGCACTATCGGTGCGGAAGCGGGTGTTGGCAGTAAGATGCTACTAGGTGCGACTTACTTCCTGCCAATCTACGCAACAGTATTTATTGTTGGTGGCTTCTGGGAAGTGTTGTTCTGTATGGTGCGTAAACACGAAGTTAACGAAGGTTTCTTTGTAACTTCTATCTTATTCGCACTTATCGTTCCACCAACGCTACCTCTATGGCAAGCGGCACTAGGTATCACATTTGGTGTTGTTGTAGCAAAAGAGATCTTCGGTGGTACAGGTCGTAACTTCCTTAACCCTGCACTTGCAGGTCGTGCATTTCTATTCTTCGCTTACCCAGCACAAATTTCGGGTGACGTAGTATGGACTGCAGCTGACGGCTTCTCTGGTGCAACTGCTCTTAGCCAATGGGCTCAAGGTGGTAACGGTGCTCTAGTTAACACAGTAACTGGCGCTCCTATCACTTGGATGGACGCGTTCATCGGTAACATCCCTGGCTCTATTGGTGAAGTATCGACTCTAGCTCTAATGATCGGTGCAGCGATGATCGTTTACATGCGAATCGCTTCATGGCGCATCATTGCGGGTGTGATGATCGGTATGATCGCAGTATCGACTCTGTTTAACGTGATCGGTTCTGACACTAATCCAATGTTTAATATGCCATGGCACTGGCACCTAGTTCTAGGTGGTTTTGCATTCGGTATGTTCTTCATGGCAACGGACCCAGTATCAGCGTCATTTACTAGCAAAGGTAAATGGTGGTACGGCATCCTGATTGGTGCAATGTGTGTGATGATCCGTGTAGTTAACCCAGCGTACCCAGAAGGTATGATGCTGGCGATTCTATTCGCGAACCTATTCGCACCTCTGTTCGACCATGTAGTGATTGAGAAGAACATCAAGCGGAGACTAGCACGCTATGGCAAGTAATAACGACAGCATTAAAAAGACGCTGGGTGTTGTTATCGGGTTGAGCCTTGTTTGTTCAATCATCGTATCAACAGCAGCAGTAGGTCTGCGTGATAAGCAAAAAGCTAACGCTGTCCTAGATAAGCAATCAAAGATCGTTGAAGTTGCAGGCATTGACGCAAACGGTAAGAAAGTACCAGAGCTATTTGCTGAGTACATCGAACCTCGTCTAGTAGACCTTGAAACAGGTAACTTTACTGAGGGTAATGCATCTACGTACGATCAACGTGAAGCATCAAAAGATGCAGAACGTTCAATCGCATTGACACCAGAAGAAGACGTAGCTGATATCCGTCGTCGCGCGAATACAGCAGTGGTGTACCTTGTAAAAGATCAAGATGAAGTCCAAAAAGTTATCCTGCCTATGCACGGTAAAGGACTATGGTCGATGATGTATGCCTTTGTAGCCGTTGAAACTGATGGTAACACTGTGTCTGCTATTACTTACTACGAGCAAGGTGAAACTCCTGGACTTGGTGGTGAAGTAGAGAACCCTTCATGGCGCGATCAATTCATTGGCAAGAAATTGTACAATGAAGATCACCAGCCAGCGATTAAGGTCGTGAAAGGCGGCGCACCGCAAGGTTCTGAGCACGGTGTTGATGGCCTATCAGGAGCGACGCTCACTAGTAATGGTGTTCAACACACATTTGACTTCTGGTTAGGTGATATGGGCTTTGGTCCTTTCCTAGCAAAAGTTCGTGACGGAGAACTTAACTAATGTCTAGTGCACAAAACGTTAAAAAGAGCATCCTAGCGCCAGTGTTGGATAACAACCCAATCGCGCTACAAGTTCTTGGTGTATGTTCTGCTCTTGCAGTAACAACTAAACTAGAAACAGCTTTTGTAATGACACTAGCGGTAACATTTGTAACTGCGTTGTCTAACTTCTCTGTTTCATTGATCCGTAACCACATTCCTAACAGTGTGCGTATCATCGTTCAGATGGCAATCATCGCATCGTTAGTAATCGTGGTAGACCAAGTGCTAAAAGCTTACCTATACGATATCTCTAAACAGCTATCTGTATTCGTTGGTCTGATTATCACTAACTGTATCGTAATGGGTCGTGCTGAAGCATTCGCAATGAAGTCTGCGCCAGTACCATCTCTTATTGACGGTATTGGTAACGGTCTAGGTTACGGCTTCGTTCTTATCACTGTAGGTTTCTTCCGTGAGCTATTTGGCTCAGGCAAACTATTTGGTCTAGAAGTTCTACCTCTAGTGAGCAACGGTGGTTGGTACCAGCCTAACGGCCTAATGCTACTAGCACCATCAGCATTCTTCCTAATCGGCTTCCTTATCTGGGTAATCCGTATTCTGAAACCAGAACAAGTAGAAGCGAAGGAGTAAGGACGTCATGGAACATTACATTAGTCTGTTAGTTAAATCGATTTTCATCGAAAACATGGCTCTGTCTTTCTTCCTAGGTATGTGTACTTTCCTTGCCGTATCTAAGAAGGTTAAGACCTCTTTCGGCCTAGGTGTTGCAGTTGTGGTAGTTCTGACTATCGCTGTTCCTGTGAACAACCTGGTATACAACCTAGTTCTGAGAGAGAACGCGTTAGTTGAGGGCGTGGACCTTAGCTTCCTAAACTTCATCACCTTTATCGGTGTAATTGCAGCACTTGTACAGATTCTAGAGATGGTCCTAGACCGTTTCTTCCCACCTTTGTACAACGCGCTAGGCATCTTCCTACCGCTGATCACAGTAAACTGTGCAATCTTCGGTGGTGTATCTTTCATGGTACAACGTGACTACAACTTTGCTGAATCGATCGTTTACGGTTTCGGCTCTGGTGTGGGCTGGATGCTAGCAATCGTTGCTCTTGCAGGTATC
The DNA here is from genome assembly GCF_033340375.1 of Vibrio sp. 1167. Lineage (NCBI taxonomy): Bacteria > Pseudomonadati > Pseudomonadota > Gammaproteobacteria > Vibrionales > Vibrionaceae > Vibrio > Vibrio sp. 1167. The sequence continues at coordinate 253,147 of NZ_JAWOWK010000004.1, read as the reverse complement.
CGTGAGAAGATGAAGTACTCTGACGTACCTCCAGGTCTACGTGGTCTTGGTATCACATTTATCACTGTAGGTCTTATGGCGTTAGGCTTTATGTCTTTCTCTGGTGTTCAACTGTAAGTCGGGTAAACCGCAACAATTAAGGAATAGTCAATGGACATTATTCTTGGTGTAGTGATGTTTACTCTGATCGTACTAGCACTAGTACTAGTGATTCTTTTCGCTAAGTCTAAGCTTGTACCAACAGGTGACATTACAATTTCTGTGAACGATGACCCTTCTCTGGCGATCGTTACACAACCAGGTGGTAAGCTACTGAGTGCTCTAGCAGGTGCTGGCGTATTCGTATCTTCTGCTTGTGGTGGCGGTGGCTCATGTGGTCAGTGTCGCGTAAAAGTTAAATCAGGTGGTGGCGACATCCTACCAACCGAGCTTGACCATATTACTAAAGGTGAAGCGCGTGAAGGTGAGCGTCTAGCGTGTCAGGTTGCAATGAAAACTGACATGGATATCGAGCTTCCTGAAGAAATCTTCGGCGTTAAGAAGTGGGAATGTACTGTTATCTCTAACGATAACAAAGCGACATTCATCAAAGAGCTTAAGCTGCAAATTCCAGATGGCGAATCAGTACCTTTCCGTGCTGGTGGTTACATCCAGATTGAAGCTCCTGCTCACCACGTGAAATACGCAGACTACGATATTCCTGAGGAATACCGTGAAGACTGGGAGAAGTTCAACCTTTTCCGTTACGAGTCTAAAGTTAATGAAGAGACCATTCGTGCATACTCTATGGCTAACTACCCAGAAGAGCACGGTATCATCATGCTTAACGTTCGTATCGCAACTCCGCCGCCGAACAACCCAGACGTACCACCAGGCATCATGTCTTCGTACATCTGGTCTCTAAAAGAAGGCGACAAGTGTACTATTTCTGGTCCATTTGGTGAGTTCTTTGCGAAAGATACAGATGCAGAAATGGTATTCGTTGGTGGTGGTGCTGGTATGGCTCCAATGCGCTCACACATCTTCGACCAACTTAAGCGTCTGCACTCTAAGCGTAAGATGTCTTTCTGGTACGGCGCACGTTCTAAGCGTGAAATGTTCTACGTAGAAGACTTCGATATGCTACAAGCTGAGAATGACAACTTCGTATGGCACTGTGCACTGTCTGATCCACTTCCAGAAGATAACTGGGATGGTTACACTGGCTTTATTCACAACGTTCTTTACGAGAACTACCTACGTGATCACGAAGCGCCAGAAGACTGTGAATACTACATGTGTGGTCCACCTATGATGAACGCTGCTGTAATCGGCATGCTAAAAGATCTAGGTGTAGAGGATGAAAACATCCTACTAGATGACTTCGGTGGTTAATTCCTCCAAGTGATTGAATCTATGGCTAGCTCTCCAAGAGAGCTAGCCATTATTTTTTATAGACATAAAACTGATACTCAACAGTTGATATAGGTAATCGGATTGAAAGGATTGATCCTATTTCCCATATCAATTCAACAACATTGGGAGTTAACAAGTGAAAAAGTGGCTTGTTGCATTTGCTTCTCTATTGATTTTGGCTGGCTGTGAGCAGCCTGCCGATCAAATTCATTTAAGTGGCCCTACCATGGGGACTTCTTACAACATCAAGTATATCGAGCAAGATGGTATTCCAACGCCAAAAGCGATGCAGACAGAAATTGATCGCTTATTGGAAGAGGTTAATGACCAAATGTCGACCTATCGTGACGACTCAGAGTTAAGTCGTTTTAATCAGCATCAAACGAGCGAGCCATTTACAGTTTCGACACAAACTGCAACGGTAGTGAAAGAAGCAATTCGCCTTAACGGTCTTACTTTAGGTGCATTGGATGTGACGGTCGGCCCTCTAGTTAACCTGTGGGGGTTTGGTCCAGAAGCTCGTCCAGATGTAGTTCCAACCGATGAAGAACTCGCTGCTCGCAAAGCAAATACCGGTATTCACCACCTATCTGTTGATGGTAATACACTGTCCAAAGACCTTCCTAACTTGTACGTCGACCTATCGACGATTGCGAAAGGTTGGGGGGTTGACGTGGTTGCTGACTACCTTCAATCTGAAGGGGTACAGAACTTTATGGTCGAAGTTGGCGGTGAAATGCGTCTCAAAGGTGTCAATCGTGAAGGTGTGCCTTGGCGTATCGCAATTGAAAAACCGACCGTTGATGAACGTTCAATTCAAGAAATTATTGAACCAGGCGACATGGCAATTGCAACAAGTGGTGACTATCGTAATTACTTTGAGAGTAATGGTGTGAGATACTCTCATATTATTAATCCACGAACAGGCAAACCAATTCATCATAAAGTGGTGTCTGTAACGGTATTAGATAAATCGTCGATGACTGCTGATGGTCTTGCAACTGGTCTTATGGTGCTAGGTGAAGACAAAGGCATGGCAATTGCGAACGAAAATAATATTCCTGTTTTCATGATTGTGAAAACGGAAGATGGTTTTAAAGAGTTGGCTTCGGAAGCATACAAGCCATTCATGAAGAAATAACAACAGAAGTGAGCATGTTTTTATGAATACATTTCTAATTACCTTTGCTGTGTTTGTCGCGGTAATCACTGCAATGGCTGTCGGATACATTTTCCAAAAGAAAGTCGTGAAAGGTAGCTGTGGTGGCTTAGGGGCAGTTGGCATCGAAAAAGTGTGTAATTGTCCAGAACCCTGCGATGCGCGTAAAAAACGTGAAGCGCGCGAGGCTGCGCGTGCTGAGAAATTGGCGGCGTGGGAAAAAGATAGAATTGCTTAGTATTGGTTAATCGTACTAAGAAAGTGATAAAGCTCAGCGTTCTGCTGAGCTTTATTTTTAGGCAGCTAACCAAAGCTCAGATGTCCGAGAAAGAGCCCAATACCGTGTTTTGTTGTTTCTTTCTCTCATGTTACAGAGCAAGACCACACTGATAGTCATTAGGACGAAGAAATGATTTGGTTACGTCCGTTCTCTTTGGCCATGTAAAGTCGCTCATCCGCCACTTTTATTTGTTGTTCCAGCTCCCCCTCGATGTTGCTTACACCAATACTCGCGGTCACAAGAATGTTTTTGTCCAAATAAGTTATTGGCGTTTTTTCTATGCGCTGTCTCATTTGTTCTAAGCGTGTTAGAAAGCCGTCATAGTCGCCACTGGCTTGAATACAAAACTCCTCGCCACCAAGCCTAGCGACAATATCATTTGGAAAATAGATTTTTAGAATATTCGCTATCATGACTAACACTGCATCGCCGCCCTCATGTCCGTGTGTATCATTTACTTGCTTAAAGAAATCGATATCAAGCATCGCGATGTTTCTTTGAGCGTTTTCTACATGGGGTTGCTCAAACAGAAAGCGGCGGTTCCATAAGCCCGTTAGCGCATCTTGATTTGCCATTTTAAACAGTTCAGATGTTGCGTCTTTGATATCTAACAGTTGGTGAATACGGCAAAAAAATTCTTCTTGATTAAATGGCTTGTATAAAAAGTCATTGGCCCCTGCTTTTAGAAACCTAGCCGTCATGGTCTTAGAGTTACTACCCGACAAGCCGAGAATGGCTAATTGATTTTTATCCCACTTCCGACGTAATTCACGCACCATAGTAATGCCATCTTTAACGGGCATATCATGGTCGGTTAAAACGAGAGTGATATCTGGATTTTGCTCGACAAGCTCTAGGGCTTTTTGCCCATTGTCAGCTTCCAACGTCTGAATATATTGATGCTCCAAAAGTTGGGCAATGTGTCTTCTTACGGTGCGTGAATCATCAACGACTAAACATTTGTGTTGTTGATTGTTGGTTAGTCGCTTGAGGAGTGGTAATAGATAGGAAACGGACGCCATGCTGTCTTTCAAAATATAGTCGAGGACACCTTTTGCAAGCATCTTTTCGCGAGTGTCTTCTTGAAATCGAGCCGTTAAAACAATGACACGATGACCATGTTCCAAAACGAGGTCAATAATCTCGCCATCTTGAGCATCCGGTAAACAATAGTCTAAAACCGCACAGAAGAGGTCCTGTGCTGAAGATAACAAGTTCTTTGCCTCCGCGTAGCTTTCCGCTGCGATGACCTCATAACCAGCTTGGCTTATTGTTTGGCAAAGAAAGTTTTTAAATGCACGACTATCTTCAACAACCAGAATCTTATTACTCAAGCGCAGTCCCCAAAATTAATTGTTTAAAATCAATGATAACTAAAATTAAACTTATCGCCATCAAAAAACACATGTCAACCAAAAGTAGAACAACTACTCAAATGTTTGACACGCATCCGTTAACATCACATCATTATTCCTGTCTTAGTTATATAATTATGTTTAGCTAACGTAGGGAGAAAGTAGTATGGAAATGCATCAACATGGTATGGCTGAGCTATTTCAACAACTGGGCCTCGGTAGCTCTCCTCAAGAAATGAAAGATTTTATTAATCAACATCGACACAAAAGAGATTCTGCGCCTTTACATGAAGCTAGCTTTTGGACGATGTCACAGGCGAACTTTCTAAAACAAGCCATCGAAGAAGATGCAGATTGGGCCGAATTAGTCGATCAATTGGACGTAATGCTTCGAGATTGACGTTCGCTTAAACACGCCCATTTCTCTTCAGGTAGATTTGATTTATACTGTTTTTTTGAACAGTGCTTTGATGGCTATGTCAGATCGAATTAGAAAAATTATTCATGTCGATATGGATTGTTTTTATGCTGCCGTAGAGATGAGAGATAACCCCAGTTACCGTGGCATTGCACTCGCTGTTGGCGGACATGAAAAGCAGCGTGGAGTGATTAGCACCTGTAATTATGATGCGCGTAAATATGGTGTTCGCAGTGCAATGTCAACGGCGCGCGCGCTGCAACTCTGTCCTCATTTGTTGGTTGTGCCCGGTAGAATGCATGTATATAAGCAAGTCTCTCAGCAGATTCGTGCTATTTTTGAGCGTTATACGCCTACCATTGAACCTCTCTCATTGGATGAAGCATACCTCGATGTCACGGACTCGACAGCTTGCCGTGGCTCCGCTACGTTGATCGCAGAGTCAATTCGCCGCGATATCTGGAGTGAACTTGGGTTGACGGCATCGGCGGGCATTGCTCCGATAAAGTTTCTTGCCAAGGTCGCGTCAGACATGAACAAGCCCAACGGTCAGTTTGTGATTCCGCCAGAGAAAGTCCAAGAGGTTATCGATAGTCTTCCGCTAGAGAACATTCCTGGTGTGGGGAAGGTGAGTCTTGAGAAGCTCCACCAAGCCGGTTTTTATCGATGTGAGGACATTAAAAACAGTGACTATCGAGAGTTGTTGAGGCAGTTTGGTCGTCAGGGTGCCTCCTTATGGCAGCGAAGCCATGGAATTGATAATCGAGAAGTCGTTGTTGAGCGCGAGAGAAAGTCCGTCGGTGTGGAAAGGACATTCAGCCAGAACATCGCAACCTATGATGAATGTTGGCAAGTGATTGAGGAGAAACTTTATCCTGAACTCGAGAAACGTTTAGAGCGTGCAAGCCCAGATAAGTCGATTATTAAACAAGGTATTAAAGTCAAATTTGCCGACTTTCAACTGACAACAATTGAGCACATCCATCCGCAATTAGAGCTTGAGGACTTCAAGATCTTGCTAAGAGATATTCTTAAACGCCAAAATGGACGGGAAATTCGCCTTTTAGGCTTGAACGTGATGCTCAAGCCCGAAGACCAAGCGCGTCAATTGAGCTTTTTTTAGGCCCTTACCGTTTCTACCTGCGTTAATACCTGCTCAAAACTTACATTTGCCATTGCACCATAACCTGCTAGCTTTGAGGCTTTTAGCTGGCTAATCAAAGGAGTGCTGATTCCGCACAAGAAGCGAGCAACGGCATCATTACTGATGGCCGATGGGGAAAGCTGAATAAACTCCCGCGCCCATATCGATACTTGAGATTGTTCAATATCTTCAGGTTCTGGTGCTGTGAATGTGGCGACGTGACCACGACACACGGAGCAGTGACCACATTGCTTTGGTGCATCGTGATCCGCAAAGTAGTTCGCCAATTGTGAGCTCAAACAGTGCTCGGACTGGAACAAGTGCAGCATGGTGTGGATTCTTTCGATATCTTTGCTTTCTTTGGATTGGAACAGTTCATACAGTTGTTGGATTAAAACATCCGAGCTCTGTTTGGTTGGCATAACTGAGTACACGTCCGTCAGTTGTTTGCTCTCTAGTTCTATCCAGCCGTTCTGGTGAAAATAGTCGAGCGCTGCGACAACTCGGCTGCGTTCCGATTGATAGTTCATCCATAGCGCTTCTAGATCAACTTGGCACCACACTTTGGCTTTTTGTGAGCAGGAAAAAATAGCCTCCACAAATTGACGTCGCTCGCCTTGAAATTGATTCACAATAAATTGCTGATCGTGCAAAAACTTAAACCGATATTCCGCAAAGTAACTGTACTTTGCTTCAATGACGTTATGTAGCTCCAAATAAACCAACAAGGTTTTGAGTGGCAATTGGCGGATATTACTTTCACGCGACAAACGCAGTGGCACTACCTCCCATTGTGGAGCATGTTCTTTCGCTTGCTCGACTACATAGTTAATTGACGTAAATTCTGGTGTGTCACCATAGACAAAATTCTCCAACACCGTTAAGCCGGACGTATTGCCTAGCAGAATGCACTCCGAGCGTTGCCCGTCCCTGCCTGCACGTCCAATCTCTTGTGCGTAGTTCTCGATTGATTTGGGTAAGTCGAAGTGAATGACGCGTCGAATATCAGATTTATCGACCCCCATACCAAATGCAATCGTTGCAACAATACAGTCAATTTGGCCATCCATGAACTGCTGTTGGATTTGTTCACGAACGTCGCTTTTCATGCCAGCGTGGTATGCGTGAGCGTTAATGCCAATATGGATTAATGACTTTGCTACTCGTTCTGCTGTTTGCTGCTGCGTCACGTATACGATGGTCGGAAGCTTAGGTGAAGAGGCGATGATCTCACTTAGCTGTTCTTGTTTCTTTGTTTCCTCACACGGGATCACCGAGATATCCAGATTAGAGCGGTAGAAGCCTGTAACGGTAATATGTTCACTGGAAATATCGAACTTTTTTTGCATGTCTTCAATAACTGCAGGCGTTGCCGTTGCGGTGAGAAGTAAAGACTGTGGGATGTTCAGTTCACGTTGATATTGCGGTAGTTTGAGATAATCTGGACGAAAGTTATGCCCCCATTCGGAAATACAGTGCGCTTCATCAATGACCATCAAAGAAATCGGTACTTGGCGAATGAATTCACGAAAACGCTCATTTTTTAGTCGCTCAACAGAAATCATCAAGATTTTGATTTGTCCATTCTTCACGCCAGCCATGACCTGTTGTGCTTCTTCTCTACTTTGACTGCTATCGATAGAAGCGGCCGCGATTCCTTTACTTTGTAAAAAGCTCAGTTGATCCTTCATTAACGCCAACAACGGAGAGATCACCAACGTAAGGTTGGGTAATATGGTTGCAGGTAGTTGATAACAGAGTGACTTCCCCGAGCCTGTAGGAAAGATTGCCGCAGCAGAGTAACCATTCATAACGGCTTCAATAACGGGTTGCTGACCTTGGCGTAATGAGTCAAAACCAAATACAGATTGAAGTGTTTGATGCAGCGAGTCACTTTGCATAATAGGGAAACCTTTCTTTGATGGTAAACTTGGCTACATTAACACACCCCGAATACTAAACGCGCGTCCTAAAAGTATGAACAAAGCTGACTTAGTCCAAATTATCATCCAACATCTGGAAGAAAAACTTCAAGTTGCCCATTCATCGGCTCAGCGAGCTATCGATGCCGCCACAGATGAAGAAACTGTTCCCGAGCACAAGTACGATACATTGGCACTTGAAGCCGCGTATCTTGCTCATGGACAAGCCATGCGAATTCAAGATAGTGAAGAGGAGTTGCGTCAATATCGTTCTTTAGTGACTCGTAACTTTAAGAATGCGCCTGTTGGTGTTGGTGCTTACGTTGTTCTCGCAGATGAGAATTTGATCGAAAAGCACTTCTTTGTAGGCCCTTGCTCTGGTGGTTTGACTGTTCAATATCAGACTCTGGAAGTCTTTGTCTTAACAGCCAAATCTCCTCTGGGTCGAGCGTTGTTCGGGAAAGAAGAGGGTGATGAGGTTGACGTGAAAATAGGAGATAAAACAACTTGTTACGAAGTCGTGACGATTTGCTGACATCTCATGTATCACTCAGTGTTATGTTTAACACGAGTAATGTTAAATAAAAGAGAATGACATGAAAAAGCTTTTTACACTCTCATTGCTGATGGTCAGTGCTACTGGTTATGCAGCGCAGTGTCGTGTGGACATCAATAATGAAGTCCGTATGGATGGGCAAAGCTTGGAAATTCGCCAAACGACAGGTGATAAAGCTGTCGTGGATGAGGATAACAACCTCTTCATCAAAGGTGAGCTAATTGAACTCAATGCCGACCAAAAAGCGGCAATTGAAGACTATCGCGAAAAAATGAACGCGTATATTCCACAAGCAAAGCAATTGGCGAGTGATGGTTTAGCGCTTGCGAATGATATTATTGATGATGTTGCGGAAAGCCTCGATGCACCTGGTGCGTTTGATAATGTAAAAGTCGCAGTAAAGGACTTTTTCGCTGATGTTGAATCACGTTACTACAAAGATGGTGATTTCATCCTGCCTGCGGAGAGTTTTGAGTCTATGACACAAGGGTGGACTGAAGACTTTGCAAAAGCACAAGAGATCTTCAATAAAGAGTTTTTAGCCAGTTCGTTGGATGCTTTATCGAAAAAAATGAAGGAAGAGGGAGGGATAAACCTCACTGCATTATCAGAGAGTATGGCTGAACTCAGCGCGAAAGTAGAAGAGCGTTTAGCCGAGCATTCAAAAGAGGTAGAACAACAAGCAGAAGACTTGTGCGATTCGCTGGATGACATGGCAGGGCAAGAAAACGATCTGTTGAAGAAAATCCCTGAGCTAAAAGATTACCGAGTATTTACGATTTAATTACTCATTAAAAAGCAAAAACTCGATGAGATAAAGAAAGAGAGCACTATTGTGCTCTCTTTGCGTTTTACTCGCTTATTCTTTGATAGCTTATTGCGCATTCATCTCGGTGAGTTTATCGCCGACAGGTTTTGAGAAGTTAAAGCCATCATGCTGATCCCAGTTGATAGACCATGTCATTACTCCTGCATAATTCGGGTAATGGTACGCTGGTTTTACGGTGCCACATGAAGTGCCTTTGGTTAAACAATCTAGTGCGTTGATAATATTCTGTGTTGGAGCCTGCCCTGAATTTGCCGAGCTAGGACCTGAAGGTAAACCGATTGCGACTTGATCATCGCGCAATGGTGCAAATTGAGTGCCGTCGGCCAACTCAAAACCTTCGATAAGCATTTTAGATTGCGCTACCATCATATCCACAGAGCCTTCTGGTGCACTGCCTGGCAGGTATGGGTTTGGCAAACCGCCGTTGTTATATAACTGGACGTGAAGCAAGTCGAGCGTGCTGCGTGTCTCGTTTATCACAGGAATGTAAGCTCCCCAAATACCGCTGTAAGCCACATAGCCGCCTTGAACATAAGGGTGCTCAGGCGCCATGGTTAGGTACATATCTCCACCCATGTTTTGCTCTATTTGAAGCAAAGCACGACCAAGGCGAGCTTGAATTTGCGAGCCATGAACTAAGTTAGAACCACTCTCTAAATCCACATCTAGACCATCAAAGCCCCACTCAGCGATAAGACCTGTTAGGCTAGAGACAAAGTTGGCTTCATCTTGGTCGGTATTCAGCGTAATCGTGCCTTCTGCGCCGCCAAGAGAGAGAACAAACTTCTTACCTTTAGCTTGAAGCGCTGCCATGTCCTGCTTGAATTGTGTTGGATCGAGTGCTGGACAATCGCTGTAAATATCGCCTGAATATAGATTAAAGTGCACAGTGCCATCACTGTTGCGATCATTTTCAGCAAAGGCAATATCAATCACATCCCAAGCATCTGCCATATCTGCTAGACGAATTGGACAGCCCGCACCATTTACAAAATTGTGCCAGTAACCGATGAGTTTATGGCGTTTCTCTACTTGCTCAACCACCGTTATTGCTGCGGCGTCAGACAGTGCATTGCTTCCTGACAAATCCACAGCTTGGGCGCTAACTGTAAAGTTACCAAGTGCAGTTGGTGTCCAGTTGGCTGTGTAAGGTGCTGTGGTATCGGTTGCAACAATAGAGCCGTTGATCATGAAATCAACGTGTTTAATGCCTGAAGTTAAAGACGTTGCATCGGCGCTTAATGCGAGACTTTTGCCTAATCCGACGGTTTGACCGCTGCTTGGTGAAGTCAGAGAGACGACCAAATCTTTATCGCTGACTTCCACACCAACCAGGGACTCTGACGTGTTGTTATCATTATCGGTTGCGACGGCTTTAAGCTGGTTAGCGCCAATAAGTGTGGCGTTCCAAGTAACGGAATATGGCGCTTGAGTGGTGACCCCTAAGCTGGTGTTGTTCGCAAAAAACTCAACTTGCGTGACTGTGCCATCAGCATCGCTTGCGTTTGCCGTGATTTCGTTATTGCTGCCAGCGAGCACGACTTGTCCATCCGTTGGTGCCGTAATGGTAACTTGCGGTGGTGTCGAACAAGCACCTAGGCCACTCCAAGCATCTTGCCAGTATAGCCCTTCACCAGGCTCGTAAGCCCATGTCGCATCCGAGGAGCACCAACCAGCAACATCACAACGATATTTTTGGTTGAAGTGAGAAATCAGGTCGCCAGCTTGATAACTTGTGCCTGCCACATAAGGTACTGCATCTGCACATCCGCCCGTTCCGGTTTCTGAATTACTGATAACCAGCGCTACTTCTTGGCTCATCGTTGCGAGGTTTGTATCATCAGTCGCTTGTGCTTTGAACGAGTATGTACCTGGACTAGCGGTCCATTGATATTCGTAAGGTGCGCTAGTATCAATGGCGACAGATTGATTGTTTACGAAGAACTCAACTTGTGTGACCACACCATCAATATCGTCAGCTTGAGCGGCTACGGTTAGGTTATCGCCTACATTAAGCACTTCTGTGCCTACTGGGCTTGTCAATGAAATGCTTGGTGGCGGTAATTCGACTTGTGGTTGAACTTGGATAGAAATCGTCGTGGTGCTAACAGCTCCCTCATTATCTGTCGCAATTGCGGTCAATTGCGAGATCCCTTCAATAGCGGTCCAAGAAGCTTCGAATGGTGCTTGAGTTACCACAGCAACGGTTTGGTTGCCTGCAACAAACTCAATTTGTGTGATTTGGCCATCTTCGTCAGTTGCGTTGGCTAACAAAGTGATCGCACTGCCTTCGGGAATTTGTGCGTTGTTTATTGGAGAGGAGAACGACACCGTTGGTGATAAATTGTTGCTTCCACCATCACATTGCCCTAACGCTTTCCATGCTTCCCAAGATCCTGAGTTGGTCACGGGATCATTGCCTTGCGTCCAATATGCAGCCTCATAAGCGGCTCCTTGCGTTTTTACTAAAGCGCCCGATGTATAAGTCGCAGTGCTGTCCCAGTCGGGTAAACTTTGACAGTTATAGGCTTGAGCTTGGTAGCTGGCGCTGAGTGCTACAACCATCGCTCCGTGAAGTAGGGTGACCTTCATTTTCCTCTCCTTGAATCATGGGTATAAATGAGAACAGAGTAATAACTAGCTGATAAATAGACATTAGGGGGAAAAAGCGAAGCACAATATTCTGCTTTTCGACACAGTATCACGAGGAACAGTTCGTCCCTTACACCAGAGCTCATTATTTTTCGGCTCACTTCACGGCAGAAGGATTGGTAAAATTCAGCCACGTAAAACGAACAACAGTCGCGAGGCTTTTGAGCGATGAATATGAGATGTACGTTAAAATTTACAAGCTGAATGACTACAAATTGTTTCAACTGTCGAGGATTTAACCGAGGTGCTCTTGTTGAATAGTGAATATTGCTATAGTGTACTAGTTAGCTAGTTCAATGATATTTTTGTGTGAGTAGTATGACACAGCAAACCTCTTCTCAGCCTCGCGAGCATTTTGGCTCTCGTCTCGGGTTCATCTTAGCTGCCGCAGGTGCCGCAGTTGGCCTTGGCAATATTTGGGGCTTCCCAACTCAAGCAGCCAGTAATGGTGGCGGTGCTTTCCTGTTAGTTTATTTGGTGATGATTCTTATCGTCGCATTTCCGATGCTGGTGGTTGAAATGGCGATTGGTCGCCATGGTCAAGCCAACCCTGTAGACAGTATGCGTGCAATCACAGATAACCCTGCCGGTAAAAAGCTCGGCGGCATTGTGGGTTGGATTGGTTTAAGCGTACCAAGCGCTGTCTTAGCGTTTTATTCAATTGTTGGTGGTTGGTTGATCTGCTTTTTACTGGGTGCAATCACAGATCTAATGGGGTTAGAAGCTGCAACTCAATGGCTAAAGGGCTTTAGTGTTGAACGTAACTTGTTCGGAACCATTACTTTTTATGTACTGACGATTCTCATCGTACAAGGTGGCGTAAAACAAGGTATTGAGAAGTGGTCCACACGTTTGATGCCAGCATTGTTTGTTTTGTTTGCTCTGCTATTTGCTTACATCATGACGCAAAACGGTGCGATGGAAGGTCTGAAACATTACCTAGTGCCGGATTTTGAAAAGGTATGGGACCGCAAGTTGATTCTTGCTGCAATGGGACAGGGCTTCTTCTCGCTTACGATCGGTGGCTGTTCAATGCTGATTTATGGCTCTTACTTGAGTAAGAAAGAGAACCTACCAAAGATGGCGATGAACGTGACCATGGTAGATACTGCCGTTGCTTTCATTGCAGGGTTAGTGGTGATGCCAGCGATGTTTGTAGCAATGCAAAAGGGCGTTCAAATCTATGCAGAAGATGGCTCTCTCTTAAGCTCAGATACGTTAGTGTTTACGGTATTGCCACTAATGTTTGATAGTTTAGGTTTGCTTGGTCAATTATTCTCTATTGTGTTCTTCTTATTGTTGACGATTGCGGCGCTAACGTCTTCCATTTCAATGTTAGAGTGTCCAGTGGCTTTAGTGAGTGAGCGCTTCAATACTAAGCGCAGCGCAACGAGCTGGGTTTTAGGTGGTCTCATTGCTTTGTTCAGTGTGGTGATTGTTTATAATTTTGGTGCTCTATTTGGTATGGTCGCGACGGTTGCTACTCAGTATCTACAACCAACCGCTGCGCTCTTATTCTGCTTATTTGGTGGTTGGGTATGGAATCGCAACTCAAAAATCAAAGAGCTTGAGCAAGGTTGCCCGGAGTTTACGCAAGGTTGGTTTGGTAAGTTATGGCCTGCGTATGTGAAGTTTGTATGTCCAATTCTTGTGGCGACAGTCATCTGGGCTTCATTTGGCTAACCGAGACGTCTATCGAATAAAAGAAAAGGGCTTGATGGTAACTCATCAAGCCCTTTTTCATATTGGTTATTCTCGTTTCGGTTATCCGCCAAGCATGGTGTGGATTAACGGAATTGTCCTGCTTTTGGAAGAAAGTCAAAACCAGCAGAAGCCAGTTTTGTCTCCAGTGCTGTGCGCTCGATATCGAAGAAAGCCACCAGTTTGTCCAGATCACCTCCGAAGTCATCGCGTAGCTTCATATTCACAATGCTCATCAGCATGACAGGGTCCATGGATTCAAAGTTCGCTAGATTCATTACTTATCCTCAAAATCTGAAATCAGTAGGTTTGCCGCAGCAAATGCCGCTTTTTCACGCACTTCTTTAGGCAGGGACTCATCCGCTGCAACATCGTTCAGTGCTTTAACTGCACATGAAATTGCTTGGGGAATATAAGCTTGATCGCCACTACCAATCTGAGCATAAAGCTCACGAACCAGTTCACAACAGCCGTATACTTGCATGTTTTCTTTCCACTAAATGATAACTTATCTCAATATACACACAGCGGATTTGAAACTCAAAGTACAGAGTTGTTTTGGCTCAAGTTGAAGGTTTGCTTGAGCGAGATTTAATCACTGCATTTGTGCTTCTAACTGCTGAGTGACTTCTGGTGAAAGTTGAAGTTGTTTTGCTAGTTCTTGCAGATACGCTTTTTCCATAAAGTTTTGTTCATCAGCGACGATCAAAGACGCCAGGTAAATTTCTGACGCTTGTTGAGGAGAGGTCGCCTGATTAGCAATTTCAGCAGGATCAAGCGGTTTGTTTAACTCTTGCTGAACGAGGTGACGAACGTGCTCATCTGCGCCCATATCCGCGAGAGCTTGTTCAATGCGCGCCATTTCCTCTTCATCAACGTGACCATCAGCTTTTGCAGCTCCAATCATTGCTTTTAAAATTAAGACACTGTGTTTACTGTCATCGGGGTCAAAGGTTTCTTGAACACCTTGACCGGATTGCTTGGCTTGCCAGTCGTTATACACTTTGTAGGCCAAGGCTCCAAGCGCAGCTGCGCCACCGACTTTTAATGCGCTTGACCCTATTTTTTTAGTCATTTTTTTACTTTTCTTTGAGCCCATCAGCATACCGATGAGGCCTCCGCCTACAGCACCTGCTCCTAGCGTTTTTAGGCTACTTGAATTTGATGAGGATTTGATGTTGTTGGTTTGTTTGCCCAATGCATCTGCACCTTGCTTAAGTAAGTCTGATTTGAGTGCTTGGTTTAGAAGACTTTTTAAATCCATAACTGACCTCCTTTAGATGATGAAATCAGTTTAATAGCAAGAAGCTGAACCAAAGATTAACAAAGTGAATAGTTCGAAAAAGGTGGAGGGAGGATGTTGAGCTGTAATAAAAAAGGGCTGACCGAAGCCAACCCTTTTTAACTATTTGAAACTACTTCAAATGCGAACTCGTCGAGTGCTTACTTTAGTTGAGCTTTTACGTGCTCAACAATGTCAGTCATTGCGACTGCTGTTTTCTCACCAGTAGCACGGTTCTTGTATTCGAAGTTGCCTTCTTTCATTGAGCGGTCACCGATAATAATGGTATGCGGTACACCAATAAGCTCCATGTCAGAGAACATTACGCCTGGGCGTTCTTTACGGTCGTCAAATAGCACTTCGATGCCCATTGCTGTTAGCTCAGCGTACAATTTCTCAGCGGCTTCTTTCACTTCTTCTGACTTGTGCATGTTCATTGGAACGATCGCTACCTGGAATGGTGCGATTGCATCTGGCCAGATGATGCCGTATTTGTCGTGGTTTTGTTCAATAGCAGCCGCTACTACGCGAGTGATACCGATACCGTAACAACCCATTTCTAGGATGACGTTCTTACCATCAGGACCCAGTACACCACAGTTCATCGCTGCGGAGTAAGCGTTACCTAGTTGGAAGATATGGCCAACTTCGATACCACGCTTAAGCTGGATAATGCCCTTGCCACATGGGCTTGGGTCACCTTCCACAACGTTACGTAGGTCTTCAACTTGACCAAGCTCTACATCACGACCCCAGTTAATACCGAAGTAGTGTTTGCCATCGATGTTCGCGCCCGCACCGAAGTCGCTCATTACCGCAACGCTGCGGTCAACAATGAACGGCAGTTTAAGGCCAACAGGGCCAAGTGAACCAGGGCCTGCACCGATAAGCTCACGAATTTCTTCTTCAGATGCCATTTCCAGTGGAGCTGCAATCTGAGGAAGGTTTTCTGCTTTCACTTCGTTCAGTTCATGATCACCACGAATAATAAGCGCGATGATTGGCGCATCAACTTCGTCAGATGCTTTCACAAACAGTGTTTTCACTGTTTTTTCAATTGGTAGTTCGAACTGCTCAACCAATTCAGCGATTGTTTTCGCGTTTGGCGTATCAACCAACGTCATTTCTTGTGTTGGTGCCGCAGCCTCAGAGGCTGGAGCTAGTGCTTCTGCTTTTTCAATGTTTGCCGCGTAATCTGACTCGCTAGAGAATGCGATGATATCCTCGCCGCTTTCAGCCAGTACGTGGAACTCTTGAGAGCCGCTACCACCGATAGCACCGCTATCTGCAAGTACAGGACGGTAATCCAGACCCATGCGATCGAATGCTTTACAGTAAGCATCGTGCATTGCGTCGTATGACTTTTGTAGGCCGTCTTTATCAATGTCAAAGCTGTACGCATCCATCATTGAGAATTCACGTGAACGCATTACGCCAAAACGTGGGCGTCGTTCGTCACGAAATTTAGTTTGGATTTGGTACAGGTTTAGCGGAAGCTGTTTGTAAGAGCTCACTTCATTGCGAACAAGGCTAGTGATCACTTCTTCAGCGGTTGGGCTAAGTACAAACGGACGAACATGACGGTCAGTAAAGCGAAGTAGCTCAGGGCCCATCTTTTCGCTGCGGCCTGTCTCTTCCCATAGTTCAAACGGCTGAACAACGGGCATCAAAGTTTCGACTGCGCCTGCATTGTCGATTTCTTGACGAACGATGTTTTCGACTTTACGCAGTACACGTAGACCAGTAGGTAGCCAGGTGTATAAACCTGAAGCCAGCTTACGGATCATACCTGCACGTAGCATGAGCTGGTGGCTCACTACTTCTGCGTCGTTTGGAGTCTCCTTCAGAGTAGAAAGAAGATAATTACTGGTACGCATTAAATTTATCCGTTTATTTAAGTTAGATACTCAAGCTTGAATAAGCAGGAGTATGGGAGTTCCCTAAAGGGAAATTTGTTAGCCGTCTATAATATCAGCCAATTGCGTTTGTCAAAAGCTTTCAATAGCGGTAACCGTTATTAAGTTGCTTGTTGCTGTGAACTTTACGTTCAAGTCGAACAAATTTACCGCATATTCTTTGTCGTCCGGCTTGTTTTTCTTATATGCAGGGCGAGGATCTTGTGCCAGAACTTGTTCAATGACTGATCTTACATAGTCAGTATCGGGTCGATTTTCTATCGTTGCTAATGCTTGAGCAGAAAAGGTGACTTGTGACTTTTCTGGTTCTTGGTCTGCGTATCCGCCTTGTGCTTCCGAAATAGAATCCGAATAGGGAATATAAGGCTTAATATCCACAATCGGTGTCCCATCCACGAGATCTACACTGCCTAAATCAAGATAGATTTGATCGCCTTGCTTAGTGACTCCTTTCACTTCAACGGCTGACATTCCGATTCCGTTTGGACGGAAAGTCGAGCGCGAGGCAAAGACACCAATTCGTTCATTGCCGCCTAATCGTGGCGGACGTACAGTTGGTTTCCAACCAGCTTCCAGATTCTGATCAAATAGAAACAACAACCAAACGTGAGAGAACTGTTCTAGCCCACGCACTGCTTCAGGGCTATTTGCTGCACCTAACAGTTTTACGCGTGCTTTAGCCTCTGGTACTAAGCGTGGTTGGCGCGGAACTGCAAACTTTTCTTTGTACGGTGTCTCAATGACGCCGATGGGTTCGATGGAATACATGGTGGACATCTTTAAGAATTCATTGAGATGAAAAGTATCACAAATTTCTCTTGCTTTTCTTGTTGATAATGATTATTAATTAAAATGTTATAACATAACAATTCAATTAAAAGGAAAAGTATTATGAAACCAGGAATCCACCCTGAATATCGTCCTGTGGTGTTCCACGACACCAGTGTAGATAAGTACTTTGTCGTTGGTTCTACGTTGAAAACGGAGAGAACCATAGAATGGAAAGATGGCAAAACTTACCCTTACTTTACGTTAGATGTGTCGTCAGCTTCTCACCCGTACTACACCGGTAAACAGCGCGTTGTACAAACCGAAGGTCGCATTGCGAACTTCAACCGTCGTTTTGGTCAATTTAAGAGCGAAAAGGAATAAATCATGAAGGTAGTAAAATCATTAAAAAGTGCAAAAAGTCGTCATCCGGATTGCCAGATTGTAAAACGGAGAGGGCGTCTTTATGTCATTTGTAAAACGAACCCGAGATTCAAAGCTGTGCAAAAGTAATCAACCTGCATATATCTAACTTATGGTTTTGTTTAATTGATAATATTGAGTTAATTATCTTACATGGATGAAATATCTACATTTTTATTCAATGTTGGTTATAAATGCCTCTGTTCGTCACAGTTTGTAACATTTAGGGCTTTTATTTGACCTTCTACTCAAGTACCCTTCGCACGCTTTTTGACATTTTTGTCACATTTGCATAGGAATAAAAACAAGGAGGGAACAGATGAGTTCATCTGATTCAATTAAACAAAACTCGCCTAAGAAGCCGCTGTTTACGCGCTTTTTGGATACTGTCGAATATTTGGGGAACTTATTACCCCACCCGATCACACTATTTGCCATTTTCTGTTTAGCCATTCTGGTGATGTCGGGTATTGCAGGATACTTCGAAGTTTCCGTAGTTGACCCTCGTCCTGAGGGTGCAAAAGGTCGTGCCGCGGATGGCATGATTCATGTCGTTAGCTTGCTTAACGCTGATGGCCTTGAGCTAATCGTTACCAATCTAGTGAAAAACTTTGTCGGCTTTGCACCTTTGGGTACGGTATTGGTTGCGATGTTGGGTGTTGCTATTGCTGAATACTCAGGCTTGCTATCTGCAGCAATGCGTGGCTTAGTCATGGGTGCATCTCAACGCATGGTAACAGTGACGGTCGTTTTCGCGGGTATCATTTCAAATACGGCATCAGAGCTTGGCTATGTGGTACTTATTCCACTGGCTGCAATGCTGTTCCATTCTTTAGGTCGTCACCCACTTGCCGGTCTTGCTGCGGCGTTCGCTGGTGTATCTGGTGGTTACTCAGCAAACCTACTTATTGGTACGGTTGACCCGCTGTTGTCAGGCATTACTGAAACGGCGGCGCAAATGATCGACCCAACTTACACTGTTGGTCCAGAAGTTAACTGGTACTTCATGTTTGTGTCGACATTCTTCATTGCAATCACAGGTGCGTTTGTTACTGAAAAAATTGTTGAGCCAAAGCTTGGCAAATACAGTGAAGAAGAAGCCTCAGAAGATTTGTCGAACGACAAAATGGGTGGCTTAACAGACATTGAGAAGAAAGGCCTAAAACTAGCAGGTGTTGCTGTACTGGTTGTTTCAGCGCTGCTTGCTTGGACGGTTGTTCCAGAAGACGGCATTCTACGTTCTGATGCAGGTACAATTGCAGGTTCACCATTCCTGAAAAGTATCGTGGCATTCATCTTTGTGTTCTTTGCTATTCCAGGCTTTGTGTTTGGTAAAGTTGTTGGCACGATGAAGACGGATCGCGATGTAATTGATGCAATGGCGAAATCTATGTCTTCTATGGGCATGTACATTGTATTAGTTTTCTTTGCGGCTCAGTTCGTTGCTTTCTTTAAATGGACTAACTTCGGTCAGGTATTCGCGGTTGCTGGCGCTAGCTTCCTGCAAGAAATTGGCTTAACTGGCCCAATGTTGTTCTTTGCCTTCATCCTGATGTGTGGATTTATCAACCTAATGATTGGTTCGGCATCGGCACAGTGGGCAGTAACGGCTCCGATTTTTGTTCCTATGTTGATGCTTGTTGGTTATGCACCGGAAACGATTCAGGCTGCTTACCGAATTGGTGACTCGACGACAAACATCATTACTCCAATGATGAGCTACTTTGGTTTGATTCTTGCCGTAGCGACTCGTTACATGAAGAACTTAGGTATCGGTACGCTGATCGCGACCATGCTACCTTACTCAATCTGCTTCATTGTAGGTTGGAGTGTGCTGTTCTACCTATGGGTATTCGTATTTGGTTTACCAGTAGGCCCTGGCGCAGCAACATACTACACACCGTAGAAAACGGTTACCTCACACAGCTCCATTATAAAAAGCCTGCGAACGTCGCAGGCTTTTTTATCGATTGAGACTGTGTACGCAGGCTTACCTGATTATAGATGTCGGTTTATAGCTGAAAACGCATCAACAAAGGGCGATAAAAGTGCTGAGTGAGCCAGCATAAGCTTTTCCAAATTATGCGTTTGTACCAAGGTAAGTGCGCAATATAAACATAGCTAAATTCAATTTCTGGCCGGGCTTTTCTGTTGCGTTTAAAAGCCGGAGCACCTGAGCTCATATTAAAGCGACGCTGGAATATCATTGCGTGGCGGATGGTATAGGCCGATATTCGACGATACAATGCGAGGCGTTGTGGCTTATTGGTATCGTAGCCAAAAATTGGGCAAGTCATATCATTATCAATTTCTACAATGCCTAACGTAGCCAGCATCTCTTCTTGATAAAACAGTCCCACTAACTGTACTAATTTGTTCTGGCTCGCCTGTTTTAAATATTGGGTTGAAAACTGTATGTTATTGAGGCTGTATTTATCAAGGTAAAGCATGTCATATAACTCTTTGGCACGCTGAAACTCTTCATCAGTGGTCAGTGGCCTAAACTGCCAATCTTTATCATTAAGCAGTTTGAAGTCTTTCGTTAAATCTCGGTTGAAGCTGAACGCTTGCCAATCATCAAGTAAATACACTTGTCGTGTTACCAAGCTTTGCCATTTTGGCTGCTTCAATCGCTGAATTAAGTGTAAATGCTGACGCTGGTTGAGGGAGCGAAGCACCAAGGGAAAGGTGGGGTATTGATCGAGTGCGACGCGACGCAGTTCATCGAGATTTAAGGCTGCCCATTGTTCGCTATACATATTGGTGGACAAGCACTGATTGTTGAGCGTTTGGACTTGATCCAATCCAGCCAGTGATAAGATTGGTTTAGTCATATTAATAAGTAACTTACATACCCATCGAACAGCCACATTTTTGACTTTGTGAAGCTCTTCTTCGGCGTAGCCACTAAGCAGTGTCATAGGGGAGACTGCATAACAGTTGTTTGGTATTTTTGGTGTTACGGAGTAAGGAATGGCAACGTCATCGATATAGTAGCAACCAAAGCTTGCTGTGCATTCATCAATAGGATTTGACTGCATGAGAGTGATAAAGGTTTGATGCCATTCTTGAGAGGAAAGTGTCATGAGTTCAATGCCTCTCCATTCCACTCAATATCAACGGTAGAAGCGTCGCTCCACTTCGTCTTGTTCTGCCTAGCTAACCGGAGTAATTCAAACATACTCCGGATTTGGCTCCCGACCGGTAAGTTATGCTGTTGCATCACATTCACTCCAGACCACCAATCTAGCCAAGTTCGAGCCTTGAACAGGGATAACCCGCCTTCAGCGATGAGTGTTATTGGACCTAAATGATGCAATCGCTGCTCGGAAGGACTGGTAAACTCCATATTAGGAAGCAGTTGGTTGCATCGAGACGAGAGTAGGTGCAAACCACTGGTGGCTCTTGGGTTACATTCAATCACGTAGAGTTCATCTTGTGATTTGATGAAGTCAAACGACACTTGCCCATGATAAGTATGACGTTTACCAAAAGCTGCGATAAATGTATCTAGTCGTTCGCACGAGATCGGCTGAAAAGCACTGGCGGCCGAGCCGTTTACACAGTATTTCGGCACATAAGCTTGGTGTGCTTTAAGGTCACCATGTTCAAAAATGGCATAGTTACACACCGGAGTCCCATGGATTTTTTGTTGCTGAACCCAAGGGTAAAGGGGCGATATCGTGGCGGCAGAAATAGACTGAGTTGTCACATCTCTTATGACTTGCCCGCCAAACCGAGAGTAAACGGGCTTTAGAACGGTTCTCTTATTAATTTCAATCTCACTTTTATCAGCGACCAAACGAGTTTTTGGAAGTGTGATTTCTGGCAAACTTTGAAGCTGTTCAAAGACGGTCAACTTGTTGTGCAGGGCATTGAGTAGTCCCACATTGGGCAGAAAAAAATCTACTTCTGGGCATTGTTTGGCAACATGAGCCAAGTAATACACTTCTTCACAAGTGGGTATCACTATATCAATACGCATCTGAGTAATGATTTTTAGGATCTGCTGTTGATAGGTGGGAAACGCAAATCGAGGTGAAGCGGTGGGGATATAAGACTCGATGCCTCGCAAAAACGATCCTAGAGGTTTTTTTAGCGAATCGGTGAGAATTACTTCATGTCCATGATGCATACACATGGTTGCCCACTCTAGTGCAACTGGTGATCGGGCTCCGGTGATTAAGACCCGCATATGTTCACCACACGTCGTTGTTTATTCATTGGCGTCCAAATAGGCGCAGGGCGGTAACTAAATCTGACAGGATCAAGCCGCAATTGGTCAAACAACTTTATCAAGGCTTGATGTATAACCCGATGGTGGTGAACATCCGCTTCAATTTGAATGGCTTGTGACCCTGTTTGGGTGATTCGGTAATCCACGCGACTTTGGGCGGATAGTGTTATAGCGCGGTAGATGAGATCTGGTAACACCGTCACTGGGACGTGGTTTGCGTTTAGCGTGAGGCGATCACCACATCGTCCGGCAATTGCGCCAAGAGGTTCAAATACGCCATTATCCTGTTTATTCTCAATAATATCGTCGAGCTGATAACGAATAATTGGCTGAGTTTTACGACGAAAATCCGTAATGATTGGGCTGTAATGAGTACGTTCGGTATTCAGCCAATGTTTTTCGATGTAAATAACATCTTGATTCCAGCGCATTTGTCCATGCTGATCCGTACATGCAAGAAAACCTTCAGTACATTGATAGACTTCATGGAGTTCGCTGTCGAACCGTTGAGAAATAAAGTGACGGTCACTCTCGGTTAGGACTTCTGCACCAGAAATGATCCGCTGTGGTTGAATTGCGGGTTGACCAAATTGACCGCTGAACTGGGCGCAGAGCTGAAGAGCTTGCGCACTACCAACCAAAAGCGTGGGTTGGAACTTATCTAGCTCTTTTATCCATTCTTGGTAAGGTTTGGTTAAATCGGCATAAAAAAATGTTACAGGCCCTTTCGCGACGGATTTATACAGTGGGCTGTTGGCGCGCAAGGCTAGCGCAATTCGGTGCTTTTGCCATAGGTTGGGCAACAGGCGAGCCAATATATTGCCAGCCCACAGTTGCGTTTCCTGTTTGTCAGCAAGAAACAACCCGCGCATGCCTGATGTGCCCGAAGAAAGCCCAACAGTAACATCGCCAACTTTCGAAGCGGCGAAGTTGCGTGACTGTTCTGCTTCGAGTGCTTGTTGCATTAGCTGTTCAGCATCTAGGCCTTTCGTATTCAACTCCGAGAGGCTCTCCATCATGGTTTGCTTATTCATGATAGGGAAATCACTAAGTGCTGCACCTTGAAGTGAGCGGTAATACGGTGAATGACAGCATACCCAATCTAGGTGTTGCGTTAAATGTCGTTGCTGCCATGTTTCGACTTGTTCTCTTGAGCCGAAAGGGCGGTAGCGGGTTCGCCAGAATTCTGAGATAAGCGTTATCACTTCATCCACCCTTCTTTGATTAGCTGCCGGATAGTTTCCTGACAATGTGAAGGCACGAAGCGAACAAAGTGGTGGGTTTGTTGGTAGCAACTTCTCAATTCGGAGAGGGTGTTTTTATAGGCATTTGTGTCATCGCAAAGCATGTTCGCCAGCCAATGCTGATCAATATTTTCACTCAAGCTCTCGATTAACCAGCATGCATCGGCGAGTAAGAATAGCCAACCTTGGTCTCTTTTAACCAGCAAGCCCACTTGGCCAGCTGCATGGCCTGGCAAGCTAACCATATAAATGAATCCGTCGTCGAACATGTCTTTACAGAGCAAATTAACACCTTGGCACTGAGGAAGAATTTGGCTGATTGGTACAGAAAAATCACTATGAATGAATAAGTTAGGTTCAAGCTGTGGAGGAAGTAGAGCTTTTAGGTATCCTTTTCTTACGCCTCCAATTCGACCACTTTTAGTAATTGCATCTACCCCTTTTTGTTGGCAATGCAATTGAGAGTGGGAAAACTCAGACACGGCAGCAATGTGATCAGCATGGAAGTGGGAGAGCACTAAGTGTTCAATATCATGAGGTTTGAGACTTTCTTTTGCTAACTGCGCAACAATTCCGTGTTCTTTTTTATAGCGACAAGGTGTTGTCCAAGCATAAAAACGTTCAGGGAAGGGACGAGTCGCGCTAAAAAAATGCTCGTGATATCCCGTGTCGAACAGGATGTTGCCTTGCGTTGGGTGCTGAATTAACGCAACGGCTGCCGGAAATGCTCTAGGCTTGATACCAGAACCTGGTTTGACAACAAAGCCTGGGTGTACGCAGTGTCCAGCCTCAAAGATTTTTATTTTTAGACCAGTTTGCATACTGCTGTATTCCTTCTTGAATTGAAAAAAGCGGTTGGTAATTCAGTGTTTGTTTCGCCTTGCTGATATCCAGAGTTTGATGATAGTTAAACAATCCTGCGCTGTATGAGGTGAGCCTTGGTTCTGGCTGATGTGGTAAGTGCCTTCGTATTTGCTCACTGAGCTTTAATAATGGTGATACCACACCGTATGGTAATGATTGTAACGTTACTTTTAGGTTTAACCCCTCACATAAAGCTTGCAGAACAGTCTCAATTGGCATTGGTTCGTTGTTGGAAATGTTGAACACATCACCATGCTGAAGTTGGCCTGCCTGAGTGCAAGCGAGCATCGCTGCATGGGCAACGTTGTCTACATAGGTCAGATCAACCACAGGATTTCTACCCGATGGCAGAAGCAGAGTGTTGTTTTTTATCGCCTTAAGCACTCTTGGGATAATCGCGCGATCATTGGGTCCAAAAATGCCACGCGGTCTTAAAATGATCGCTTTGCTTTGGCCTTTTACGGCTTCAATTTCCGATAGGTATTTTGTGTGTGCGTAATCATTACACCAGTATGAAGCTATGGCGTCGGTTTCTCGAATATTCCAACGGTCTTGATGGTCAAAGTAGACGCTGGTGGACGAAATATGGATAAAACGCGAGATTTGATGCGTATTAGCCGCATTGACGAGGTTTTTGGTGGCATCTACATTGGCTTGATAAAACGCCTGCCACTTTCCCCATGGGCTTGAGAGAGCGGCACAATGGATGACTGCATCCATACCTTGGCATACCGCATGAACTGCTGAGTGGTCTCTTAAATCGACTATATGGGGGATAACATCGAATTGCTCGGCGAGTTGTTTAGCGATGACTGTATTTCGTGCTATAAAATGCAGTTCATGCTGCTGGTGAAACATTCTCAGAATTGCGCTACCCAACATCCCGCTGCCACCAGTGACCAATATCTTCATAGTTTTAGCACTCCCATCCCTAGCGACAACCCTGCGGCGGTGCCAGCTAATAACACATGTTTTCCTGCGGTTTCTGGCTGATTACGCAGCCAGTGTAAGTTAATTGGGAGTGAGGCGGCGACTTGGTTTCCCAAAGTCGAAAAGTGATTAACGGTTTTCTCTGTTGGTAGCCCGGTGAGTGAAGACAGTTTTTTTAATCCATGCGCGCTGGCTTGATGAGGAAGAAAATAATCAATATCGCCGAGTGTTACCGGAGAGGCGTCAAACCCTTTTTTTAGAAACGCTGGTAAGGCTTTACGCACATGTTTAAAGAGTGCTTTGCCCTCCATCTCAAACTGGCAACTTTTTAAATAGGCTTGATGCTCGGAGGTATGCGGATTGATATGACTACCTCCGCCCTTAATTTGACAAAATGAATACCCGGTATGATGCGTTTCAAAGTGACTGGTGAGCAATCCATCATCGTTGTGTTCTTCGAGCAAAAATGCGGCGGCACCGTCCGCGAATAAGGTTGCAACTTCTGGTTTGAGCGTAAAATTTCGATTCAGTGTGATGCCAGTGGCGAGTTCGCTGGTGACAATAAGAATCCGACGGTACCGTTTTGCTAAGAATAGACTCTGAGCAAGATCAAGCGCAGAGAGAAAGGATAAACAGGTGCTGTTCAAATCAAAGCTTTCTAGCCATGTTGGAGCGTCTAACGCGGCGAGAACCGCTGAAGCGTCGTAGGGTAGAGACTGGTGGTGTGTACCGCTAGCGTAGATAAGGAGATCAACGGAGCTTAAGGTATGTGTGTTTCCTAAACACTGCTCTATTGCCTGCACCGCCATGTAAATAGCGGTCTCTTTTGTATTGGCTACATGACGATATTCAACGTCGAATTTATTTCGGCAGGTCCCTGGCGCTAATTTTAGGAAGTGATCCATCTCTCGATCAGACCATTGATTCGTTGGCAGGTAGCTTCCACTGGAAACGATGTTAAAGCCCATTATTCTCTATACACTTATTAAAAACGTCGTTCAAAATAAACCACGTTGCATATTGAAGCTATGGTGAGCGAGATGAAAAATAAACAGAACAAAACAAATGGGAGTAAGAGCACGCTTTGGGTGCAATGCTGAGAATGAATTTTCAGGAATGAGCCAGGCTTTTATTTGCTGGCTCAATTTGAATAGAGTGAGGGTTACTTCTTAAATTTCGCCAAAATACGATCCAAATGGTTTGCAAATTCGCGTCGATCGGTTTGAGAAAGCGCGGCGGGCCCACCTGTCTGAATTCCGCTTGAACGCATGGTTTCCATAAAGTCGCGGATATTTAGGCGAGCTTTGATGGTGTCTTTTGTATAGAGCTCGCCACGAGAACTGAGGGCTTGAGCGCCTTTAGAGATAACCTCATCTGCAAGCGGAATATCTGACGTGATCACCAAATCGTTGGCTTCTACACGCTTGACGATTTCGTTGTCTGCGATGTCAAATCCCGCAGGGACTTGTAGCGAATGGATGTTGTCTCTTTTCGGCACAGGGACAACGTGGTTAGCGACAAACGTACATTCAATCCCCGTACGCTCGGCGGCACGCACAATGGTTTCGCGAATAACTTTTGGACACGCGTCTGCATCTACCCATAACTTCATGATGATTTCTCATTTAGCTTGGCTTCTAGCTCTTCAATACGAGCCACTAATTTTTTCACCGTGCTTTCTAGCGCTGCAAGACGATCATTATCGGTGTGCGCTTGTGCTGCGACTTCAACCTTGGGAACACGCTGAGCACTTTTCCAACTTTTTATTGCGGTGATTAATGCAGGCATTGGGACGGGCGTTTTCAAGCGTGCTTTCACTAACGCTACGGTTGGTTCTTTTCCTTGTTGTTGCAGTTGTTCCATTACCGCTTCTAATTCTTTAGTAACGTCTTGAGTTAACATTTTTAATCCTTAACAACGATATATCTATCATCATACGTTGAGTGCGCTAATTTGGCGAATGGCATTTTGGAGAGTGTAGTGTGAGAGATCTCTTACATAGGTTGTGAGAGAAAACGATTTCGTAAGCGGGAAAAGAGAAGATAAAGAGCTTAAGTTTATGATAAATAATGATTTAACAACTTGTTAACCAATGTGAGAGCCAAATATTTATCTTGGATAGATTGTCTATTTTTGGAAAAGGCGTAAATTGAGAGTTGTCAGCAGGAAGCAGACATGGAACAGGAAAGCACCAAGGATTTGGTTATCGTCAGGAAGACGATTTGGTTGGTCAGGATGATTAATCAAGCATGGAGCGTAGGACATTGTAAGGATACGATCATCAATAGGATGTTGATGACTAAGGATAGACAATGGACCCCTCTAGGATTGAGGTTATGGACAGCATCAGGAAGATGCAAGGGACACCGCTCAAGGAACAAGTGACGTGTGCTAACGAGGAATGTTAGCAGTCAGGATGATAAGGACACCGCTAGGACGGCGACGTAAGGAATAAGCTGACGGAATCAGCCACTATTATGGATGATGCATGGAGCACTTTTAGTAGCCGGACTGCTGCGAGTAAGACCATGACCCCGATACTTATGTGTCGGGGTCTTTCTTATATAAAAACGATATCCAGTGTTCTCATTGAATTAAGCATCTCGATGTTGCTTGGGGATATCAATATCACAAAATATATAAATTCCTAATAACACTTAATAAAAAACAACTCAGATCAATATCCTTTCCAACCAGTTGGTTTAACTTTCGGCTTCTCTACAAGGTGTTATGCCCGCAATCATTGAGCATGTTCAGCTCATCGAGTTTGTGATCTGCGGATAGATTAAGTTTGTTGTAATCAAGGAACAGATGTGGCCATAGTAACCAGAAGAATGCTTCTTCTACCCTACAATGAGTCGTTGCAACTAGAATTCGTCATGCTGAATTGCTGTGCGAAAAACCGTGCTGAATTGAATGGTCCGTATACAGTTGCGTCTGCCAAACAGATGTTTGAGAAAATACTGGATGATGAGAACATTTATAGTATGGCAGTGCTAGAGAGCACCAGTCGTGACTATATGGGGCACGTGTTTATTGCTAATCTCGATTCCGAACCTGAATTAGGGTTTATTTTTGATAAATCATATTGGGGTAAAGGGTTAGCAACAGAAGCACTAAAAGCATTTTTCCCCAAAGCGTGCCGTGAGTTGGGCTTGAATAAGGTGAAAGCTAACGTGAATAGCAATCATCAAGCTTCTATGGCGGTACTGAAAAAGCTGGGATTTGTTAAAACAAAAGAAAGTAAGGATATATATGGTCCTTACTTTGAAATGGAATTTACAAGCGATGCGGTGGTAGGTGAAAGTTCTGCGGCCTGAAACCGACCATGGTTAACTCTCCTTGGTAGCAATCGTCACCAAGAGATGAAAACTCAAATTGATACACCGTATGCCAACGCCAGACTCCGTCTGGCGTTTTTAGTTTATGGGCACCAAAGGCGATGCTGATTAATTGGAGATCCAATTGCTCACATTTACGCGTGATGGCCGCTTTTGCGAGTTCGGCTTGGCGACGCTGTTGCCAAAACAGGTAACAGAAAAAGCAGAGCCCTAAAATTGCTAAAAGATCACCAATCATTCCTGAACCTTTCTTAGCTTTTTGTTGTTTGTTGTAAGCTTACTAGCGCATTTGCTAGTTCCTCTGATGGGTTTGAATGCAGCAAAGGCAATAACACCATTCTTAACTCTGGCAGCATCACTAAATCGGCAAATAACTGATTAAATAGGGCTTGATTACCGGTTTGAGCTAAACGCAGCAAAAACTGTTCTGCTACCTCTTCATTGGCGAGTAAGTGCCAAGCGCGACCCGCCACACCAATCAATACCTCCTGATGGCTTAAACGAGGGCTATGCAATATCGCATCTAATACTGGAGAGGCGACTTCTGTTGGTGCACCAGCAAGGGCTCGGATAAGTGCTGAAAGTAGGAAGAGATCAGGTTCGCTACTTGCGATTTCTTGCTGTGCCTTTTCCGCGATACGTTCTGCTAAACGCTCTTGAAGCTCTACATGCTCAAGCGCACCTAATAGTGCATAAAGTGGCTCATTTGGTAGGTGGTTCAACGCTTTGCGTATCATTACTCCGTTTTGCTCTTTGTCCAGGCGAGCGGCTATGTCTGTGATACCTTGCAGACCTACAGTTTGCCAATTATCCCAGCCTAAACCTCCAGAGAAGTAATGCTGGGTATGCTCGTAATATTGGCTGGTAGGAAGATTGAGGTTTGCGCGGACCTGGCTATGAAACACGGCCATTTTATCTTCGGAAGGTTTGAACGTATATGGGTTGTTAGACAGCTTTTGTTGTTGCTCTTCAGTGATATCATCATTGAGGCGTGTTCCCATAGCCTCTACAACGTATTTAATGAAATTGCCGATATCCGCTTGCTTTAACAAACCACGCTCGTCCAATTCAAACTTTAGAAACCAAATCCAAGGTTGCTTTTGTTCATTCCAATAAGCGATGGCAAGGTGTGCTTTACGCTGCATTGGAAATGGGTAAGGTGCTTGACCTTTTTCTACATCGGTAAACTCTTTTTTAGCGATGGTTTTGATACGGCGACCAAGATCGAAGATTTGATAATCACAGTGGCTGTTGTTCAACAGTTGAGTGAGGGTTTGAATGTTTTCCATTAAATACGACGTCCTAACGTTCTTTTCACAAGAAATGGTATCATTCTCGGCTAATTCAAGGTTCGAGATAGAATTAATGGTAACAAATACTCAATTGGTCGACTTACTTCACCAACTTGAAACGCAGCTTAGAGAGCATAAATTGTGGCAATACACTATGCCTTCAGAGCAAGCCTTACAGAGTGCGGAGCCATTTGCGATTGATACGTTGCATCCTCATGAATGGTTGCAGTGGATTTTTATAGCCAGAATGCACGCACTAGTGAAAAATAACCAACCACTGCCAAGAGGGTTTTCTCTCGAGCCCTATTTTTCAGAAGCGTGGAAGCAGGAACCGCAGTTCGCCGAGCTGCTTGTTACAATCCGAACCATTGACGAACTGTGTAAGTAAACGAATGCTAGAACAAGAAATAGCGCGATCTTCAGAACCAGTTGAGCTGGAGATCGTTTATCAGGATGAATATTTTGTAGCGGTCAACAAGCCTGCCGGCATGTTAGTGCATCGCAGTTGGTTAGATAAACACGAAACTCAATTTGTCATGCAAACTTTGCGCGACCAAATTGGTCAGCATGTGTTCCCATTGCATCGTCTGGATCGTCCAACATCTGGTGTGCTTGTGTTTGCGTTGTCGAGTGAAGTCGCATCACAAGTCATGCCGATGTTTGCTGAACATAAAATGGAAAAGACATACCACGCAATAGTACGCGGTTGGATTGAGGAAGAGGGCGTCTTGGATTACGCGCTCAAAGTCGAGTTGGACAAGATTGCTGATAAGTTCGCTTCACAAGAAAAAGAAGCGCAAGAAGCGGTGACGGAATATAAGCCGTTGGCTAAAGTGGAAGTTCCCTATTCGACGGGTAAATTTCCTACAACGCGTTATTGCTTAGTTGAGATGAAACCTAAAACGGGGCGTAAGCACCAACTTCGTCGTCATATGGCACATCTACGCCATCCGATCGTGGGTGATACAACGCACGGGGATGGAAAGCACAACAAGCTGTATCGCACAGAGTTTGATTCTCATCGTTTGCTACTGCATGCTTCAGAGTTACGGTTCATCCATCCATTTACCGATCAAGAGATTGTTATGACGGCCAATCTTGATGAAACTTGGCAGCAATTGTTTACTCGATTTGAGTGGGATGAATCGATGATTAACCGATAATCGGCGCAGTTAGATCTAGATAATGATTGAGTACAAATAAAAAGGGTTAGCATCAATGCTAACCCTTTTTAATATTTAAGACTTAACGTTTTACTTTAGTTTTTCAAGATCCGCTTCGATCTCTGCGATCTTACTCGAAACGACTTTTTCTAAATGACGAAGGTCTGAAAGAATTTTCTCTTTTACATCAACCTCAGGTTGTTTCGTTGGCTTAGTAATTTTATTCAGTTCATCAATGACTAATGTGAGGTTACGGTTGATTTCCGTTACTTCTTTATATTTGTGACTGCCACTATCAACAAGAACATTTTTGATTTGGCGTGGGTATTTGAATTTAACGCTTTTAGCGAACAGTTCGCCTTTTTGCTTGTGGAAATAGATCTTGAGTACGTCTTTGTGTGCTTCTTGGCGTAGGGAATAACGTTCAATCTGCTTAGGGTCGTGAATACCCAAACCAGTGAGGTGGGGATACATAGGCTACCTCTATTACATCGAATTGATATTGATATAACTGTAGCAGCCTATGTATGAGCTAGATAGCTGATATTTAGCCAAAATGCTTAACTTGTGGGCAAGATCGCTCTCGCCCTGAACCGAAAAGATTGGCAGGTTTGATCTAAGCTGCGACCTCATCAGATAACTTTTCGATCAATCTCTCTCTTAGCTCATCTTGCTGTTCTTCACTTAATCTTCCTCCTGCATCACTGGTTAAAATAAACAAGTCTTCTGCTCGCTCACCAATGGTGGTGATTTTGGCACCGTGAAGGTTGATATTTAAATCAGCAAACGTACGGCCTACTTTGGCCAACAGCCCTGGTGTGTCTAGCGCGACAAACTCCATTAAAGTGTGTTTTTTACCTTTGGTTGGTAAGAAGTCGACTTTGGTTTTCACGTTAAAGTGCTGAAGTTTGTTCGGAGTACGGCGCGTTTTAATCTTGGTTGGTCGGCCTGCCTCCAGTACATGAGTGAGGTGTTTAATCACCGCGGCGTGACGAGATTCATCGATCGCTTCGCCATGTTGATCGAGTACCATAAAGGTATCAATCACGTGCCCATCTTTGCTGGTCATTATTTGTGCGTCGTGTACATTAAAATTACGCCTATCTAACTCCGCCACGACCGTCGCAAATAAAGCAGGCTGGTCTTTCGTATATACAAACACCTCAGTGCCGCCACGAGTGGCTTTTTTACTGATCAACACCAAAGGCTTAGTCGGATCTTCCATGCGAAGTAAGTGTTCGCAGTGCCACGCGATTTGCGTATGAGTATGACGAAGGAAGTAGTCAGCTTTGAAGCGTTGCCACAATACTTCAATTTCGCGCGCGGCAAACCCCTCTTTGCGCAGCATTGCGGAGGCCATCTGTTGATTGTGGCGAATTCTCTCACGCACATCGACAGGGTTCTCTAGCCCTCTGCGTAAAGCACGTTGTGTGGAGTAATACAGCTCTGCAAGTAAAGTTCGTTTCCAAGCATTCCAAAGTTCTGGGTTGGTTGCACAAATATCTGCAACTGTCAGGCATACAAGATAATCGAGAGATTCTTCGTCTCTGACTTTTTTGGCAAACTCGGTAATGACATCGGGATCATAAATGTCTCGGCGCTGTGCTGTGACGGACATTAATAGATGATGCCTTACCAACCAAGCGACAAGTTTCGCTTCGGGCTTCGATAAGCCATGCTCAATACAGAAGTCGTACGCTTCTCCTTCACCGATAATCGAGTGATCGCCGCCACGACCTTTCCCGATATCATGGAAAATAGCGGCAATAATCAGCAGCTCTTTCTTTTGCATCCGTGGGTAGACGTCACAGCAAATAGGGTGCTTCGCATGATTTTCTGGGTCACTAAAAGTGTTGATGTGTTTAAGTAAGCGAATACTGTGCTCATCAACCGTGTAGGCGTGGAATAAGTCAAACTGCATTTGACCAACAATCTGACTCCATTGCGGTAAATAGGCCGCCATAACCCCTAATCGGTGCATGAGGCTGAATGCTTTGTGCAGAGCATTAGGGTGACGACATAACGCCATGAACTTTTCACGCGCAGCAGGAATGGTGTGCAAAAACTTGTTGAGCCGACGCCGAGCGGTGCGCAGTTGACGCAGCGTTGGTGGGCTCACCCCTTCAATAGTTGAGTCGTTAGCAATATGTAAGAACATATCCAGAATAGTTTCTGGGCGAGCTTGGAACAATGCGGGTTTCCGCGCTTCAATTAAAGAACCGCGACGTTGAAAGTCTGTATCGAGAATCTCGGCACTTTCTGTTGCCCCACCATTAATGATTGCTTGGTCAAAGAGTTTGAGTAGCATTTTATTGAGCTCTGCCACACGACGAAGCGTGCGGTAGAACTCTTTCATCATCATTTCTACGCCTCGGTTGCCTTCTCCGACATAGCCTAGATTTTCCGCAACTTGTGCTTGATGAGCAAAGGTCAAGCGGTTGTCATAGCGGCGAAGCTCCATATGCAGAGCGAAACGTACTCGCCAAAGGAAGTCCTGACATTCAACCAATTCTCGGTATTCTGCGTCAGTTAAAAATCCGTATCGGCTCATTTCCAACAATGAAGTCGCACCAAAGTGACGTCGAGCGACCCAGCTTAATGTATGAATATCGCGTAGCCCGCCAGGGGTTGATTTAATGTCCGGTTCTAAGTTGTAGGTCGTGTCGTGGTAACGTGCATGGCGTTCGCGCTGCTCTTGAATTTTAGCGCGGTAAAACGTCTCACTTGGCCAGAAGGAGTCTGATAACACGACTTTCTTCAGTGCCTGAAAGGTGTCCTCGCTTCCACACAGCAGTCGCGCTTCTTGCAGGTTTGTCGCGACCGTTAGATCGGCTTTACCAATTTCAGCACATTCAGTAACGGTGCGAACAGCGTGTCCGACCTCGAGTTTTAAATCCCACAACAGCGTAATGAATTCGCTGATTTTTGCTTCTAACGCGGTTGGCAGTTTATTGTTCGACAGAATCAAAATATCGATATCGGAGAGTGGATGCAGCTCACCGCGTCCGTAGCCACCAACGGCAACCAGGGAAATGTTGTAAATATCCTTGAAACCAAAATGTTGCCACAAACGATTGAGAAGCAGATCCATATATTCAGCTCTGGCTAAAACCAAGCTTGTTACCGGATGATGATTGAGAAACTCTTGGTTTTGATTAGAGCTAAACTTCTCTAATTCTTGTTTGAGTTCACCGATATTGATTTGTTCATCGGAAAAGGTAAGAGGGGACTGAAGTGTCATATTTGCCATCCGTGCAAGCTAATCTAATAACAATCTAACAAATTTGCGGCAGATAAAAAATATCCCCGCCGAAGCAGGGATATAGTAAACAACGAGTGGTCGTCAGCTTTACGCGTTTTTCATTAGGCGAGGAATCGTATCGTCGCTACGAAGCGTCAGTACTTCACAACCTTCTTTTGTTACAACAATGGTATGTTCCCATTGCGCAGAGTTCTTGCCGTCGCCCGTGTAAACAGTCCAGTCATCTTGTGCATCAACAGAGCAACCAAATTTACCTGCGTTAATCATCGGCTCAATAGTAAAGCACATGCCTTCTTTTAATACGCGGCGGTCTTTGTTCTTGTAATGAACCACTTGTGGTTCTTCATGGAACTCATCGCCGATACCGTGACCACAGAAGTCTTTCACAATAGAAAACTTGTTGCGAGGATTGTTCTTGTTGTTCTCTTTGATGTACTTCTCGATAGCTGTACCGATGTCACCAACTGTTGAACCTGGCTTTACGGTACGCATACCAACGTACAGTGCTTCTTGAGCTACCATGCACAGACGTTTGTTTGCAGGCGAAACATCACCGACTAGGAACATCTTAGAAGTGTCACCATGGTACCCCTGAGGACGCACGCTCAGATCTGCATTCTCATCATTTGGAACGATTACGGTAATATCAACGTTTAAGATGTCGCCATCTTTTAGTACCGCCGGCTTCATTTGGCCGTTGCTACCGATTTCGTCTTTTTCCGCTGGAATACCGTGGCATACGATATGGTTGATTGAAGTACAGATCGACTTAGGGAAACCATGGTAATCAAGCGGAGCAGAGTATGCACCTTTTTCTAGAGCGTACTCATGACAGATTTTGTTTAACTCTTCTGTCGTCACACCAACTTTGATGTGTGGTTCGATCATTTCTAGAATCTCTGCGGCTAGCTTGCCCGCAATGCGCATGCGTTCTATTTCTTCAGCAGTTTTAATCTTGATTGACATTGGCTTTCTCTACTTATTCCTAAGCACGTAAACGTGCGAATGGCCGCATTCTATCAGACATCGGGGCGTTAACCCAAGTTAGATAGGAATATGCATCATTCTTAATTCGATCATATGTTTAAAGTTTTGCTTATAAATAGGAGAAAGTGGCTCGGTGAAGAAATAATTTTTACTAGCCACAGTGAGCTAAAATATGGTATAAAGCGCGCCGGAATAGAGGACTGTTCTCTTCGTTTAGCAAAGTTAAGCGGCGAAGCAAGCTTCATCCGAATAACCTTTTATCTTTAAATCACACACATTCCGTCACATATTCCGGGGTGCTGAGCAGAAGCTTGGTCGGAGTTATGGGGAATGTGGAGGCCTAACCCCATAGAGGATTTTAAAATGGCAACTGTATCAATGCGCGATATGCTAAAAGCTGGTGTTCACTTCGGTCACCAGACTCGTTACTGGAACCCAAAAATGAAGCCATTCATCTTTGGCGCTCGTAACAAAGTTCATATCATCAACCTAGAAAAAACTGTACCAATGTTCAACGACGCTCTAGCTGAACTAGCTAAAGTTGGCGAGAAGAAAGGTAAGGTTCTATTCGTAGGTACTAAGCGCGCTGCATCTGAAGCTGTTAAAGAAGCTGCAATCGCAAGCAACCAGTTTTACGTAAACAACCGCTGGTTAGGCGGTATGCTTACAAACTACAAAACAGTTCGTCAGTCTATCAAGCGTCTAAAAGAACTAGAGACTCAATCTCAAGACGGTACTTTTGACAAACTAACTAAGAAAGAAGCTCTAATGCGTACTCGCGAAATGGAGAAGCTAGAGAAATCTCTTGGTGGTATCAAAGACATGGGCGGCCTACCAGACGCTCTATTCGTAATCGACGCTGATCACGAACACATTGCAATTAAAGAAGCTAACAACCTAGGTATTCCAGTATACGCTGTGGTAGATACTAACTCTAACCCAGACGGCGTTGACTACGTAATCCCAGGTAACGACGACGCGATCCGCGCTGTACAGCTATACCTGAACGCTGCTGCTTCAGCAGTATCTGAAGGTCGTAACAAAGACGTAGCTGCAGTTGCTGAAAAAGACGGTTTCGTAGAAGCTGAATAATAGCGGCTCTGTGTCACACTTGGTCTATGTGAAACCTTTGTGTAGCATAAACTAAGTTATAGTTAGCAATGGGGGCCGACAATGTTAGGCCCCTGTTTTTTACCTTATTTCGAATCAAACGAGGAAGACAGAATGGCAACTGTAACTGCTGCTCTAGTTAAAGAACTTCGCGAGCGTACTGGCGCTGGCATGATGGAATGTAAGAAAGCGCTTGTAGAAGCAAACGCTGACATCGAACTAGCAATTGAAAACATGCGTAAATCTGGCGCAGCGAAAGCAGCTAAGAAAGCTGGTAACGTTGCAGCTGAAGGCGCAATCATCATCAAAGAAGAAAACGGCGTTGCTGTTCTTCTTGAAGTTAACTGCCAAACTGACTTCGTTGCTAAAGACGGTAACTTCACTGCATTCGCAGAAGAAGTTGCAGCTGCAGCTCTAGCTTCAAAAGCTTCTGTTGAAGAACTACAAGCACAATTCGAAGACGCACGTGTAGCTCTAGTAGCTAAAATCGGTGAAAACATCACTATCCGTCGCGTAGAATACGTTCAAGGCACTGCAATCGCTTCTTACCGTCACGGTGAGAAAATCGGTGTTGTTGTTGCTGGTGAAGGCGACGCAGAAACTCTTAAGCACGTTGCAATGCACGTTGCTGCTTCTAAGCCAGAGTTCGTTAACCCAGAAGACGTACCAGCTGACGTAGTAGAAAAAGAGAAAGCGGTTCAAGTTGAAATCGCAATGAACGAAGGCAAGCCTGCTGAAATCGCTGAGAAGATGGTTGTTGGCCGAATGAAGAAATTCACTGGCGAGATCTCTCTAACAGGTCAAGCTTTCATCATGGAGCCTAAGAAAACTGTAGGCGAAATGCTGAAAGAAAAAGGCGCTTCAGTTTCTACGTTCGTTCGCCTAGAAGTAGGTGAAGGTATCGAGAAGAAAGAAGAAATGAGCTTCGCTGAAGAAGTTGCAGCAGCTCAAAAAGGTTAATCCTTAGAGACTGTATAAAGATTAGACCGTAGCCAAGGCTGCGGTCTTTTTATGAGCAGTGAACGATTAGCCGTGATGAAT
This sequence comes from Vibrio sp. 1167, assembly GCF_033340375.1. Classification (NCBI taxonomy): domain Bacteria; kingdom Pseudomonadati; phylum Pseudomonadota; class Gammaproteobacteria; order Vibrionales; family Vibrionaceae; genus Vibrio; species Vibrio sp. 1167. The sequence continues at coordinate 215,876 of NZ_JAWOWK010000004.1, read as the reverse complement.
AGCCATAACTGAAGTTGTGTCTATTCATGACTGTTAATCAACAACTCTCTTTGGAAGGTAAACTCCATGACTACGAACCCTAAACCAGCGTATCAACGTATTCTATTAAAACTGAGTGGTGAAGCTCTTCAAGGTGAAGACGGTTTTGGTATTGATCCTGCGGTCCTTGATCGTATGGCACAAGAAGTTAAAGAACTGGTTGAACTGGGTGTTCAGGTTGGTGTAGTTATCGGTGGCGGTAACTTGTTCCGTGGTGCAGGCCTAGCTGAAGCTGGTATGAACCGCGTAGTTGGTGACCACATGGGTATGCTTGCTACAGTAATGAATGGCCTAGCGATGCGTGATGCTCTTCACCGTGCATACGTAAATGCGCGCGTTATGTCTGCAATCCCTCTAAAAGGCGTATGTGACGACTATAATTGGGCTGATGCGATCCGTGAGCTTCGCCAAGGCCGAGTTGTCATCTTCTCTGCTGGTACTGGTAACCCGTTCTTTACAACGGATTCTGCTGCTTGTTTACGTGGTATCGAAATTGAAGCGGATGTCGTACTAAAAGCGACGAAAGTTGATGGTGTATTTACTGCTGACCCTGTAGCAAACCCAGACGCAGAGCTGTATGATAAGCTATCTTATGCAGAAGTTCTGGATAAAGAGCTGAAAGTTATGGACTTGGCGGCGTTTACGCTAGCTCGTGACCACAAAATGCCAATCCGCGTATTTAATATGAACAAGCCAGGCGCACTACGTCGCGTGGTTATGGGCGAAGCAGAAGGCACGCTCATCAACGAATAAGCTTGGCTTAAGGTGCCACTCCAAAGCGTTAGGGTGGTGCTTGCTTTGCTCAACCGTTTTAGGCTTTCTTCAGGAAAGATGACATTTTTAAGGTGAAACTGTGATTAACGAAATCAAAAAAGACGCGCAAGAGCGCATGGATAAAAGCGTTGAAGCGCTTAAGAACAACCTTTCTAAAATTCGTACAGGTCGTGCACACCCAAGCCTACTATCTGGTATTTCTGTAGAATACTACGGTGCAGCAACACCTCTAAACCAAGTAGCAAACGTTATTGCTGAAGATGCGCGTACACTTGCAATCACGGTTTTTGATAAAGAGCTGACGCCGAAAGTAGAAAAAGCGATCATGACGTCTGACCTTGGTCTAAACCCTATGTCAGCTGGCACTATCATCCGCGTTCCACTTCCACCGCTAACGGAAGAGCGTCGTAAAGACCTAGTTAAGATCGTTCGTGGTGAAGCTGAAGGTGGTCGTGTTGCTGTTCGTAACATCCGTCGTGACGCAAACAACGATCTTAAAGCGCTTCTAAAAGATAAAGAAATCTCTGAAGATGAAGACCGTAAAGCACAAGACGAAATTCAAAAGCTAACTGACGTTGCAGTTAAGAAGATCGATGAAGTTCTTGCTGCAAAAGAAAAAGAGTTGATGGAAGTTTAATACTCCCACACACATCACTGTTGGAAAACGCTGTGCTCACAGCTCAGCGTTTTTTTATGTTAGTCTATCCAACTGATGGAACTCAATTAACTCCCTATGCAAAATTCTCAAGCCTTCTCTGATTCCCTTCCTAAGCATATTGCCATCATTATGGACGGTAATGGCCGTTGGGCTAAGTCCAAAGGAAAACCTCGCGTATTTGGTCATAAAAAAGGCGTTAGTGCCGTTCGTAAGACCGTGGCTGCTGCTTCAAAACTAGGCATTAGAGCCATGACGCTGTTTGCTTTTAGTAGTGAAAACTGGCGTCGTCCGGAGGAAGAAGTGGGTCTTTTGATGGAACTGTTTATCACGGTCCTGTCTAGTGAAGTAAAAAAACTACACAAAAATAACTTACGGTTGCGCGTGATCGGTGATACCAGTCGATTTAGTGAGCGTCTACAAAAGAAAATTGTAGAAGCAGAAAACCTAACGGCAGATAACACGGGTATGGTGATCAACATTGCAGCCAACTATGGCGGTAAATGGGACATCACAGAAGCTGCTAAAACGTTAGCGCTAAAAGCACGTAACGGTGAAATTCGTGTAGAGGATATCAATGAGCAGCTAATCACTGAGCATTTGACCATGGCAGACCTACCGGAAGTGGATCTTTTAATTCGCACCAGTGGAGAGTGCCGCATCAGCAACTTTATGTTGTGGCAAATGGCTTATGCAGAAATGTACTTTACACCAGAGTACTGGCCAGAATTCGATGAAGACAGTTTGGTAGAAGCTGTGACTTGGTTTATCAACCGAGAACGTCGTTTTGGCTGTACAGGTGAACAAATAAAGGCATTGATGGCAGCTCAATAAGGACTAGTTAGTTTGAAACAGAGAATAATAACAGCACTAATTTTAGCTCCCCTGGTTATTTTAGGCATTTTTAAATTACCGCTAATGGGCTTTATTGCCGCTTTAACTGCAATAACGCTATTAGGTTTTTGGGAGTGGACTCAGTTTACAGGAAGCAACTCTCGCATTGCTGCCCTTGTGCCGGCAATCATTATTACCGGACTTAGTTTTCTATACATCTCGCCTGATGCATATAGCCTCAATCACTTAACGACACCTCATTATGTCGTCTTGGGTATTGGTTTTGTTTGGTGGATTATTGCTAGCTTAATGGCGATTACTTACCCCAAAACGACGAAATCTTGGCAAAGTAATTTTGTTTTACGTCATGTATTTGGTTTTCTGACATTAATCCCATTCCTTTGGAGTGTGATTATTCTCAGAGCGTATGACATCACTGTAGATCCATACCACGGCGCAAAGCTTGTGTTGTACGTTTGTTTCTTGGTATGGGCTGCAGATAGCGGCGCCTACTTTGCAGGCAAAAGCTTAGGCAAACGTAAGATGGCTCCTCATGTAAGCCCCAATAAAACCATTGAAGGGCTAATTGGTGGCATTATCACGGCATTAATCGTAGCGTGGGCATTTGCTGATTGGTTCGATATCCAGTTCACTAGCCCTGTCCATATGGTGCTGATTACGCTAGTGACTGTCGTTATTTCAGTGCTTGGTGATCTGGTTGAAAGTATGTTCAAACGTGTCTCAGGCATTAAAGACAGCAGTAACATTATCCCAGGGCACGGTGGTGTGCTAGATCGTATCGACAGCCTAACCGCAGCATTCCCAGTTTTTGCTCTTCTTTACTACGTATTCTAATTTATCAGGAGCGGCGTCGTCGCTCCTGAGCTTTCTAACGGTCTTACAACATGCAAAAGTTAACGATTCTTGGTGCTACTGGATCAATTGGTGCAAGCACGCTTAAAGTGGTCGAACAAAACCCAGATCTGTTTTCTGTCGTTGCCTTAGCGGCAAGCACTAACGTTGAAAAGATGATCGGTCTATGTCGTCAGTGGCAACCTAAGTATGCGGTCATGGCAGATAAAGCTGCGGCGTCTCAACTTCAAGCTGAGCTACACTCGGTTTCGCCAGGTACCGAAGTGCTAGGTGGTGTTGATGCGCTATGCCATATTGCTTCGCTGGACGAGGTCGACAGTGTAATGGCTGCTATTGTAGGAGCAGCCGGCTTATTGCCTACCATGGCTGCCGTGAAAGCAGGTAAGCGAGTCTTGTTGGCAAATAAAGAAGCACTTGTAATGTCAGGCCAGCTATTTATTGATGCCGTTGAAGAATTTGGCGCAGAGCTACTTCCCGTCGACAGTGAACACAACGCCATTTTCCAATGTTTACCACAGCAAGTACAAACCAATCTAGGTCGTTGCAATTTACAAGAACATGGCATTTCTCATATTTTGTTGACTGGATCTGGTGGTCCTTTCCGTTACACTGACATCGCAGAACTGGAGCAGGTGACACCCGCTCAGGCGATCGCTCATCCAAACTGGTCGATGGGGCCAAAAATTTCTGTTGATTCTGCCACGATGATGAATAAAGGCCTTGAGTATATAGAAGCTAAGTGGCTATTTAATGCTGCTCGCGAACAACTGAAGGTGGTTATTCATCCTCAATCGGTAATTCATTCTATGGTTCAGTATCGTGATGGTTCGGTCTTGGCACAAATGGGAGAAGCGGATATGGCGACGCCAATTGCGCTCACCATGTCATACCCGTCAAGAGTGGAAGCTGGGGTTAAGCCGCTAGACTTCACGAAAGTTGGTGAGCTGACGTTTTTGCAGCCTGACTTTGCTCGTTACCCATGTTTAAAACTCGCAATTGATGCTTGTTATGAAGGTCAACACGCAACAACGGCATTGAATGCAGCTAATGAAGTCGCTGTTGATGCATTTTTAAATAACAGACTAGGTTTTACCGATATTGCTCGCATCAATGAGTCTGTGTTGAATAAAATCAACGCAAGCTGCAAAGCTGAGAATGCGAATAGCTTGGAAAGCTTGCTCGAGCTAGATAGAATGGCACGAACTATTGCCCTAGAAACCATACGCGAGCGTAGCTGATGACTGGTATATTGTGGAATCTCATTTCTTTTATCGTCGCACTGGGCATTCTTGTTGCCGTGCACGAATTTGGGCATTTTTGGGTTGCTCGCCGTTGCGGCGTTAAAGTTGAAAAGTTTTCAATCGGTTTCGGCAAGTCTATTTGGAGTAAAGTAGGCAAAGACGGAACGGAGTACAGCATCTCAATGATCCCTCTCGGCGGCTATGTGAAAATGGTTGATAGCCGTGTCGATGAGGTGCCAGAACATGAGAAGCACCTAGCGTTTGATAAGAAGCCGTTATGGAAGCGTACCTCTATTGTTGCGGCTGGCCCCATCTTTAATTTTCTTTTCGCAATTTTTGCCTATTGGCTGGTATTTCTAATTGGTATCCCAGCTGTTAAGCCTGTAATTGGTGAAGTTACGCCCAATTCGATTGTTGCGGAAGCTGGAATTGAATCTGGAATGGAACTTAAATCGATATCTGGTATCAAAACTCCGGATTGGGAATCAGTAAATATGGGATTGATTTCTCATATTGGCGATGATTTGATGACGGTAACACTAACGTCAGCGAATGAAGTTGGTTCAGAAGTAACGAAAACGCTCGATTTACGTGAGTGGAAGTTCGACCCAGAAACTCAGTCAGCGATGCAGTCGTTAGGTTTTGCTCCGTATACACCGGAGGTGTATCGAGTTATCGAGCAGGTCTCGCAAGGTGGAGCGGCGGAAAAAGCCGGTGTGCTTCCAGGTGATGAGGTTGTCGCAATTGGTCAACAACGCGTAACCGAATGGAAGCAAGTGGTTGAAGCGGTTCGTTCTAATCCTGATACACCGCTTGAATTGACGGTGTTGCGTCAGGGTTATGAGCAAACATTGACGCTGACGCCCGGTAGCCGTGAGCTAGCTAACAAAGAAGTCGTTGGTTTTGCAGGTATTGCACCTAAAGTCGCAGAATGGCCAGAAAGTTATCGCTTCGATCTTCAGTTTGGTGTATTCGAGTCAATAGGTAAAGCAGTAGACAAAACTGGCCAAGTCATTGGTTTGACAATCAGCATGCTTAAGAAGCTGATTGTTGGAGACGTTGGTCTGAATAATCTGAGTGGACCAATATCAATAGCCAAAGGCGCAGGCGCGACAGCAGATTATGGTTTGGTCTACTTTTTAGGTTTTCTCGCTCTAATTAGTGTTAACCTAGGTATTATTAATCTCGTTCCTTTACCAATGTTGGATGGCGGTCATTTGTTGTTTTTTGCAATTGAAGCTGTCATTCGACGTCCTGTTCCTGAGAAAGTGCAGGAAATGGGTTTTAGAATTGGTGGTGCGATCATCTTCTCGCTCATGGCGTTAGCGCTATTTAATGATTTTACTCGTCTGTGATAGTTCAGAGACAAAAGCAGTAGCAAGGAATAATTAGAACAAGTATGGCGATTAAGCGAATTCTATTTGCAAGTTTACTGGCGACCAGTGTATCTGCAAATGGAGCAGAGAACTTCGTAGTTCAAGATATTGAAATCGATGGATTGCAGCGTGTAGCACTGGGTGCTGCATTGTTGAAAATGCCTGTACGTGTCGGTGATACCATTGGCCAAGGCGATGTTGCAGAAATTATCCGCGCCCTGTATGCATCTGGTAACTTTGAAGATGTGAAAGTGTTGCGTGACGGTGGTGTTCTGATGGTTCAAGTCAAAGAACGTCCTACCATTGCAAGCATCTCTTTTTCAGGTAACAAAGCAATCAAGGACGAGCAGCTACAAGAAAACCTGAACGCGTCTGGCGTTCGTGAAGGTGAAGCGCTTGACCGCACCACGCTAAGCAACATTGAAAAAGGCTTAGAAGACTTTTACTACAGCGTAGGTAAATACAACGCAACAGTAAAAGCGGTGGTGACTCCACTACCACGTAATCGTTCTGATCTTAAGTTTGTCTTTACTGAAGGTGTGTCGGCAAAAATTCAGCAAATCAACTTTATCGGTAATGAAGTGTTCAGTGATGAAGAACTGCTTTCGCGCTTTAACTTAAATGTTGATGTGCCGTGGTGGAATTTCCTTTCTGATGAAAAGTATCAAAAGCAAGTTCTTGCAGGTGATATTGAAGCACTCAAATCATTCTACCTGGATCGTGGTTACTTAAAATTTAACGTTGATTCGACACAAGTTGCAATCTCTCCTGACAAGAAAGGGGTATACATTACTCTTGGTCTAGAAGAGGGCGAGGTTTACACCGTTAAGGACGTGAAGTTCCGTGGTGATTTGATTGGTGAGGAAGCGACGTTCGAAAGACTTGTGCCATTTGAAGACAATGAGACATACAACGGCTCGTTGGTGACTTCAATGGAAGAAGGGATTAAGCGTGTGCTTGGTGAGTCCGGTTATGCTTATCCTCAAGTGAATACCATTCCAGAGTTTGACGACGAGAATCAAGAAGTTTCTTTGGTCGTTAACGTAGATCCGGGTAACCGAATTTATGTTCGTGACATTCGCTTCACGGGTAATAACTCAACCAAAGATGAAGTCCTTCGTCGTGAAATGCGTCAGATGGAAGGCAGTTGGTTGAACTCGAAATCGATTGAAACGGGTAAAACTCGTCTAAATCGTTTGGGCTACTTTGAAAATGTTGAAGTACAGACGGTTCGAGTTCCTGGTAGTGATGATCAAGTTGACCTAGTTTACTCTGTCAAAGAAGCGAACTCTGGTAGCGTTAACTTCGGTGTTGGCTACGGCACAGAATCGGGTGTGAGCTTCCAGGTTGGCCTGCAACAAGATAACTTCATTGGTAGTGGTAACCGTGTTGGTATCAACGCGATGATGAATGACTACCAGAAAAACATCAGTCTAGATTACCGTGATCCGTACTGGAACTTAGACGGTGTAAGCTTAGGTGGTAAGGTTTTCTATAACGAATTTGAAGCGAAAGAAGCCAATATCGTTGACTATACCAACGAAAGCTATGGCGCGAGCTTAACGTGGGGTTTCCCATTCGATGAGTTGAACCGTTTTGAATTCGGTGTCGGTTATACGCACAACAAGATCGGTAACTTATCGCCTTACTTACAGGTAGAGCAGTTCTTACGAGCACAAGCAGACAACATTGATTCTAGTGGAGCGTTGAACACAAACGATTTCGACTTCAATATCTCTTGGACACGTAATAACTTAAACCGTGGCTACTTCCCTACGGCAGGTAACCATCAGCGTGCATTCTATAAAATGACCGTACCTGGCTCTGACGTTCAATACTTCAAAATGCAGTACGATGTTCGTCAGTATGTGCCATTGACTAAAAAGCACGAGTTTACCCTCTTGTTCCGTGGCCGCTTAGGTTACGGTAATGGTTACGGTCAAACGGATGGCAACGATAACTTGTTCCCATTCTACGAAAACTACTACGCAGGTGGCTTTACATCGCTTCGTGGCTTTGGCTCAAACTCTGTTGGTCCTAAAGCGGTTTACCGTGATACATCTGGTTCAAACAATGGCGCAGATACAGCAACAGATGACTCTGTTGGTGGTAACGCCGTAGCGCTAGCAAGTGTTGAGTTGATTGTCCCAACACCATTTGCATCAGAAGAAGTACAAAACCAAATTCGTACCAGTATCTTCTTTGATATGGCAAGTGTTTGGGATACGGAGTTTGACTACCGCGATTCAGGTGCGGAATATGGTGACCGTTACTACTACGATTACTCAGATCCAACCAACTACCGCTCTTCTTACGGTGCGGCGTTGCAGTGGATGTCTCCAATGGGGCCACTAGTCTTCTCACTAGCGAAACCAATTAAGAAATTTGATGGCGATGATGAAGAGTTCTTCACATTCACTATCGGTAGAACTTTCTAAAGAGGAAAATATTTTGAATAAAATGATCAAAGCGGCTGGGATTGGCCTTCTTGTACTGAGCTCTTCAATGTTTGCAAATGCGGCAGAAGCTGCACAGAAAATTGCTTACGTAAATACAGCTCAAGTTTTTCAAGCTCTTCCTCAACGTGAAGTTGTACTACAAAAAATGCAGAAAGACTTCAAAAGCAAAGCTGATGAACTGAAGTCAATCCAAGCACAAGCTAAAACAAAGATTGAGAAGCTACAACGTGACGGCGAGCTTTTGGGTCAAGACGAAGTTGAAAAGCTACGTATCGATATCGCGAAGCTAGACAGCGAGTACAAAGTGAAAGCACAAGCACTTGAAAAAGCAAGTGCGCGTCGTGAAGCTGAAGAAAAAGCGAAGCTTTTCAAAACGATTCAAGATGCAGTTAAGAAAGTCGCAGACAAAAATGGTTACGATCTTGTGATTGATATCTCTGCTTTGCAGTACGGCAAGCCAGAATACAATATCTCTGAAGACGTAATTAAAGCTCTAAAATAAGAAGTTATGAAGACATTGACATTAGCCAAATTGGCGACAATTACCGGGGGTGAGCTGTTTGGTGACGAGTCTCTCGTTGTAAGCCGTGTTGCCCCAATGGATAAAGCACAAGAAGGTGACGTAACCTTCTTGTCTAACCCAAAATACGCAAAACACCTTTCTGAGTGCCAAGCTACCGTTGTTATGGTAAAGGCTGAGCATAAAGATCAATGCGTTGGAAATGCGCTAGTGGTTTCAGACCCTTATGTCGCATTTGCTCGTGTGGTTCAAGCGATGGATACCACACCAAAACCGGCAGACGATATTGCACCAAGTGCTGTGATTGCCGCTGACGTTAAGATGGGTGAGAACGTTACAATCGGCGCTAACGCTGTGATTGAAACGGGCGTAGAACTCGGCGATAACGTAAGCGTTGGCGCTGGTTGTTTTATCGGTAAGAACGCCAAGCTAGGGAATAACACCAAGCTTTGGGCTAATGTCACTATCTACCATGAAGTGTCATTAGGTGATGACTGTCTTGTTCAATCGGGTACCGTCATTGGCTCTGATGGCTTCGGTTATGCGAATGACAAAGGCGAGTGGATCAAAATCCCTCAGCTTGGTTCAGTGCGTATCGGTAACCGCGTTGAGATTGGTGCTTGTACTACGATTGACCGCGGTGCACTCGAAGATACTATCATTGAAGACAATGTCATTCTGGATAACCAACTTCAAATCGCGCACAACGTGCAGATCGGATATGGTACCGTGATGCCTGGTGGTACTATTGTCGCGGGCAGTACAAAAATTGGCAAGTACTGCCAGATTGGCGGCGCGTCTGTTCTGAATGGCCATATCACTATCGCAGATGGTGTGGCGATTACAGGTATGGGCATGGTAATGCGCAGTATCGAAGAAAAAGGCCTTTACTCATCAGGTATTCCACTACAAACGAACAGAGAGTGGCGTAAAACTGCAACTCGAGTTCACCGTATTGATGAGATGAATAAGCGCCTGAAAGCGGTTGAAAAACAGCTGGAACAGAAAGAAGAAATTTAGAACAAGTTATCTTTCGCTCTGTATTTAACGTGAAAGCTAACAGGCTCTAGTTCCATATTCTGTACGAAGACTCGCGAAATGCGGGTCTTTTTCTTCTATAATGACGCGCTCTAAGTAGATTTAACTCCAAGATGGTGCGTATTTTGCTAGTATATTGCAAAGCGATTCGGCTTTACGACCTGTTGCCACGTTTGCCATCTTGGCGGCAAAAAATTGATATAGGAAGACGACTTTGACTACTGAAAAGAAAACGATGAACATCTCTGAAATTCAAGAGCTACTACCTCATCGCTACCCATTCTTATTGATCGACCGAGTGATAGACTTCCAAGAAGAGAAGTACCTTCACGCGATTAAAAACGTGTCGGTTAACGAACCTCAGTTCACAGGTCACTTTCCTCAACTACCAGTATTCCCAGGTGTTTTGATTTTAGAAGCAATGGCTCAGGCAACAGGCTTACTTGCATTTAAATCATTTGGTGCACCAACAGAAAATGAACTGTACTACTTTGCAAGCGTAGACGGCGCGAAATTCCGTAAACCAGTGGTTCCGGGCGACCAATTGGTTATTGAGGTAGAATTTCTGAAAGAACGTCGCGGCATTGCTGCATTTAGCGGTGTAGCAAAAGTTGACGGTGAAGTGGTATGTTCTGCAGAACTGAAGTGTGCTCGTCGAGAGTTTTAATATGATTCATGAAACCGCTAAAATCCACCCGGCAGCGGTGGTAGAAGAGGGCGCCAAAATTGGTGCTAACGTAACAGTAGGTCCTTTTACGTACATCACCTCTACGGTTGAAATTGGTGAAGGCACAGAAGTGATGTCTCACGTTGTGATCAAAGGTCACACAACTATTGGCAAAGATAACCGTATTTTCCCACATGCTGTCATTGGTGAAGAAAACCAAGACAAAAAATACGGTGGTGAAGACACAACTGTGGTTATCGGTGACCGTAACGTCATTCGTGAAGCGGTCCAAGTTCACCGCGGCACAGTGCAAGACAAAGCAACCACGATCATTGGTGATGACAACTTATTGTGTGTGAATGCACACGTTGCGCATGATGTTGTTATTGGTAACCACACTCATATCGGTAATAACTCGATTCTTGGTGGTCACGTTACTGTTGATGACTATGCCGGTGTGATGGCACTGTCTGCGATTCATCCGTTTTGTACAGTGGGCGCTTACGCATACATTGGCGGCTGTTCAGCTGTGGTGCAAGATGTCCCAGCTTATGTACTCGCGCAAGGTAACCACGCTACTCCATTCGGCTTGAACCTTGTTGGCTTGAAGCGTAATGGCTTTGAGAAACCAGAGATTCGTGCGCTACAAAAAGCGTATAAAGAAATCTACCGTTCAGGTAAGACGCTAGAAGAAGTGAAGCCTATTCTGGCTGAAATGGCTCAAGAGTGGCCGGCTGTGAAGCGTTTCTCAGATATTCTGGAAACGACGGAACGTGGCATTATTCGTTAATTGGCGAATGAACCAATAAATAAAAAGATCGTGACCAAATTTGAGGTTACGATCTTTTTGTGTTTTATGGATAAGGCAAACCGTTATCCATAGCGCACAGGAAAAATAGCGAAGTAGATATGGAAAGACCATTACGTATTGGCATCATTGCCGGAGAATTGTCTGGCGATACGCTAGGTGAAGGCTTTATCAAAGCAGTAAAGCAACAATATCCAGACGCAGAGTTCGTAGGCATTGGTGGTCCGAAAATGATAGCCCAAGGTTGCGAGTCTCTGTTTGATATGGAAGAGCTTGCGGTGATGGGATTAGTCGAGGTTTTAGGCCGCTTACCGAGACTTCTTAAAGTGAAAGCTGAGCTCGTTCAGTATTTTACTCAGAATCCGCCTGATGTTTTCATCGGGATCGATGCTCCTGACTTCAACTTACGCCTGGAGCTTGACCTCAAGCAAGCGGGCATTAAAACCGTTCATTACGTGAGTCCGTCTGTTTGGGCTTGGCGTCAGAAGCGCATCTTTAAAATAGAAGCGGCAACGAACTTGGTGCTAGCATTTCTTCCGTTTGAGAAAGCGTTCTACGACAAATTTAATGTACCTTGCGAGTTCATTGGTCATACCTTGGCTGATGCCATCCCACTAGAATCAGAACAAGCGCCTGCACGTGAGTTGCTTGGTTTAGAACAAGATAAAAAGTGGCTTGCTGTCCTGCCAGGCAGTCGTGGTAGCGAGTTAAAAATGCTCTCAGAGCCATTTATTGAAACCTGCAAGTTACTCCATAAAAAATTTCCAGAACTGGGGTTTGTTGTCGCGCTTGTTAATCAAAAACGCCGTGAGCAGTTTGAACAAGCATGGAAAGAGCTAGCGCCAGAGTTGGACTTCAAGTTAGTTGATGACACCGCACGCAACGTCATCACCGCATCCGATGCCGTGATGTTGGCCTCCGGTACCGTAGCGTTGGAGTGTATGCTTCTCAAGCGTCCAATGGTGGTGGGTTATCGTGTGAATGCATTTACTGCTTTCTTAGCTAAACGTCTATTGAAAACGAAGTATGTGTCATTGCCGAATATCTTGGCGGATGATGAGCTCGTCAAAGAATATCTACAAGATGAGTGCACACCAGACAATTTGTTTACTGAGGTTTCTCGCTTATTGGAAAGCGACAATAAACCGATGTTAGATAAATTTACGGAAATGCATCATTGGATTCGTAAAGATGCGGACCAACAAGCCGCAAACGCGGTTCTAAAACTGATTGAGAAATAGAGATTTATCATGGCTGTTAAACCAAAAGCGACCAAAACCAAAGTTGAACTCCCTCCGTTTGAATATCCGCAAGGTTATCAGCTTGTGGCCGGAGTCGACGAGGTAGGACGTGGCCCTTTGGTAGGAGACGTCGTCACCGCTGCGGTTATCCTTGATCCTAACAATCCTATTGAAGGGTTGAACGATTCGAAAAAATTGACCGAAAAGAAACGTATGGCGCTGCTTCCTGAAATCAAAGAAAAAGCATTGGCGTGGGCGGTCGGGCGTTGTTCTCCTGAAGAAATCGATCAACTGAATATTTTGCAGGCGACTATGGTTGCGATGCAGCGTGCAGTGGCGGGGTTACAGGTTCAACCTGATTTGGTGTTGATTGATGGTAACCGTTGTCCGGAGCTGCCTATGGATGCTCAAGCTGTAGTAAAAGGCGATCTACGTGTTGCCGAAATCAGTGCTGCTTCAATTATTGCCAAAGTCGTGCGTGACCAAGAGATGGAAGAGTTGGATAAACTTCATCCACAATTTGGCTTCGCGAAGCACAAAGGTTACCCAACTAAAGCGCACTTTGAAGCGATTGAGCAACACGGAGTGATCAGTGAACACCGCAAGAGTTTCAAGCCAGTAAAAAAAGCGTTAGGCATAGAATAATCAAACGATCTAATTGGTGTTATAAACCCAACCTCTTTAGGTTAGAATCCCCAACAAAATAGAGTTACACGGTACCTGTTAATGTCAGATCCCAAATTCATCCACCTGCGTGTTCATAGTGACTTCTCGATGGTGGATGGCCTCAACAAAGTTCCGCCAATCGTAAAGAAAGTTGCTGAGCTCGGTATGCCCGCAATGGCGTTGACCGACTTTACCAACCTATGTGGTTTGGTGAAGTTTTACGGTACTGCGCATGGCAGTGGTGTTAAACCGATCATCGGTGCTGACTTTAAAATGCAGTCGGACGAGTTTGGTGAAGAGCTGACTCAAGTGACTTTGCTTGCGGCGGATAATGTGGGTTATAAGAACCTGACGTTATTGATATCAAAAGCGTACTTACGTGGACATGTTCAACACCACCCTGTGATTGATAAAGCCTGGTTGGCTGAAATGTCTGAAGGCTTGATTGTATTATCCGGCGGTAAAAGCGGGGAAATTGGTCGCGGCCTTTTGAAAGGCAACCGTCAAATAGTGCAAGGGTGTGTTGATTTCTATAAACAGCATTTTCCAGATCGCTTTTATCTTGAGTTACTTCGTACCGGTCGTCCAGATGAAGAAACTTATCTTCACTTTGCAGTTGAATTGGCAGAGCAGCAAGACTTGCCAGTAGTGGCGACCAATGAAGTTGTATTCCTGAGTCCAGACCTATTTGATGCTCATGAAATACGCGTAGCGATTCACGATGGTTACACATTAGAAGATCCGCGCAGGCCAAAAAACTACAGTCCGCAGCAATATCTTCGTACAGAAGAAGAAATGTGTGAGCTGTTTGCTGATATTCCTGAAGCGTTAGAAAACAGTGTCGAGATAGCGAAGCGTTGTAACGTGACTGTGCGCTTAGGTGAGTACTTCCTACCAGCTTTCCCAACCGAAGGGATGAAAGAGACTGAGTTCCTAGTCATGAAATCCCGAGAGGGGTTGGAAGAGCGTTTAGAGTTCCTATTTCCAGATGAGGAAGAGAGAAAACGTCGCCGCCCTGAATATGATGAACGTCTTCAGATAGAGCTAGATGTTATCAACCAAATGGGATTTCCTGGTTACTTCTTGATCGTAATGGAGTTCATCCAGTGGTCAAAAGATAATGGAATTCCTGTCGGTCCTGGACGTGGTTCCGGTGCTGGTTCTTTGGTGGCTTACGCACTAAAAATCACCGATCTGGATCCACTAGAATACGACTTGCTGTTCGAACGTTTCTTGAACCCAGAACGTGTTTCGATGCCCGATTTCGACGTCGATTTCTGTATGGATAAACGTGACCAGGTTATTGACCACGTTGCGGAAATGTACGGTCGTGACGCGGTGTCTCAGATCATCACGTTTGGTACCATGGCGGCAAAAGCGGTAATCCGTGACGTTGGCCGCGTATTGGGCCACCCATTTGGTTTTGTTGATCGTATTTCAAAGCTGATCCCGCCCGATCCAGGTATGACGCTAGATAAAGCGTTTAAAGCTGAACCTGCACTACCTGAATTGTATGAGGCCGATGAGGAAGTTAAAGAACTCATCGACATGTGTCATATTTTGGAAGGCTGTACGCGAAACGCCGGTAAACACGCTGGTGGTGTTGTAATTTCACCTACAACAATTACCGATTTTGCGCCAATTTATGCAGACGCTGAAGGTCACTTTCCGGTTACTCAATTTGATAAAAACGATGTTGAGACCGCTGGCCTAGTTAAGTTTGACTTCTTAGGTTTACGTACCTTAACCATTATTGACTGGGCGTTAGGGCTGATTAACCCACGCCTAGAGCGAGAAGGGAAAGAACCGGTTCAAATTGAATCCATACCGTTAGAAGACCCTGCCTCTTTCCGTTTGTTGCAAAACTCTGAAACGACAGCAGTATTCCAGCTTGAATCTCGAGGCATGAAAGAGCTGATCAAACGACTTCAGCCAGACTGTTTCGAAGACATTATCGCATTGGTAGCACTCTTCCGTCCGGGTCCTTTGCAATCGGGCATGGTAGATAACTTTATCGACCGTAAACATGGCCGAGAGGCGATCTCTTATCCAGATGAAAAGTGGCAACACGAGTCGCTAAAAGAGACGCTTGATCCAACCTACGGCATCATCCTGTACCAAGAGCAGGTAATGCAGATTGCGCAGATCTTAGCGGGTTATACGCTAGGTGGTGCGGACATGCTTCGTCGTGCAATGGGTAAGAAAAAGCCAGAAGAGATGGCAAAACAACGTGCTATCTTTGAAGAAGGTGCGATAAAGAACGGTATCGATGGCGAGTTGGCGATGAAAATCTTCGACTTGGTAGAGAAGTTCGCCGGTTATGGTTTTAACAAATCGCACTCTGCTGCTTATGCATTGGTTTCTTATCAAACTCTTTGGCTGAAAACACATTATCCTGCCGAATTTATGGCTGCGGTAATGACAGCCGATATGGATAACACGGAAAAAGTCGTTGGCTTGGTCGATGAGTGTTTCCGTATGAAGCTTACCGTGCTGCCACCAGACATCAACTCTGGCCTATATCGTTTTAATGTTGATGAAAATGGCGCAATTGTTTACGGTATTGGTGCGATAAAAGGGGTTGGTGAGGGCCCTATCGATGCGATTCTTGAGGCGAGAAATAAAGGTGGTCACTTTAAAGACCTGTTTGATTTCTGTGCTCGAGTTGATCTAAAACGCGTCAATAAACGAGTGATAGAGAAGCTGATTTACGCGGGCGCGTTGGATCGACTAGGCCCACACCGCGCGGCGATGATGGCGTCACTCAATGATGCGGTAAAAGCAGCAAGTCAACATCACCAAGCTGAAGCGTTTGGTCAAACGGATATGTTTGGTGTGCTAACGGATGCACCTGAAGAAGTAGAGCATAAGTATACGCAGGTTCCGCCTTGGCCAGAAAAAGTGTGGTTAGAGGGCGAGCGTGATACCCTAGGTCTATATTTGACAGGGCACCCAATTAACGCCTACGTAAAGGAACTAAACAAATACACCAGTTGTCGACTAAAAGACGCAACGCCCACTCGCCGCGATCAATCTGTCACGGTAGCCGGCCTGGTTATTGCCGCTCGTGTAATGACGACCAAGCGTGGTACACGAATTGGTATTATGACACTGGATGACCGAAGTGGTCGCATGGAAGTGATGTTGTTCTCAGATGCGCTGGATCGATACGCTGAACTTCTCGAAAAAGACAGAATTTTGGTCGTTTCTGGACAGGTCAGCTTTGATGACTTCAACGGTGGCCTTAAAATGTCGGCGCGTGAAGTTATGGATCTCGGCAGTGCGCGCGAGAAATACGCTCGTGGTTTGTCGGTATCGATAGATGCAAATCAGATCAACGATCAGTTTTTTGAGCAGTTCAGCCGTATTTTAGAACCGCACAAAGCCGGAACCGTACCCGTCAATGTATACTACCAGCGTGCCGACGCCAGAGCGCGGTTAACATTGGGCACCGAGTGGCGAGTTACGCCAAGTGATACATTACTCGACGATTTAAAACAGTTGCTTGGCAAAAGCCAGGTAGAACTCGAATTTAACTAAAAATTCAGCGCAATATGTTAGACGCTGAGTAAACAAGGATTCATAGATGAGCCTAAACTTTCTTGAATTTGAAAAGCCAATTGCAGAACTAGAAGCGAAAATTGAAGCATTACGTGATGTCTCTCGTCACGGTGGTGATTCTGCGATTGACCTGGATAAAGAAATCGAACAGCTTGAGAAGAAAAGCTTAGAGCTGAAGAAAAAAACCTTCAGTGACCTAGGTGCATGGGAAACAGCTCAACTGGCTCGTCACCCACTACGTCCTTACACGCTGGATTACATCCAACACGCTTTTGAGGAGTTTGATGAATTAGCGGGTGACCGCGCGTTTGCAGACGACAAAGCGATTGTGGGTGGCATGGCTCGCCTTGAAGGCCGCCCTGTGATGATCATTGGTCACCAAAAAGGTCGTGAGACCAAAGAAAAGGTGAAACGTAACTTTGGTATGCCGAAACCAGAAGGTTACCGTAAAGCGCTACGTTTGATGGAAATGGCAGAGCGTTTCAACATGCCGATTATCACATTTATCGACACGGCTGGCGCGTATCCAGGTGTGGGCGCAGAAGAGCGTGGTCAATCTGAAGCTATCGCGAAAAACCTAAAAGTGATGTCTGGTCTTAAAGTGCCAGTAATCTGTAACGTTGTTGGTGAAGGCGGTTCTGGTGGTGCACTAGCAATCGGTGTAGGCGACTACGTGAACATGCTTCAGTACTCTACGTACTCAGTAATTTCTCCTGAAGGTTGTGCTTCAATCTTATGGCGTGATTCAGACAAAGCGCCACAAGCGGCAGAGGCAATGGGTCTAACTGCTCCGCGTCTTAAAGAGCTTGAACTGATCGACGAAATCATTGAAGAGCCACTAGGCGGCGCTCATCGCGATCATGTTCAAATGGCAGCGAATATGAAAGCGACATTACTTCGTCAGCTAAAAGATCTAGAACAATTGGATGAAGAGACGCTACGTGAGCGTCGTTACCAGCGTCTAATGAGCTACGGTTACTGTTAATTTCGGTGATTGCTATTAAGCGTTAGCTGATATCTCAAGTGATAACAGTTAAAATAGAAAGGGTTGGATGAGAGTCCAGCCCTTTTTTTGTACCTATCGGATCGCTTATGGAATCGCTTTACCCGCATTTTGCTCAAGTTCTCGGCCGCTACTATCAATTAGGCACTAAGGTTGTCTTGGCGTTTAGCGGAGGAGTGGATTCACGTCTTTTACTCGAATTACTCAGTCGCTACCAACAGGCGCACTCTGTAGAGTGTCACGCTGTGTATGTGCACCATGGTTTAAGCTCGAATGCCGATAATTGGGCCGATAAATGCTTACTTTGGGCACAACAAGTGGGGATATCGTGCTCGATCGAGCGAGTGAGCTTAGACATCAGCAATGGTGAAAGTATTGAACTTCTTGCTCGTGAAGCTCGCTACCAAGCCTTAACTAAGTACATTCAAGAAGGCGATATACTGTTGACTGGTCAACATGCCGACGATCAAATAGAGACTTTTCTCCTTGCGCTTAAGCGCGGCAGCGGGCCTAAAGGGTTATCTTCGATGGCGGAGAGTATGCCGTTTTCTTGCGGATCTCTAGTTCGACCATTGCTTACTATCAAGCGGAAGACCATCGAAGAAGCCGCTACTAAATTAGGCTTGGAGTGGGTGGAAGACGAAAGCAATCAAGATACCCGTTATGATCGTAACTTTCTTCGTCATTGTGTTATTCCTGAATTGTCTGGTCGCTGGCCGAGTATCCATCAAGCGGTTCAGCGCAGTGCAAGTTTATGTGCTCAACAAGAAGCGCTATTGGATGAACTATTGAGCGCGGTGTTTGAACGCGCTTTACAAACGGATCTTAGTTTGAGTATTGAAGAACTGGCTAAGCACAGTGAATTAGCGCGTGCGCGCTTGATTCGTATGTGGCTAGCTAATCTTAATACTAGTATGCCGACTCAGGTACAACTCAATCTCATCTGGAATGAAGTGGCATTAGCTCAGCAAGATGCCAACCCCAAACTACAACTTAAACAAGGTGAAGTGCGCCGTTTTCGAAATCGTCTCTATTGGGTAACGGAAATCGCTGACGTCACTGAGTGGCAAAGTACGATTCAAGTCGATACCGTTTTATCGCTTCCAGAGCGGCTAGGGGAGCTGACCTTAACGACGAGTTCTAGCAACGCAACGATTGCGCTTCCGAGTCAGCCAGAGTTGCTTCGCGTGACCTTTAATCCGGAAGGCTTATCAGCGCATCCAACCACGCGTAATCACAGTCGAAAACTGAAGAAGTTGTTCCAAGAATACAATGTGCCAAGCTGGCTGCGTCGTCAAATTCCGATTTTGATGTATCAAGACCGAGTCGTTGCTGTGGCAGATCTGTTCGTTGATCAGGCGTTTAATGGTCAAGATTGTGAACTTATTTGGCGCAGGTAATGAAAATTCATGCCACAATGTCGATTATAAAATATAAAAATCCTTAAATAATAATTGATTAGGTGAAGCAATGAAGAAAACAATCATGGGCGCAATGGTGGCGCTAACCATGTTCAGTGGGCAAGCTCTAGCTGCGGGAGATGCTGCAGCAGGTCAAGCAAAGTCGGGAGTATGCGCGGCGTGTCATGGCGCTGATGGTATTGCTGTCATTCCGGGTTACCCAAATCTGAAAGGGCAAAATGAGCAATATATTATCAGTTCAATTAAAGCTTATAAAAATAAAGAGCGAACAGGTGGACTTGCTGCTGTGATGCAAGCTCAAGCTTCATTGTTGTCTGATGAAGACATCGCTAACCTAGCGGCTTACTACGCAAGTTTGAAGTAAACGTGAGCCTGAAGTAAAGCTTGGACGATTGGGCATTGAGCAGTCCTCATTGGGTTTTATCAACTCACGATATTCGCTATGTTAATTTGCTCAGCCTGGATTTTCGCTGGTGGAGCAGAGACAAACATTGAATGTTGCGAAACGCTAAACGATAATAAGCGCAATCGATTGAAGCTTAAGGGATGAACATGAAAAAAATTGAAGCGATTATCAAGCCATTTAAACTGGATGATGTTCGAGAAGCGCTAGCTGAAGTTGGCATTACAGGGATGACTGTCTCTGAAGTGAAAGGCTTTGGTCGCCAAAAAGGTCACACCGAGCTTTACCGTGGTGCAGAGTACATGGTGGACTTTCTACCTAAAGTGAAGCTCGAAATCGTTGTAACGGAAGATGTGGCTGATAAATGCGTAGAGACAATCATTGAAACCGCGCAAACTGGTAAGATTGGTGATGGTAAAATATTTGTCACTGATATTGAGCGTGTGGTTCGTATTCGTACTGGTGAAGAAGACGAAGACGCGATCTAAGGTTTCTTGTCACCTGTTTCGTATTTATTATGCTAAAAGGGAGCCAAGTGGCTCCTTTTTTGTTGTTTGCTTATTAGTGAAATCATTTAACCCGAGATTTGTTGTTCTAGATTTTGGGTGCCTACATTCAGGTTTGTCGTATGTTTAAGCGTTTTTTTCTGGCGTTAGCTTTTCTCGTAATGGCGGTATTGGTTGGCTTCCAGGTTATTTTCACCGTACCAGATCAGCCGCAAATTATTACTCAAACAGGTACCGAGCTGACACAAGATATCAGGTGCATCGAATTTAGCGATTCAAAAGCTCTCGATCATGACGGCAAAATCAATGTGCTTGTCTGGAATATCTACAAACAGAACCGGGCTAATTGGCAACGTGCACTCGATGAGTTTTCTGCTGATAAGCAGTTACTGTTATTGCAAGAAGCCAGCATGACACCATCATTTAAACAGTGGTTGGTGGATGGTCGCTGGGTTAGTAATCAAGTGAGTGCTTTTAAGGCGCTGGGTAGCGGTGCCGGTGTAATTAGTATTGCTCAAGGGCAACCAGAAAAAGCCTGCGCTTACACCTCTAAAGAGCCGTGGCTTCGCTTACCTAAGTCTGCATTATATAGCCAGTATCACTTGAGTAATGGCGAGAAACTCGCAGTGGTGAATGTACATGCGATTAACTTCACCGTGGGTACAAAAGAGTATGTATCTCAGTTAACGGCGCTTGAAATGCTTTTAAAGCATCATGTGGGGCCAATTCTATTTGCTGGAGACTTCAATAGCTGGAGTGAATCTCGCGTTAATGCGATGAGGCAGGCCTTAAAGGCTGCGGACTTACAAGAGGTGACGTTCTTGCCGGATCATCGAGTCCAATTTATAACAGGGTTACCACTGGACCATGTGTTTTACCGAGGTCTGACGCTTAAGTACGCAAAAGCGCCGCAGAGCGACGCTTCCGATCATAACCCATTGTTATTGTCATTTACGTTAAATGACTAGCTTAGGTTACCACAATATAAAGTGCCCAAATAACGTAGAAGAATACCCATGGCAGGCTTGCAATCACCAAAGCTTGGCCACGTTCAAACTCCGTCCACGTCAGTACAACGCCGTAGCCGAGCACAATGTACCAAGGCAGAAGCAAAGGTAACGAGCTAGCGAAATGAGACCATTCGTTAGTAAGAGGCAGCTTTAATAGACCATTGAGGCTATTTAAATCGGCAGCGTAAGTCATTACCTGACCATGCTTGAGTAGCAAGCTCGCGTAACTTGCTACATCGCCCAATACTGCTGGGAATAAGATAGCACACGATGCGGCAAACCATTTCCAGTAACCGTATTGTTGTTTGCTTGCCTTTGTTGCAAGAAAGAACCAAAGCGCGAGCAATAGTAAGGTGGCAAAGCGGTTGAATACATCATTGATGATCGCGCTTGCCATTAGCGTGTTTGGTTCTAATAGCTCAATCTGCTTCGGGTCGATTTGCTGAAATTGCGCAGCAAGTTGGTCACTGAGCCACGTGAAATCGACATTCGAAAAGTAAGCACCCCAGAATAAAAACGGACTAAGCATCAGGAAGATGAACGGTTGCCATCCCCATCCACCGCGTTGATAAAGCGCGAGAAAACAAGATGTTGGAGAACGAAAAATGTCCAACAGCATCACAAGTGGATTGCTTGATGGGTTCATACACTTACCTTCGTTACGTCAACGTACAACTTAAGCTTTTGACCTGGTTGTAAGTATTTTTTCTTGTGTAGCGAGTTCCATTTCACGATGTCGTTCGTTTTTACTTTGAACTTGCTTGCAATGCCGCTAATGGTGTCGCCAGAGCGAACGTTGTAGAAAACGGTACGGATCACAGAACCTTTGTCTGAGTCCTTCCATATCACTAGCTTTTGACCCACACGCAATGGATCTTTAGGGCTCATACCATTCCATTTAGCTAATGATTTATACGACACTTTATTGTTACGTGCGATTGACCACAAACTTTCTCCAGACTGAACGACATGGGTGAGCTTGAGTTGACCACGAGCACGAGATTGAGTCTTGTTTAATCGGTTTTGTGCCGTTAATGCGTATTTTGCATCGTCTTTTGTTGATGTAGGAATCAACAGGTATTGACCAATACGAATGTTGTTATTCGATAGGCCGTTGGCACGCCGAATGACTTTCGTGGTTGTGCCGTATTTATTAGCTAGCACGCTTAAAGAGTCGCCAGATTTCACCTTGTAGCGAGCGACCTTCATCCCTTTACCGCGATTTTTCTCCACCTTGGTGAGAAAAGTCTCTTTTTTCTCTACGGGAATCAAAAGTTGGTGCGGCCCCTCAGGCGCTGTCGACCACTGGTTGTATGCTGGGTTGTAACTCTGCAACTCTTTTACGCTAATGCCGGCATAATCTGCGGCAATAGCCAGATCTAACTGCTCTTCTGGATCAACAAGCGTTAGAACAGGCTTGTTTGGAATTGCAGGAATATTAAGTCCGTACTTGTCTTGGTTTGCGATAACGTCAGCCAAGGCCAATAGCTTAGGAACGTAACTGCTGGTCTCTTTTGGTAAGTCTAATGAGAAGAAATCGATAGGTTTACCGAGCTTTTTATTCTTACGAATTGCGCTAGAAACTCGGCCTCCACCGCTGTTATAAGCGGCGATTGCATGTTCCCAGTTACCATCAAAACGCTCGTTTAGTTGTACTAGGTAGTCCAGCGCTGCATCCGTTGCTGCTGCCACATCTCTGCGACCGTCATACCAGTAGTTTTGCTCTAATCCCATCATTTTTCCGGTGCCTGGGACAAATTGCCACAACCCAGCCGCGCTACCATGTGAGTAGGCAAAGGCATCGAATGAACTTTCCACTACAGGAAGTAATGCAAGCTCCATTGGGAGTCCGCGCTCTTCGATACGTTTTGTGATCATGTATAGAAAAGGGGTAGCACGCTTAGATACCGTGTAAAGGTGATTTGGGTGCTTTAAATACCACGTACGGTAGTAGTCCACTTTCTTGTGGTTTGGGATATCCATGTCCAGCTGCATGGCGATACGTTGCCACACATCTTCTTGTTCTTGGGGGGAGAGAACTTTAGGCGCGTCGTTAGCGGATTTTTTTGCTAGTGACGATTTATTGCCCGGTTGAGCTTTTACTGCATTTTGCTTTGCAGTCTGCTCAGATTTATTGGTTTCTGGTGTAGAAGACGTTGAATCTGACTGAGTCAATTGACAGCCAGATAATAACAACGCCAACGCCCAAGTATACTTCAAACGCATGGATTCAGCCTATTTAGGGCCTTTTTATCTTCACCTGCCTGTCGCGCAACGTAATGTGCGTGGCAGTCGCAAGATAATAGACATCTTTTAAACACTAACTAATTTATAGAGGCAAAGAGCTTCTAATTATGCAATGGGGAGAAATTCAAATAGATTTATATCAACCCCAAACGTAAGAGAAGCGCCAGTGGCGCTTCTCGAAAAATCAGTCCCTGATAATACTGGGGTCTTGCAAACTTACAAGCAGAAAATGGTTAAAATTCGTTCTTCCACTCGCGTAAAGCAGTAAAAACCGAGCATGGATCGCTATTTTTAATGCGACTAGCAACAGATTGAACCACGTCAGGGTTAGAGGTTCGCAAGAACGGATTAATCCACTTTTCTTTGCGTATTGTTGTTGGAAGTGTCGGAATGTTGAGTGCTCGCAGTCGGTTTACATCGTCGCGATATTGGCGAAGTTGCTCATTGTCAGGTTCAACCGCTAGAGCAAACGCCACGTTACTCGCGGTGTATTCATGCGCGCAGAAGACTTGAGTTTCTTCTGGTAGAGACGTTAGTTTGCTCAGTGATTCAAACATTTGCTCAGGCGTACCTTCAAAAATACGACCGCAGCCAGCAGAAAAGAGCACATCACCGCAAAACAGTTTTCCGTCTCCAACGTAACCGATATGGCCCAAAGTATGGCCTGGTAACCCAAGTACTAAGAAAATCTCACCAAACAACTCCAGTTTGTCGCCTTCTTCCATTGGTGTTGTTAGGGTTGGAATTGGCTCTGATTTTGGGCCCACAACGGCGACTTCGGGAAAGGCACGCACTAAGTCTGGAACGCCACCAATGTGATCGTTGTGGTGGTGCGTAATTAAAATCGCTTCTAAAGTTAATTCGTTAGCCTGCAGAAATTCTAATACTGGCTTCGCATCGCCCGGATCAACGACTGCGCAGCGCTTATCGTTATTTTGTATCAGCCAGATGTAATTATCATTAAATGCGGGTATGCTTTTGATCTCTAACACGATTCGTTCTCCGTCACCCATTTTAGTCAGGTGGTTAATGAAACCAGCACTCAGCAACAAAACTATACCACACCCGTCGACTTGGTCAGCAATGAACAACGGTCCGTGGGTGCTTGAGTCAATCCAGACCCGACTTGATGAATGGTGCCCGAAACTCTTCGGCTACCATATGCTCAAACTGGGCGGGTTGAGCTGTGAGCTAACCAGCTGTAATTGTAACATTCAACACCAAGTCAACGTAGATATCCAGAACCCGTTGCATAATGTGATTGCAGATGGTTACGAATTGCCCTTTTTGGAAAAAAGCTTTGATGTTGTGATACTCGCTCATCAGCTCGACTATGCAAGCGATCCACACCGTTTGTTGCGTGAAGTCGATAGAGTGATGATGGATGATGGCTATGTAATTATTACTGGATTCAACCCATTAAGCTTGACTGGATTAGCGAGTTTACTTCCATGGCGTAAACATAATTTGCCTTGGAGTGGACGAATGTTTACGTCGAACCGCATCAAAGATTGGTTAGGGTTACTTAATTATCAAGTGATTCATTGTGATCGTTATGCGCTGTTTCCGATGAAACGTTACCGTACGATGTGGACATGGTTGGAAAATAGTCTTGGTGATTGGGCATCACCCGCTGGGAGTTTGTATTACATCGTCGCGCGGAAACGGACATACCCTCTCAAGCCTATCAAACCGCATTGGCGCTTGAAGAAAAAGCTCACACCACTTGGGGTGATGAATCGAGAGGGTAACACTATGAGGAAAGAATCTCGCTAAGAGGGTTGGTAACCTGTATCTTCCTCAGTTGGGTTTTCTGCAGCAGTCCGGGCTAGCTCATCACACATTTCGTTCTCACGATGGCCCGCGTGGCCTTTTACCCAATGCCATTCAACTTGATGGCGTGCGGTTTCTTTGTCTAGAGCTTGCCATAAATCGGCATTCTTCACGGGTTTTTTATCCGCTGTTTTCCAACCACGCTTCTTCCAGTTATGGATCCACTGAGTAATACCTTGGCGCACATATTGGCTGTCAGTCGTTAAAGTGACTTTACAAGGTTGTTTTAACGTCTGTAGCGCGACGACAGCCGCCAACATTTCCATGCGGTTGTTGGTAGTTAACGTATAGCCTTTGGAAAGTGTCTTTTCTACGTCTTTGTAACGCAATACTATGCCGTAACCACCTGGTCCTGGGTTACCTAAACAAGAACCGTCAGTGAAAATCTCAACGTGTTTGGTCATATTTTTTGGTACTATTAGCCGAAACATTTAATAAAGCATAGTCTGACATACATAACCTTATGAATACCAGCAGCAATTCTGAATATAACCGCATTGTCGTTCTCGATACCGAAACCACAGGTATGAACCGCGAGGGTGGTCCTCACTACATGGGACACCGCATTATTGAAATCGGTGCCGTGGAGATCATCAACCGTAAGCTGACTGGTCGTCACTTCCACGTTTATTTAAAACCCGATCGTGAAATCCAACCAGAAGCGGTTGAAGTTCACGGTATTACGGATGAATTCTTGGTTGATAAACCGGAATACGCGAGCGTGCACCAAGAGTTTCTTGAGTTTATTAAAGGCGCAGAGCTTGTTGCCCACAACGCGCCCTTCGATACCGGCTTTATGGATTACGAGTTTGGCATGCTCGATCCTAACATCGGCAAAACGGACGACTACTGCAAGGTGACCGACACCCTTGCTATGGCGAAGAAAATCTTCCCTGGTAAGCGAAACAACCTTGATATCTTATGTGAACGTTACGGTATTGATAACTCGCACCGTACTCTCCACGGAGCTTTGCTCGATGCGGAGATTCTAGCCGACGTTTACCTCTTTATGACGGGTGGTCAAACGAGTCTAGAATTTAACGCGAATAAACAAGAGGGTGGAGTAGAAACCATTCGTCGTATTGAAGGAAGAAAAGCGCTAAAGGTTTTGCGCGCAAGTGCCGATGAACTAGAAGCTCACCAAAAAAGATTAGAGTTGGTGAACGACTGTATTTGGCATCAATAGGAGAAGCTATGTTGAGGGCTTTGTTGGTCGCGTTTTTAGCGATATGGAGTAGTCTCTCGAGTGCTGCGAGTGAATCTACAATGTCTTTGTTAGACAATCGCTTTCGAGTTGATCCAACCATCGAGCAGATCACGTTTTTGGTTTATCGTGAGCAAAGTTCTCAGCCAGTTGTTTTAGTCCGTCCTGACGGTAAAAAATACTATGCTTGGGGCTCTTACGACAATGTACGTTGGTATCAAGAAGCCTCACTCGATATTATTTCCGTTGATAACCCTATGCCAGGTCCATGGCAGGCTGTGGGGAAAGTTACGCCTAAAAATAACATCCGCTTAATTTCTCACCTAAAGCTCAGTACGGATCTGTTCCCAAACCGATTATATAATGGGGAAGCGCTTAAGTTTACAGCTCGCCTGACCTCCGACGGCAAACCTCTTGTACTGCGTGACTTCCTTGATCGCGTGAATCTGCGCGTGACATTTACCAAGTTTGTCGAAAATGAAGATGAGCTGATCAAAGAAGCACGTCCAGTGCCGATGGTTGTGGGTGAGTTTTCTGATGACGGCCGAGGCTTGGATGAAAAAGCTGGGGATGGAGTGTTCACGGTTCAGCTCCCAATAGACGTTGAGCCTGGTAAGTACCGCGCGCGCATCACGTCTGGCAATGGCGTATTCTTACGAGCGCAAGAACAAGTCATCTTGGTTTATCCGAACCCAATCTCTCGTACTTTTATTCAGGCTCGTAATCCCGATAAGCCACACCAATTAGTGGTGAGTGGCGAGCAAGGTATGATTGCACCAGGCTCTATAGCTGTCACAGTGAAAAAGGACGCTCCCGATGGTTTCATTAGTTACAGCCAAGGACAGGTCTCTAAAGATGGAATGAGAGTTACGTTGAACCTCAATAACGATGCTGAGCTTGGTAAGTACGCCTGGCGCGGCGAGATCTTTGCCACTGATTTTGCAACCCAGCGCTCGTTGGTGTTTCCTATCCCAGAGCAAACCTTCAGTGTTGTTGATGAAGTTGATCTAGAAGCTGCTCGAATTGCAAAAGAAGCTGAATTAGCCGAACAGCGCCGTATTGAAATGGAAAAGCAAATTATCGCTGAGCGAGAGGCTGAGCGTAAGCGCAGCATGATTATTATCGCGGTGGGTAACGTGATAATGCTGCTGATTGTGATCATTGCATGGATAGTCTGGCGCAAAATTAAAGCGAAGCGCGATGCCATGCCAGAGATGCAATTAGAAGTACCAAAGAAATAGTAGTAACACACACATAAAGCGAGAAACGGAGCCAATCGGCTCCGTTTTTTTTCAAGTTATCAAATTGGAAGAAGAAAAATGGATAAATTATGAATATTTAAGTTTACTGTACTCAAATATATGTTTGGGATTTTATATAAATAATATATCATTTTTACTTTCTAAATTGGTTGCATTTTTAATGTGACTAACTTTCAAAATAATCAATTAAAGATAAAGAAATAATGAATAAAATTTTAGCTTTTTTTTGTGCAGTGATAATTGTAGGTTGCTCTTCTATTGATAATGGTATTAATAATTCAGATGCGGGAAGTAATAATTTAAAATCACTTGATACCTTCACTTTTGATCCCTTAAGTAAAATCCAAAAAGTAGAAATACCAACTTATTATGATGGCTTGTTTGATACAGCAAGACCCTATTTAGATGAAATGTACCCTTACACTTATGTCAGTAAACCTCAAGCATACATAATTGATGACGAGATTATTTCTTTTGCTCCCTGGTTTCCTGTCGAAGGAAGGTTTACGGTTTTTCCAACCGCTCACTATATAGTTATAACTCAAGAAACCGAGAGTGGCTTAGTCTCCGCACGATTTAATCATGAACAAGTAATTAAGCTGTTAAGTGAAGAGTATAAAATTACTGAGCATACAAGTCCGTTTTTTCATTATGTTCTAGAGGTTTCTCCAAGTGAACAAGCCAATTTTGTAGAAGATATCCATAAAAAATTGAGTAGACTTCCTTCAGAATAAGGATTGCTGGTTGAATTTTGATCAATAAAGTCAGGGATTCTGGCTTTATTGATTGCATGGAGTTCTATTTATATTGATTTGGGCTTTGTAATAGGTAGTACGCCATAATAACAAGAGCCGATCTTGTAGGGTTTCTGGATAAATATTCAGCTGTGCGTGATAAATAAGAATAAGTAAACGCGAGGTCTCTGATGAAATACAAAAAGCGTCAGAAGTATAAATACACTCTCCATTCTGAAGAAAAGATTGAGACTCACATTTCAGTGAGTAACGCGTATGACAGCCCTTTTCTTAGTTTGTCCAAACAAGGCGTGTTAACGATTAAAAAGGGCTATGCATGGGATGGAGCGAGTGGGCCAGCGTTAGACACAAAAAACATTATGAAAGCTTCTTTAGTACATGATGCTCTTTACCAACTCATGAGGGAAGAGGTGTTGCCTCAAAGTGCTCGAAAGCATGCGGATACGTTGTTGAGAGAAACATGTTTAGAAAAAGGAATGTCTAGCTTCAGAGCAACTTATATCTATTATGGCGTCAGAGTTGTCGGCGGGTTCTTTTCTAGACCCGATACTTTGTGTGCTTAATGGGAACATCTTTCCAACGTTTAACTGTTTATTTATACAGTTTAGTTATGTAAGCTCCAAGGTGATACAAAGGAGTAGTACATAATGACAATAAGATATGAAGAGCATGTGCCAAGCCCGAAAGAATACTGTGATATGCGTATCAAAGCCGGGCTATCACCCAAATCGTTGAAAGCTGCTGAAATTGGTCTACCCAATTCGTTATATGGCGTATCTGTTCGGGATGAAGGAAAGCTCATTGCAATGGGGCGGGTTGTTGGTGACGGGGCGTGTAACTTCGAAATTGTCGACGTTGCCGTTGATTCTGATTATCAAGGTAACGGTTTAGGTAGAAAAGTCATGGAATACATCGACGGTTATCTTTCTTCTGTTGCACTTGAAGGCTCTTACGTTTCTATGATTGCTGATGAACCGGTCTTTTACGAAAAGCTTGGTTATAGGCTGGTGGCTCCTAAAAGCCAAGGGATGACAAAAAAGTTTAAGCCAAAGGCATAACACGTATTCAGCTGTGAAGATAAGCACTAGAAAACAGGAGTTTAATTTCCTGTTTTCTATATTAAATTTCTATTTAAGCCACTTCTGGAATTGGTTTGGGTGGCTGCTCTAAATCAGGCTCTTTTTGAACAGTAGGAATTTGTCCCTCACCCACAGCACTGATGTAACAGCCACTAAGTTTAATGGCAAGGTACATATCAGCTCGCAGTAAGATGCCTCCTTCACTGGTGCTGATACCAGTAAGCTCACACCATTGACGAAGACGTCGTTTCCTTCCTGCGAGGATTAAGCGTACGCCTCTCTTTTTCAAAGTATTGTGAATATCTGCCAGTGTTGCCATCACACTGAGATCCAAGTGAGTAAAGCTCGACACGGCGTCGATGACAACGCAACTTGCGTCTTTGTGATGCTCTGCCTGCTCTAACACTCTACGTTTAAAGTAAGGAGCATTGAAGTAAGTTAGCGGTGAGTTAAAGCGGTAAATCACCATTCCAGGAATAGGCGAAGCTTTTCCTGAGTCGTCGATGGTCCGAATGGTGCCTTTTTCATCCAAGCCAAGTAGCTGATCACTCGGCCGCATGACAATACGTAAAAATTGAAACAGCCCTAGCAATACCGCCAAAGTGATCCCCGGTATTACACCCACGATCAACACAGAAATAAAAGTAATGATGGCCAGATAAAATGCATCTTTGTCACGAGATTTTAATTTCCAAATTGCTTTAAGATCGAGCAGCGATAGGGACGCAATGATCAATACAACACCAAGTGAAGCGATAGGGATGAACTGTAAAGGCTCGTAAATAAATACCGCAATAATGGCAATGGTGATTGCGGCGACAATCGAAACTAATTGAGATTTACCGCCATTTGCATCATTGACGGCTGTGCGTGAGTCAGCGCCGCTTATTGCGAAACCTTGTGAAAACGCTGAGGCAATGTTGGCAAAACCCAACGCCTGAAACTCTTTATTTGCATCAATATCATAACCGTTTTTAGCCGCGAAACTGCGGGCGGTGAGCATCATGCTAACAAAACTGACAATCGCAAGGTTGAGCGCCGGGACTACTAGTTCACGAACTTCACCTAGCTCAAATTCCGGTGTTTGAAACTGAGGGAAGCCACCTTGAGTGAGTCCGACAACCGATACGCCCATCTCTTGTAAATGGAAAAACCAAACTGACGCAGTAGTTACGAGGATCGCCAGCATGGCAGCAGGCCAAGTTGGTCGGTAGCGTTTGGTGAGCAAATAAACGACAACTGTCACGATACTCAGAGTTACAGTAGGCCAATGAAGATCGGTTAATCGTTGTGGAGCTTCCCATAAACGTTCCAGCAAATAACGTTGCTCGTATTTCAAACCGACTACTTTCGCAAACTGACCAACGATAATTGTGAGAGCAACACCGTTGAGTAGACCCAAAAGAATCGGGCGAGAAAGGAAATCTGCAAATACTCCTAGCTTGAAACGACTTGCCAGTACACACCAAATCCCCGTCATCGCTGTCATGGTCATAACCAACTGCCAATGTTTTGTGGGGTCACCTGCGGCAAGTGGTGTCACAACAGCAGCGATCACTGCACAGGTTGCTGCATCGGGTCCGACAATGAGTTGTCGAGATGTGCCCATCATGGCGTAAACCAACATTGGCAGTACACACGAATACAGACCGACAATTGCGGATACACCAGTTAACTGTGCATAAGCTATGGCAACTGGCAGTGCAACCGCGACAACAGAAAAGGCGGCTCTAAAGTCGTTAACAAACCATTCTTTTTGATAATGCTTAAGCTGAACAAGCCCTGGGAACCACTGTGCGAGTAATATTTTAGCCAACGGATTTACCATATATGTGAGTGAGTTACTTAAAGTATACACCGCTTAGTTGGAACGTCTGTGAGTTAGTTATCACTGGAAATCGGGGAAAAGATTGGAGTGCGAGGATTTTATTGCGCAGGGGGGCTTTGTAGTGTGAGGTGTTATGAATCCGATTCTGGAAGCAATAAAAAACGGGAGCTGATACTCCCGTTTGTGGTCTCAGATTCTAGAGTTACGCGACACTATCCATCTGAGGGTATAGCGGCTTTGCGGCAAGCAGTTCCGGCTCAAAATCGTCAACGTTGATTGTATCTAGACGATGCTGTTCCGCTTCTCTGAGTAGATCGGCTTCTTCTTGCGTGATAAAGCCTTGCTCTAGCCCTTCCTGAGCAATCATATCCAAACGTAAGAATGGGCGACGCTTACCTTGCGCTTTACATACTTTGTCAAACACAGGCTCAGCTTGAAGAATGACTGATAGTGCAAGCTCAATCTTACCTGCTGCGTTGTGCTCGGTCGGTTCAAGGTATTGACCGCGACCAATGCGTGAGCGCGTTGCACTTGGCGTTTGTAGAATGCGTGCCACTTTGCTGTCTAGTTTATCGCTTGGCGCTTTGCGTACACGACCGAATGGCATGATTAACACGCGCAGTGCACGACCAATCACTTTGTTCGGGAAGTTTGCTAAGAATTCGTCTACCGCCACTTCCGCTTGTTTCAAACTGTCTTGTAGACCCCAGTGTACTAATGGTAAATCTTCGACTGGGCGTCCATCTTGCTCAAAACGTTTCAACGTCGCAGAGCTCAAATATAGCTGGCTTAGAATGTCACCAAGACGCGCTGATAGACGCTCTTTACGCTTCAAAGAGCCACCTAGCACTGCCATTGAGATATCCGATAGCAGAGCAAGGTTTGCACTGTAACGGTTCAATTGTTGGTAGTAACGCTTGGTTGCATCTTTGGTTGGTGATGAAGAGCCCAGACCGTCGCTCAAACCAAACCAGATACTGCGCACTAGGTTACTCATTGTAAAGCTCACGTGACCAGCAAGCGCTTTATCAAACTTCTCGACAGCATTACTTGCTTCAGAATACGCCGCGTTCATTTCTTCAAGAACGTACGGATGGCAACGGATTGCGCCTTGGCCAAAGATGATCATTGAGCGTGTTAGAATGTTAGCACCCTCAACCGTTACTGCGATTGGCGCACCTTGGTAACCACGAGCTAGGAAGTTAGAAGGTCCCATACAGATACCTTTACCGCCTACGATGTCCATTGCATCGATGATGCTTTGCTGGCCGCGGTGCGTACAGTGATACTTCACGATAGCTGAGATTACTGAAGGCTTTTCACCTAAGTCGATACCCGCAACGGTTAAGTTGCTTGCTGCATCCATCACGTAAGCATTACCACCCAAGCGTGCTAATGGTTCTTCAACCCCTTCCATATGGCCGATAGGCTGTTTGAACTGACGACGAATACGTGAGTAAGCACCGGTTGCCATTGCCGCAGTTTTGATGCCACCTGTTGAGTTTGAAGGTAGCGTGATACCACGTCCAACCGACAGACACTCAACCAGCATACGCCAACCTTGGCCCGCCATTTTTTCACCACCGATAATGAAATCGATAGGAACAAAGATGTCTTTACCGCGCGTTGGACCATTTTGGAATGGTACATTGAGCGGGAAGTGTCGGTTACCAATCTCAACACCTTTGACATCAGTTGGGATAAGCGCACAAGTGATGCCAAGATCTTCTTTGTCGCCTAGCAAACCTTCAGGATCGCGAAGTTTAAATGCTAAGCCTAGTACCGTTGCGACTGGCGCTAGGGTGATGTAGCGCTTGTTCCAAGTCAGGCGCATACCCAGTACTTCTTTTCCTTCCCATTCGCCTTTACAGACCACACCGTAATCTGGAATAGAGCCTGCGTCAGAACCCGCTTCTGGACTTGTTAGGGCGAAACAAGGGATTTCCTTACCTTCAGCTAGACGCGGTAAGTAATGATTTTTTTGATCTTCAGTACCGTAGTGTTGCAGTAGCTCACCTGGGCCCAAAGAGTTAGGAACACCAACGGTAGACGATAGAACGCCAGAAACACCCGTTAGTTTTTGTAGTACTAGTGATTGCGCGTATGCTGAGAATTCCAGACCACCGTACTTTTTCTTAATGATCATGGCGAAGAACTTATGATCTTTCAGGTATTGCCAAACTTCTGGCGGTAAGTCCGCGAGTTCATGGGTCACTTGGAAATCACTCACCATGGCGCACACTTCATTCACAGGGCCGTCTAAAAAGGCTTGTTCTTCCGCACTTAACTTAGGTGCTTGAATCGCGTGTAGCTTTTGCCACTCTGGTTTGCCTTTAAACAGTTCGGCTTCCCACCAGACGGTACCTGCGTCTAACGCTTCTTTTTCGGTTTGAGACATAGCTGGCAGCACTTTCTTGAAAAGCACTAACGCTTTGCGGCTAATTAAAGACTGACGTACGCCAGGAACCGCGAGCACAGCTGCGGCGAGAACGTAAATCGCCCAACCAATAACGCCGACAGTTCCTGCTACTGTAAGAGCCAGCATGGCCGCGGTGAGTAAGCTAATAGATTTCACGAGAGACATGCGGTGGTAGAGCGTAATGCCTAGCACGATCGCCATCGTGATGATTGAGAGCAAGATGTCCATATATATTTTCCTTTTCAGACTTTATAAGTTTTGTACGTCTGCATGTTAGGTAAGAGGTCTAACCAGTTGGTTTAAGTGTAATCAAAATATTAAGGAAATGTAAAACATAAGATTGGATAAAAAGTGATCTAAGTAGAGTTAAAATTCTAAAGTTGAGATTTGAGTGATGGTTTCATGAGCAAGTTGACAAGTTTATTACCATCACTAATCTAAATCTGTTGGTTCACTATCGACACTAATTCTCGTTTGTGGGTAAACTCAGAGTAATCAAACCCGAGTTCAGGTTTATGAAATTTCCGATACCAAATTGGTATCAGAACAATTTGCTCAGTGAGTCAAGAGCTGACTGAAGCCGAAATAATAAAGAGAACGTCTTATGTACCATGATCTGATTAGAAGTGAATTAAACGAAGCTGCTGAAGTGCTCAACAAATTTTTAAGCGATGACCATAACATTGCGCAAATCGAAGCAGCGGCGAAAATGATTGCTGACTCATTCAAGCAAGATGGTAAAGTATTGTCATGTGGTAACGGTGGTTCTCACTGTGATTCAATGCACTTTGCCGAAGAGCTAACAGGCCGTTACCGAGAAAATCGTCCTGGCTATGCTGGTATTGCTATTTCAGATCCAAGCCACCTTTCTTGTGTGAGTAATGACTTTGGTTATGACTTCGTGTTTTCACGCTATGTAGAAGCGGTTGGTCGAAAAGGTGACGTACTGTTTGGCCTGTCGACGTCAGGTAACTCAGGTAACATCCTGAAAGCGATTGAAGCAGCACAAGCGAAAGGCATGAAGACGATTGCGCTAACAGGTAAAGATGGCGGCAAAATGGCAGGCCTTGCAGATATTGAAATCCGCGTTCCACACTTTGGTTATGCAGACCGCATTCAGGAAATTCATATTAAGATTATTCATATCATCATTCAGTTGATCGAAAAAGAGATGGAATAATCGTTTTACGGCCACCGTTTCGAGCTGTGTTGTTAGGGAGTTTTTTAAACCATGTGTGAATTGCTCGGTATGAGCGCTAATGTTCCAACGGATATTTGTTTCAGTTTTACTGGGCTCATGCAGCGTGGAGGTCGAACCGGCCCACACCGTGACGGATGGGGGATCACCTTCTACGAAGGGAAGGGCTTTCGAACCTTCAAAGATCCCAAGCCAAGTTGTGAGTCTAAAATAGCAGAGTTGGTACAAAATTATCCCATCAAAAGTCGTGCGGTCGTTAGTCATATCCGACAGGCGAATCGTGGTGGTGTTAATTTAGAAAATACTCATCCCTTTACACGTGAGCTGTGGGGTAGGTATTGGACGTTTGCGCATAACGGTCAGCTCTCTGGCTACCAAGACTTGCATACAGGTCGACATCGACCTGTCGGTGAGACAGATAGTGAACTGGCATTTTGCTGGTTATTGAAGCAAATGGAAGATCGATATCCTGAGCCACCAAAGGATATGGAGTCGGTATTCTTATATGTTGCTAAATGTTGTGATGAGCTAAAAGAGAAGGGTGTATTTAACATGCTTCTGAGTGATGGTGAGTATGTAATGACGTATTGCACCAATCATTTGTATTGGATCACAAGACGCGCACCGTTTGGAAAAGCCGCGTTGCTTGATGAAGATGTGGAAATTAACTTCCAAGAAGAAACAACGCCACACGACATCGTTTCTGTGATTGCAACTCAACCTTTGACGGGCAACGAAGCTTGGCAGCGTATGAAACCTGGCGAATACGGCTTGTTTCACCTAGGTGAACTAGTCAAAAATAATGCCTCTGAACTGGTAAATGTGCCGTTTGCGGCGGCTAAGCCGGGCAATCAAGCGCCAACCGAACCGTTAGAGTGATGGTCTCTTACTCTGAATATAAAAATAAAGCTCGCTTAATCGCGAGCTTATTTTTATGCGTTTTAAACCGAGGGCGGATACGGATGAGCATTCTTACTTTCTAGAGTGCTGGTAGTAGAGTCCTAGTCTCGCTAAGGCTTGCTGTAAAGACGTAACTGATAGAAATTTCTCATAAAACACCTCGTCAGTCTGAACGGTGAAGAACGAACCAGATTCAGAATCTACTTTCCGAGTGTTATGTTACTCAAGTGGTTATGGGATTTTTTAGAATGTTGGGTTTTAGGTTTCTAGTCTCACTACGGCTTTCTTGAATCAAGTTTATAAGTATTAAAACAACCAAGAGCAGCCCTCAGGCTGCTCTTTTGTGCTTGGAGTTTATTATTCAGGGCTACTCATCTGAGGCGTACCCATGTACGCCAAGCTCTGCGCCATCTAAATAGGCTTTACCATCCTTCATGATCAACCGCTCGTCTACCAGCCACTTAGCCACCATAGGGTAGATTCGGTGCTCCTGCGCCTGAACACGTGCCGCAAGTACACTAGCATCATCGTCTTCGAACACAGGAACTTTTGCTTGCAGTATGACAGGGCCACCATCAAGCTCTTCCGTTACAAAGTGCACACTCGTACCATGTTCTTTATCGCCAGCATCAATTGCTCTCTGGTGTGTGTGTAGCCCAGGATATTTTGGTAGAAGAGAAGGGTGGATATTGATCATCTTACCCATGTAATGAGAAACAAATGCGCTGCTCAGAATGCGCATGTAACCAGCAAGAATAATCACGTCTGGTTGGTATTCATCTATTTGACTCATTAGCTCTGCATCAAAGCTTTCACGCGAGCTGAATGCTTTAGGGTCGACAAAGTGACCGTCTACATCAAACTTTTTTGCACGTTCTAAACCAAAAGCATCTGCTTTGTTAGAGAACACGGCTGCCACTCGTGCGTTTGGCATGCTGTCTTCGCAAGCTTCCAAGATAGCTTGCAGGTTACTTCCGTTACCCGAGATGAGGACCACAAAGTTTTTTAGGGTATGGTTTTTCATGATGTCGAGAGCGCCTTGGTATTGTAGGTTGGAGTTATGTAGCTTCTAAACTACCTACTAATAGAATGGTTTTTAGTGTTCTAGATAGCAAAATGAGGACCTAGTCATCTAGTGTCCTCATTCTTCTTATCTTTTGAGCTCGATTTGCAAATTATTGGATTTCAACTTGCTCTTCGTTCGCGTCTGCTTGTGCGATTTGACCAATCACCCACGCGTTTTCGCCTTCTTCTTTAAGAAGAGCAACTGCTGCGTCTGCCTGGTCTTTCGGTAGTGCGACGATTAGACCTACACCACAGTTGAATGTGCGGTACATTTCGTGTGTGTCGACGTTGCCTTTCTCTTGTAGCCACTTGAAGATAACTGGCCATTCCCAACTGTTACCATCGATAACTGCTTTCGTGCCTTCAGGCAGTACGCGTGGGATGTTTTCCCAGAAACCACCACCAGTGATATGAGAAATCGCATGGATGTCGTGTTTCTCAATCATCTTAAGTGCTGACTTGATGTAAATTTTTGTTGGTTCTAGTAGGTGCTCACCAATAGTGCGGCCTGCTAGCTCTTCGCTCTTATCTGCACCAGATACTTCTAGGATCTTACGGATAAGGGAGTAACCGTTTGAGTGTGGGCCGCTTGAGCCAACAGCGATAAGTGCATCACCAGCAGCGACTTTCGTGCCGTCAATCACGTCTTCTTTTTCTACTACGCCAACACAGAAACCAGCTACGTCGTAGTCTTCGCCTTCATACATGCCCGGCATCTCCGCAGTTTCGCCACCAATTAGGGCACAACCTGCTTGAACACACCCTTCTGCGATACCTGAAACAACATCCGCTGCGGTATCAACGTCTAGTTTGCCTGTTGCATAGTAATCTAGGAAAAACAGTGGCTCTGCCCCTTGCACGATAAGATCATTTACACACATTGCCACTAGGTCGATGCCGATCGTGTCGTGCTTATTCATATCCAGTGCTAGGCGAAGTTTGGTGCCAACGCCATCAGTACCAGAAACCAGTACAGGTTGTTTGTATTTAGTTGGCAATTCGCATAGCGCGCCAAAACCACCGATACCACCCATAACTTCAGGGCGACGAGTACGTTTTACCGCACCCTTAATACGATCCACAAGCGCGTTGCCTGCATCAATATCTACACCAGCGTCTTTATAGCTAAGAGAAGAGTTGTTACCACTCACAGGGAAGTCCTCGGTATTAAGTTGGATATGAAAACGGCGCTATTCTAACAGTGCTTAAACATAGATAGCAAACGTTTGCGTCTGTTTTTTTCTTTAGTGATTTATCCTGATATCCCTGTGAAAATCATGTATAATCTGAAGGTTTGTTTAAATATTGCCAACTATAGCCGGAGATGGACATGAAAGTTGTTGAAGTAAAGCACCCTCTAGTAAAACATAAAATTGGTCTAATGAGAGAAGGTGACATCAGCACAAAACGTTTTCGTGAGTTAGCGACTGAGGTCGGTAGCCTACTTACTTACGAAGCAACGTCAGACTTTGAAACAGAAAAAGTGACCATTGATGGTTGGAACGGTCCGGTAGAAGTAGACCAGATTAAAGGTAAAAAAGTAACCGTAGTGCCAATCCTACGTGCAGGTCTAGGCATGATGGATGGAGTTCTTGAGCACATGCCAAGCGCACGTATCAGTGTTGTGGGTATTTACCGTGATGAAGAAACGCTTGAGCCAGTTCCTTACTTCAACAAGCTTGCTTCAAACATCGAGGAGCGTATTGCGCTTGTTGTTGACCCAATGCTTGCAACAGGTGGTTCTATGATTGCTACGATCGATCTCCTAAAAGAGAAAGGTTGTAACCAAATCAAAGTGCTGGTACTTGTTGCTGCACCAGAAGGTATTGAAGCGCTAGAAAAAGCACACCCAGATGTTGAGCTATACACTGCGGCAATCGATGAGAAGCTTAATGACAAAGGCTACATCGTTCCGGGTCTAGGCGATGCAGGTGATAAGATCTTCGGTACTAAGTAATTCTTTGATGTATTACTATGACTGAACAGAAAAAGGCTTGGTGAAAACCAAGCCTTTTTTGTATCTACAAGAGGAGAAGAGTAAGACACGCCAACTAATAAAGCGGCGCAAACGAACTATTTCGCGCTTTCTTCTTCCATTTGTGCGTTATCCACAACGTGGTTTTCACCTAAATCGTTTGGTAGCACAAGGTTAAGAATAATTGCCACGATACCGCATAGGCTCACACCT
This sequence comes from Vibrio sp. 1167, assembly GCF_033340375.1. NCBI lineage: Bacteria > Pseudomonadati > Pseudomonadota > Gammaproteobacteria > Vibrionales > Vibrionaceae > Vibrio > Vibrio sp. 1167. The sequence goes on along the minus strand of NZ_JAWOWK010000004.1, from coordinate 176,803 downwards.
TGTAGACTGAACTCACCAATACCGAAAGCCATACCACCAATGCCAAACACAAGTGTTACGGCAACAATCACTAGGTTACGAGACTTATGTAAATCAACGTTATTCTTGATCAGTGTGTTGAGGCCTACCGTTGCGATGGAGCCGAACAGCAGAATCATGATGCCGCCCATAACAGGAACTGGAATCGTTTGAAGAACCGCACCTAGCTTACCTACCAATGCAAGTACGATTGCGGTGATTGCTGCCCAAGTCATGATCACAGGGTTAAATGCTTTGGTTAGCATTACCGCTCCTGTTACTTCACTGTAAGTGGTGTTTGGTGGAGCACCCACCATCGAAGCTGCGATAGTTGCCACCCCGTCACCTGCGATTGTGCGGTGAAGGCCTGGTTTTTTCAGGTAGTTTTTACCTGTAACGTTTGAGATAGCAAGCATGTCACCTACGTGCTCAACCGCAGGTGCGATAGCGACAGGAATCATGAACAAAATTGCGTTGATATTGAACTCTGGCGCGGTGAAGTTTGGCATGGCTAGCCAAGCCGCTTGTTCTACGGGAGTGAAATCAACCACCCCGTAGAATAGAGAAACAGAGTAACCAGCAAGAATACCACCAACAATAGGAACGAGCTTCAAAAAGCCTTTTGCAAAAACGCTGAGTACAATGGTTGTGAGCAGTGAGACCGCCGAGATAATGATCGCAGCATCACCATTAACTAGCTGTGCAGCTCCATCACCAGTTTTACCTACCGCCATGTTCACTGCTGTTGGGGCAAGGCCAAGGCCGATAACCATGATCACAGGGCCAACGACAACGGGCGGGAGAATTTTATGGATAAATCCAACACCACGCACTTTGATCATCGCCCCTAGAGCCACATAAACTAAGCCCGCTGCCATCAAGCCGCCCATCGTTGCACCGATACCCCAAGTTTGGATACCGAACATAATAGGAGCAATAAACGCAAAAGAAGAGGCAAGGAAGATGGGAACAGAACGTTTAGTCATTAACTGGAAGAGGAGAGTACCGACACCGGCACCAAAGAGGGCTACGTTTGGATCAAGGCCAGTTAGGAGCGGCACAAGCACCAAAGCACCAAAAGCGACAAAGAGCATTTGAGCGCCTTGTAACGCGTTTTTCATAATAATTCCCTATTTTCAAGATACGCAGACAAATCCGGCGAATACTATCATCCTGCAATCGTTTGCAATGTTGCATAGATCAAACTTTCGATTGAATTTTTCCCATAAATAGCACTTTTGAGAGTTGCTTGCTTGCAAATTGTCCTCTTTTACGTGTCTTGCGTGAAGATGAAAAATGGACAGCCTAACTTGTTGAGATAGCTTAATAAGCAATGAGTTTATTATAAAAAATAGCACTGAAGCGCTGGTTGAGGCCCGAGTTAACAAAGCTGGTCATAATACAGACAATTTACTCAGTACTTACCTTGCTCAAGATTTGATAGTTGCTTATTATTCGGGTTCTTGTTCAGAGGATTATAAAAACTATGCGCTATTTAGCTCTCTTACTGATAGGTTGGTTGTCCCTACCAGTATATGCATTAACTCAGGTGGATATCTATCGTGCCGAAGTGGTTATCGACAGTGAGCAGAACGACGGTGAGTCTTTGGCTCGTCAACAAGGTATGCAGGATGTGATTGTTCGAGCGACCGGTTCTCAATCCTCTTTAAGCAATCCAGTGATTAAAAAGGCACTTAGCTCAAGTGCGCGTTACATTTCTCAACTGAGCTATGGGCAGGTTGATGGAAAAGCGAGCTTAAAAATGTTGTTTAACAACGACCAAATCAGCTCTCTTTTAACACAAGCACAATTGCCATCTTGGTCGCCAAATCGTGCCAATATTTTAGTTTGGATGGTTGAAGAACAGGGTTACGATCGTAACATTGCGTGGGAGCATTCTGAATCTTCAAATGTTGCAGCACTTCGTAGCGCAGCGAAACTAAGAGGCCTACCAATCACTATCCCGGTTGGGGATTTTGATGATGTAACCGGTGTTAATGTCTCTGATCTTTGGGGCGGCTTTATTGAGCCAATTGGTCAAGCTAGCCAGCGCTACCCAGCTGACGCCGTTTTGGTTGTACGAGCTCAAGGTGAACAAATTCGTTGGACACTCTACGACCAGTCGCCAACGAGAATTGTAGAGGCGCAACGTTCTCCGCGTAGCGGGTCTGCATCAGGTGCTAATGCTATTGCAGAAATGGTGGATGGCATCGCAGACTACTATGCAAGTAAGAGTGCAGTTGTGGTTTCAGGAAAGTCTTCAAAAGCGCTAGCAGTGAAAGTCCTTAATGTAACCTCTGCCACGGACTTCTTCCGTTTAGAGAATGCGCTAAAACAACTTAATTCGGTTGCGGGTACAGAGATTAAGCGTGTTCAAGGGGACGAGTTAACGCTCAACATCCACCTTTTGGCATCACAACAAGCTTTTGAGAAAGAAGCTTCTTCTATTTCTCAATTAATGGTTTTTGAAGATCCTTTAGGTGAAGTTGATGCCCCAGCTTCAACTCAAGAAGAAGAGCCATTGGTTCAGAGTAATGAAGCAAAAGACGCCGCGACGCCAAAAGAAGCGCAGCCTGAAGTACCAGTAAATGTTGTGGCAGAAGCAAGTGACGAAACACAACCAACTCAGCCGATGATTGTGGAGCCTGTCCGAGAACAGTATGACTTGATCTACGAGTGGCGCTCGGCATCGTAATCTCCTTGGTAGCGTTCCAGGCGTGAAACGCAAGGATCAAACACCAATGTGGTAAGCATAAAAAAGAGTCGCAATAGCGACTCTTTTTGTTTTCTAAATTCGTATTCGAACCAATGATCAGTGATTGACTGCGATTGGCGTTATTTATTGAATTTCGCTTTTTCTTCTTTTTCTACTTGAGAGAGGCGTTTCAACTTAAGACCTAGCTCTTTGCCTCTCGCTCTAGCAAACAAAATATTACCAGCGAAACCGAGTGAAGTCAGTATCAGTTCCACTGCCGCAAGCCAGCGTTCACCCCCATCCACATAAAGGATGGTCAGCGCATGCAAGAAATACAGCATAAGAACAAAGTTAGCCCAAGCATGAGTGTAAGGCTTACCAGCTAAAATACCAGGCAACGGAAGTAGTAGCGGAATACACCAAGCAATAGCAAGTGTTGTGCTGCTGAGGTGAGGGTGAGGGGATAACGCAAGCTGCCAAATAGCGACCCAGGCTAATAAGGCTAAGTTGCCAAATAAAGCCAGGTAACGATAGGTTTTAGCCTGTGTACCGAGTGGTGTTTGGTCTAAAGAGTCAGACATCGATTAACTATCCTTGATTTTACTAACAGACTTTTAGTTTTAACGCTGCAGTTGCCAGCCTTTTGCCTAATTGTTGTGCCAGGCGAATCTCTTCACTGCTCAGGGTCGCCTCATGGCCTACACTGCTGGCGCCATACGGAGTGCCTCCGGACTGCGTAGTGTGTAACTCTGGCTCGGAATAAGGAATGCCCAAAACCATCATCCCGTGATGCAATAAAGGGGTCATCATGCTTTGTAACGTTGTTTCTTGACCACCATGCATCGAGGACGAAGAGGTAAAGACACAAGCAGGCTTATCGATTAAGTCACCACTGACCCATAAAGATGTAGTCTGATCCCAGAAGTGCTTTAAAGGCGCAGCCATGTTGCCAAACCAGACGGGGCTGCCAAACGCTAGACCGTCGCACGTTTTCAGTTCCTCTAGAGTAACAATTGGATCAGAAGGGGAGTGTGAGTGAGGTGACAATTCTTCAACTGTACGCAAAATTGCTTGGCATTGAGGAGTCGATTCGACTCCTCTTGCTATTTGTCTTGCCAGTTGTTTTGTCGAGCCATGACGGCTGAAATACAAAATAAGGATCTGGCAATCCATTTATAAAATATCCAACACTTGCTCTGGTGGGCGACCAATTTTTGCTTTGCCGTTAGCAACGACTACCGGACGCTCAAACAACTTTGGATTTTTCGCCATTGCTTCGAATAATTGCTCATCGCTGACGGAGTCTTCGCCTAAGCCAAGCTCTTTATATTCACTTTCTTTAGTGCGCATCATTTCACGTACAGATGAAAAGCCAAGCTGGGCGTACAGCGCTTTTAGTTCATCCACGTTAAGTGGTGTGTCTAGGTATTTGACGACTTCCGGTGTAACACCATTTTGCTCAAGCAGTTCAAGTGCTTGACGGCTCTTTGAGCAACGAGGGTTGTGATAAATCACGACTGACATGGTTTTCTCCATTTCGTTATTGTAATGCCATGAATCGATCTCTTTGGATCATGAGTTGGTCGATACGGGCATCGTATCGCGCTTGCTCTAAGCTGCCCAACTTGGCCATTTTACTTGCTTCACTATAATATTGAATCGCTTTATTCCAATTTGCTCGCAATGCCAAAATTTCTGCTCGAGCAGCCAACTCTTCATCGCTACGCCCCAGCGCGTGGTAGCTCTTCGATATTAGGTGCCAGCCATTTGTATCTTCAGGATAGTCATGAGTGTATCTTTGAAGAACTCGCGAGGCTTGATCGTTTTTATTATCCTCAAGTAGTGCATTGGCATAGTTAATGGTCAATACTTTATTTTGAGGGTTCCGAGATAACGCTTTACGGAGCATCTCGGTCGCTTTTTCTGGCTGCTTCTTCTCGATGTATAAATCCGTCATAGCATCCAAGTAAAACGGGTTACTTGGGTCTTGTTCCAGTAACTTTTTCAAAATTGGTTCCGCTTGAGATAAGCGTTTATTGTCTAAATGCACGAGTGCCCGACCATAATCAAAAGCAGGTGTAATGTCCGCAGAGGCTTTCTTTTGAGTTCGCTCAAACCAGCTCAGGGCGGCTTGTCCATCAATGCCAGCGTAACGAGCCACAATGCGCGCGCGAGCTAGATGATAGTCTATTGAAGGCACAACACGCATTGGAGGATAGGTTCTTGCTCGCGCACGGCTATCGGTAATTCGATCTTCAGGCAGAGGGTGAGTCAGGAGCATTGGTGGCGGTTTACTCGCGTAACGATACTCATCAGCAAGACGGCCAAAAAACCTTGGCATTGCTTGAACATCAAAACCGGCTTTTGCTAGTGTCGAAATACCAAAGCGATCCGCTTCTTTTTCGTTTGCACGAGTGTAGTTGATTTGACTTTGCATGTTGCCCGCGGTTGCTGCTGTAATTGCAGCCATCCCCGCTTCGGGTGAGGCAATTGAAAGCAGTAGTGCCCCCGCAAGTGCGGCTAATGTGGCCGGAGAGCGGCGTGCTTGTTCTTCCATACTCCGAGCAAGATGACGTTGTGTGACGTGCGCTATCTCGTGAGCGACAACAGAGGCCAGCTCACTTTCTGAACGAGCATGAAGAAACAACCCAGAATGCAGCGCTACATAGCCACCAAAAAACGCGAACGCGTTGATATTACGGTCGCGAATCATAAAGAAGTGGAACGGCGTTTTTACATCATTCGCATTGGCCACTAATTTGTGCCCAAGAGAGTCAATATATTCATTGATGACAGGGTCATTAACGATAGGTTTACTGGCTCTGAGCATACGCATATAGGCGTCGCCATAAATCAACTCTTGGTCTATTGAAAGCGTGCCACCAGCAGCTGTGCCAATGTCTGGCAAGTCAATGCTATTGGCATAAGTTGTCGGCGAACTGATGGCTGCAGCAAGACATAAGCAAACTAGCGAGCGAGTGCGTTTTAACATACGTTTAAAAGGTTCTCCAAAATACATAAGCATGTGGTTACGGGTCGAGAGCCCATTAACAGCGCCACATACGTTTTGGTTATCCGTGAGGATATAAGCTAACAGTAAGACCGGAAATAAATGAATTGGTTTCGTAAATTATTTTATATCCGAGCTATTTCAGCATGTGGTTAAATCATGTCAGAAGTGCTAGCACCAGCTCAAAAAGCCGTTACAATACAACCCTATCATAAGTGCAGAGCAATACAATGGAATCCATGTTACTTGATTTGCGTGAGCAACGTTGTCCTATGGCACTGTTACTTGCAAAGCGTCATGCTGCTGAGGTCTTTCAAGGAGAAGCAAAGCAGTATCATCAACTTGTCATTCAAGTGGTGGACAACAGCTCTAAACGAGACATTGTGAACTATCTTAGTGCCCAAGGGTACTCGGTTGATTGCCAATCTACATCAGAGCACTACACATTGACTGTCTTCAATAAGGAATCCGCATAAGATGTTTGAAATGGTTAGTCGTTGGTATAAACGACGTTTCTCTGACCCTCACGCAGTAAGTCTCGTCGCGATCTTGCTGTTTGGCTTTATCACCATTTACTTCTTTGGACACTTGATTGCGCCATTACTTGTCGCGATCGTTTTGGCTTATCTACTTGAATGGCCAGTTGTCAAAATGTGTCGTATAGGCGTGCCGCGCACCTTGTCGGTTATTATCGTGATCTTGGTCTTTGTCGGGTTAATGTTAATTGCGTTGTTTGGCTTGGTTCCGACGATTTGGACTCAGGTCGGTAATCTAATTAACGATATTCCGAACATGTACAACGGGCTACAAAAGTTTATTGTTACATTGCCAGAGCGCCATCCTGAACTAGCCAATTTAGAAATAGTAGAAACCGTGGTGACGAACGCCAAAAACCAAGCACTGGGGCTGGGTGAAAGTGTCGTCAAAGGGTCGCTTGCTTCATTAGTTAGCATTGCAACGCTAGCGGTATATTTGATCTTAGTGCCACTCCTTATCTTCTTTTTGCTTAAAGACAAAGAAGAAATGCTGCGAATCGCAAGCGGTATTCTGCCGAAAAACCGTAAATTGGCGAATAAAGTTTGGCATGAAATGAACGAGCAGATATCAAATTACATTCGCGGTAAAGTGTTAGAGATTTTAATCGTGGGCGGTGTGAGCTACGTGACTTTTGCCCTTTTAGATCTTCGTTACTCGGCGTTGCTTGCCGTAGCCGTTGGTCTGTCGGTTTTGATTCCTTATATCGGTGCGGCGGCTGTTACTGTACCTGTTGCTATCGTTGGTTTGTTCCAATGGGGTTTAACGCCTCCGTTTTATTGGTTGTTGCTTGCTTACGGTATTATCCAGGCGCTGGATGGTAATGTGTTGGTTCCTGTTCTGTTTTCCGAGGCAGTAAACTTACACCCAGTTGCTATCATTGTGGCTGTATTAGTCTTTGGTGGGCTGTGGGGTTTTTGGGGGGTGTTCTTCGCCATTCCTTTAGCGACATTAGTCAAAGCCGTATGGCATGCATTACCAAGCACGGAAGAAAACGAACCTGTCGAACAAGAGTAGTTGTTACCAAAGGTACGATGGTTAAAAGAAAGCCCAGCAGTTTGCTGGGCTTTTTGTTTGTAGAAAAACAATAGCGTTTAAGCGTTTTCGTTTAAGTAGTTTAATACGACTTCGTGGTGATCTTTGGTTTTGAACTTGTTAAACACGTGTTCGATCACGCCTTCTTCATTGATCAGAAAGCTAATGCGGTGAAGACCGTCGTATACTTTGCCCATGAATTTCTTTTCGCCCCAAACGCCGAACTGGTCAGCAACGGCATGATCTTCATCAGAAAGCAGAGTGAAGTTTAAATCATCGCGCTCGATGAACTTGCCTAGGCGCTTTACAGGATCGATGCTTACGCCGAGTACCACCACGTTATGTGCATCGAGTTCAGCTTTGATGTCACGAAGGCCTTTTGCTTGTGTAGTACAACCCGGCGTCATCGCCTTAGGGTAAAAGTAGAAAAGTACTTTCTTGCCTTTAAAGTCTTCAAGAGAAACGGTATTTCCGTCTTGGTCGAGCAAAGAGAAGGCTGGCGCTGGCGAGCCTGCTGTCAGCGTATTCATTTTGATTTCCTTTACTTTATAGTGTGTTTTTAATGAAATTCAGAGAACCTTGTACGTTGAGCGACTTACAAAGTTCATCGAAGTCTTCTTGTAACTGCATCAAATTAAAATCCGCGCTTACAGATGCAGTAATCGCAATATGAAACTGGTCAGAATCGAGTTGAATTTTCGACTTGCTGATGGTTTGCGCGCTAAGAGAGTCTAAACCAATCTGCTGATCAGCGAAGAACTTAGTAAATTTTTCAGTTAACCCAGGGCGGTCTTCAGACTCAATAAACACTTCCATGGTGTAGCTGTTATCGAGCAGTTCGTGCGCCGCTGTGCGTTTCATGATCGTAATAAGGTCATGTTCTTGGCCAAGCAGGGGCAATTGTGTTTCAACTCGAGTCACGCTGCTGGCGTTCCCAGTCAGGAGCATGATCAGCGTAAATTCGCTGCCAAAGATAGCGATACGGCTATCGACTATGTTACAACCAGCTTGAGTAACGAGCTGTACGACTTGGTTACAAATGCCTGGACGGTCCGTTCCAACTGCTGTAAGTACCAGATGTTGCTTCATAAATGAGCTTCTTGTCCTTTCTTCAATAGAGAGATGTTAGCACAGATATTGCGAAGAAATATCGAGCCAGTTCTTTTTTAGTCCATAAAAAAGCAGTCGGAGCTTGAGGGGAGTGGTGGGAAATAAACAGTAAATGCAGGCTATAGGATAAACAAAACGTTTGCATGATGTGCTTGCCTATTGTCTGGCCGTTTTATTCACTTAGATCTGACTTGGCTAACAAGACCAAAGAGTATATTTTCCTTGCTTGTGCTCTTCAGTATTTTCCAAATCACTGATAGATTCTAAAGTCACTCGAAAGCCCAACACGATTATCAATATTGCCGTTAATCAAACCAAATAGAGCAATTAAGTTGCTAGACCTCTAACAACTGGTAATTATTCATTCATTTGTACTTTGTAAGCGAGTTTACGCTCTTGTGTTTTTCAATCGCATTACAGTACCATGCAGAAAGAGTTAAATGAGGGAGATAAACATGTTTTCAGGAAGTATCGTAGCGCTGATTACGCCATTCAAAGCAGATGGCGAAGTAGACTTTGACGGTCTGCAAAAGCTAGTAGAGTACCACGTTGAAGCGGGTACAGACGGTATTGTGGCAGTAGGCACAACAGGTGAGTCAGCGACACTGACCATTGAAGAGCATGTAAAGGTCGTTAATAAAACTGTTGAGTTTGCCGACGGTCGCATCCCTGTGATTGCTGGCACGGGTGCAAATGCAACCCATGAGGCAGTAACATTTAGCAAATTACTGGCTGATTCTGGTATTGCTGGCTTCCTGAGTGTGACACCGTATTACAACAAACCAACTCAAGAGGGTTTGTTTCTACATTACAAGGCAATTGCCGAAGCGAGTGATGTGCCTCTAATTTTGTACAACGTACCAGGCCGTACTGCTGTTGATATGCAGCCAGAAACAGTGGCACGCTTGTCAAAGCTTGATAATATCGTAGCTCTAAAAGATGCAACGGGCGATTTGGAACGAATTGCAATTCATCGTGAACTTTGTGGCGAAGATTTTATCTTACTAAGTGGCGATGATGCGACAGGGCTGGATTTTGTGAAACTTGGCGGCAATGGTGTTATCTCGGTAACGAACAATATTGCAGCTAAAGACATGGCAGACATGTTCCATTTGGCAAGTGAAGGTAAGTACGAAGAAGCAGAAGCGATTAACCAACGCTTGATGACTCTACATAAAAACCTTTTCATCGAAGCAAGCCCTATCCCAGTAAAATGGGCAGCGCAAAAGCTTGGTTTGATTGAAGAAGGTGGTTTGCGTCTTCCTTTAACTACGCTTTCTGAAAAATCGCAGCCGATCGTCGAGCAGGCGCTAACAGACGCCCATATTTATTAAGATTGAGCTATTAAGATTGAGTTACTAGGATTGAAGTTCATACTGGGGGCCAAAGCGCCCTCGGTGTTTTAGGAGTATAGATGAAGCTTTCAAGCCAGTTAGTGTTAAGTTCATTAGCTGTATTCGTATTGACTGCCTGTTCAGGTGGTGCCAATCAACGTCGTCAAGCAAAAGATGACTTCGAGTATTTGAACTCCCCAAATTTGGGTGAGTGGAATGTCCCACAGGGTGCACAGCCTCAGTTTTACCCTAACTACGAGATCCCTCAGGGTAACTACGCTGGTGGTGTAGGTAAAGATGTCGACATTCGTCCACCTCAACAAGTCCTAGAGCTTATTCCCGGTGCACGTTTGGACCGCAGTAGTGATGGTGAAGTGACACTTTGGCTACTTCGTAAAGATGAACTAGATAAAGTTTGGCAAACGGTGCAAAACATGGTCGCGGCTAACGAGATTCCAGTTGAAAGCCAAACAGACTCTCGCATCGAGACAGGATGGGTGACTTGGGATTCGCCAGATGAAGAGCTAGAAATTGGCAGCCGATATGAAATCGTACGCGCTGAAGCAAATGGTCGACACGGCTTTAAGGTGAGCCTTATTGACTGGCGTGAAGGCAATCAAGTGAAAGAAGTAACGGCGACCAACCGTGAGCGCTACAATGTATTCATGACGAACTTGGTCACCGCTCGCTACGACCAAGAAGTGCGTGAAGAAGCACAGCGTAAAGCGCAAGAGTTGGTTAAACAGATCCCAATCACAATGGGTAAAGACCGCAGCGGACTTCCAGTGATTATCGCGCGTGCGCAATACAACATGCTTTGGCAACGTCTGCCTAATATTCTACCTAAGATGGGCTTTAAGATTGAAGAGCGTAGCCAGTCGCAGGGCACAATCACTGCGAAATATGCGTCTCCGGATGATGAATTCTGGAACGATATCGGCGTTAAACCAGTGGAGTTAGCCGCTGGTAAGTACACATTCTTACTTGGTGATTTAGGCAACCGTACGTCTATCAATATCACCGACTCCTCTGGCAAGCCAGTAGAAGAAGAGTTTTTGAAATCACTAGCGCCTGTATTGGCTGCAACAGTGAAGCAGTAAACAAAGCGAGCTTAACGCGGCGTGTTTACTTAATGATAGAAAAGGGACCTAGTGGTCCCTTTTTTGATGTTTAGATTAAATGTGTCGAGATGAAGCTGGTGAGTAACTAACGAGGCTCGTTTTTGTTTTTATCTTCTTCAGCGTAGCGCTGTTTATCCAATGTGTTCAGCTTATCTAAATCGTTCTTACGGCTTTTATCCATCTGACCAAACTTCATTTTTGCGGTATATTTGAGTGCGGCAATATTACCAATGACCACGCTCAACACTACAATAATAATGACCCAAGGATTGGTTAGTATTTCTATCATAGAGCCTCCGGCGGCGTGATATTGTGAATAAATTTGGCAACGACGTTATCCAAATTATTCAGTATGACGTCAATCCCTGCAATGTTGTCGGTCTGATTTTGTTTAATCAACTGGCTTCTGAGTACATCAAGCGTCAACTGCTCGAGGCATTGCTGCCCGACAGCGCGGTGACTAATGTGCCAAGGCTCAATCGAAACGCCACCTAAATCATGCTGATAAGGGAAGAAGAAACCGAACCGACCAAGGTTGGCTTTTAACCATTGGTAGAACGCTTGCTGGTGGCCTTCAAGATACTCCCAAGGTTCCAACTTGAGTTTGGTGTCAGCAGGCAATAAATTGCGCGCATAGACATCAAAATCACAACCCCAATGATGACGACTTCCTCCGGGCAATGCCGACCAGCGCAAAATGGCCATCAATTTCTCTTCGTCATTTAACTCTGCTTTACTCAAAGGGCGGGAGTTTATGTCGAGAATTGGCAACTCACCAGAAAACTTCCCGTTCCAGATGGCTTTTTGGCGATTAAAGTCACGAAAACCACTGGCGATTTCCATTTTGAAACCTGCTTCGGTTGCGGCATTAATCATCTTCAATAAGTCATTGACTACTTTAGGGTGAAGCATAAATGCCTTTTGCCCCACTAGTGTGGATTGAAGATGGGAATCAGTGATTCCGGTGAGTTGCTCTGGTGTCATTGTGTTCTCGCTGATTACTTCGCCAATAGGTGTTTCAACGTGTTTTCGTACATGTCCGTCAACTTTTCAAGATCGTCGACTTTCACACACTCGTTCACTTTATGAATCGTAGCGTTAACAGGGCCTAACTCTACGACTTGACCTCCCATTCGAGCAATAAAACGACCATCAGACGTACCGCCAGTTGTAAGTAGCGCTGGCTTCGTATCATTGACTTCGGCCACAGCAGCTACAACCGCGTCTAGCAGTGCGCCCGTATCGGTCAGGAATGGGTCTCCGTTGAATGTCCATTTTAGGTCGTAGTCCAGCTCATGCTTGTCCAATGTTTCGGTAACACGCTGAACAATTGCGTCATTGTTAAGCTCAGTACTAAAACGTAGGTTGAACTGAACATGGAACTCGCCAGGAATAACGTTAGACGCACCAGTGCCAGCCGATACATTCGGGATCTGGAAACTAGTCGGTGGGAAGTAATCATTCCCTTTGTCCCATTCTGTCGTCGCGAGTTCATGAATCGCGAGTAGAGACTCGTGCACTGGATTGCTGGCTAGGTGAGGGTAGGCCACGTGACCTTGTGTTCCTTTTACCGTTAAATCACCAGTGATGGATCCACGGCGTCCATTTTTCACTACATCGCCAACCACGTCGGTGCTGGATGGTTCACCAACAATACACATATCGATGTTCTCACCACGTTCCATCAACGTTTCTACAACGCGAACGGTACCATTGATAAATGGCCCTTCTTCATCCGACGTAATTAAGAAGCCAATTGAGCCTTTGTGATCTGGGTTTTCGGCGATAAAGCGTTCAACTGCAACAACCATAGCGGCGAGTGACCCTTTCATGTCAGCTGCGCCTCGGCCATGCAAGTAACCATCAATAATGGTCGGTTCAAACGGATGTGTATTCCAGTGTTCCAATTTGCCAGCTGGTACCACATCGGTGTGGCCAGCAAACGCAAATAGCGGCGCTTCTGAACCACGTCGAGCCCAGAAGTTCGTGGTGTCTTCAAATACCATCACTTCAATTTCAAACCCGAGTGCTTTTAAGCGCTCGATCATCAAATCCTGACAACCTGCGTCTTCCGGCGTTACGGACTGTCTACTGATCAGATCTTTAGCAAGTGCCAATACTGGACTGTCTGTCATCCTTGAGTATTCCTTTATTTAAGAGTTGAAAATGCTAGCGTATTGATCAGCTTTAAAACCGATATGAAGTTGATCATTCACTTTTAAAATTGGGCGTTTAATCATCGCAGGGTTTTCTACCAAAAGAGCGATGGCGTTTTCCTCGTTAAGTGTGTCTTTCTGCTCTTGCGCTAATTGGCGGTAGGTTGTGCCACGTTTATTGAGCACCTGTTCCCAACCTAAAGCGCGACAAAATTCACTTACCATTTCTGCATCAATGCCTTGCTTACGGTAGTCATGGAAGTCGTAAGCAATATCCTCGGCTTCTAACCATTTCTTGGCTTTTTTGATCGTATCGCAGTTGGGAATACCAAACATGGTAATCGACATAGTGTTTCCTTTTTCTTTGTTCTATTTTTCACTGGCGCGGTTAAGACGCACTTAAGTGATTTGGGCTGTTAAAGCATCCTATCAAGAAGCAATCAAACTGACAAAATGCGGTGGAAAATATTTTCAGATAGATTGAGATAACTAATGTCACATAACTTATTTACGATGAATGCGCTATAAATCGAATAAAAATTCGTCTAAATCAAATGGAAAAGTCGAGTTATTGATCAAACGCAACACCTCGCTGAGCAAAAACGAAATAATGAATCAGCACAATTTTAGGAGGTGTCAATGGAATTGAGTCCTGTTTTTGCAAGGCGGCTATATTTGGCCTTGTTGGTGGAAAACCTAGAAAGGCCGAATGTGCCAAAGTTGATCGAAAAAACGGGGTGGCCTCGTCGTACTATTCAAGATGTACTCAAGGCGTTACCTGGGATCGGCATTGAACTCATATTCGTTCAAGATGGCCGACGTCATAATGACGGCTATTATCAACTTTCAGATTGGGGGCCTTTTGATAGCCAATGGGTTCTAGAGCGGGAGAGCGATATCGCTAGCAGTCTTGGATTTCGTGCATAAGCCAGCAATTGCTGGCTTTTTTCATATTCAGGCCTCATCCATTGCAGCGGTAGGCGGAACCCAGCACGCTAAATGAAGTGATAAAATCTTGTGGGGAAACCATAAAAACGGTGTCCGCATCGATAGCCGCTGCATTGTTTTTTAAATCGTTCATCGCGCCTTGCATCATCGCGTCATTAGTCATGAAAATGTAGTTATACCAATGGCCTTCACTTCCAGTAACTTCGCCTTTGTATTCGCATCGCTCAGGGTCGAATTGCGCGTCAATGCGAATATGAACATCTTGACTTTGAGCATGAGTAAGGTGAGAAGGCATCGTGCAACCCGTTAGAAGCACGACAAAAAGTCCAAGTAACAGGCGTTTCATTAGCTATTTCCCCAATACTATGTAAGCAGCAAAGCCAATCCAGCTCAGGACAAGTAGTGTCCAAGGCAGTTTGCTTGATGAATGGTTTGGCGCATCGTCGGTGATATTGTCTTGTTCGATAATCTCTTCATGCTGACGTTGTTTTTCACGTTGCTGTTTTTTCTTCGCTTTATCGGCTTGGCGGTTGCGCTCTTTTTGTTGTTTCTTATATTGCGCGATGCCTTTTTCGATACCTTGAGCGATGAGCTTGGTTTGCTCTTTGGTTTGCCCCGGTTTCTGCGTAGATTTGGCAATTCTCATCGCTTCGGCTTGAGTTTCTTGAGAAGGCACAGGGGTGGCAGGAGTTCTTTTTTTCATGTTTCTCATCAACGTCGCTGTAAATCTTTGTTTAGTTTACCTGTGTAAGGTGCTGAAATGAACTTCAGTTCTCATCTTTGTTGGCTTGCAACTCTGAAACGATAGGTTAAAGTGACGTTTTTATCACATAAAGAAGAAGATGTTGTGCGCTATTCGTTTGACCAATATGACGCCCATGGATTTTTAAAGGCGCCGATCATTTTATGGGTGGGATGGATGTTTCTTGTGCGTTCATGGGTGGTGTTTGCCATGGCTGGTGTAAGTCGTGATAGTGGCAGTAAGCTACTCGCTATTGTTTACCCAGATTCAAGTACGTTGTATTTAGGTTTGGCGATGGGCATTCCAAGTTTGCTTCTTATGTGGTTAATGGGGCTTCGTCATCCCGACAGAGGATGGGTAAACAGAATTACTCGCTATGGTCGCGAGATCACTTTGATCTTGTGCGGTATTCAACTTGCTCAGACCATGTATCATGTGTACCTAGAACATGGAGTGTTTAATTGGGCAAACGCCCTTACCATTACCTTATTAGCTTGGTTTATGATCTATCTTCTAAATGGAAGATGGGTAAAAGACTGTTTTCATGTGCCACAATTAGCGCACGATGAACAGCAGCATTCAAAGAATTAAAAACAATAACTTCCCACTCTGGGGCAAAGTAATAGAGGAAACCTCAATGTCACAAGCTCAAACGGCGATCGTGCCAGAAGCCGGGCCATTTGCACTGTACACTCAACTCAAAGTGAACCAAAACCGTGAAAACGTATTAGAAAAACTGAAAGCACTGCCAAAGTTGGTGGAAGAGTTAAACATTACCCAGCCGGGTGCAGCGCTGACGCTTTCTATCGCATTCACAAAATCGTTTTGGGAACACCTTAATGTAGACGCGCCAGAAGAGCTTATTGATTTTACTCAACTTGGCGAAGGTGACATCGTTGCTCCAGCAACAGACGTAGATGTACTGATTCACTGTCACTCGACTCGTCACGACTTGCATTTTTACGTGTTGCGTAAGTTCCTAGAAGAGACGGCACAAGATGTCACCATTGTGGACGAAACATATGGGTACCGTTACCTTGATGCTCGTGATATGACAGACTTCATTGATGGTACAGAAAACCCTAAAGGGGAGGCTCGCGCTGATGTGGCTCTAGTAAAAGAGGGCCCATTTGCTGGAGGCAGTTATGTTATGGCTCAGCGCTTTGAACATAACCTTGCCGCTTGGAGTCGATTGAATGTCAAAGCGCAAGAAAAAGTGATTGGTCGTACCAAGCCAGACTCTATCGAGCTAGAAGACGTTCCTGCTGCATCACACGTTGGTCGAGTTGATATCAAAGAAGAAGGTAAAGGTTTGAAGATTGTTCGCCACAGCTTACCATACGGGACGGTGACCGGAGCTCACGGTCTGTTGTTCATCTCTTACTGCAATACACTTCATAACATTAAAGTGATGCTAGAAAGTATGTACGGCGTAACAGATGGTAAAACAGACCAAATGCTTCGTTTCACAACAGCGGTAACAGGTGCGTACTTTTTCGCTCCTTCGCAAGAAATGCTCGCAGAGCTAGCCATCAAGTAAGTTCTCAGACTTTATTTCTTAAGCCCTCCAATTAGAGGGCTTTTGTTTTCTATTTCTATTCCAATCTCTTTTCAAAAAACACTAAACTTTTCTGTTACTTGGTCGATAAGTATCCAAAGCCTTAATTTATTTGGAGTCTGTGTCTCGTGGCGATCACCGTTAATACCAATGTGGCAGCACTCGTCGCACAGCGTCATTTGACCAGTGCAACTGACATGCTGAACCAATCCATGGAGCGTTTGTCTTCAGGGAAGCGTATTAACAGCGCAAAGGATGACGCTGCGGGTCTGCAAATCTCCAAGCGCTTGCAATCGCAAATGCGTGGTTTAGATGTTGCGGTTCGCAACGCGAATGACGGCATTTCCATCATGCAAACTGCGGAAGGCGCGATGAATGAGGTGACCAATATCATGCAACGTATGCGTGATTTGTCGCTACAGTCAGCCAATGGTTCAAACAGCAAAGCGGAGCGCACTGCACTGCAAGAAGAAGTGTCTGCTTTAAATGATGAGTTAAGTCGTATTGCAGAAACCACATCTTTTGGTGGACGTAAATTGCTGAATGGCACATTCGGTACATCGTCTTTTCAAATCGGAGCAACGGCTGGTGAAGCGGTACAAATTGGCCTGCGGACCATGCAGCCGGAATCTTTAGGTAGCTTTTCAATGAGCTCATATCAAAGAGTCAGTTCAGATTGGACGGTTCAAAACGGAAATAATGAAATTGTTATCAGCTACCGTGATAACAATTTTGAAGAGCAGGAGATCCGTATTGAAGCTAAAGCTGGCGACGATATAGAAGAACTCGCGACTTACATTAATGGGCAAACCGATAAAGTGAAAGCGTCTGTTAATGAGGAGGGGCAACTGCAGTTACTCATGTCCCACAAGGACGCCATAAAATACCCTGGACCAACCTTCAGTGGTGGCCTGGCTGATGAGTTAGAACTTGGCAAGTATGTCACCGTAAATAGAACGGTAGATAGTATTGATATTAGCACGGTCGGTGGCGCTCAGATGGCGGTCGGAATTTTAGATGATGCTTTGAAAACGGTAAATGGCAGTCGTGCGGAGTTAGGCGCGTATCAAAACCGCTTTAATCACGCGATCAATAATCTCGATAACATCCACGAAAACTTAGCTGCTTCCAACAGTCGTATCCAAGACACTGACTACGCGAAAGAAACCACGCAAATGGTGAAGCAGCAGATTTTGCAGCAGGTCAGTACTTCTATTCTTGCACAAGCAAAACAAGCGCCCAACCTAGCATTAACTTTACTTGGCTGATGAACGGCCTTGCCCGAATTTAACGTAAAACCTGCCTGTATCGACAATTCGAAAAGAAGCTTTAGCGAAAAATGAAAGTTTTTTGCTTTTTTATCCGCTTTGTCACGATTACCCCTCCAAACGAATTATTTTCAAAAAAATCCAAAATTTTCTCTAAAGAAAACAGGGCATGCGCCGTTAATAAAAGTAACTTTGAGAGAACTACTTGGTTTTCCGAGACGTCGGAAACCGCTACACCGGAAAATCAATTGGAGAAATCACCATGGCAGTGAATGTAAACACTAACGTATCAGCGATGACCGCTCAGCGTTACCTAAACAACGCAAACTCAGCTCAACAAACTTCTATGGAGCGTTTGTCTTCAGGTTTTAAAATCAACAGCGCAAAAGATGACGCTGCGGGTCTACAAATCTCGAACCGTTTGAACGTACAAAGCCGTGGTTTGGATGTAGCGGTTCGCAACGCGAACGACGGTATCTCGATTGCACAAACTGCTGAAGGTGCAATGAACGAGACCACTAACATTCTTCAACGTATGCGTGATTTGTCTCTACAATCAGCAAACGGTTCAAACTCGAAAGCAGAGCGCGTTGCGATTCAAGAAGAAGTGACCGCGCTAAACGACGAACTAAACCGTATCGCAGAAACCACTTCTTTCGGTGGTAACAAGCTACTAAACGGCACACACGGTGCGAAATCGTTCCAAATCGGTGCAGATAACGGTGAAGCAGTGATGCTTGAGCTAAAAGACATGCGTTCAGACAACAAAATGATGGGCGGTGTGAGCTACCAAGCTGAAAGTGGTAAAGGTAAAGACTGGAACGTTGCTGAAGGTAAGAACGACCTAAAAATCAACCTAACGGACAGCTACGGCCAAGAGCAAGAAATCAACATCAGCGCAAAAGCGGGTGACGATATCGAAGAGCTTGCGACTTACATTAACGGTCAAACTGACCTAGTGAAAGCCTCAGTAGACCAAGACGGTAAACTGCAAATCTTTGCTGGCAACAACAAAGTCGAAGGCGAAGTCGAGTTTTCAGGCGGCCTATCTGGTGAGCTAGGTTTGGGCGAAGGTAAAAAAGTAACGGTAGATACTATCGACGTAACCTCAGTTGGTGGCGCACAAGAATCTGTTGCTATCATCGATGCAGCACTGAAATACGTAGACAGCCACCGCGCAGAGCTGGGTGCATTCCAGAACCGTTTCAACCACGCAATCAGCAATTTGGACAACATTAACGAGAACGTGAATGCGTCGAAGAGCCGTATCAAAGATACTGACTTCGCGAAAGAAACGACGGCAATGACCAAGTCACAAATTCTATCGCAAGCGTCAAGCTCAATCCTTGCGCAAGCGAAACAAGCGCCAAACTCAGCGCTAAGTCTGCTAGGTTAATTTCAAACCTAAGACGAGAACCTTATTGGCTCGTGGTGAGAGATGAGCGAGTAAACCCAGCTTCGGCTGGGTTTTTTTCTGTCTTTTGGGGCCCCAGGATTTCTGCGAATCACGACATTAGAGCTTCATCACATTTCAGTAAGCCAAAGAAAATAATCGCAAAAAATTGAAAATTTCTTCTAAAGGATATTCATCGGTCGCCGTTAAAGGGACTGAGAGAAATGAGATGTACCTAAGTGAGGTGAGAGACACGACGGTACATTCACTAAAGCCTTAAGGAGATCAATTATGGCGATTAACGTTAATACTAACGTTTCTGCGATGACTGCACAGCGTTACCTAAACCAGGCAGCTGACGGTCAACAAAAATCTATGGAGCGTTTGTCTTCGGGTTATAAAATCAATAGCGCGAAAGACGATGCTGCAGGTCTACAGATTTCAAACCGTTTGAATGCACAAAGCCGTGGCCTAGATATGGCAGTGAAAAACGCAAACGACGGTATTTCTATTGCACAGGTTGCTGAAGGTGCAATGAATGAATCTACCAACATCCTACAACGTATGCGTGATCTTTCGCTTCAATCGGCGAACGGCTCTAACTCAAAAGCAGAACGTGTAGCGATCCAAGAAGAAGTAACAGCGCTAAACGACGAGCTAAACCGTATTGCTGAAACTACCTCTTTCGGTGGTAACAAGCTTCTAAACGGTACTTACGGTACTCAATCTTTCCAAATCGGTGCGGACTCAGGTGAAGCCGTGATGCTTTCTATGGGTAACCTACGCTCAGACACTTCAGCAATGGGTGGTAAGAGCTACGCAGCAGAAGAGGGTAAAGACGCATCTTGGACTGTTGGTGAGAAAACAGAGTTCAAAATGAGCTACACCAACAAGCAGGGTGAAGAGAAAGAGCTATCAATCAGCGCTAAGCAAGGCGATGATATTGAGCAGCTAGCGACATACATCAACGGTCAAAACGATGATGTAAAAGCCTCTGTTGGCGAAGATGGCAAACTACAAGTATTTGCTTCTTCTCAAAAAGTTGAAGGTGATGTTGAGTTTTCTGGCAACCTAGCAGACGAGATCGGCTTTGGTGGCCCGAAAGACGTAACAGTGAAAGACATCGACGTAACCACAGTAGCTGGCTCTCAAGAAGCAGTAGCGGTTATCGACGGTGCTCTTAAGTCCGTAGACAGCCAACGAGCTTCACTCGGTGCTTTCCAAAACCGCTTCAACCACGCAATCAGCAACCTAGACAACATTAACGAGAACGTTAACGCGTCTAAAAGCCGTATTAAAGATACTGATTACGCGAAGGAAACCACTGCGATGACTAAGTCGCAAATTCTTCAGCAAGCAAGTACTTCAATCCTGGCTCAAGCGAAGCAGTCTCCATCTGCAGCGCTAAGCTTGTTGGGCTAAGTGGTAAACCCAGCCTGAGGTCAACACCTTAGTGCTGGGGCACCAAAGCGATAGATTCTATCGTTAGCCCATAAGGTGGAAGGGAGATTGTAATGGATATATCCTCCTACGCATCGAACATCCAGCCTTACGGCACGCCAAATGGCACAAAGTTTGCAAATAAAAATGGCAATGATATAGGCACGTCTAGCCCAGCAAATTCAAATGGTGAGATTTCGCCGCAAAAAGCGAAAAACACCGAATACGACTTCTCTGTTCAAGCTGCGCTCGAGATGGCTGAAAGCCGTCAAGAACTGAACAAAGAAGAACGTGAAAAATTGGTCGCGCAAATGAATGAATTTGTCACGTCCATAAACAAAGGAGTCGCATTTCGAGTGGATGAAGAATCCGGACGAGATGTGGTGACGATTTATGAAGCCAATACCGGTGACGTGATTCGTCAAATTCCTGATGAAGAAATGCTAGTGGTATTGCGTCGCCTAGCTGAGCACACAGCCAACAGCGGGTTGTTGACTGAAAAAGTGTAAGTCGTTTTTAGAGGTGATTTGATGAGTTTAGGCCCTTTGGGGATGTCTGGCGGCATGGATATTAATTCCATGGTCAGCAAAATTGTGGATGCCGAACGCGTACCAAAGCAGCAACGCATCGACAACGAACGCACGACAATTAATGCCAGTATCAGTGCTTACGGACGACTCAGAGAATCATTGGATACGATGAAAAATCTCATGGCGAACTTTCGTCAGGAGAAAGCATTTGCCGTTCGCACTGTCGAAACGACCGATGACAATATCGTATCTGCCACGGCAACCACAGATGCTATCGCTGGCAAATATGCTATCGATGTGTTGCAGCTTGCTCAGAGCCATAAAGTCGCTTCTGACGTATTGCCAGAAGACGCAAAATTTGGCCCTGGTAAGCTGCAGATTTCGCTTGGTGATGAGCGTTTTAATATCGATGTTCGTTCCCGATCTAAGCTCATCGATGTCGTACGTGGCATCAATGGCGCTAAAGATAACCCTGGCGTTCGTGCATCTCTTATTAACGACGTCGAAGGTCCACGCCTTATCCTTGCTTCTAACCTCTCTGGTAAGGATCATCAAATCAGAGTCAGTGTGGAGGCAGAAAAAGGCAACCCTCTTAAATATTTCGAATACCAAACACTTGAAGACCGCGTCAACGTGCTTGAAGAAGCTCGTTCAGCGGCGGAAGATGTCTTAGGTCCTCTTAAATTTCCGGAACAACCAGCAGAAGAGCTGGATGCAAACGGCAATCCTCTACCTCCAGAAGAGCAAAAAGCGGCAGACGATGTACAAGATGATGCATCGCAAGCGCTAATCTCTGCGGCGGGTGCGGAAGCAGCAAAAGCTGGTCAAGAAGCCATTGATGAAGCCAACCGACGCGCGAGTTTACGCCCTGAAGACAGAATTCCAGGGTGGACAGAAACTGCGTCAGGTACTTTGTTGGACTCTTATGAAGAACCAGAGCTCGAACTCGACGAAAAGGCAATAGAGAAGGCACCAGATGTTCCAGGCTGGAATAATGCCGCATCGGGCACCCTAACCGATTCTTACGTTACGACGAAAGAGGCTAAGCAGCTTCTTGAGCAAGAAAAAGCGGAAATCGAGCAAAAAATTGCGAGTGAAAAGCAAGCGTTAGACGAAAAAGTGGCACGTGGTGAACTTTCCGAAGCGCAAGCTAAGCAAATTCATCGCGCTAAACTTGATCCTCAAGAACGTGAGCGTCTGGAAAAAATTGATGAAGCAGAAGCGAAAATCGCAAAGGCACAATCTGCTTTTGAACAATACCTTGGGATGACAGAAGTACAAGCAGGGCAAGATTCAGAAGTACTGCTTGATGGAGTGGCAAAGCTATCTAGCCACAACAATGTGATTGAAGATGCGATCGAAGGTGTTGATTTAACACTAAAAGGCAAATCAGAACCGAATAAACCGCCTGCTGAAATTGGTGTCGAGTACGACCGTCAAAGTGTACGCAACGATATCGAAAACTTTGTGGCAGCGTATAACTCGTTTTATCAAACCTCCCAAGCGTTAGCGAGTGTGGATCCGGTAACGGGTCAAAAAGGGCCGTTGTCAGGTGACAGCACCGTACGCAGTGCAGATTCACGATTAAAATCGGTCTTTTCTACTCGAATCGATAAAGCACCTGAAAACCTAAAGTCCTTAACAGAATTTGGCATTACGACCACACGTCAAGGCACCCTAGAAATCAACTATGACATGCTAGACCGCCAGTTGAACAATAACTTCAACGAGTTAGAAAAGTTCTTCGGTGGCAACACAGGTTTTGCTAAACGAGTCGAAGATGCGATTCACGGTATCACAGGTATTACAGGCAGTATTCGTACTCGAGAAAAAAGTCTCACAGAACAAAACTACCGTTTGAGTGACGATCAAGCGGCATTAGATCGCCGCATGGAAAGCCTAGAGAAGCGTACTCATGCGAAGTTTACCGCGATGCAAGATGCGACCGGTAAAATGCAAGGCCAGTTGGGCGCTTTGATGAGTGCGTTGGGTTAATAAATGCAAAAAGAACTCATGGAAATTAGTGATATAGATCAACTAATTACGCAAGAATTAGAAAAAATTGATTTTAATGCTGAAGAAATTCTTCGCTTGGTCGATATCAGGGAACGGTTATTGCAAAACCTGTTACCAATTATTCATCAAAATCCTTTGGTTAAGCAGGATGCAGAGTGGCAAGCATTGCTAACTCGTACCAAAAGAATTGTCGAGCTGATGCAATCGGAAACGTCAAAGGTCGGAAAAGAGCTCCATAAGTTTCGTTATGGCCAGCGTTCACTTCAGCAGTACAAAAAATTTATTTAAAAGAGGATTACTATGCGCGGTTCTTTGCAAGCATACAAAAAGGTATCAGTCGACAGCCAGCTTAGCGCGGCTTCTCCGCACAAAGTCATTCAAATGCTTATGGCTGGTGCGATTGAGCGCCTTATTCAAGGTAAAGCAGCCATGCAAGCAGGCAATATTCCAGCAAAAGGTGAGCGCTTGGGTAAAGCGTTAGACATCATTATCGCGCTACGCAGCTGTCTATCTATGGATGACGGTGGTGATATTGCTTCAAACTTAGATTCACTGTATGAGTTTATGATCACGCAAATTTCTGCTGCTAACCATCAAAATGAGCCTCAGCTGATCGACGACGTTATCGATATTATCCGTGAGATCAAGTCCGCTTGGGACCAAATCCCAACAGAGTTTCATAATCTTACCGCTGCTGAAGTTGGTATTTAATAGTCAAAACAATGCGTTAAGATACTAGACGAATATATTTGTCAATTGCGCAACGAGTTGTGTAGCAAAGTTTCTATCAAGCTCACACCTCTCCATTGCTTGGTTGCCTTATTTTTATATTCAAATAAAATAGAAGCCATTAGTAGCCCTAATGGCTTTTTTGTTGCTGATTTTCCTATTTTGTCTATCGTAAATTGAGTGTGGTGGTTCTGCCTTCTTTAGCACCCAATTGCGCAAATCAAGGTTTGGCCGCAACGCACCTAAAATAAAGGCAATCATTCTTACTTATGCATGGTTTGGCAAAGCTGCTTGTAATTGATGATGACGCATCAAGTCGTTTAAATTTAAGCAATATATTGGAATTTGTTGGAGAAAATTGCGAAGCGGTCAGTTCTGATCAGCTCAGCGATGTTGATTGGTCTAGCGTAT
This sequence comes from Vibrio sp. 1167, assembly GCF_033340375.1. Taxonomy (NCBI): domain Bacteria; kingdom Pseudomonadati; phylum Pseudomonadota; class Gammaproteobacteria; order Vibrionales; family Vibrionaceae; genus Vibrio; species Vibrio sp. 1167. The sequence continues at coordinate 152,755 of NZ_JAWOWK010000004.1, read as the reverse complement.
GGTCGTGCTGTATTGTTGGTAATATTCCAGCAGGTCAAGCGGCGAGTACGGTTATCTCTCATTTAAACAGCGCTTACCACATCCCTCTTCTAGTCATGGGCCGTTTTCCTTTGCCTGTTGATGATCTTCCAAATTTTGTTGGTGAACTAGAGCTGCCGCTTAATTACCCACAGCTTAGTGAAGCGTTACGCCACTGCAAAGATTTTCTGGGGCGAAAAGGAGTGAATGTTGTTGCTAGTGCACGCAAAAACACGCTTTTTCGCAGCTTAGTTGGTCAAAGTAGAGGTATTCAAGAAGTTCGACACCTGATCGAGCAAGTATCAAACACGGAAGCAAACGTGTTGATCTTAGGTGAGTCCGGTACGGGTAAAGAAGTTGTTGCGCGTAACATCCACTATCATTCTTCATACCGCGATGGCGCTTTTGTACCTATTAACTGTGGTGCAATACCGCCTGAGCTCCTAGAAAGCGAATTATTTGGTCACGAAAAAGGCGCGTTTACTGGTGCGTTAACTGCCCGTAAAGGTCGATTTGAGCTCGCAGACGGTGGCACGATCTTTCTTGATGAGATTGGCGATATGCCAATGTCGATGCAAGTAAAGTTGCTTCGTGTATTGCAAGAACGCTGCTTTGAACGTGTAGGTGGCAATAGTACCATCAAGGTAAATGTTCGAGTGGTGGCGGCGACACACCGTAATCTAGAAAATATGATTGAAGAAGGCACGTTCCGAGAAGACTTGTTCTATCGCCTGAACGTGTTTCCAATTGAGATGCCAGCGCTGAAAGAGCGCAAACAAGATATACCATTGCTGCTGCAAGAACTGATGACACGTTTAGAGGCGGAAGGCGGACAACCTATCTGCTTTACACCTCGTGCAATCAACTCACTTATGGAGCATAACTGGCCGGGCAACGTACGCGAGTTGGCTAATCTTGTTGAGCGAATGATTATTCTGTATCCAAATAGCTTGGTGGATGTAAACCATCTACCAACCAAATATCGCTACAGTGACATCCCAGAGTTCCAACCAGAGAGCAATCCATTTGTTTCGGTGGAAGAGCAAGAGCGTGATGTATTCCAAGATATCTTCTCTGAAGATTTTAGCTTTGAAGATCAAGACGACCTTGATCACAGCATGAACGCCCCGCAAGCGCTGCCACCGGAAGGGGTTAATTTGAAAGAACTGCTAGCTGATTTAGAAGTTAATATGATCAGCCAAGCATTAGAAGCGCAGGGTGGCGTTGTCGCAAGAGCGGCCGACATGCTGGGTATGCGACGTACTACGCTAGTGGAAAAAATGCGTAAGTACAACTTACAGCGCTAGGTAAAGTGAAGTTTTAAGACGATATCTGAATTATCACTTGTGCTAGTTAACATCGTTTTTCTGGCATCCAAAACCGTTATCTCTGAGTGTCAACTTATTGTCGATAGCTTAACGTCCTGATAAATATAGAAAATAGCTTGGTACGCTAATTGCTTACCAAGCTATTTTAGTTTTAGCGGCGATATTTCGACAGGCAGTAATGGATAACAACACCAATCAATCCCATTTAGATTCCGTAGAGAATCAGGTTGAGCGCTACAAACAGGTGCTCGATGTGATGCCTGCTGGAGTGATTTTGCTCGATACGTACGGAGTAGTGCGTGAAGCAAATCCAGAAGCGCACCGAATTCTTGAGATTCCACTGGTTAACGAAAAATGGTTCAACGTTATCCAGGCGGTGTTTGACCCACGTGAAGATGATGGCCATGAAGTTTCCCTGCGGAATGGCCGTAAAGTTCGACTCGCCATCTCGGCGTCCACAACAGGTCAATTGATCCTGATTACCGATTTAACCGAAACCCGTTTACTTCAAGCTCGTGTCAGTGATTTACAGCGCTTATCGTCGTTAGGACGTATGGTTGCGTCGCTTGCTCACCAAGTAAGAACGCCGCTGTCGAGCGCTATGTTATATGCATCCAATTTGGGAGCGCCAAATCTTCCTCCAGCGACAAAAGATCGCTTCCAAACCAAATTAATGGATCGACTGCACGATTTGGAAAAGCAGGTTAATGATATGCTGCTTTTTGCTAAAGGTGGTGATAATAAAGTCATTAAGCCATTCACGATTGCCCAGTTGGTAGCGGAATATCAGCCGATGGTCGAAACCGCGCTAAAAAACAACAGTATTGATTACTGCCTAGAAGTTGAAGAAGAACAAACTGAGCTACTAGGCAATGCGAACGCCATTGCATCCGCATTGAGTAATCTGGTCATGAATGCGATTCAAATGTCTGGTAAAGAATCGCAAGTCGATATTTTTTTCCGCCCGGTAAATGGTGAGTTACGCATTTCTGTGCAAGACAGCGGACCGGGTGTGCCCGAAGAACTGCAAGCCAAAATCATGGAGCCATTTTTTACCACACGTTCTCAAGGAACTGGATTAGGGTTGGCAGTTGTTCAAATGGTTTGCCGTGCCCATGACGGTCGATTGGAACTTATTTCAGAGCAGGGTGATGGAGCCTGCTTCACCATGTGCATTCCGCTAGAGCGAGTGCAAACAGAAGCGCAATAAGCGGCTTTTGGTAATAACAATTTCTGGAGAATCATAATGGCGCAAAGCAAAGTGCTGATCGTAGAAGACGATGAAGGTCTTCGTGAAGCCCTAGTCGATACTCTGGCTCTGGCAGGGTATGAGTGGTTGGAAGCGGACTGTGCTGAAGATGCACTGTTAAAGCTGAAATCGAATACGGTTGATATCGTCGTTTCTGATGTGCAAATGGCGGGTATGGGTGGCTTAGCTCTGCTCAAAAGCATCAAGCAGAATTGGCCTAACTTACCAGTATTGCTAATGACGGCGTACGCCAACATTGAAGATGCCGTGTCTGCAATGAAAGATGGCGCGATCGACTACATGGCGAAACCATTTGCACCAGAAGTGTTGCTAAATATGGTCAGTCGTTATGCACCGATAAAAAGTGATGACAACGGTGACGCTATCGTTGCTGATGAGAAAAGTCTGCGCTTACTCGCGTTGGCCGATAAAGTGGCACGTACAGATGCGAATGTTATGGTGCTAGGTCCGAGTGGCTCAGGTAAAGAAGTGATGTCGCGCTATATTCACAACGCGTCGAATCGTAAAAATGGTCCTTTTGTCGCAATTAACTGTGCCGCGATTCCTGACAATATGCTCGAAGCAACACTGTTTGGCTATGAAAAGGGCGCATTTACTGGTGCTGTTCAGGCATGCCCAGGAAAGTTCGAACAAGCACAAGGTGGCACAATCTTGCTTGATGAAATCAGCGAAATGGACCTGAACCTGCAAGCGAAGTTGTTGCGTGTTTTGCAAGAGCGAGAAGTAGAGCGCCTAGGCAGTCGCAAAAGCATCAAGTTAGATGTTCGTGTGTTAGCGACGAGTAACCGTGATCTTAAGCAATACGTGTCAGAAGGAAACTTCAGAGAGGACTTATATTACCGCCTGAATGTATTCCCAATTGCGTGGCCTGCACTTAAAGAACGTAAAGGCGATATTGCACCGCTTGCCAAGCATCTTGCTGAGCGTCATTGCAGTAAAATGGGCATGCCAGTGCCTCAATTCTCGAGCGTTGCGTTAGAAAAACTATTGCAATACCCTTGGCCGGGTAATGTTCGTGAGTTGGATAACGTGGTTCAACGAGCGCTGATATTAAGTGAAAATGGCGACATCGATGCAGAGCACATTTTGCTCGAGGGCGTAGATTGGCAAGATGCCAATAGCTTGCAACACGTGGTGCAAAATGCAGATATGGTCGTGCCCAATGTTAAGCCAGTTGCTCAAGCTGAGAGTGTCAGCCGCCCAGTAACTGGTGGAGAAGGCTTAGGCAGCGAGCTGCGCGATCAAGAATACGCCATTATTTTGGAGACTTTGGTTGAGTGTAATGGTCGACGCAAAGAAATGGCGGAGAAACTGGGTATAAGCCCTCGAACCTTGCGCTATAAGCTTGCCAAAATGCGTGATGCTGGTATAGATATCCCGAATTAACACAGACAACGGCCATAAGACGAAAAGTGTAAGTAAATTGATTGCTAATGTCTTATGGCACGTTAATTGCTGTGTCAATAATCAGTTTTGTTAATAGTCAATCTTTTGGCTTAGAGGTGCTAATGAAAATTGATGGTATTCAGGCAGAAATGCGCGCCATGATGGTAGAAGCAACCAATACGGCTCCTACTGCAAGTGGGGCGAAAGTTGGAGCGGATTTTAACGATCTCCTAACTAAAGCCATCAATAACGTGAACACACTTCAAAAAGCATCTGGTGATTTACAAACCCGTTTTGATCGTGGTGATGCCGATGTATCCCTTTCTGACGTTATGATCGCTCGTAACAAGTCTAGTGTCGCTTTTGATGCGACGGTTCAAATTCGCAATAAACTCGTTGAGGCATATAAAGATCTCATGAACATGCCAGTGTAATTTAGGTAATAAGTGTGGCAGACAAGTCTACAGATTTAACCGTCACTGAAGGCGGCTCAGATGGTGCACTGGTAGCAAGTTCCGATGTGGATGTGGAGAGTCAAAATCCAGATCTAGAGGAGCGTAGTGCGTCAAAATTCGATATGGCAGTGGGCGACCTCGATTTACTTCGTCAGGTTGTGCTTGTGCTGTCGATATCCATCTGTGTTGCATTGATCGTGATGCTGTTCTTTTGGGTCAAAGAACCGGAGATGCGCCCACTTGGTGCGTATGAGACCGAAGAATTGATCCCCGTTCTGGATTATCTGGACCAGCAGAAAATCAATTATAAGCTTGATGGCAATACTGTTTCTGTTGAATCGAGTGAGTACAACTCGATCAAACTTGGCATGGTTCGTTCCGGCGTTAACCAAGCTACAGAAGCGGGCGATGATATTTTGCTGCAAGACATGGGTTTTGGTGTTTCACAACGTCTCGAGCAAGAGCGTCTCAAACTCAGTCGAGAGCGCCAATTGGCTCAAGCAATTGAAGAAATGAAGCAAGTTCGCAAAGCACGAGTGTTATTGGCACTGCCAAAGCACAGCGTGTTTGTGCGTCATAACCAAGAAGCTTCTGCGTCGGTATTTTTGACATTGTCGACAGGCACGAACCTTAAGCAGCAAGAAGTGGATTCTATTGTCGACATGGTGGCTAGTGCCGTGCCGGGAATGAAAACTTCTCGAATTACCGTCACAGATCAGCATGGCCGCTTACTCAGCTCAGGCTCCCAAGATCCCGCTTCTGCGGCACGACGCAAAGAACAAGAATTAGAACGCAGCCAAGAGCAAGCGCTGCGCGAAAAAATTGATTCCGTACTATTACCGATTTTAGGTTATGGCAACTATACGGCGCAGGTTGATATACAAATGGATTTCAGTGCGGTTGAACAAACTCGCAAACGCTTTGATCCGAACACCCCTGCGACCCGCAGTGAGTACGCACTCGAAGATTACAATAACGGTAACATGGTTGCGGGTATTCCGGGTGCGTTGAGTAATCAGCCTCCAGCGGATGCCTCAATTCCGCAAGATGTGGCTCAAATGAAAGATGGTTCTGTCATGGGGCAGGGTTCAGTTCGTAAAGAGTCCACGCGTAACTTTGAGCTAGATACCACCATCAGCCACGAGCGAAAGCAGACCGGGACGGTGGCTCGTCAGACCGTTTCTGTTGCGATTAAAGACCGTCGTCAAGTTAACCCTGATACGGGTGAAGTGACTTATACCCCAATGTCCGAATCTGAAATCAATGCCATTCGCCAAGTATTAATTGGTACCGTCGGCTTTGATCAAGGTCGTGGCGATTTACTGAATGTATTGAGTGTAAAGTTTGCTGAGCCAGAGGCTGAGCAGCTAGAAGAACCACCAATTTGGGAGCACCCTAACTTCAGTGATTGGGTTCGTTGGTTCGCAAGTGCATTAGTGATTATTGTGGTTGTGTTGGTTCTGGTTCGCCCAGCAATGAAGAAATTGCTTAACCCTACCAGCGATGATGAAGACGAAATGTACGGACCAGACGGCTTGCCGATTGGTGCGGATGGTGAAACTAGCTTGATTGGCAGTGACATCGAAAGCAGCGAACTGTTCGAGTTTGGCTCAAGTATTGATTTGCCAAACCTTCATAAAGATGAAGATGTATTGAAAGCGGTTCGCGCTCTGGTTGCGAATGAACCTGAACTGGCTGCTCAAGTAGTGAAAAACTGGATGAATGACAATGGCTAACGATATCGTACCTCAAGATGACAACGCCGCGGGAATGCCAGTAGAGCTGGATGTTTCAACCATTACTGGCGAAGAAAAAGCGGCAATTTTGCTACTGAGCCTTAATGAACAAGATGCAGCTGGCATTATCCGTCACCTAGAACCAAAACAGGTTCAGCGTGTTGGTAGTGCGATGGCTCGCGCGAAGGATCTCAGCCAAGACAAGGTATCTGCTGTTCATCGTGCGTTTTTGGAGGATATCCAGAAATACACCAACATTGGTATGGGCAGCGAAGACTTTATGCGTAATGCACTGGTTGCCGCTCTTGGTGAAGACAAAGCCAACAACTTGGTTGACCAGATCCTACTTGGTACGGGATCAAAAGGCTTGGATTCTTTGAAATGGATGGACCCACGCCAAGTGGCGAGCATTATTGTCAATGAACACCCACAGATTCAAACTATCGTACTGTCTTATTTAGAAGCAGACCAATCTGCAGAGATTTTGTCTCAGTTCCCTGAGCGCGTGCGTTTGGATCTGATGATGCGTATTGCCAACCTTGAAGAAGTTCAGCCATCAGCATTGGCAGAGCTGAACGAAATCATGGAGAAACAGTTCGCGGGTCAAGCGGGTGCACAAGCAGCCAAAATTGGCGGCCTGAAAGCAGCAGCGGAGATCATGAACTACCTAGACAACAACGTCGAAGGTTTGTTGATGGAACAAATTCGCGATCAGGACGAAGACATGGCGACGCAAATCCAAGACCTAATGTTTGTCTTCGAAAACTTAGTCGAGGTGGACGACCAAGGTATTCAGAAGTTGCTGCGTGACGTACCACAAGACGTGTTGCAAAAAGCACTCAAAGGTGCAGATGACTCGTTACGTGAGAAAGTCTTCAAGAACATGTCTAAACGTGCTGCTGATATGATGCGTGATGACATAGAAGCGATGCCGCCAGTACGAGTGGCAGATGTAGAAGCCGCTCAGAAAGAAATCTTAGCAATTGCCCGTCGAATGGCGGATGCTGGTGAGCTTATGCTATCTGGCGGTGCTGACGAATTCTTATAATTTCTATTGCTTCGCAATTATCCTATTGCGGAGCACCCTCACTTCTTAATCGAACACACAATAGGTAACCCATGGCTGGCGATAGAAAACGTGGATTTATCCGTCCTGATGAAGATGATTCGATGATCGAACCCCAACGTTGGGGGCTGCCTGATTATGGCGAGCCTAAAGCCAAACAAGCAAAACAAACCGCGTTCAACTATGACCCGGGATGGGTGCCGAATTTTGATGAGCCTGAAGAAGAGCAGCCACTTGCGCTAACCGAAGAGCAAATTGAACTGATTAAGCAAGGTGCTTATCAAGAAGGCTTACATCAAGGTCAGGAAGCTGGCTTTAAGCAAGGTTACGACAAAGGTAAAGAAGAAGGGTTGCAAGCCGGCCATGCTGAAGGTCTCGAGCTCGGAAAAGCTGAAGGGGTAACTGCAGGGCAAGAATACATTCAGCAGCAAGTTGAAACTTTTATGAACTTGGCCAATCAGTTTGCTCAACCTTTGGAGTTGATGAATGCTCAGGTTGAAAAGCAGCTGGTGGATATGGTGCTCTGTTTAGTTAAAGAAGTGGTGCACGTTGAAGTACAAACCAACCCTCAAATTATTTTAGATACAGTGAAGCAGTCGGTCGAAGCGCTACCAATATCAGGCCACCCTATTACCTTGCACCTGAATCCAGAGGATGTCGCGATTATTCGTTCAGCTTATGGTGAAGAAGACCTTAATTGTCGCAACTGGACGTTAGTTGCTGAGCCATCGCTCAATCGAGGTGATGTCCAGATTGAAGCCGGTGAATCAAGCATTAATTATCGCATGGAAGAACGCGTCAAAAGCGTATTGCACAGCTTTTGTGGCGCAAACCGTCATCAAGAGGGTGAGTAATCCATGCAAGCACTCGCTGACCGCTTAAAAAACTACAAAGTTGAAGGCCTTACGACGCGCCCTGTCGCCTCTGGCAAACTGGTGCGTGTGGTTGGGTTAACGTTGGAAGCGACCGGCTGTCGCGCACCAATTGGCAGTTTATGCTTAGTGGAAACCATGTCAGGTCAGATGGAAGCCGAGGTTGTCGGCTTTTCAGGTGACAACCTATTTTTAATGCCAAGCGAACAAATTACGGGCATTTTACCTGGCGCGAGAGTCACCCCTTTAACCAGTGACGCTGGTTTGCCTGTCGGCATGGAGTTACTTGGGCGCGTGATAGACGGGGTTGGGAATCCACTTGATGGACTTGGCCCTTTGTATACCGATCATCGTGCCTCTTTTAATGCCGAGCCGATCAACCCGTTGGCTCGAAAACCAATTTCTGAACCGCTCGATGTTGGCCTAAAAGCCATCAATGGTTTGTTGACGGTTGGTAAAGGTCAGCGTATCGGTCTGTTTGCAGGTTCTGGTGTGGGTAAATCGGTCACGCTTGGCATGATGACGCGAGGCACCACCGCACAGGTTGTGGTCGTCGGCCTGATAGGTGAGCGTGGACGTGAAGTTAAAGAGTTCATCGAAGAGATCTTGGGTGAGGACGGTCGTCGCCGCTCAGTGGTGGTCGCGGCGCCTGCCGATGCTTCACCTCTAATGCGCTTAAAGGGGTGCCAAACGGCATTAACGATTGCTGAATACTTCCGGGACCAAGGGTTAGATGTTCTGCTATTGATGGACTCGTTGACTCGTTTTGCACAAGCACAGCGTGAAATCGCACTTTCTGTTGGTGAGCCGCCAGCGACGAAAGGTTACCCGCCTTCTGTATTTGCCAAGCTGCCAGCGCTGGTTGAGCGAGCGGGTAATGGAAGTGCCGAACAAGGCTCGATTACGGCGTTCTTTACCGTCTTGACCGAAGGGGATGATTTGCAAGATCCGATAGCGGATGCATCGCGAGCCATTCTTGATGGCCATATTGTTCTTTCTCGTGAAATGGCGGATGCAGGCCATTATCCGGCGATTGATGTCGAGAAGTCGGTGAGCCGTGTTATGCCGCAAATCACGACCGAAGAGCACGTTCTGATGTCAAAAGCCGTGCGACAGGTCTTGTCTATTTGTCGCAAGAATCAAGATTTGGTCTCGATTGGAGCGTACAAACCGGGTACCGATCCTGCTATTGATGGCGCATTTACTTTGAAACCGAAGTTAGACGAATACTTGCAGCAGAGCATGAAAGAATCGGTGCCATACGATATGTGCGTCAATATGCTTAGAAACATTTTGGGTGGGTGATAGCGCATGAATAATGCGATGGAGTTTCTACTTGAGCAAACTAAGGATCGTGAAGACCAAGCTGTGCTTGCACTGAACAAAGCGCGTTCTGAACTCGAAGATTATTACCGTCAGGTTGAACAAATTGAAAAGTATCGGCTTGATTATTGCCAGCAACTCGTCGACCGTGGTCAGGCGGGCCTAACGGCAAGTCAATATGGACATTTAAATCGATTCCTTACCCAGCTAGATGAAACTTTATCTAAGCAAAAGCAAGCAGAAAGTCATTTCAAAGAGCAGGTTGAAAACTGTAAAGAATATTGGTTAACCGTGCGTAAAGAACGCAGATCCTATGAGTGGATGATAGGCAAACGCGAAAAAGAGAAACAACTTGCTGAAGCTAAGCGCGAACAAAAGCAAATGGACGAGTTTTCCACCTTACTTTACAGTCGAAAACCACATCGTTTCTAAACGTTATCGGTTCGATATTGCATTACGGTGTTGCAGTTGACTACATCTCTACCGATTCAAGTAAGGTAACTTTGATTGAGTCTTGTTCAATTAGCTCAAATACCTTCGGTCGAATCTCGCGAACCCACCACTCGTTGTATGTTTTTTCGTAGAGAGTCTGGCGTGCTTGTTCATTGTCGAACTCTCTAAGCCAAACAAAATAGTCATGTCCATCGTCACCAGTGTGGACGTAAGTATTCAGTACACGCATGCCTTGTGAGCGTTGATAGGGCAACAGTTCTTCCTTCATCCAACTTAGCCATTGCTTTGTTTTGCCTGCTTTGATTCTATATTGGCGTAATTCTGTGATCTTCAAAGTGATTCCTTAATTGTTAAGCAAAGTGTCTGTTTACGCTTATCGTTTTTCAAAGTCAATCAAGTAGCTGTACATCATGTTAGGAACCAGGTTCTCGGATAGTACTGTTGATGTTTGTTCCATAAACATGCCATCTATTAGCTTACCGAGAATTGGCTCAATATTGTGGTGTGATTTTTGCATTTTAGCTGTCAGTGTCGGGTCTTTTTGACCTTTGTTTGCCGCCAGTATTGCTGTCTGTCAGCGATACGCTCAGAGCCACGAGAACGAGAGTTTCTAAATGAGTGTGAATTTGTCCCATGTATCTGCGACTACCAAGACGCCAGTTTCTGATGTGTCCGCTAAAGCGTCCGCAGAGAGCACTGAAAGCAAGGGATTTTTAGAAACGTTAACCGATGCGTTTGCTGGTAAACAAAAGCCCGAAAAAGTAGCAACAGAATCGACAGTGGTTGAAGAAAAAGAAAGAGCGGATGTAGGCAGTACTTCTTCTGCTAACGTCTCGGACGAATTGTTGGCGCAAGAAAGCCAAGGATCCGTCAGTGACGGGACCCATGATTTTGATGAAATATCAGCAAACAAACAGAATGCAACCTTAAGTGAAGAAGTAAGTTTACAAAAGGCGAGTAACAGCACACCTTTGGAGCATGATGTTGAAGCTATTGAAAAAGTGAAATCAACATCAATTGATACGAGTAACCCATCAAATACAATGGACGTAAAAAGCACGATGGGCGAAGGACAACAGCTTCTTGGTCGAATTGAACAAGCGAATCAAACCCTGAATGCGAGTAATGCATCCATCGATAGTGGCAAAGTTTTGCCTCAGAGCGCGAATTTAGTGCATTCGTTCCACGAGCAAGCAACCGTTTCGACACACCTTGATGAGCTTGCTTTGAATGAAACGCCATCAGTTCATTCGCTTGAACAAGCACAGATGATCCCAGGACAAGACTTAGAGCCAATTTTAGATAAGAATGGTCAACCTATCGATGTCGACAAACTTTCGCCTGAGTTTGCTGCTTGGCAAGAGCTAGCGAAACAAGCCAGCCATCCGACGGCTAAGAGCGCAGTCAGTGGTGAAGTAGCTAATGATCTGTCGCCGTTGTTAACAGACGTTGATGGTTCCAACATCGACGCGCTTCCACGAGTATCCTTGGATGAACTTGAAGTTATAGATACTAAGTTGGCGCAAGGAAAACCACTGACTCAGCAAGAAGCTCAGATCATTGAAGGGTTGAAACAAGGAAGGATCACGGCGGATATTCCTGATCAAGACCTTGCCCAATTTGTTGCGCTCCCTAATGACATTAAACAGATTCTCGCAGAGCAACAAGTACAACATAATTTAACTCGCCAGGCTGGACCTATGGCAGTGTCTCAGCAAATCCAGCATACAGCGGCTCAAGTACCCCAGCCACAAACTGCTCATAGTGGAGAAAAAGTCGCATTATCTCCAACGCCTGATACGTTGATAGCCGCGCAAGTGCCGACGTCGCTTCAAGGTGTGAAAGACGGAGAGATTAGCCAGAAAGTAATGAACGCAGCATTGGCGACTGGTGCGCTAAAGGCGACTGCGGATAAACAAGATAAGCCGGACCTCCAACATGGCTTCGCTGGACAGCTTCAGGCTATGGCAGGTCAGCAAGGAATTAATGTGCAGCAACAAGCGCGTATTGATGCTGCACAACAAGCTCAGCTTCCGTTGCAACTAACTAAAGAGCTAGCCAACGAGCAAGTTGCGGAAAAAGTGCAAATGATGATGTCGAAGAATCTGAAAAATCTCGATATTCGTCTTGATCCACCAGAGTTAGGTCGTATGCAAATTCGTATGACCATGAATAACGACGTTGCCAATGTACATTTTACAGTGAACAACCCGCAAGCTCGTGACATTATTGAACAGACGCTCCCTCGTTTGAGAGAAATGCTAGCGCAACAAGGTATGCAGCTGGCTGATTCTTCCGTCCAGCAACAAAACAGCGGGCAACAGCAAGGTAGGTATACTGCTGAACAACATGGTCAAAGCGCGCAAAGTGGCGGTTTTTCTGGACAGTCCGAAGAGGGTTTTGAATCTGATGTCAATCTGGATTTGAATGTCGCTTCAAAGCGTGATGGAATTAGTTTTTACGCATAAAAGGCCGTTTAACGGCAATGGCATACGGTTACCAAGCAACTCACTAAAACGTCTTGGTAACTCAAAAGAACAATAAGAGACAAGAATGGCAGAAGAACAGTTACAAGGGGCCGATGCGCCGAAAGGAAAAAGCAAGTTACTTATCATCATCATCGCTGTTGTAGTATTACTACTTGGTGGCGGGGCAGCGGCATTTTTTCTAATGGGCTCTGATGAACCTGCTCAGGCTGAATCGTCTCAACAGGCTCAAGTGAAGGCATCGAATGCTGCGCCCATCGCGTATGTGAATCTTCCTCAGGCATTTGTATTTAACGTTACTGGGGATAGCCGCGATAGGCTGGTTCAAATTAAAGCGCAGTTAATGGTTCGCGGTGCAGAAAATGAAGAGTTGGCGCGGTATCATTCGCCACTGATTGAAAGCTCTATGCTATCAACGTTTGCTTCCGCGACGGTTGATCAATTGCGCTCTCCTACAGGACGAGTGGAATTGCGCGATCGTGCTTCCGAAGATATCAAAGCAGCGCTGAATGCTGCGGTCGGTAAGCCAGTGATTGAAAAAGTACTGTTTACAGATTTTGTTATTCAATAGGTAAAACGTGACCGATCTATTAAGCCAAGACGAAATTGATGCGCTATTGCATGGGGTTGACGATGTTGATGACGTCGATGAACCGATAGAAAACGACACTGAGGGTGCCGTCAATTTTGATTTCTCGTCGCAAGACAGAATCGTACGTGGTCGAATGCCGACGCTCGAACTTATCAACGAGCGCTTTGCACGGCACATGCGTATTAGTCTGTTTAATATGCTGCGTAAAACGGCAGAGGTGTCGATCAATGGCGTGCAGATGATGAAGTTTGGTGAATACCAGAACACATTGTACGTGCCAACCAGTTTGAACATGGTGCGTTTTCGTCCGTTAAAAGGCACTGCGTTGATCACCATGGAGGCTCGTTTAGTCTTTATTCTGGTAGAAAACTTCTTTGGCGGTGATGGTCGATTCCACGCCAAAATCGAAGGCCGCGAATTTACCCCAACGGAACGCCGCATCATTCAGTTGTTACTGAAAATTGTATTTGAAGATTATAAAGAAGCGTGGTCGCCAGTGATGGGGGTAGAGTTCGAATATCTCGACTCTGAAGTAAACCCAAGCATGGCAAACATTGTCAGCCCGACAGAAGTGATTGTCGTGAGTTCATTCCATATAGAAGTTGACGGCGGTGGCGGCGATTTTCATGTCGTTATGCCTTACTCCATGGTTGAGCCTATCCGTGAACTATTGGATGCAGGTGTTCAGTCCGACAAGATGGAAACGGACGTTCGCTGGAGCTCAGCACTACGTGAAGAGATCATGGATTGTCCGGTTAACTTCCGCGTGAACTTGCTCGAAAAAGACATTTCTTTGCGTGATCTCATGGAGCTGCAACCGGGCGACATCATCCCGATTGAAATGCCAGAACATGCGACGATGTTTGTAGAAGACCTACCGACCTATCGCGTAAAAATGGGTCGTTCGGAAGACAAATTAGCGGTGCAAATTTCTGAGGAAATTGAGCGCCCACATGTCGTCAAAACAGATTTAGCTTTCTTAGGTAAAGACATCATGTCCGAGCTTGAGAATGAAGACGATATAGACCATTAAGATACCTTATTAAACAGACATGCTATGGCATGAGTAAGGCGTAACACAGGATAGAAAAATGGAACCAAGTGACGATCAAAAGCTAGCAGACGAATGGGCAGCCGCTCTTGGCGAAGACCCGTCTGCCCCTTCTGTAGACGTAGATGAAGTATTGGCTGCGCCACTGGAAGAGCTAAAAGACACTTCAAGCCCAATTAGCGAAGATGAGCGTCGTAAACTCGACACTATTATGGATATCCCGGTGACGATTTCGATGGAAGTCGGTCGTTCTCAAATTAGCATTCGGAACCTGTTGCAGCTTAACCAAGGTTCGGTTGTTGAGTTGGATCGTCTAGCCGGTGAGTCGCTCGACGTATTGGTTAACGGTACTTTGATTGCTCACGGCGAAGTCGTGGTCGTCAACGATAAGTTTGGTATCCGTTTGACGGATGTGATCAGCCAAACTGAACGAATTAAGAAGCTGCGTTAAGATGAGTCGTTCAATCAAAATGCGATTGAAGCAAATCACTGGAGCACTGAGCTTAATGCTAAGTGCTCCTTATGCATTTGCTGCCGCACCAAATAATCTGGATCTTGCGACGACACTTGGCTCGCTTGTGCTTGTAATCGGCGTGATTCTTTTGCTGGCTTGGTTGCTGAAACGTATGCAAGTGCCAGCGATGGGACAACAAAAGGGCTTGCGTATAGTGAGTCAGTTGCCAGTGGGTACAAAAGAAAGAATCGCAGTAGTTCAAGTGGGTGAAGAACAGTTTTTGGTTGGGATTACTAGCCAATCGATCCAAACTTTAGCCAAGTTAGATAAGCCACTGAAAGAGGAAGAGTTGGCGACCAATGCTTTTGCGACTCAATTTAGCCAGCTGATCAAAAAACATGACAAAGGGTAATCCAATTCGTTTGCTCCTGAGTACGTTGTTACTTTTTGTCGGCGTGCTGTTTTCTTCATTTACCTTTGCTGAAGCAGAGGAGTCAGCGCTGCCAGATAACTTAGCCGATGGAAGTGGTGTTACAGTTCAGGCTATGCAAAGTGATACTGGTGCTAGCCGTGCTATGTCCGTTTCTAGTGGCGGTGGTATTCCAGCATTCACCATGACCACGAACCCTGATGGCAGTGAAGACTACTCGGTTACACTACAAATTTTAGCGTTAATGACCATGCTTGGCTTCTTGCCTGCCATGGTGATTCTGATGACCTCGTTCACTCGAATTGTGGTGGTGATGTCGATATTGCGTCAGGCAATGGGTTTGCAACAAACGCCTTCTAATCAGGTTATTATTGGTATTGCGCTGTTTTTGACCTTTTTTGTTATGTCTCCTGTCCTGAACGAAATCAACGACAAAGCTGTTCAGCCTTATTTGAACGAGCAAGTTACGGCGCGAGAAGCGTTTGATGCTGCACAAGCGCCAATGAAAGCATTTATGCTTAAGCAGACCCGAATCAAAGATTTGGAGACGTTCGTAACCATGTCAGGAGAGCAAGTCGAGAATCCAGAAGATGTGTCGATGGCGGTGTTGATTCCGGCTTTTATCACCTCAGAGCTAAAAACTGCATTCCAAATTGGCTTTATGCTCTTCTTGCCGTTTTTGATTATTGACCTTGTAGTCGCTTCGGTACTGATGGCAATGGGTATGATGATGTTGTCACCAATGATTGTTTCGTTGCCGTTCAAGTTGATGTTGTTCGTATTGGTCGATGGTTGGAACTTGATACTCTCGACACTTGCGGGCAGCTTTGCCCTTTAGATAAGCGCAGATAGAGGATAAGACATGACACCAGAAATGTTTGTCGAGCTTTTCCGTGAAGCACTTTGGATGGTGCTTATCATGGTCTGCGCTATTATCATCCCAAGCTTGCTTATCGGCCTTGTAGTTGCGATTTTTCAAGCTGCGACATCCATCAACGAACAAACATTGAGCTTCTTACCGCGTTTGATTGTCACGCTTTTGGCCCTGATGCTGTTTGGGCATTGGATGACGCAAATGTTGATGGAATATTTCTATGGCTTGATTGAACGCTTACCTCAGGTGCTTTATTAGAGGCGCCTATGGAGTACCCCACTAGCGTTGTCTTAGATTGGATCGCAAACTACTTCTGGCCCTATGTTCGTATCTCATCCATGTTGATGGTGATGACAGTAACCGGGGCCCGATTTGTTTCGCCAAGAATCCGCCTTTACCTCGGTTTAGCCATCACTTTCGCTGTCATGCCAGCCATCCCCGCCGTACCTCAGGACATTGAGCTACTCTCGTTTCGTGGCTTCATGACCATTGCCGAGCAAATGATCATCGGCATAGCGATGGGTATGGTCACTCAATTTATGATTCAAACCTTTGTCCTACTTGGTCAAATATTGGGTATGCAATCAAGTTTGGGCTTTGCTTCTATGGTTGATCCCGCAAATGGTCAGAACACGCCATTGCTTGGCCAGTTATTCATGTTCTTAACGACAATGTTTTTCCTTGCCACCGATGGACACTTAAAAATGCTGCAATTGGTGGTGTTCAGTTTTAAAACTTTGCCGATTGGCTCCGGCTCGCTCAACGCGGTTGATTTCCGTGAAATGGCAGGCTGGCTTGGTATTATGTTCCAAACTGCATTGAGTATGTCTCTATCCGGCATTATTGCACTACTGACCATTAACTTGTCGTTTGGTGTAATGACCCGTGCCGCACCACAGCTGAATATCTTCTCGCTTGGTTTTGCTTTTGCTTTGATGGTGGGTCTATTACTTTGTTGGTACATACTGGCTGGTCTATACAGTCATTATGAAATGTTCTGGACAGTGGGTGAGGCGCAGATTTGTCGGCTCATTCGCTTGGAGTGCTAAGATTTGGCAGAATCAGACGGTCAGGAACGCACCGAAGAAGCCACGCCCCGACGGTTACAACAAGCCAGAGAAAAGGGGCAGGTCGCTCGATCTAAAGAGCTTGCATCAGCATCTGTGCTGATCGTTGGCGCCATTTCATTGATGTGGTTTGGCGAGGCGTTAGCACGTTCATTGTTTTCCATCATGAGCCGTTTATTTGATCTTCAACGAGAAGAGATTTTCGATACTGCAAAACTGTTTGATATCGCTTTGGGCGCGATGAGTGATTTGTTGTTCCCACTATTTTTGGTGTTAGCGACATTGTTTACCGCCGCCATGATTGGAGCAGCAGGTGTGGGAGGAATCAGTTTTTCTGCCCAAGCGGCCATGCCCAAGCTGTCGAAAATGAATCCACTTAGCGGCTTAAAGCGAATGGTTGGCATGCAAAGCTGGGTAGAGTTGATCAAATCAATCCTTAAAGTGGTTCTGGTCACTGGTGTCGCCATCTATTTGATCCAAGCATCGCAGGCCGATCTGATTCAATTGAGCATGGATGTGTATCCGCAAAACATCTTCCATGCTTTAGATATTTTGCTGAACTTTATTTTGCTGATCAGTTGCTCGCTATTGATTGTGGTTGCCATCGATATTCCATTTCAAATTTGGCAGCACGCCGATCAGTTAAAAATGACCAAGCAAGAAGTCAAAGACGAATACAAAGAGACTGAAGGTAAGCCGGAAGTGAAAGGCCGTATTCGTATGTTGCAAAGGGAAGCGGCTCAACGTCGAATGATGGCGGACGTTCCTCAAGCTGATGTTATTGTTACTAACCCAGAGCACTTCTCGGTAGCGCTTCGTTATAAACAGAAGACAGACCGTGCGCCAGTCGTGATCGCTAAAGGTACTGACCACATGGCGATGAAGATTCGAGAAGTCGCCCGCGAACATGACATTACGATTGTGCCCGCACCACCTTTGGCTCGTGCGTTGTACCACACGACAGAGCTCGAGCAAGAGATCCCCGATGGGTTATTTACTGCCGTCGCTCAGGTTTTGGCATTTGTATTCCAATTGAAGCAATACCGAAAACGAGGTGGACAGCGCCCGAAAATTCAAGATTATGATTTGCCAATCCCGCCCGAGCACCGTCATTGATACGAAAAGCGGTAAAGCCTTAAAAAAGCTCGTTTGATCAAAAGCTAAGCTCTATTTGAGTGTTTAGTCATTATTTTGGCGCTAATTATGGTACATAGATTGCTTAAAACGCTTTAATTATCAACCCTACCTAAACTTTTAGGCTAAAGCGGTCGCGTATTAATAGTAAGAGCTTACGTGACGCTTCAATCGATTGAGATCTCTCGCAGTATGAAGTTAAGCCTGCCGTTTGCAGATAAATTGCCACGAATCCCTCAACGTGAAATGCCAGCTATTGGTGCTCCGGTGATGGTTTTGGCCACCCTAGCGATGGTGGTACTGCCGATTCCAGCATTTTTGCTGGATATGTTCTTCACCTTTAACATCGCGCTGTCGATGGTGGTGTTGTTAGTGACCGTTTACACACGTCGCCCTTTGGACTTCGCTGCTTTTCCAACGGTATTGCTGATCGCCACGTTGCTCCGCTTGGCTTTGAACGTTGCCTCGACTCGTGTCGTCTTACTGCATGGTCATGAAGGCGGTAATGCGGCAGGTAACGTAATTGAGGCGTTCGGTAACGTCGTTATTGGTGGTAACTACGCGGTCGGCCTAGTGGTTTTCCTCATCTTAATGATCATCAACTTTATGGTGGTGACCAAAGGTGCGGGTCGTATCTCTGAGGTAAGTGCTCGCTTTACGCTTGATGCGTTGCCGGGTAAGCAAATGGCGATTGATGCCGACTTGAATGCCGGATTGATAGACCAAGAGCAGGCAAGAGTTCGTCGTTTTGAAGTGACCAAAGAAGCGGATTTCTATGGCTCGATGGATGGTGCCTCGAAGTTCGTAAAAGGTGACGCGATTGCCGGTATTTTGATTCTGTTTATCAACATCGTCGGCGGTCTGTCGATCGGTATGGCGCAGTATGGATTGGGTTTCGGTGAAGCGATTGAAATCTATACCTTACTGACAATCGGTGATGGTTTGGTCGCACAAATCCCATCGCTATTGCTGTCGATTGCAGCGGCAATGATGGTGACGCGCCAAAACACCGATGAAGACATGGGGGAACAACTGGTCTTCCAGATGTTCGACAACCCAAAAGCGCTGATGATTACTGCGGCTATTCTTGGTGTGATGGGCATCGTACCGGGCATGCCACACTTTGCGTTTTTGAGCCTGGCAGTCGCGGCCGGTGCAGCGGCATATTTCATCGACAAACGGCAGAAGCAGAAAGCGAAAGAGCCCGCTTTACCAGCAACAGCAGACGAAGGTACAGAACCTTCCTCACAGCGCGAACTGTCTTGGGATGACGTCCAGCCAGTCGATATTATTGGCTTGGAAGTCGGTTATCGCTTAATCCCTTTGGTGGACAGAGACCAAGGTGGGGAACTGCTAGAGCGCGTAAAAGGCGTGCGTAAAAAGTTATCGCAAGATTTTGGGTTCCTAATTCCAGCGGTTCATATTCGTGACAATCTTGAGCTGACCCCAAACAGTTACCGAATTACATTGATGGGGGTTGCGGTGGGCGAAGCAGAGATTCGTCCGGATCAAGAGCTAGCGATTAACCCAGGTCAGGTGTATGGCATGATTGATGGTGAACCAACCATTGACCCTGCTTTTGGACTGGAAGCCGTATGGATCCGAGAAGATCAGCGTGAGCACGCGCAGGCTCTGGGTTATACGGTTGTTGATTCATCAACGGTATTAGCGACGCACCTAAGCCAGCTATTGACCAACAACGCATCACAGCTAATTGGCCATGAAGAAGTAGAGAATTTATTAGAAATGTTGGGACGCAGCGCGCCTAAGTTGGTCGAGAACTTTGTTCCTGACCAATTACCATTAGGTGTGGTGGTGAAAGTCCTACAAAACTTGTTAAACGAGGCCATTCCAATCCGCGATATTCGCACGATTGTTCAAACTTTGGCTGAGTACTCAAGTAAGAGTCAAGAAGCTGACATATTGACGGCAGCAGTTCGAATTAGTCTTAAACGTCTAATTGTTCAAGAAATCAATGGTATAGAGCCTGAGTTACCAGTGATCACCTTGATACCCGAACTGGAACAAATATTGCATCAAACTATGCAAGCATCAGGAGGCGAATCCGCGGGGATTGAACCGGGACTCGCTGAGCGATTGCAGTCTTCACTAAGCCAAGCGACACAGGAACAAGAACTGAAAGGCGAACCTGCCGTTCTGCTTACTTCCGGTGTATTACGCTCGACGTTGGCGAAATTTGTGAAGAACACAATACCTAATCTCCGGGTACTGTCTTACCAAGAAATCCCGGATGAAAAACAGATCAGAATTGTGCAAGCCGTGGGTAACTGATCTCACGCATCATTAATGGATTCATAGTTTGAAAATAAAGCGATTTTTTGCCAAAGACATGAGAACGGCGCTGCTCCAAGTGAAAGAGGACTTAGGCGCGGAAGCGGTGATCATGTCAAACAAGAAAGTGGCTGGTGGAGTAGCGATTGTTGCGGCGATAGATAGTGAATCTAATCCGTCTCAAGCAAGCGCAGCGTCACAGCAAAATCGCGGTGCTTCTCAATCGAATCGCTATAACGAACATCGTCAAATGTCATCGTCTTCTGCTGATCGTTACCAAGATCGTCATTTAGATGAAGATAAAATTAGCCTGAACAGTAATAACAGTAACAATGAAAAAACAGGCTCAATGACGCAGCGATTCGCTAATATGCTTAAGCAATATAGCGGTGGTGCAGCAGATGCTGACGATCACGTAGCAGAAAATGAAGATTCGCTCTCTGCTTTGCTGCAACGCCAAAATAAGCATCGCGACGGCTACAACCAAGAAAAGCCAGCGCCATATCAACCAGATTCACCTTTGGCGAAGCTAATCGCACAGGACAATCGATTTGAACGTCCGACGCCCAAGCTGGACCCGACGCGCTATGACCGACGTCGCCCAAGTGATGAGCGTGACGAATCGGCCGATGAGCTAGAAAGCATGCGCGAAGAGATGACGTCAATTCGTCGTCTGTTGGAGCACCAAGTTTCTGGCCTGATGTGGCAAGAAGTAGAACGCCGTGAGCCGCTAAGAGCTATGCTGATTAAGCGCTTAGAGCGAATGGGCGTTTCTCCGGAGTTAGCAGACCAGATGGCCTGTTATATCCCGGAAGATACAAAGCCAGCGCGAGCGTGGAAAGCGTTATTGTCGCTGGTGGCGGATCAAATCAATATTCCTAAACAGGACATTTTAAAACGTGGTGGCGTAGTCGCATTGTTGGGTCCGACGGGGGTTGGGAAAACAACAACCGTAGCGAAACTCGCAGCACGCGCAGCCATGGAATACGGTGCCGACAATGTGGCCCTTGTGACAACAGATACATATCGCATAGGTGCACATGAGCAACTCTCAATTTACGGAAGAATCATGGGTTGTCCCGTAAGAGTTGCTAAAGATTCTAACGAGTTAGCCGATGTTATATATCAGCTAAGAAACAGAAGACTGATTTTGGTCGATACGGCAGGGATGGGGCAACGAGATGTGAGGCTTTCCGAGCAGCTCGACACTCTAATGCAAGAGAGCGGAGAAGTGATCCACAGCTACCTTGTTTTGCCGGCTACCGCACAACGTCGTGTTCTACAAGAAACGCTGGATCACTTCCGACGTATACCACTTTCGGGTTGTATTATGACGAAGCTTGATGAGTCATTAAGCCTAGGCGAATTCATCAGTGTAGTGATTCAAAACGCAATGCCAGTAGCTTACATCGCTAATGGTCAGCGCGTACCAGAAGACATTGTGATAGCGCAACCAAAATATATGCTTGCGAAAGCAAATGAACTGTTAGAGAAGTCGACAGAGAACGAACCTCACTTTTGGAACAGTGACAGTGAAGGACTCTAAGGCGGCGGACTACTATGACTGAGAATATGATACACGATCAAGCAAGCGGCCTCCGTCGCTTAACACAACCATCGTTGACCAAAGTGATTGCTGTTACTGGCGGCAAAGGTGGTGTGGGGAAATCAAACGTAACACTGGGTCTGGCGATTTGTATGGCTCGCCAAGGCAAGAAGGTGATGGTTCTCGACGCTGATTTAGGTCTGGCCAATGTGGACGTGATGCTCGGAATTCGTGCAAAACGTAATCTAGGACATGTCTTAGCGGGTGAATGTGAGCTAAAAGATGCGATTGTCGAAGGGCCTTATGGTATAAAGATAATTCCTGCAACTTCTGGCACACAGAGCATGACAGAGCTTTCTCACGCTCAGCATGCCGGACTCATCCGAGCATTTGGTAGTCTTGAAGACGAAATGGATGTCCTGCTGATTGATACCGCTGCTGGTATCTCTGACATGGTAATCAGTTTTTCGCGAGCAGCTCAAGATGTGGTTGTAGTTGTGTGTGATGAACCGACGTCAATCACAGATGCCTATGCATTAATCAAGCTGTTGAGTAAAGAACACCAAGTTCAACGCTTTAAAGTTGTAGCAAATATGGTCAGAAGCTACCGTGAAGGGCGAGAATTGTTTGCAAAGTTGACACTAGTCACAGAGCGATTCTTGAATGTTAGCCTTGAACTCGTAGCATGTATTCCATTAGATGATAAAGTACGACAGGCTGTAAAAAGACAAAAAATTGTCGTTGATGCGTTCCCACGCTCGCCTGCCGCTTTAGCTATCAGCTCACTAGCAAACAAAGCGTTGACGTGGCCACTACCGAAAACACCAAGTGGACACTTGGAATTTTTTGTGGAAAGGTTGCTAAATCGTACCGAATTCGCAGAGGACCCTTTTGGTGAATAAAGCGATAACCTATGACCAACATGGCAAATTTAATAGCCAGCAGGCGTTCATTGAACGTTATTCAGTGTTGGTTAAGCGCATTGCTCACCACCTACTAGGCCGTTTACCGCCGAGTGTTCAGGTAGAGGATTTAATTCAGGCCGGCATGATCGGTCTTATCGAAGCTCAGCAGAATTATGATGGTTCTAAAGGTGCGAGCTTTGAAACTTATGCAGGTATCCGTATTCGTGGCGCAATGTTAGATGACATGCGTAAAGGCGATTGGGTACCGCGTTCTGTTCATAAAAATAATCGAGAGATTAACCAAGCGATTGCGGAGCTGGAAGGCGAATTAAATCGAGATCCTACTGATTCTGAAGTAGCCACGCATCTCGGTATGACACTGGATCAATATCATAGTGCTCTTACCGATATCAACTGCTCAAAATTAGTCGGTATTGAAGATTTAGGCGTTTCTGATGATGTGATTTCACCGGCGGATGAAACCGATGACAGCAACCCATTCAAAGGGGTAGTTGATGAATCATTTCGAAAAGCACTGGTTGAATCAATAAAACAGCTTCCAGAGCGTGAAGCTTTGGTTCTTTCGCTTTATTATGATGAAGAACTCAATTTGAAAGAAATTGGCGATGTGTTAGGCGTAAGCGAATCTCGCGTAAGTCAAATACTGAGTCAAGCGATGCAACGTTTACGTACCAAGCTCAGTGCGTGGACACAAAATGACTAAAAACACTGATTTTACGATTCAGTGGAGGCAATTTTGAATAAAAACATGAAGATCCTTATTGTTGATGATTTCTCAACAATGCGCCGTATTGTTAAAAACCTGCTTCGTGACTTGGGTTTCAATAACACTCAAGAAGCGGACGATGGTTTAACCGCATTACCAATGCTGAAAAAAGGTGACTTCGATTTTGTTGTAACTGACTGGAACATGCCAGGTATGCAAGGCATCGATTTGCTTAAACACATCCGCGCGGATGCAGAACTTAAGCATCTGCCAGTTCTAATGATCACGGCTGAAGCGAAGCGTGAGCAGATCATTGAAGCTGCTCAAGCAGGTGTAAACGGCTACATTGTTAAGCCATTTACTGCTGCAACATTAAAAGAAAAATTAGATAAAATTTTCGAGCGTTTATAACTCTCTCTTTCTCTTTGTTATTCGAGTCATTCATACCAATTATTAAATACCTATTAAATGACTCGTTTAGCGTTTTCAAAGTGATAAGAAGAACTAAACGTAAAAGGGTCTATTCAGAATGATCTCACTAGAGCAGGCGAAGTCACTCGTTCAAATGCTAGAAAACGGGGAACAAGACCAAGCCAATATGCTTGTTGCCTCGATCTACGAAGGTGCCGATAACCCAATGCTGCAAGAAATTGGAGCGTTAACTCGAGACCTTCACGAATCACTCAAGCAGTTCAGTCTCGATCAGCGCATGACCGAAATTGCGAAAGACGAAATCCCTAACGCTAGGGATCGTCTCAATTATGTGATCGAGAAGACAGAGCTTGCAGCCAACAAAACAATGGATGCGGTCGACTGCTGCCTTCCTATCGCTGACAACCTGCATGATTGCCTTCTAAAAGTTCGTCCTCAATGGAATGAACTCATGCACGGGCGCATAGAATTAAGCGAATTTAAAGCACTGTGTCACCGAATCGACGGGCTATTAGTGCAAGTCGAAGGTGACAGCACTGAATTGCGCGGCCAATTGACCGAAATTCTCATGGCGCAAGACTTCCAAGACCTAACTGGCCAAATCATTCGCCGCGTAATTACGTTGGTTAATGAAGTTGAAGGCCGCTTAGTGGAAATCCTAACCGTATTCTCTGGAAATAAACTTGAAGAACACATTCAAGTTTTGTCAGAACCGGCAGATAAAAAGAATACACAAACAAGCGAAGCCGAAGGCCCGATTCTTCATCCAGAACTGAGAGAAGATGCGGTTTCATCGCAGGACGAAGTCGATGACTTGTTGTCCAGTCTTGGATTTTAAAGGTAACGTATGAGCTACGATTTAGACGAAGATATTCTTCAGGACTTTCTCATTGAGGCTGGGGAAATTCTCGAGCTGCTTTCTGAGCAGTTGGTTGAATTGGAAAATAACCCAGAAGACAAAGACTTACTTAATGCTATTTTCCGCGGGTTTCATACCGTAAAAGGCGGTGCCGGCTTCCTTTCATTGGCAGAGCTAGTCGATACTTGTCATGGTGCGGAGAACGTGTTCGACGTTTTACGAAACGGTCAACGCACGGTAACGCAAAACTTAATGGATACGATGCTAAAAGCCTTGGATACGGTTAATACCCAGTTCCAGGCTGTTCAAGATCGTGAGCCGTTAGAAGCTGCGGACCCTGAGCTTCTTGAAGAACTTCATCGTCTATGCAAACCTGAGTCAGAAGATGAAGTAGCGGCAACCGTAGTTGAAGAACCAGTGGCTACTCCAGAGCCTATTATTCCCGAGCCTATCATCGAAGAACCTGCTGCGCCGTCAGCACCATCAAGTGTCGGCTCTGTTGATGAAATTACCCAAGACGAATTCGAAAAGCTACTGGATGAGCTTCATGGTAAAGGTTCAGCGCCAGGCACCTCAATGTCTGCGACACCTACAACGCCATCTGAACCGCCTCAATCGAGTGCACCATCAGTTGAAAGTGGTGATATCACTGATGATGAGTTTGAACGTTTACTCGATGAACTGCACGGTGTAGGAAAAAGCCCTTCTACGGCAGAGGCTGCTGCATCTGCATCCGTACCAGTAGAGCCACCTAAAGCGGCAGAGCCTTCCGCTCCAGTGTCATCTTCATCAAATCAAGACAGTGACTTAATGACGGACGAAGAGTTCGAAAAGTTACTCGATGAGCTACATGGTTCAGGTAAAGGTCCAACGCTAGAAGAATTAGATATGGCAACGAAGCCAGCGTCAGCAAACGTAGAGCAAAGCCCTGCGAAACCTGAGCCTGTTGCTAAGCCAGCACCCGTTCAAGCAGCGCCAGCACCAAAGCCAGAATCTAAACCAGTCGCGGTAAAAGAAGAAGCTAAAGCACCAGCGGTTAAAAAACCTCAGGCTGAAGCAACCGTTCGTGTTGATACCTCGACACTTGATACCATCATGAACATGGTAGGTGAGCTCGTATTGGTTCGAAACCGCCTATTAAGCCTTGGTTTGAATAGCGACAACGAAGAGATGTCCAAAGCGGTCGCTAACCTTGACGTGGTAACTGCGGATCTACAAGGCGCGGTAATGAAAACGCGTATGCAGCCAATTAAGAAAGTGTTTGGCCGCTTCCCACGCGTTGTTCGTGACTTGGCTCGTAACCTAAATAAAGACATCGTGCTAGAAATGCGCGGTGAAGAAACCGATCTCGATAAAAACCTTGTAGAAGCATTGGCCGATCCGTTGATTCACTTGGTGCGTAACTCGGTTGATCACGGTATTGAAATGCCAGACGCACGCGCGAAGGCCGGCAAATCACGTACAGGTAAAGTGATTTTGTCAGCATCGCAAGAAGGGGACCATATTGAACTATCCATCGTAGATGATGGTGGCGGTATGGACCCGAACAAACTGCGTGGCATCGCGGTGAAGCGTGGCATGATGGATGAAGATGCGGCGGCACGTTTAACAGATAAAGAGTGCTTCAACCTTATCTTCGCACCTGGTTTCTCAAGTAAAGATAAAATTTCTGACATTTCTGGTCGTGGTGTGGGTATGGACGTGGTTAAGACGGCGATCAATACCTTAAACGGTTCAATCGATATCGATTCTGAGCTAGGCAAGGGCACTAAGATTACGATCAAAGTACCACTAACGTTAGCGATTTTACCGACTCTGATGGTTGGTGTTGGCGGTCATCCGTTTGCTCTACCACTGGCTTCGGTGAGTGAAATTTTCCACTTAGATCTTAGCCGTACAAACGTGGTAGATGGTCAGCTGACGATCATTGTACGTGAGAAATCTATCCCGCTATTTTACTTACAAAACTGGTTAGCATCCAAATCTCAAAACGTCCAAGAGCGTACTGGTCACGGTCACGTGGTGATTGTACAGATTGGTAACCAACGCGTTGGTTTTGTTGTGGATACGCTTATTGGTCAAGAAGAAGTGGTTATTAAGCCACTCGATAATCTATTACAGGGCACTCCAGGTATGGCTGGTGCGACAATTACTAGCGATGGCCATATTGCATTAATTCTAGATGTGCCTGATTTACTTAAGCGATATGCTGCGGCTTCACGCCTTTAAGCAAAGCTGACGTTATTAAAAGGAATAAGATGGCGATTAAAGTACTAGTCGTTGATGATTCGAGTTTTTTCCGACGTCGCGTGAGCGAAATCATCAACTCAGAATCGCGCCTAGAAGTGATTGACGTTGCGGTAAATGGTAGAGAGGCGGTTGAGAAAGCCAAATCTCTCAAACCTGACGTCATCACGATGGATATTGAAATGCCAGTGATGGATGGCATTACAGCTGTACGTGAAATAATGGCCGCTGCTCCAACGCCAATTCTAATGTTTTCGTCCCTGACCCACGACGGGGCGAAAGCTACGCTTGATGCGCTAGATGCGGGCGCATTGGACTTCTTACCGAAAAAGTTTGAGGACATTGCGCGTAACCGTGAAGAAGCGGTGTCATTACTTCAACAGCGTGTGATTCAGATTGCCTCGAAGCGCGCTTTCATGCGTCGACCTATCGCTCGCCCAACAGCGAGTACCAGCACGACTACTCGATCATTAGGTTCAAGAACGGCTTCACCTGTGACTCCAACACCAACTCGACCTGCTGCGACAAAGTACCGTGCTTCTGGTAAGAAGTATCAACTGACGGCAATTGGCACATCAACAGGTGGCCCCGTTGCTCTACAAAAAATTCTGACGCGCTTGCCGATGAACTATCCGCATCCGATTGTATTGATTCAACACATGCCAGCAACGTTTACTGCTGCGTTTGCCAGTCGTTTGAACACCTTGTGTAAGATTCAAGTGAAAGAAGCACAAGATGGCGATGTGTTACAGCCCGGTGTGGCATACCTTGCACCAGGTGGGAAACAAATGATGGTAGATGGACGAGCGGGCGCTGCTCGTCTTCGCATTATTGATGGCGGCGATCGCATGAACTACAAACCATGTGTGGATGTGACTTTTGGTTCTGCCGCAAAAGTATATGGCGACAAAGTGCTCTCTTTAGTGTTGACAGGCATGGGTGCAGACGGTCGTGAGGGCGCTCGCATGTTGAAGTCTTCAGGCTCAACAATTTGGGCACAAGATGAAGAAAGTTGTGTTGTTTATGGCATGCCCCAAGCGGTTGCTAAAGCAGGCATTTCTTCAGAAGATTTACCGCTTGACCGCATTGCTGAACGCATGTTGGTGGAAGTTGGCCTAGCTTAGGATTCATCATGATTGTTTGGAGTGTAGCTAACCAGAAAGGAGGCGTGGGTAAAACCACCTCAACAGTGACATTGGCGGGCTTATTGAGCCAGAAAGGCCATCGAGTATTGATGGTTGATACTGATCCTCACGCCTCACTGACTACTTATCTCGGTTATGATCCTGATGCAGTAACTTCGAGCCTATTTGATTTATTCCAGTTGAAGACGTTTTCTCGTGAGACGGTTAAGCCGTTGATTTTAGAAACAGAGCTGGAAGGAATGGATATCATTCCCGCGCATATGTCCCTTGCCACGCTTGATCGCGTAATGGGTAATCGCAGTGGTATGGGATTAATCTTAAAACGGGCGCTGCAAACTGTCTCACAAGACTATGACTATGTGTTGATTGACTGTCCGCCAATCCTTGGCGTGATGATGGTGAACGCGTTGGCAGCCAGTGACCGAATTTTGATTCCTGTTCAAACAGAGTTTTTGGCAATGAAAGGTCTAGAGCGCATGATGCGTACGCTAACCATTATGCAAAAATCTCGCCCGGGCGGTTTCAAAGTGACTATCGTCCCAACCATGTACGATAAGCGCACGAAAGCGTCATTGCAGACATTGATGCAACTGAAAAAAGATTACCCAAATCAAGTGTGGACCTCAGCGGTGCCTATTGATACCAAGTTCCGCGATGCCAGTTTAAAGCACTTGCCAGCTTCGCATTTTGCATCTGGTAGCCGTGGTGTGTTTGCCTATAAACAGCTACTGATTTACCTGGAGAGGTTGGCGTTCGATGAGCAGTAATGATGTGCTGTCCAGTGAACAAGCACTTGATGACTACTTTAATGCATTACTGGATGATGAAACTGAAATAACGACTCTTGAGGAAGACCTTGACCTGTTGGCTCAAGAGGTATCATCTGCAGAGCCAGAGCCAGAGCCAGAGCCAGAGCCAGAGCCAGAGCCAGAGCCAGAGCCAGAGCCAGAGCCAGAGCCAGAGCCAGAATTGCAGCTACAATACTCGGAGCCAGAAACGTACCAGTTTCAAGAAACATATCCGCCAGAGTTGGAAGCTCCAAACCTGGAAGATGTTCAAAGGCTATTAAGTCAGCTTGAAGCAAGCAACCCAGTGGCTGAGTTGGATATTGATAGTATTCTTGAACAAAATACGATTGATATTGCAGCAGAGATAAAAGCGGCTGAGCCTGAGGTACAAACCTTTAGTGAGGTGTCTGAGCTTCAGGGTGTTGAGGAAATACAGGACTGGGTGATTGATGAGCCAGTTTTTGAGGAAGCTCAACCAGAGGTGGATGAACCTCACGCAGTGATCGAACAAAGTATCAATATAGAATCGAACGTCGATACTGAACTCGAAACACAAGCAGATTCCGATATACCAACGGCCTGGGAGAGTACGAAGCGAAGTGAGGACTTTCAAGTTCTTTACTTTGATGTGAATGGTGTCACGTTTGCTGTACCTCTTGATGAGTTAGGTGGTATTCATCGCATTAGCGAGCTTAACCATTTGATAGGAAAACCCGCCTGGTATTTGGGGCTACAAACAAATCGCGAGCAACAGTTTGATGTCGTCGATACCGCGAAATGGGTGATGGCAGATAAGCTTCGTGATGATAGCTATAAAGATAACTACCAATATGTCGTCATGCTTGGTGAGAGCATGTGGGGGTTGGCCAGTAACCAATTAATGGGGACTGAAACGCTTAATATCGACAAGGTTCGCTGGCGTGAGCAGGCGGGTAAACGCCCTTGGCTAGCGGGCATGGTAAAAGAAAAAATGTGTGCCTTAATTCATGTCCAGGCGCTCATTGACATGCTAAACGCCGGTTTAGATGTCAAATCACTGAATTAGATTTAAGTCGGGAACGACATTAACGAGGATTAACTATGTCTCAAGCTTTTGAAGTAGAAGTGAAGAAAGATGCATCGAATGACGAAGTTCTTCAGTGGGTGACGTTCCAGCTAGAAGAAGAAACGTACGGCATCAACGTAATGCAAGTTCGTGAAGTACTTCGTTATACTGAAATTGCCCCTGTTCCAGGTGCACCAGATTATGTACTTGGTATCATCAACCTACGCGGTAATGTAGTTACTGTTATCGATACACGTTCACGTTTTGGCCTGATGGAAGGTGAAGTCACCGACAACACTCGTATTATTGTGATCGAGTCTGAGCGTCAAGTGATTGGTATCTTAGTAGATAGCGTGGCAGAAGTCGTTTATCTGCGTTCTTCTGAAATTGATACGACGCCTTCAGTTGGTACCGACGAGAGTGCGAAGTTCATCCAGGGTGTGAGCAACCGTGACGGCAAGCTTCTTATCCTTGTGGATTTGAACAAGCTGCTAACAGATGACGAGTGGGACGAGATGGCTCACCTTTAATGGCTGAATGATGATGGCTGAAGAGACTCTTTTATCTGCTCCATTCCTTGCGGGTGGCGTCGCTTTTATCGTGTTAGTATTGGTTGTTTTGCAACTGCGGATTCGCTCGGGGTTACAAAAGCAGTTAGACCAACAACGAGCTCAATCTCGACACGCAGATAAAGAAGTGCAAAAGTTGAGTAAGCAGTTACTCGAAGTGCGCTCGGTTGTCGTTGGTCTTGGGCAAAAAGTGACGGAGCAACAAGACATTATTCAGCACTTAAACGAGAGAATTCGCGAACTCGAACACGCTGATACTGATGGTCGCTTGTACAGTCGCGCTTCTAAAATGGTACAGCTTGGCGCTGATATCAACGAGCTGATTGAAGAGTGCGAACTACCAAAAGCCGAAGCTGAGTTGATGCTTTCACTGCAGAAGAAACTGGCAGGGAAAGAGAAGATTCCACCATTAAGTGGTCAGCCATCAGATGACGCAGAATATCCAGCGCGTGGACGTCGTCGACGCTAAAGGTTATCAAGCGATAAAAAAGAGGCGTTATTACGCCTCTTTTTTTGTTTTTAGCCGCTAATGCTCTTCTTAAATACACCCCTAGATAACCTTCAGTCGATCTTGCTCTTAGCTCTGGCCTCTCAAATTCAAAATGAGCGCTTATAACTACTTATAGTTAATTTTATTAAAGTGTGATGATTAATTAACAAAAATACATGAACTTACATGTAACCTAGCCCTCTTATCCTGTTTTGTCATAACTAAGCTGTGCTAATATAGCGGCTCGTTCATTTTTTAGTTGAAGCTCTATGTTAGAAGTGTCTAACCTGACAGCAATCCGTGATGAAAGGGTTCTGTTTGAAAACCTGCAGTTTGAAATTAAGCCTGGTGAATTGGTCCAGATCGAAGGGCGTAATGGTACTGGTAAAACTACATTGCTACGGATTGTGACAGGGTTAGGTGATAGAGAAGAAGGTGTCATTAAATGGAAAGGCGAAGAGGTTGAAAAATCTCGTGATGTTTTCCATCAAGATCTGCTTTTCTTAGGACATCAAACAGGAGTGAAACGAGAGCTTACCGCATTAGAAAACTTACGTTTTTATCAATCTATTCAAAATAATCGCTCTTCAGACGAAGAAATCTTCATCGCTTTGACTCAAGTAGGATTAGCTGGCCGAGAAGATGTGCCTGTAGCACAACTTTCCGCAGGTCAGCAACGACGAGTCGCATTGGCAAGGTTATGGCTCAGTAAGCAAATTTTATGGATCTTAGATGAGCCGTTGACTGCCATTGATAAGCAAGGTGTCAAGGTGCTTGAATCTTTGTTCGCAAGTCATGCTGATAATGGCGGTATTGTTGTGTTGACGACGCATCAAGATATGTTTGCGGACAGCCCGAAACTTAGAAAAATAAAGCTGGGTGACTGATATGATTTCCTCGATGACCACCATCATTCGTCGTGAGCTCTTAATCGCATTTCGCCGTCAGGCAGACATTCTGAACCCGCTGTGGTTCTTTATTATTGTCATTACTCTCTTTCCTCTGAGTATTGGACCAGAACCTAATTTGTTAGCACGTATTGCAGCGGGCATCGTTTGGGTTGCCGCATTGCTGTCCGCCTTATTATCATTAGAGCGTCTATTTCGTGATGATTTTCAAGACGGTGCACTAGAACAAATGATGCTAATGCCGATTCCATTGCAACTTGTCGTGGTTTCAAAGGTCATAGCACATTGGTTGTTAACAGGGTTACCTCTGATTTTAATTAGCCCATTATTGGCGGTTTTACTTTCGCTCGACTTCAATACTTGGCTATCGGTTGTATTAACCTTGATGATCGGTACACCAACACTAAGTTTTATTGGCGCCATTGGTGTGGCGTTGACTGTTGGGTTGCAAAAGGGTGGCGTTCTTTTGAGTTTGCTTATTCTTCCGCTCTACATCCCAATTTTGATTTTCGCAACATCGGCAATTGATGCTGCGGCACTCGGTATGGCGTATAACGGTCAACTAGCGATTTTAGGTGCGATGCTAATGGGGGCGATGACATTAACGCCTTTTGCCATCAGTGCCGCATTGCGAGTTAGTGTTAACTAACTCAATAAAGTGCCAATGAAGCGGCGCTTGATCAAAGAATTATTATTAAAGCACTGCTACGGTCTCAACCCTTTAGACAGTGTCCCTGAAGTAAGAGTGAGAACAAAACATGTGGAAATGGCTACATCCTTATGCCAAGCCAGAAGCAGCTTATCGTTTGAGTGGTAAGTTTCTGCCTTGGTTTTCTGTATTGGCCCTCGTATGCTTATCGGTTGGTACGGTTTGGGGGCTTGCATTTGCGCCTTCAGATTACCAACAAGGTGACAGTTTCCGAATCATCTACATTCATGTCCCATCAGCTATTTGGTCTATGGGCGTTTATATGTCGATGGCGATCGCTGCATTTATTGGCCTAGTATGGCAAGTTCGCCTATCTGATATGGCGGCACTTGCGATGGCTCCGATTGGTGCAGTATTTACTTTTATTGCTCTACTTACAGGTGCTGTTTGGGGCAAGCCTATGTGGGGCACTTGGTGGGTATGGGATGCCCGTCTTACATCTGAATTGATTCTTCTATTTCTCTACCTTGGTGTGATTGCGCTTTACCATGCGTTTGACGATCAAAAAACCGCCGCAAAAGCTGCTGGTATTTTAGCGATCGTAGGCGTAGTAAACCTACCTATCATTCACTTTTCCGTGGAATGGTGGAACACGCTTCATCAAGGTGCGACGATCACGAAATTTGAACAACCTTCTATTTCATCCGACATGCTTTGGCCGTTATTGCTGAACATCTTTGGCTTTGCGTTTTTCTTTGGTGCCGTGACGATGGTCCGTTTTCGTAACGAAATCATCAGTAAAGAAAGTCACCGCCCTTGGGTGCGCAAACTCGCAACAGAACAAACTCAGTGAGGTAACTGATTATGCATTTTGAATCTCTGAGCGACTTTTTTGCCATGGGTGGCTACGCATCATACGTATGGAGTGCGTTTGGTATTACTTTCTTATCCATGCTGATTCTTCTGATCACTAGCCTTCGCCGCGGTGATGCATTATTGAAAGAAGTGAAAGCAAAAATTGACCGTCAAGCTCGTATCGACGCAGCGAAGAACATGGAGAACACCTTATGAACCCGAGACGTAAAAAGAGGCTAGGTATTGTACTAGCGATCTTTATCGGTATTAGTGCCACCATTGGTTTGATACTTTATGCGCTTAACCAAAATATGGACCTTTTCTACACTCCAACGGAATTGGTTAATGGTAAGCCAGATGGCACCAAGCCAGAAGTAGGCCAGCGTCTGCGTATCGGTGGAATGGTGGTTGTGGGCTCAGTTCGTCGAGATCCTAATTCTTTGAAAGTGAGTTTTGACCTGCACGATGTCGGTCCGAAAGTGACGATTACCTATGACGGTATTCTTCCTGACTTGTTCCGTGAAGGGCAGGGTATTGTTGCTCAAGGTGTACTGAAAGATGCCACGACAGTTGAGGCATTTGAGGTCCTAGCGAAGCACGATGAAGAATACATGCCACCAGAAATTGCAGAAGCGATGAAGAAAACGCATGAACCGCTTCAATACAGCACCGAACAGAAACAAGGAAGCGGCCAATGATTGCTGAAATCGGTCACTTTGCTCTCATTCTTTCGCTTGCAATGGCAGTGCTGTTGAGCGTATTGCCATTGTGGGGAGCATCGAATAATAACACCATGCTCATGAACACAGCGCGACCGCTATCTTGGTCTATGTTCCTGATGCTGTTGTTCTCTTTCGCCATTTTATGTTGGGGATTTTATACCAACGACTTCACGTTACAGTATGTAGCGAGCAACTCGAATAGTCAGCTTCCTTGGTACTACCGTTTAACCGCAGTATGGGGTGCGCACGAAGGTTCACTGTTGCTATGGGTTTTAATCCAAGCTGCTTGGACTGTCGCTGTAGCGACGTTTAGTCGTGGTATGCCGCAAGAGTCGGTTGCACGTGTACTTGCTGTTATGGGCATGATCTCAGTGGGTTTCCTACTGTTTATCATCTTAACGTCAAATCCATTCCTACGTACGTTACCGTTCTTCCCGGTTGACGGACGTGACTTGAACCCTCTGCTTCAAGACCCGGGTTTGATTGTTCACCCGCCAATGCTTTACATGGGCTATGTTGGTTTCTCGGTTGCATTCTCTTTTGCGATCGCATCCCTAATGACCGGACGCCTTGATACGGCTTGGGCTCGTTGGTCTCGTCCTTGGACAACCGCTGCATGGGTATTTTTAACACTTGGTATCGCACTAGGTTCTTGGTGGGCTTACTACGAACTTGGCTGGGGTGGCTGGTGGTTCTGGGACCCAGTAGAAAACGCATCATTCATGCCTTGGTTAGCGGGTACCGCATTAATGCACTCTCTTGCCGTGACAGAAAAACGCGGCACATTTAAAGCGTGGACGGTACTATTGGCAATCTCTGCATTTTCGTTGAGTTTGTTGGGCACCTTCTTAGTCCGTTCCGGTATTTTAGTATCGGTGCACGCGTTCGCGTCTGACCCGTCGCGCGGTATGTTTATTCTAGGCTTCCTCGTTTTCGTTATCGGCGGCTCTTTATTGCTGTTTGCCGTAAAAGGGGCAGCAGTGCGTGTACGAGGTAACTTCGACTTAGTCTCACGTGAAAATGCGCTCTTAGCCAACAACGTATTACTTATCGCCGCTCTTGTTGTGGTGTTAGTGGGGACACTGTTGCCGCTCGTACACAAGCAGCTTGGTTTGGGGTCGGTCTCTATCGGTGCGCCATTCTTTGATATGCTATTTGCGTGGTTAATGATGCCATTTGCTTTCCTGCTTGGTATTGGCCCTCTTATTCGTTGGAAGCGAGACAATTTATCTAAACTTGTGAAGCCAATGCTCGTTTCAGGTGTGCTTGCTTTCGCCTTGGCCGCGCTATGCGTGTACCTGTTTGCCGATTTCTTCTCAACCATGGCTTACATTGGTTGGGTGATGGCGATTTGGATTATTGCGATGCATGGCTTTGAACTGTACGAGCGCGCAACGCACCGTCATAGCTTTAGTGAAGGTGTTCGCAAGCTGCAACGTAGCCACTGGGCAATGATGTTGGGTCATGTTGGTCTGGCGGTATCTGTTATCGGTATTGCGATGGTACAGAACTACAGCATCGAGCGTGATGTACGTTTAGCACCTGGCGAACACTTCCAAATTCAAGGCTATGATTTCTACTTCTCAGGCTTGCGTGATAAAGATGGTCCAAACTACGATGGCTACATCGCAGACTTTGAGATCACACATGATGGCAAATACGTGAATACGCTTCACGCAGAGAAGCGCTTCTACCGTACGGCTAAGTCTATGATGACTGAAGCAGCCATTGACCGTGGTATTAGCCGCGACCTATACATTGCAATGGGTGAACGTTTAGACGACAACCGATCTTGGGCTGTTCGTATTTACTATAAACCGTTCGTTCGTTGGATTTGGGCTGGCTCTTTGATTATGGCATTAGGCGGCGCACTAGCGATTTCTGATAAACGCTACCGCTTCCGTAAATCGCCGAAGAAAAACGCGAAGTCAAAAGAGCAGGAGGCATAACATGAATAAGAAAATCTTATTTATTCCGCTTGTCGCTTTCATGATTCTAGCGGGCATTTTCGCAACCCAATTAATGCGTAACCAAGAGGGCGATGATCCAACTAAATTGGAGTCGGTTTTGGTTGGTAAGCCTGTTCCTGAATTTCACTTAGAAGATCTGGCTGAGCCTGGAAAACAGTACGACCAATCAATTTTTAAAGGTGAACCGTTGCTCTTGAACGTTTGGGCAACGTGGTGCCCAACGTGTTATGCAGAGCATAAATACCTAAACGAATTGGCGGGTAAGGGCGTTAAGATCATCGGTATGAATTACAAAGATGATCGTAATAAAGCAATAGGTTGGCTGAATGATCTCGGCAACCCGTACTTGATCAGCCTATTTGATGGCAGTGGTATGCTTGGCCTTGACCTTGGCGTTTATGGTGCTCCAGAAACATTCATTATTGATGCAAATGGTGTGATTCGCTATCGCCATGTAGGGGATGTAAACCCACGTAATTGGTCAGAAACACTGGAGCCGCTTTACAACAAATTGGTTGAGGAGGCGAAGCAATGAGAAAGCTAATTCTTGCCGTTTTTGCTGCGATGACATTATCTCTTGCTGCTCATGCGGCCATTGAAGTGTACGAGTTTGATAATTTGGAACAAGAACAGCAGTTCAAAGAGTTAAGCCATACGCTCCGTTGCCCTAAATGTCAGAACAACACGATCTCGGATTCTAACGCTGAACTTGCTCAGGACTTACGCCATAAGGTGTACGAAATGACCAAAGAAGGTAAGTCCAAAGATGAGATTGTTGATTACATGATCGCCCGTTACGGTAACTTCGTGACTTACAACCCACCATTTACGGTCGCGACTGCGATTTTGTGGCTAGGGCCACTCGCTGTAGTACTGGGTGGTTTTGGTTTGATTGTACTGCGTAGCCGTAAATCTAAAGTTAAGGCAAAAGCGAGCAGTGACGAGCAATGGGATGAGCAAAAAGAAGCTCGTTTAAAAGCATTGCTTGAAGAAGAGAACAACGGAGATAAGAAGTAATGACACTATTTTGGATTTCCACCGTTGCTCTCACGCTTATTGCTTGTGCGCTGGTGGCTTTGCCGCTGCTTAAACAAAAAGCGAACAATGATGATGTGTTACGCGATGAGCTCAACAAGGCATTTTATAAAGACCGACTATCTGAGCTTGCAGAAGAAACTGACGAAGGTCTTGTTGAAAGTGAAGACGAACTGATTTCTGATCTAAAGCAATCACTGCTTGACGATATCCCTGGTGATAAAGCGCAAAAAGAAACCAAGGTTTCTCCAATCGCGGTTTTAGTTCCATCGGTAATTCTGACAGTGGTGCTGAGCTATGGTTTGTATTATAAATTTGGCGCGTCAGACGATATTGTTCAATGGCAAGAAGTGTCTGCAAATCTACCTGAGTTATCGAAAAAGCTGATGTCGGCTTCTTCTGAGCCGCTGAGTGACGATGAAATGGCGGATTTGACCCTAGCCCTTCGAACTCGCTTACATTACCAGCCGGAAGACTCGACAGGTTGGTTACTGCTAGGTCGTATTGCGTTAGCAAATCGTGATGTCACCACGGCTATCGATGCGATGGAAAAATCGTACCGCCTAGAGCCAAAAGACCCAGATGTGATGTTGGGTTATGCACAAGCTCTGATGCTGTCTCAAGAGGAAATGGATCAAGCGACGGCTCGCTCATTACTCGGCAAGCTGATGCAGCAAGACTATGTCGATCTGCGTGTGTTTTCTTTGTTAGCGTTCGATGCGTTTGAGCGTCAAGACTTCCCGGCAGCCATCAAGTACTGGGGAATCATGCAGCAAATGATTGGTCCAGAAGATAGCCGCTACGAGATGTTGTCACGCAGTATTGAGAGTGCTCGTAAGCAAATGGGCGAAGCGGTTTCACCGGATAAGAGTGTAGCAGTGACAATTAATGTGGCACCAAATGCTCGGTTGGATCCAAACGCAGTTCTGATTGTGTCAGTACACCGTTCAGATGGCTCCCCGATGCCTGTGGCTGCTGCTCGTTATCCGCTAGGTACTTTCCCTCGCACAGTCGTATTAGATGATGGCAATGCCATGATGCAAGGGCAAAAGTTATCTTCACTCGATAAGCTAATCGTCCGTGTGCGTGTAGATTCTGACGGTAACGTAGCAACGCGTGATCAAGATTGGCACGGAGAAAGTGACGTCGTTGAATTTGGCGCACCAGTAGAAGTGACCATTGATCAGCAGTATTAATTGTTAACATCTGTCTCTGAAACATGACAACGAGGTAGAGTCAGTTGCCTTTAGTGGTATGACTCTAAACGATCGAGTAGAATACCGAAGGCCAGCGATTGCTGGCCTTTATTTATTCCCATATCTGAGTCATCTTTACTATGTATCCTGCTCAACATACGTACAATGGTTAATCGGGGTGACTTAGGTACATTAATAGTCGTTATGGAAAATAAAATGTATAACAAGGGTAAATCTACCTTCTTGTTGCTGTTAGCCGTTGGACTGGTTGGCTGTTCAAGTGCGCCTGATGAAGC
The DNA here is from genome assembly GCF_033340375.1 of Vibrio sp. 1167. NCBI lineage: Bacteria > Pseudomonadati > Pseudomonadota > Gammaproteobacteria > Vibrionales > Vibrionaceae > Vibrio > Vibrio sp. 1167. The sequence goes on along the minus strand of NZ_JAWOWK010000004.1, from coordinate 114,084 downwards.
AGTAACAGGACAAGAAACAAATCAAACGACTTCTGATGTGTATGACCCGTTGGAAGGCTTTAACCGAACCATGTGGGAACTCAACTACGAATATTTAGATCCGTATTTGGTTCGTCCTGTATCACTTGCGTATGTAGAATACACGCCAGTTCCTATTCGTTCTGGTATCGCTAACTTCTTATCGAACTTAGATGAGCCAGCAAGCATGGTTAATAACTTAATCATGGGTAATGGTACGAAAGCCGTGGACCACTTTAACCGTTTTTGGATTAACTCGACGTTCGGTATTTTCGGTTTATTCGATATTGCAAGTGCCGCGGGTATTACGAAGTACGACGAGAAAGCGTTCAGTGATGCGGTAGGCCACTATGGTGTTGGAAATGGTCCTTACTTCATGGTTCCAGGTTATGGTCCGTATACCTTACGTGAAGTGACAGATACCGTAGATAGTACGTATTTACCCCTCTCTTATCTCAACTTCTGGGCGAGTTTGGGTAAGTGGGCGTTTGAAGGAATGGAGAAGCGTGCTTTATTAGTACCGCAAGAAGCGCAGCTAGACTCGTCGCCGGATCCATATATTCTAACTCGCGATGTTTATATCCAGCGTCAAAACTTTAAAGCAGAAGTTGAAACGGTAGAAGAAGTTAACATCGAAGAAGAAGAGTATTTAGACGAATACCTAGAAGACTTTTAAGCGTTGTTCTTCACAATAGAGAAATGAAAAAAGGCTTAGCTGATGCTAAGCCTTTTTTGTATTTTGCAGCTTGGTTAGAAACGGTAGTTTGCTTGAACACCGATTAGCCAAACATTACCCGTAGTTTCGCCTACGAATTGGCCACCGACTTGTTCTGCAGTGTCGTCTGACTTGTAACCACGAGACTCAACGATTGGTGCGTCTTTCGCAAAAATATAGGTGAAGCCAGCGTCTAGGCTGAAGTCTTTCGTCCAATCGTACGTTGCGCCAATACTTAGCCAAGTGCGGTCAGTTTCTGGAATAGTGATCGTACGGTTTTTGTCGCTTACTGCTGAAGTATCGTATGCAATACCAGTGCGTAGCGCTAGCTTAGGATCAAGCTGGTAAGTGGCACCAACAGCAAAGCGATAGTTGTCTTCCCAGTTTTCTACTTTAACCATATGCGTGCCAGCAGTATCTAGACGTGCTTCCAATTTCTCGAAAGAGCTCCAATCCGTCCAGTTAACGCTTGCGTGTAATGCAAGTTGGTCTGTTACTTGGTGGAAGCTTGCCAACTCAGCCGTTGCAGGCAGGTTTAGATACATGTAGCCGTTGTCGCGTTCAGAAGTACCGAAGCCAAAACCAAGACCTTCAGCATGGCCTTCAAGCTTCAGTTCAACTTCAGATTTGTACGCGAATCCGATACGGTTATTTTCATTGATCTGCCATGCTGTACCAACTTGCCAGCCCCAAGCGGTATCGTCACCTTCCATGTATTTTAGAGCGGTACCTTGAGGAACACTGATTGGTTGATTAGTTTCAGGGTTTAACCCTACAACGTTATTCTTAGGAGCTGCTGCGCCAAAGCTGCCTTCGCCGATGATGTAACGGATACCACCACCAACGCTGATTGATTCATTGACTTTGTAAGCTGCGTTCAAGTTCGCTTCCATTGTCGTTACGCTTGCTTCGTTACCGAAGTGCGAGGCACCAAAGCCTTTACCTAAATCGGTTTCCATGCCGTAGTTGGTGCCAAATGCCAAACCAATCGCGAATTTCTCATTATATTGGTGTGATAGGTAGAAGTTTGGAATGATTGCATCATGTGCGAAGTCATCTGAAGATGCAGAAGAAGTGCTACCGTGGAAGTTTACATCACCTTCAATATCAATATTTGGGTTCACATAGATTGCACCAACGGACACTTGAGTGCCTTCCAAATAAGTTAGCATTGCTGGGTTACGCCATTGTGCACTTGCGTTGTCAGCCATTGCTGCTTCACCAGCATATGCTCGACCTAGGCCTGTTGCAGAATATTCAGCAAGTTGGAAACCTGCTGCGTTAGCCATGCCCGTTGCGCCAAGTAGGCTTAATGCCACTGCTGTTGATAGAAGAGTCTTGTTGGTTTTCATTCGAATGTTCGCTGATTTATTTATAACGTGGGACGAAAGTTTAAAGGTAGAGTTTTTACTTTAGAAATGAAAATCCAGTATAAGCAGTCATTTGGAATATTATGCTTTCAAGTGTTGATTGGGTGGTTTAATTATCTAACTGTGAAAGGCTTGTAAACGGAATTCAGCGAACAGCTGTGCGTCCTAATTGTGAGATTTAGATACACGTGTTCACTCAAATTGAGTGGGCAATAAATCGCAGATATGAAAAAAGGCTGGAAATCCAGCCTTTTATATAAAGTATTTTTCTACTAACTAACAGCGAAGCGTTTAGAAGCTACGGCTGTATTGTAAGCCGAATAGAATAGCATCAGCGCGTGTTGTTGCTGACAAGCTCGAGATATTTTGAGGGCTTTGAGCGTCACTTGGGTTGTACATTGGGTTAGGTGTTGATTCATTTACCTCAACATCTTTACCCATTAGGTACGTAAAGCCAAAGTCGACATTTGATTTACTATCAATGTGATAAGTAAAGCCGGTAGAGAACCATTGGCGATCTGAGTCAGGAACGGAAACAGACGTTAAGTCAGCTTGGGCGCTCGTGTCGTACATGTAACCAGCACGAAGTGTCCAGTTATTACTTAGGTAATATGTACCACCAATCGAGTAGTGCCAAGCATCTTGCCACTGGTACTGTTTATCGTACGATGAGCCAAGAGGAGAGCCTTTTAAGTTAGAGAATTCAATTTGATCGAAAGTTTCCCAGCCAATGTATTGGATACTGTAGTGTACAGCAAACTTAGTGTCTTGAATTTTGTGGAAGCCGGAGAACTCGGCCATATCTGGTAAAGGTAGTGTGATTTTTTGACCTTTATCGTCTTTTGCTTCCATTTCTGGACTATGACGGTATGCAAGACCAAATCGATTGTTTTCATCTAGCTCGTACACAGTACCAACATTGAAACCTACAGCCCAACCATCAGCTTCGTCTACATCGACGAGTGTGCCTATTGCAGCATGTTCACGCTTCATTGTACCTTGGCCGTAGATTAAATCTAAACCAGCACCAAAGCTCCATTGTTCATTGAGACGGTAAGAACCTGCAAGGCCAAAGTTTACGCTCTTAACATCAGTTAAGCCGCCATATTCTTTTGCCGCAAAGCTATTGTCGAATTCTGTTTTAGTACCGAAATTAGAGTATGCGTTTACGCCCCATGCAAACTTGTCATTTACAGGAACGATTAGATGAATGTTCGGTGCAATAGAAGTATCGCCAGCGTCGTCATAGTTTGAGTCGACAGGCTTGAGCAGTGTTGGTGCTACTTGGCACGTTGAACCACAATATTTCGCATCTTTCACTTCAATCATTGAAGTAATGCTTTCGAAACCTAGCGACAGTTCCATTTTATCAAACAGAGCCATTGCTGCTGGGTTACGAGCCATTACTGCTGCATTATCTGCGATTACTGCATCACCAGCAAATGCACGGCCGATGCCAGTTGCTGATTGAGCGTTGATTTGGAAACCCGCTGCCATCGATTGACCTGAGGCAAAAGCTACCGTTACTGCTAGGAGAGTCTTTTTAAACAGACGCGTGTTCTGAGTCATTTGTTTTTCCTTATTAGATTCGTCTCTTTGGACGATAAATTGAGCTTTTGCTCAGTGGCGCAGATAGTAGTATCAATAATTGCTTGGACAAATCCGACCATTGGATAAAATTGAATAAAAATTGCAGAAATGATGTCTAAAAGACGGGAAATTGCACTTAAAATGCATAATTTAGAGTTTAAGCTCTAAATGGTATAGCGATGGTGAATGTTTTGCGTTCTATTTATACAAAAATGCCGCTAAATAAGATCATTTAGCGGCATTTAACCTTTTGAAGGCTGGAAATCGTCGAAGTTGTTACATCGGCTTAATCATTGATGCAAGAGTCGTAGCGATAGCATCAATATTTTCACCTTCTTCCCCGACTAAAATCAGGCTTGAACTCCCAACGGGCTGAACGATTCCGGTCATGCCATCCTTATTAAAGTCGGTACTTTGTTCGCTTGGAATACCAGTAATAAATAACGTTACTTTACCTTTTGGACCTTGGAACACCATATGCACCGCATTGGATTCACCAAAACCGCAGTGGTTTAGGTAGTAAACGTGATATGGAAAGTTTTCACTAAACTGGTAATGAAATGGCGACATTTTCGCATTAATTTGCGAGCTCGGTACATCCTCATCAAGATGACGAACAAACGGTTCTTCATGAATTACGTGTTTCATCGCGGTATCCGCTAAACTGGCTTGTGCTGGAGACACCAAAACATTTCCCCAGTTTACTTGACCAACTAATAACCCTGCGGTGAACGCAATAGAAGCGGCAAGTGCCATTGCTTTGCGGACAAAGTTTGGTCTGACGACCTTCTCTTCATCAAGTGCACTCGACGTCTGGCTAAATAAAATCTTATCTGCGAGATCTTCGGGTACATCCACATTCATGGCTTGTTTAATTTTTACATCGAGATCCAAAACGTCATCAACAAACTTATTGTTGGCGTCGCTACCAGCTAAAGCTTGCAGAATCTCTTCATCCTTTTGTTTTGGATCCGACAAAATACGACGACGAAATTCTAAATCATCCATTCTTTTGTCCTCTCTTGGTATCTTGAGAATCCAACATCTCTTTAAGTTGATTACGAGCGCGAAATAGTCGAGTCATCACTGTGTTTTTATTTAAATCAAGAATGTCACCAATTTCTTCTCCACTGAAACCACCGACAACTTGGAGAAATAAAGGCTCACGGTATTCAACATCGAGCTTCATGATCTGTGCCTGCAGCCATTCTTGCTGATGATGTGGGTCATCGCTGACTTTAGCATCATTGCCGTAATCATCGATATCAACTAAATCAAATTGTTTACGTTCGAAGCGGCGCGCATTTTCTCGTCTCAATATTGTGATGAGCCAAGACTTGGCAGCTTTTTCGTCTTGGAGGCTATCGAGTGACTTCCAAGCTCTAAGACAGGTTTCCTGAACTAGATCTTCCGCGACCGCTTTATCTTTGCACAACCAATATGCGTAGCGGTACAAGTCACGATGATACCCTCGGACGAGCGCTTCGTATTTTCTTTGCTTGTCCATATCAGAGTTGACCGGACTGTTGGAATTTTTCTTTCCAAACATTTTTAATATGGCCACAGGAGCCTCCATCCTCGCTCTGTGAGTTTCTTATTTGTTCTGAGCATGACTTTACTTGCTTCATCGCTTAGCGGTTTTGGTTGCAGGATTTGTCATGCAACCCCTTTGACACAATAAGCCATGTGGTTACCTAAAAGTGTATACGCAAATGTCAGATATCATCGAACACGAATTGATATATATTGTTAACAATATCATCATTAGTAATCAATGGCTTGGATAAGTTCACTCGATGGAGCATTAAAAGGGACTTCTGATGGTGGATTCTTGAATTGTTTTGAATCAATAATCGCTCTAGGTGAGCTTAAAACTCGTAAAATCACTATAAAATTGATCTATTTCAAAATATCAAGCAGTGAAGGGGTTATAGTACACCTTGTCATCTCGTTAGTCATTGCGACTAACATGTTGAGCAAGATGACACTTCCTTTTGAAGGCTGACTTTACTTTCTCCTAATCAGGAAACTGATTACTTTTCAATTGGCGTAAGTTAATTGTTTTATAGATATTCCGACCACACAGTTATGTGTGGTTTTTTTTTGCTTCGATTTTACTTTCCGTATACCTCTTACCGTTTTAACTCTCTATAGTTAACCATTAGTAATCGCATAAGAATCAAAGAAGTAGAGTAATTGAACTACTTGCTTCACGTTTATTTAAACGCACGTTTGATAAATTTAACAAATTCATTACAATGCATCAGGTCAGACCTCTTGTATTTAAGGAGAAACAATGGGCAAGCAGGAAGTAAAAACACGCAATGGTGAGCGTGTCGCTATTGTCGCGGGGCTTCGAACTCCCTTTGCTCGTCAAAGCACGGAATTTAGCCAAGTGCCAGCGGTCGATTTAGGGAAAATGGTAGTAAGCGAAATGCTTGCTCGAACAGATATTGATCCGAAGTTAATCGAACAAGTGGTATTTGGACAAGTAGTACAAATGCCTGAAGCGCCAAACATCGCACGAGAAATCGTGTTAGGCACCGGTATGAACATCCATACTGATGCTTACAGTGTGACTCGAGCGTGTGCGACGAGTTTTCAAGCGGCGGTTAATGTCGCAGAAAGCATCATGGCGGGAACCATCGATATTGGTATTGCTGGCGGTGCAGACTCTTCTTCCGTCCTGCCTATTGGCGTATCAAAGAAATTGGCCGCTAATCTGCTTGCTCTTAGTAAGACAAAAACAATGGGTCAGAAGCTTAGTATCCTCAAAAACTTGAGCTTTAAAGACCTGATGCCAGTGCCACCAGCAGTAGCAGAGTACTCTACGGGTTTATCCATGGGACAAACTGCAGAGCAAATGGCTAAAACACATGGTATTTCTCGCGCAGAACAGGATGCGCTTGCACATCGTTCTCATACGCTGGCTTCTCAAGCTTGGAAAGAAGGAAAAATCCAAGATGAAGTGATGACGGCTTTCCCTGAACCATACAAAAAGTGGATTTCGGAAGACAACAATATCCGTCATGACTCAACGGTTGAGGGATACGCGAAATTGCGACCTGCGTTTGATCGTCAGTATGGCAGTGTTACGGCTGCGAACAGTACGCCATTGACTGATGGTGGTGCGGCAGTGATGTTGATGCGAGAAGGTAAAGCGAAAGAGCTCGGAATGGAGATTCTTGGTTACATCCGAGGTTATGCATTCTCTGCTATCGGCGTGGAAAAGGACATGCTGATGGGGCCGACTTATGCCACAGCGAAAGTGCTTGAAAATACAGGCTTGGAACTGTCAGACCTGACGTTGATCGACATGCACGAGGCCTTTGCTGCTCAAGCATTGGCGAATGTGAAGATGTTTGCTTCCGATAAGTTTGCTCAAGAAAACCTTGGTCGCTCAAAAGCGATTGGTGAAATTGACATGGATAAGTTCAACGTGCTTGGCGGATCAATTGCTTATGGTCACCCATTTGCTGCGACTGGTGCGCGTATGATGACGCAAACCCTACGAGAACTAAAACGCCGTGGCGGTGGTATTGCATTGAATACCGCATGTGCTGCTGGTGGTCTTGGTGCGGCAATGATTCTGGAGGTTGAGTAATGAGCGAGCAAAAAGCATTTAGTCTAAAGGTTGATGAGCAAAATATTGCTTGGTTAGCAATTGATGTTCCTAATGAAAAAATGAATACGCTGCAGGCGGCTTTTGCTGACGAAATGAAAGAAATTTTTGCTCAGCTAAAAGACTCCAGTGGTATTAAAGGGATGATCATCCACTCCCTAAAACCGGACAATTTTGTTGCGGGCGCAGATGTTCGAATGCTAGAAGCATGCACCACAGCAAGTGAAGCGGAAGACTTAGCAAGGCAAGGTCAGGATTTATTCCAGCAGCTATCGGACTTACCGTATCCTGTCGTTGCGGCTATTCATGGCCCATGTTTGGGCGGTGGTTTAGAACTGGCTCTTGCATGTGATTATCGTGTTTGTACGGATTCTGACAAAACGCGTTTAGGTCTGCCAGAAGTACAACTTGGTTTATTGCCAGGTTCTGGTGGTACTCAGCGTCTGCCACGTTTGATTGGCCTGTTACCGTCGTTGGACTTGATCCTGACGGGTAAACAACTTCGTGCGAAGAAAGCTAAAAAATTGGGCGTTGTGGACGCCTGTGTGCCTGACACCATTTTGCTCGACGTAGCAAAACAGTTTATCGACAAAGGTAAAAACAAGGGCACGAAAAAGCTATCGACGAAAGAAAAGGTGATGTCTGGTAGCGGGCTAGGGCGCAAGTTTGTATTTGAGCAAGCTGCGAAGAAAACGAATCAAAAAACTCGCGGTAACTATCCAGCAACGGTTGCAATTCTAGAAGTTATTCAACATGGCTTAGAGAAAGGCTTCGCTAAAGGTCAAGAGCTTGAAGCGAAGCGCTTCGGTGAGCTTGTGATGAGCTCAGAGTCAAAAGCGCTCCGTTCGATCTTCTTTGCCACAACAGAAATGAAGAAAGAAAATGGCACGGATGCGAAACCAGCACCAGTTCATAAAGTTGGTGTGCTTGGTGGTGGTTTGATGGGCGCCGGAATCAGCCATGTGTCTGTTGCAAAAGCAAAAGTACCTGTTCGCATCAAAGACGTTAGCAACGATGGCGTTTTAAACGCGCTCAACTACAACTACAAGTTATTTGAGAAACAGCGCAAACGTCGCATTCTATCCAAGGCCGATCTGCAAGCGAAAATGCTGCAACTGTCTGGTGGTGTCGATTTTACCAGTTTTAATCATATTGATGTCGTAATTGAAGCCGTTTTTGAAGACTTAGATCTTAAGCAAAAAATGGTGGCGGACATTGAAGCGAACGCTAAGACAGAAACTATCTTTGCGACCAATACTTCTTCGTTGCCTATCCACAAAATTGCAGAAAAAGCGGAGCGTCCAGAAAACGTAGTGGGTTTGCATTACTTCAGCCCGGTAGAAAAAATGCCGTTGGTGGAAGTGATTCCGCATGAAACGACGTCAGATGAAACCGTTTCAACAGTTGTTGCACTTGCTAAGAAGCAAGGTAAAACCCCGATCGTAGTGAAAGACAAAGCGGGCTTTTACGTGAACCGCATTCTTGCTCCATACATGAACGAAGCGGCGCATATTTTGTTGGCTAACGAACCGATCGAAAAGATTGATACGGCGTTGCTTGATTTTGGTTTCCCTGTTGGCCCGATTACCTTGTTGGATGAAGTTGGTGTCGACATTGGCGCGAAAATTATGCCGATCCTGGTTAATGAGTTAGGTGACCGATTCAAAGGGCCGGATGTGTTTGATATCTTGTTAAATGATGGACGTAAAGGACGCAAGAGTGGTAAGGGGTTTTACACTTACAAGGGCAAGAAGAAAGATGTCGACAAATCGGTTTACAAACTGCTTAAGCTCGACCCTGAATCTAAGCTAAGCGATAACGATATTGCGTTGCGCTGTGTGCTGCCAATGCTGAATGAAGCGGTACGTTGTTTGGATGATGGTATCATTCGCTCGCCACGTGACGGCGATATTGGCGCGATATTTGGTATTGGTTTCCCACCGTTCTTGGGTGGTCCGTTCCGTTACATGGACCAATTTGGCATTAAAGAGCTCGTAGAGAAAATGAATGAGTTTGCATCGAAGTATGGCGATCGTTACGCGCCATGTGATGGCTTGCTTACTCGAGCTGGTGAAGGGACAACGTTCTATTAAACGTTGCTTCGGTAGAGAAAAAGGCTTGCCAGTGGCAAGCCTTTTTCATAAAGAAGAAATGGTTACTTCTTCTTGTCTTTCTTATCTTTATTGTGGCCTTTACCAGGGTTGTCGTCCCCATGAACGCTGCTATTACCTTTTTTGTCTTTATCATTCCACTGTTTTGAAGAGCAATCATCTGATTTGATGGATACATTGTCTCCGCTAAGGCGCACACAGTCGTCACTTAGTTCGAAACCATCGCCTTTGACTGAGATTTCAGCGTGAGCAGATGCCAATGGCAGTATAAGAGCCACAAGTAAAAGTGCTTTTTTCATGATTACCTCATTAAGTTATTTTTAGTGCGGTAATTAGAGCATAAGCCGCAATGGCGCAATTTCAATTTTCTGCCAATTATGGTGCCGATTCAATCTATGAGACCGACAACCTCATGGGTTTGTAGGTTCATTCTAGTAATCGACAATTTTATTTCTGCGCAACTAGATCACCCCAAGCCGCAATCTTTTGGCCGAAGTTGGAACTCTTCAATCGATCCTATTTCTTGTCCTAGATGGATGCGCGGAGCCTCCGAATGCGCTTGACCTTGAGAGTGCATGATCAAACGATTTGCAGTACGAGGTTTCAATTCGTTCACAACGAAGCGAATCATGTCTGCGCGCGTCAGCTTCTTCAACTCGGCCAGTACCTTGTCACGTTGGTTAAACTCAGTGTCTTTGTTTCCTATCGCAACCCAAAGACGTTGAGCTCGTCCTCGAAGAGTGGTGTCCGGCGTTGCTATTTGGTTCCACAAGCCGCGCTTACTGCTGTGCCATTGGTAATCGTTTAGCTCTAACAGCACCATATAAAAGGCATTTAAAAACTCGTCGATTGAGGTAACCAGCTCGGCAGGTGCTGCATTAGGTGACTGCACATACAGTACAATACCAGGGTGACGATTTAGCGGCATATTGCCAGTGCCTACCATGTAACCTAATTGCTGCTTGGTACGGATTTCGTGGAAAAACGTTGCCGACATAAGGTGATTGGCCAATGAGTATAGCGCGATACTACGAGGCTCAATATCCTCGCACTGGTGGTAAATAACGACCGCGGAATCTTGCTGATTACAATGCACCTCACGTTGAAAGCTGCCATTTTTACCTAGCATAATGAGCGGACGAAGTGCCTCTTCATAACGTTGCTCGTTAACTCTTAGAGCATCCTTCAAGGTCGTAGCCATGTCATGGGCTTGCTGGCGTTGCCAGTCTCCGTAAACAAACATTTCAACGTGCAGTTCTGCAAGAATGGATTCTACGAATACCGAGAGTTCATCGACTTCGATTTCTTCTAGCGCTTCGACTAAGGTTGCGAAAGGCGGGTTATTGGGTTGAAGTAACCCAGTAAGTGCGTTAAACAGCTGCGAAATAGGGCGATCTTGTGAAGCATTTCTCCAGTTTCGTAACAGTTGTTGTTTGATGGTTTCAAAGCGAGCAGGGCTGAAATCTCGAGAAGCAAAACGGTGCAGAATCATTTCTAGCAACTGAGGCAGCTTTTGACTGAACCCTGAGAGGGTTAAGGTCACACCACCTTGGTGAGCGTACATGTTGTAACCCATCCCTGCGATTTCTGCTTGATAGGTTTCTTTTGCTAGCGAATCGAGGAACATCTCTACACATAAGCGCGTTTTGACGATGTTCTTTGGTGATGCAACGGCATGAGAGCTGTCGATAGCGACATAAACGACACCTTTAGGCACGCGAAATTCGTCATCTTGCAAATGCCACAGCCGAAACCCTTCGAGATCCTCAATCAACTCTGGCAGCGAATCACCATTTTCGAGTGGCATGGGGTCGAGGTCGTAGCAAATATAAGGGTTCTTTTTCGGTAAGACGAATTGCCAGCTTGGGTCGATTTGTTGATAGAAACGACGTTGGCCTTCACTAAAAGGTGTGACGGAGTACGGGGTAAAGTACCATTCGGCAGTACGGTTGTATTCCAGGCCTTTAGCAATCAAAGTGACGCGTACATTATCGATGGTTAAGTATCGCAGCAATGAACGCTGTAACTCCTCATCGTAGCCCGCCATTTTGTAGTCACCATAAACCGTGTCTTCCGGTTGATAGTGCTGCATGTTGATCACCAGATGGCTGACGAGATCCATTGGGCGCGATGGCTCTTGGAAGCGGAAAGCCGATTCTAATACCGCTTGTTTTTCGAGATAGCGCCATTCATCTAACCCGTCTTGTTTGATCATCGAGAGGTATTGAAAAACCGCTTGAACGATATCATCAACATGATCTAAGCCGTTTGGCGTCAGGGTGCAGCTTACGGTAAAGTCTCGGTAGTTACTGCCACTCGCGCCGCCGCCCGCTGAGAGAGAGGTAATCCAGCCTTTTTCTTTGAGTTGAAGCATCAAACTGCCTTCTCCTTCATAACCCAACAGGTGAGCAAAGTAGGAGAGTGGCTTCACGCTATAATGCGCATCCATTCCCGGCATGGGGAATGTGAGAATCAGTTTACGGAACTCTTTGAGCGGCTCGACTTGAACCAAAATGCCCGTGCTTTCCTCAGTGCCTATCGGTACATCAATCGATTTTCCACGAAGGTGGTGATTTGGGATGTCGGCAAACATGGTTTCTACCCAAGCTTGCTGTTCATCGAGCGACTGTGGCCCAAATAGAGTCAGTGTCATCAAATCGGCGGAATACTGAGAGTGGTGAAACTCCACAATTTCGTCGCGGATGGATTTACCATCTCGGTCGCCAAGAGTATCTAAGTTTCCGACAGAGAATTTTGAAAACGGGTGCTCTGGATTGATGACTTCTTTGTTAACTTGATACAGGCGACGAGAATCATCATTGAGTTTGAGCTTGTATTCGGAGTCGACAGCCTGGCGTTCTTTGTCTAATGCTTCTTCGTTAAACAAAGGTGCGGTAAAGAATTGGCTAAATCGATCTAAGGCACTTTCAAAGGCATTTGGAGCAATATTGAAAAAGAAACAAGTGTGCTCTGTACCAGTCCAAGCGTTGTTTGTTCCACCGTGTTGGCTAATATAGCTTTGAAACTCGCCCACTTTAGGGTATTTTTCCGTACCCAAAAAAAGCATGTGTTCTAAATAGTGTGCCAGACCTTGGCGATCGTTTGGGTCGTCGAAGTGTCCAACGTTCACTGCCAGAGCAGCTGCCGACTGTTGAGCTGTATCGGAATGAATCAGCAGTACACGCAGTTCATTGCTCAAGGTAATGTAGCGGTATTGATTTGAATCGTTAGGACTTAGATGCACGATGCGTCTCCAGATTTCGCATTACAGTAATTTAGGCTCCCCTCGCGGGGGGGCGCAAAGTTTGCGTTTCGACAAATACTGCTTGCCGTATTTTTGTTATTCGTAGACTTCTGCACAGGCCCATCGCGTTTGCGTATGGGTAAGAACTGTTTGAGTGAATGCTCTGAACTCATTGCACAGTTAAATAGTGTGATGAACTGAGTACATTCTTTTAATAGATTGTTAAGAAAGTCGCTATCTTTAACAAGCGAATTGGTATAATGAACAGATAATTATATCAGTATTTTTGTTTCGTCATTGTTAAAGTTAGCCCCGTCTATCTAATAAAGATAGCAGTCAACCTTTTGGTAGCGTTAGCTATCCCTAGGAAATAACATGAAAATATTCATCATGCGTCACGGTGAAGCCGAGCATTTTGCAGATTCAGACGCAGCACGACAATTGACCCCAAGAGGCAGAGTCGAATCAGAAGCGGTTGCGAGAGCCTGTAAAGAACAGGGTTTTGCGCAATTCGATAAAGTGTTGGTGAGTCCGTACATTAGAGCTCAACAAACTTGGCAAGAGATCAGTGCGTATTTCTCTGCAAAAAGCATTGAAACTTGTGAAGATATTACACCTTATGGCCAGTCCGAGCATGTCTTCGATTTCGCAAGTGCGTTAATCGAAGTCGAACAATTGGACTCGCTTTTGTTCGTATCGCATTTGCCTTTGGTCGGTTATCTGACTTCAGAGTTTGTAAAAGACATGACACCACCGATGTTTCCTACATCAGGCCTAGTGTGCATTGAATATGATTTACAAACACAAAATGGTGAAGTGCTTTGGCATATTACGCCATAAGTGTCTAAACCAAAATAAGCGTTTGCAAATTAGAGACAGAATAAGAAAGGCAGGAGATCCCTGCCTTTTCGTTTCGTCGTGTCTACAGCAAGCCTGTTACTTTTCAGGAATAGAAAGCAACACTAACAACGCACCATCACCACCAAATTCTAGTGGCGCTTGGTGAAAAGCCATAACGTCAGGATGCTGTGCTAACCAAAGTGGGGCTTTCTGTTTCAGGATGTGTTTCCCAATACCATGTTGCACACACGCACAATGAATCTCGTTTTTGATGCAATAGGCTATCATCGCACCAAGCTCGCGTTTTGCTTCTTGCTGTGTCATGCCGTGCATATCGAGGAACACGTCCGGTACATACACGCCACGACGTAGACGTTTGACTTCATAAGTGGAGACGTCGTCACGTGCATAACGAGTTGGACCTTCATCGTTTAATAGAGGGACAAACTCGTCTGAAAAGTAAAATTCAGAGTCACTCGCTTCACGGTTGGAGCGCTTGATTTCTTTTTGCTTAGTATTTTTTTTTGGTTGCTGGATTATGGTATCCTGTCGCAACTTTTTCACGCCCTGTACTGCTTCCTGAAACAAGGCGAAATCGTCATCGTTCTCGGTGTCTTTTTTGCTCATTAGGTAAACAATTTCATTAATAAACTTTATTGGCAGTATTGTAGCGCTTTTCGGAGGCAATTTTGGATAAGATTTTTGTAGAAGAAGCGGTATCGGAACTGCATACCCTTCAAGATATGATTCGTTGGACGGTAAGCCGCTTTAATGCAGCGAACCTGTTTTACGGTCATGGTACTGATAATGCGTGGGATGAAGCTGTTCAGCTTATCCTGCCAACCTTATACTTGCCGATTGATGTGCCTCCGCACGTATTGAACTCTCGCCTAACGACAAGCGAGCGTCTGCGTATTGTTGAGCGCGTAGTAAAACGCATCAACGAGCGTACGCCAACAGCATACCTAACCAACAAAGCATGGTTCTGCGGTCTTGAGTTCTTCGTTGATGAGCGTGTACTTGTGCCACGTTCTCCTATCGGCGAATTGATTCAAGCGGAATTCCAACCTTGGTTGGTGGAAGAGCCTACGCGCATCATGGACCTATGTACGGGTTCTGGTTGTATCGCGATTGCTTGTGCGCACGCTTTCCCTGAAGCAGAAGTGGATGCTATCGACATCTCTACAGATGCTCTACAAGTGGCTGAGCAAAACGTACAAGATCATGGCATGGAGCAGCAAGTGTTCCCAATTCGCTCTGATTTGTTCCGTGATCTTCCAAAAGAGAAATACAATCTAATCGTGTCTAACCCACCATATGTGGATGAAGAAGACATGAACAGCCTGCCAGATGAGTTCACGCATGAGCCTGAGCTTGGGCTAGCTGCGGGTACGGATGGTCTAAAACTAGTGCGTCGTATTCTTGCTAACGCGCCAGATTATCTAACAGATAACGGCATTCTTATTTGTGAAGTCGGAAACTCAATGATTCATATGATGGAACAGTATCCAGAGATTCCATTTACTTGGATTGAGTTCGAGAACGGCGGTCATGGCGTATTTATGCTAACGCGTGACCAGCTGGTTGAGTGTGCAGAAGAGTTTAAACTGTACAAAGACTAATAGAGTCTTGCACTAAACATCAAAACACCGAGCTTTATGCTCGGTGTTTTTTTTATGCATACCTCGCCGATATTAACTCTTTACATCAAAACGTAATAAAGCCACTATGAATCCACGAAGAATTGGAAAGCAGCTATGCTCTGTTTTGAGAGAGCGTGGCGATAAAAACTTGAGGAAGTAATGGCAGGAAACAGTATCGGACAACATTTCCGAGTGACGACATTCGGGGAAAGTCACGGTATCGCACTGGGATGTATCGTAGACGGATGTCCTCCGGGGTTGGAAATTACAGAAGCAGATCTACAAATCGATCTCGACCGCCGTCGTCCAGGCACATCACGTTACACCACACAACGTCGTGAACCGGATGAAGTTAAAATTCTTTCTGGCGTTTTTGAAGGCAAAACCACGGGCACATCGATCGGTTTGCTAATTGAAAACACCGATCAGCGCTCAAAAGACTACTCTGACATCAAAGATAAGTTCAGACCGGGTCATGCTGATTACACTTACCACCAAAAATATGGCATCCGCGACTATCGCGGTGGCGGCCGTTCTTCAGCTCGTGAAACCGCAATGCGTGTGGCTGCTGGTGCAATCGCGAAGAAATACTTAAAAGATGAGTTTGGTGTTGAGATTCGTGCTTACTTGTCACAAATGGGTGATGTATCTATCGACAAGGTAGATTGGAACGAAATCGAGAACAATGCATTCTTCTGCCCTGATGCTGACAAAGTAGAAGCATTTGACCAACTTATCCGTGACCTGAAAAAAGAAGGCGACTCTATTGGCGCAAAAATCCAGGTTGTGGCAACTAACGTGCCTGTTGGTCTTGGGGAACCCGTATTTGACCGTTTGGATGCAGACATCGCGCACGCACTAATGAGCATAAACGCGGTGAAAGGCGTGGAAATCGGAGACGGTTTCGAGGTGGTAAACCAAAAAGGCAGTCAGCACCGTGATGCGCTTGCTCCTGAAGGTTTTGGTAGTAATCATGCGGGTGGCATTCTTGGTGGTATCTCGACTGGTCAAGACATTGTCGCAAACATTGCGCTTAAGCCAACATCAAGTATCACTGTGCCGGGTGAGACCATCACAAGAGAAGGTGAACCAACTCAGTTGATCACCAAAGGTCGTCATGACCCATGTGTGGGTATTCGTGCTGTGCCTATCGCAGAAGCGATGCTGGCTATTGTGGTGATGGATCATTTACTACGCCACCGTGGTCAAAACCATGGCGTAACAACTGAAACACCGAAGATTTAAGAGCTTTGTGTCATTCCAGCGAGCTATAGCGAGACTAGGAATCTAATTTCAGCGCGATGAAAAGAGAAAGAAACATCTCTGACAACAGAGTGCTCGGATAATAGATCCTGAATCATGTTCCTTCGTCGCTGTTCAGGATGACTGAATATAAAATTATGCCACTCACTGAATCGCGGGTGGCACAATTTTATCAGGCAACCTTTTTTGTTTAAGTAGTTTTTGCTTAATGAATCGAGCCTTCTGTTTCCAAATGGAAAGAAGGCAGACGCCACTTAAAGCGTACCGCAGCCATACGCAACATGTAACCAGTAACCAGTGTAATAATAGTGGCAGTGACATCGGGAACATTGAATTCTAATAGCGCTAAGTACATTCCTGATGCGATAAGAGCGACAGAAGCGTAAAGCTCTTCATGCAGTACCAATGGTGTTTGGCGACAGATTAAGTCGCGAAGTAGCCCACCGAATACACCCGTTACTAACGCTGAAACCATACAAATACCAGGGTGCAAGCCCATGCCCATCGCAATTTTTGTTCCGATGATACTAAACACGATTAAACCTAGTGCATCGAGGCGAATGAACAGACCTTTCAGCTTAATCACCCATTTCGCTAAACCTGTTGTTAGCACACCTGCAACACACGTAATTGCAAGGAACTCTGGGTTTTTTACCCAACCAAGAGGGTAGTGGCCTAATAGAATGTCACGTACGGTGCCACCACCAATGGCCGTTGCGCTGGCCACCAACATAACACCAAACCAGTCCATCTTTCTTCTACCAGCACTTAACGCACCTGTCATGGCTTCAGCCGTGATACCAATGATATACAACACACTTAGCAACATAGGGAAACACTCAACGTAAAAAGTCACTACGTTCTACGAGAATCAGCGTAGGCGAAGTAACAACACTTACAAACGGTTCTATCTCTCTTAAAAAGTGATTAAAACCAGCAACATGCTTGTAGTCAAACGGCTTAAAAATAGCGGTTTGAAAGGCATCAAAATAAGGCGAGAGTGTAGTGGTAAATAAGTACGCTGACGAATGAGAAATTGTATGGAGAAAGCGACCTTCAGATAAATTCAACTAATAACCAAAAATGTGGGGGTGCCTTTACCTCATAGCTAAAAACAGCGACAATATGCAGCGCATGTCAAACTGAAGTACAAACTCGACGATGACCCACGAATACCAAGACTTAATCACCATTTTTAATGACACCTTTTTAGAACAATTTAATACGAAATTAGAGTTAGGTGGTGATGAGCCTATTTATCTTCCTGCTGATGATGAACACCCTCATCATCGGATTATTTTTGCTCGGGGTTTTTACGCCTCTGCTTTACACGAGATCTCGCATTGGTGTGTGGCTGGTCCAGAGCGTCGTTTGCTGGAAGATTTTGGCTATTGGTATGAACCCGATGGGCGAACAGCAGAAGTTCAAGCGGAGTTTGAGAAAGTTGAAGTGCGACCTCAAGCTTATGAATGGATTCTGGCACAAAGCGCTGGCTTCCCTTTTACGGTGAGTTGTGACAATCTACACGGCGATTTTGAACCAGATAGGCTCGGCTTTATGAAAAAAGTGCATAAAGAAGTGCTGGGTATTTTGGACGTTGGCTTGCCTTTGCGAGTGAAAATGCTTTCTGATGCCCTGCGCGCATTTTATCAAACTAAGCCACTGGAAGCGTCGGACTTTTGCGTTAAATAACCACTAATAACCTCAGAGATACACCATGATTATTGAATTTGAAGAAAAACTACTGGAACTGATTGATGCTCGAATTGAAACAGCATCTGACGATGAATTGTTTGCTGGTGGTTATTTACGTGGTCACATCTCTTTATCCGCGGCGTCTTGTGAAGAAGAAGGGATTAGCGATATTACTGAGCTGAAGTCACGCATTGAGAGCAGCTTAGAAGATGCGCGTACCGAGTTAAGCCCGGCCGATCGCGTGATTGTCAGTGATTTGTGGCAAGAGCTCCAGGCTCAGGCTTAATCCCTAAGCAGCGTTCTCCCTTTATTTAATCCTAGTAATTTACTACTTCGAAAAATTCGAACCTCTCCATAAAATTTTTGTGGTTGTAGCGAAACTGTTCAACTTTTATTCTGATCAGCATAAAACGTGAACAAAGGATTACAACCATGAAAATTGTCGCATTTGGTGCATCTACCAGCTCTACCTCAATCAACAAACTACTTGCTACATACGCAGCAAATCAAGTCGAAGGCGCTCAAGTGAATGTTCTAGACTTAAACGATTATCAAGCGCCAATGTTTAGCGAGGACAAAGAGAAAGAAATAGGTCAAGCTGAAGGGGCTGTCGCGTTTTTACGTGACTTGGCGGAGGCTGACGCTCTCGTTGTTTCCTTCGCAGAGCACAACGGTTCGTACCCAGCGGCCTATAAAAACTTGTTCGATTGGGCGACGCGCATTGAGCGTAATGTATTTCAAAACAAACCTGTCGTTTATTTAGCAACTTCCCCAGGTCCCGGTGGTGCACAAAGTGTTCTTGCGGCGGCGACAGGTTCTGCACAATTTTTTGGCGCGGATGTAAAGGCATCGTTATCTGTGCCGAGCTTCTACGAAAATTTTGACGTGGAATCGGGTAAGGTTGTAAACCCAGAAGTGGCAGAGCAAGTGAAACAGGCAGTTGCACTGCTGAAGTAATCTCAGTACGAGCAACTTAGTGAGTTAGCGATTCCCGACACGTATCTGTGTCGGGAGTTAAAACGAGAGAATACTCTTACAGCTCGGTAATGGCTTTGCCTTTTCTTAGTTTACGAACCCACATTCGACTTGGGTGAAGTTCGGTCAATACATCAACCGGTAATGGCAGCGGGTCCCCACAGATCTGGGAGGCCAACACTTCAGCTAATAATGGTGCAGAGCTCAGTCCACGAGATCCTAAACCTAAGAAGCAGAATAGGTTAGGGTACTGATGAATGGTTTCTACCTCTTCTGCTTTTTGATTTTGTAAGTTGGCGTATTGCGTTTTGATCGTCTCAAAGTCACCCACATTCCCGACAAATGGTAAGTGATCTCGGCTAACACAACGAATACCTTGGCGAGATTGATTATCAGTGATATCTACCTCTTTTGCCCATGTTTGATTCGGTACACATTTCACTAGCTTTTCCGCATTATCTTTTTGGGCGTTTTCATCAAATTCGTAGTCAAGGTGACTGCGGTCGTAGCTTGCACCGATACACAAGTGTTGATTACTTGGGTTAACAGGTGTCATGTAACCGTCGTAACACAACACCGTTTTCAGCTGACTCAGCGTTTCGGTTGCTGGCGCATGACTGACTTGTCCTTTCACTTGTCCCATTGGTAGGGAAGCGGTTTGACTCAATGTCTGGAACTCATGGCCGTTCGCAATTACAACCGTTGAGTGCTCAAATGTTTGACCACTCGCCGTTAGTAGCCAGAGCTGACGCTTTTCATCCCAATCTAATGCCTCAACATGGTGTTCAAACTTCGTTGAGAGTAACGACGTCTTCTCCAATTGTTTAATTAACCCGCGAGTTAACTCGGCAGGGCACAGCCACCCTCCCATTGGGTAGTGCACAGACGCCATATCAATAGGTAACCCGATAGTGTTCGCAGTTTCCTCGGCGGACAGCTTTTGAATGAGCTCTGGAGTGAAGTTACCCGCAAGCATTTTCTCCAGTTTGTCTGTGGATTTGTCATCCCACATCAACTGAGTTACGCCACACCAGTCATGATCAAAATCGATCTCTTGTGCTGCTTGTTCAACAAACTGACGTGCGAACAAAAATGCAGGAGCAAACACTCGTGAAACACCCGTGTGCGGGCCATTAAGCAGTGGATAAACGGCTCCTTGTCGATTGCCTGAAGCTCCTTTGGCTGGTTGTTTGTCTTTACAGTAAAGGGTGACGTTTTGGCCACGACGAACTAACGTTTTCGCTAACGCCGCGCTGGCTATACCACCACCAATGATGGCAATCGAATCAAGATTGCTAGATGCTGTGCGATTGAACCAAGGGAGATGGTTCGACTGCTTTTCACGTTGCTCCATAGAGCCGGCGATCATTTCTCGCTTAGTGCCGAAACCTTTCACCTTTTTCATTGTAAAGCCAGCTTCGTTCAAACCACGACGTACAAAGCCTGCTGCGGTAAACGTGGCAACTGTACAATCTTGCTTGGCTAGCTTTGCCATGTTGTTGAACAGGCCTTGGTTCCACATCTCTGGGTTTTTGCTTGGCGCGAATCCATCTAAGAACCAAGCATTAATCAAACCTTGTTCGTTGTATGGGACTTGCGGCATGCAGTCTTTAATGTCACCAAACCAAAGGTCGAGTGTGATTGCGCCGTCTTCTAAAACAATGCGATGACACTCCGGCACAGCGGCAGGGTAGTGCTTTTGTAACTTTTCCGCGTACTCAGCTAGCTCAGGCCAAGCTTCATGCGCCTTCTTTAAATCGGCTTTGCTTAATGGGTATTTTTCAAAGCTAATAAAATGCAGCTCTTTCAATGTTGCGTCCGGATGCTGACGACGAAACTCACTAAACCACTGGCATACTGCTAAGAAGTTTAATCCCGTGCCAAATCCTGTTTCACCAATGACAAAACGTCTTTGGTCAAATTCCTGCCATCTTTCTGGGAGATGATTTTGTTTTAAGAAAACGTAGCGTGTCTCTTCAAGACCGTTTACGTTAGAGAAGTAAACATCATCAAATTGGTCTGAAACCGGAGTACCAGCTTCGTTCCAACCAAGTTCTGCGTTTTTTATTGAAGTCATAATGGTGCAAATTTGTGATTTGGCGCGGTAAGAATGGGGCGATTGTACGAATTTATGGGAAAGCTGACCACTTTTGTTGACTATCTTAGTTATCATCTAGCGGATTTTTGAATTATAGGAATGTCATAATGAAACGAGTCGTAATCACCGGTATGGGTATTGTTTCAAGTATCGGTAACAACGTCGAAGAAGTTCTAGCGTCTCTTAAAGCGGGCAAATCTGGCATCACTGCATCTGAGCAGTTCAAAGAACACGGTCTTCGTTCGCAAGTATGGGGTGACCTAAAAATCAACCCGGCGGAACACATCGACCGTAAGCAGATGCGCTTTATGGGTGATGCGGCTGCTTATGCATACCTATCAATGGAGCAAGCAATCGCAGACGCTGGTCTTACAGAAGAGCAGGTTTCAAACGATCGTACCGGTATCGTTGCAGGTTCTGGCGGTGCTTCTGCATACAACCAAACGGTAGCGACAGACACGATGCGCGCAAAAGGCGTAAAGCGAGTTGGTCCTTACATGGTTCCTCGTACTATGTCTTCTACTGTTTCTGCTTGTCTTGCTACGCCATTTAAGATTCGTGGCGTGAACTACTCAATGAGCTCTGCATGTGCAACATCTGCACACTGTATCGGCCATGCTATGGAGCTTATTCAACTAGGCAAACAAGATATTGTTTTTGCTGGTGGCGGCGAAGAGCTAGATTGGTCTCAAACTATGATGTTTGATGCGATGGGCGCACTGTCAACCAAATACAATGACACGCCAGACAAAGCATCTCGTACATACGATGCAGACCGTGACGGTTTTGTTATCTCGGGCGGCGGCGGCATGCTGGTTATTGAAGAACTAGAGCACGCACTGGCACGTGGTGCGAAAATCTACGGTGAAATCGTAGGTTACGGTGCGACATCAGATGGCTACGACATGGTAGCGCCATCAGGTGAAGGCGCAATTCGTTGTATGAAGATGGCGATGCAAAACGTTGATGGTGTGGATTACATCAACACGCACGGTACATCGACACCAGTTGGTGACGTGAAAGAGCTTGGTGCTATCCAACAATTGTTTGGTGAGAACAGCCCTGCAATCTCTGCAACAAAAGCAATGACTGGCCACGCACTCGGCGCAGCGGGCGTGCACGAAGCAATTTACTCAACACTTATGCTAGACAAAAACTTCATTGCTCCAAGCATCAATATTTCAAACTTGGACGAAGCAGCACAAGGTCTGGACATAGTGACAGAAGCACGTGATGCAGAGTTAACGACCGTAATGTCAAACAGCTTTGGCTTTGGCGGCACAAACGCAACTTTGGTTATTAAAAAGTACCAAGGTTAACTGAATTTGTTGGCGCCTTGCGAGAGTACTGTAAACGCCAACAATCCAGTTTCCAGAGCTTGATCAGTCACACTGATCGAACAGACGCAGACTCTATCCCATGGAGAGCGGGATAGGATCCTTTTGTTCTGGAACTTTGCCCGGCTATTTAGCCGGGCTTTTTCTTTTCTCTGTTTCTGCTTTTCTCTAGGCTTCCCGGCAATCGATTCTATAGGAGTTACCTCCTTGAGGTTTATTGGTGTTATATCTTGAGATTTTTCGGGAAAAGGGCACAATCGCTTTAGTTTCGCATCTTGCGAATAAACGAACTCTTACAAATGGATGTTAGAACGCTGGCGCTATGAAAATTATTGTTGATGAAAATATGCCGTATGCTGAAGAGCTATTCAGCCAACTCGGTAACGTAATTCTAAAACCAGGTCGTACACTGACCGCCGATGATTTAGTGGATGTTGATGCCCTAATGATTCGCTCTGTCACCAAAGTGAATGCTGACCTGATCAGCAAAGCAAACAAGCTGAAGTTTGTTGGTACGGCCACGGCAGGCATGGATCATGTTGACCAAGCACTCTTAAAAGAGAAAGGCATTTTCTTCACTGCTGCGCCAGGGTGTAACAAAGTGGGTGTAGCGGAATACGCGTTCAGCGTGATGATGGTACTCGCTCAGCAACAAGGTTTCTCGGTATTTGACAAGACGGTAGGTATTATTGGTGCAGGCCAAGTAGGTAGCTACCTAGAGAAATGTTTGAAAGGCATGGGTATTAAAGTTCTCATCAATGACCCATTCAAACAAGAGGCTGGTGATCCTCGTAGCTTTACTCCGTTGACAGAACTGATTGAAAGCTCAGACATCATTACACTACATACGCCAATCACCAAAGATGGCCCATACCCAACGCATCATTTGATTGATGAGAAGGTGTTAAATGGTCTCCGCAGCGATCAAATTTTGATTAACGCGGCTCGAGGTCCCATCGTTGACAACGCTGCTTTGAAGCAACGTCTTTTGAAAAACGATGGCTTTACAGCGGCACTTGACGTATTTGAATTTGAACCAGAGGTTGATATGGAGCTTCTGCCTCTGCTAGCATTCGCAACCCCTCACGTTGCAGGCTATGGTCTGGAAGGGAAAGCTCGCGGTACGACGATGATTTTCAACAGCTATTGTGAGTTCTTAAATAACGAATTACGTGCGCATGCCAGCGATTTACTGCCAACCGCGCCTGTTCCTACTATGGTATTGGACAGAGCTTGGGACGAAGCAACACTGCATAACATCACGCAGTTAATCTATGATGTGCGTAGAGATGACGCTCTTTTCCGCCGTGAAATCAGTAAGCCAGGCGCTTTTGACCTGATGCGTAAAAACTACTGGGATCGCCGTGAATACAGCGCTGTCACGCTAGTGGGTAACAAAACATGTAACCTTGCTCCATTAGCAGAACTAGGTTTTCAGATTGAGGTAAGTCAATGAGCCAGCAATATAATGTTGCCATTTTAGGTGCGACCGGTGCGGTCGGTGAAACAATTTTGGATGTGCTTCAAGAGCGCAAATTCCCAGTAGGCGAAATCTTCCTACTCGCGAGTGAGCGCAGCGAAGGCAAGACTTACCGCTTCAATGGTAAAACGGTACGCGTTCAAAACGTAGAAGAGTTCGATTGGTCTCAAGCGCATATCGCACTGTTTTCTGCTGGTGGTGAGCTATCAGCCAAGTGGGCTCCAATTGCCGCTGATGAAGGCGTGATTGTTATCGACAATACATCACACTTCCGTTACGAGTACGACATTCCTCTTGTCGTGCCTGAAGTAAACCCAGAAGCGATTGCAGAGTTTCGTAACCGTAACATCATTGCGAACCCGAACTGTTCAACCATCCAAATGCTGGTGGCACTAAAACCAATTCACGATGCGGTGGGCATTGAGCGTATTAACGTATCAACTTACCAATCGGTGTCTGGTGCAGGCAAAGCGGGTATCGATGAGCTAGCAGGTCAAACGGCGAAGCTGCTAAACGGTCTGCCTGCAGACAAGAAGCAATTCTCTCAACAGATCGCGTTTAACTGTATTCCACAAATCGATCAAATGATGGAAAACGGCTACACCAAAGAAGAAATGAAAATGGTGTGGGAAACACAGAAGATCTTTAACGATCCATCAATCACAGTCAATCCAACGTGTGTACGTGTTCCTGTATTCTACGGTCACGCAGAAGCACTTCACATTGAGACTCGTTCACCTATCGATGCACAAGAAGTCGTTAACTTGCTTGAGCAAACTGACGGTATCGAAGTGTTCCACGGTGAAGACTTCCCTACACAAGTTCGCGATGCGGGCGGTAAAGACCATGTAATGGTTGGCCGTATCCGTAACGATATCAGCCATCATAGCGGCGTAAACCTGTGGGTTGTTGCTGATAACGTGCGTAAAGGCGCGGCAACTAACGCGGTGCAAATCGCAGAAGTTCTGATCCGCGATTACTACTAAGTCGCTTACAGTTCATTTCAAAGCCTCGCACAGTGCGAGGCTTTTTTGTACGAACGAAACAAAATAGTGTGAGATTAGTACGAATATGGCGAGAGCCACACATTTTTTATTCTCAACGCTATAGTTTTGCATGCGATATCCGATATATTTAACCGATCACCATTTCAAATTGTATCTAGCACAAAACTGAGCCTTCTATGCGTCAAAATTATAAGCGTTTGTTAGCAGCCCTTGTGTTGATGAGCGCGACTCAGACATCATCAGTGGTTCAAGCCGAAGGAATTCGTCTTGTTGGACCGTCTGGTGAAGTGCAATCATCTCCGAGCTATGCTGAAGATATTGAGCGAGCATTACCTGCTCCTCCTGCGAATACTCAACCGTCACGTTTCTTTGGTCCGACTGGTGAAAATCAAACACTATGGTCGATCGCTTCAGAATTACGACCTTCACGCGGTGTTACCGTTCAACAAACGCTTCTTGCCATTTACCGAATTAACCCTCAAGCGTTTGAGAACCAAAACATTCATGAATTGATCCCAGGGAGTCGGCTACGAGTACCTTCTCTAGAGCAAGTGCAAAGCGCGACCACAGCGCAAGCTGTTGCGATTATGAAGGCGCATGAAGCTAAGTTAAAACAGCCGAAGCCGACAAATAGAGCGACGCCAGCACAACGAGTCACCGAGCAACCAAAGCCACAAATTAAAGTAGAACCCAAGCCTGCGGCTAAGCCAGAGACAGTGGCAGCAACGGAGCCAAAACCAACTCCGAAAACAATACCCGTCATCCCTGCGCCACCAGTAACCACCTCTCCGCAGGGTGAAAAGCAGGTCAGTGCGCTAAAGGACAAACTTCAAGGCTCACAAAGTGAATTAGACTCATTAGAAGAGAAGAACCATCGTCTTCGATTGATGCTGTCAGAAGTGCAAAGCGAAGTCGAAACTTTGAAAAGCGAACTGAATGACGAAGAACGCATTCGCTCAGAAGTCGAGAAACTGCTTGCAGAAGAGCGCCAGCGCCTTGCTGAACAACAGCGCATGCAACCAAGCACCATGGACAAAATTTTGTCTAATGGTTGGCTTGTTGGTCTTGCGGCATTAATTCCTGGAGCTTTGATTGCGTTGCTAGTTGTTATGCTTCTTGGTCGACGCTCTAAAGCGAAAGGGGAAGAAGCGGCTGCACAGGAACAGCAAAACGTTGATCCTCTTGCGGCGCCAATCGGTTTAGCGGCGGCGGATGAGCTTGATGAAGAGCTCACGCTTGATGATGAATTGTTTGCAGATGAAGATATCAACACACAGTCTTTACAAGAAGAGAAGTCAGATTTAGAAGAAGACGTCTTTGCTAACCTCGACGATGAAGAACTTGATTTCAATCTGGAAGGGGACGATGACCCATTTGCAGATATTGGCGATGACGGTGACCTAGATGTTGGTCTGGATGAGTTTGAGTCATCGAACAATGGTATCCAAGTCAACGGCGAAGAAAAAGCGCTTGGTTTAGAAGAAATGGAGCGAGCCTTAGATGAGGTTGCTCCAGAACTAGAAGTGCTCGATGACGATGAGTCTGGCTTCGATCTTTCGGATGATACGAATGAGAAATCAGACTCACTTTCAGACGACGCATTTGCCGAGTTACTTGCAGCCGATGAGCCGTCAGAAGAGTTACCAAGTGACACTGTCGACCAGGATATGCTTGATGACTTGTTTGCTGAACTTGGCAACGATGACTTCGATTTAGATACTGATGAGCCTGAGTTAAAACAGCCCGTTTCGGATGATGACTTTAGTGTTGGAGAGGCATCTGACGACGATATCGATAAGCTATTGGCCCAGTATGAACAACCGGCTAGTGAATCGGAAGTTCGAGAAGCTGACGCCAATGAAGGACCTGTTCTAGATGAAAACAGTACAGAGCTACTCGATGAACTCATTGATTTTGATGAAGATGACGCAGACGAGTTTGATCCACTAAACGAGCTAGAAGCAATCTCTGGTTTTGAAGGTGATGACTCGATCGAAGAGTTAGACGCAGATAGCACAGACTTACTGGATGAACTCATTGATGATGTTACCTCTGAACTTGATGAAGAGACTGAAGCTGATTTAGATCCGTTTGATGATCTGATTCGAGAGGACGAGAGCCCAGAGCAGAATAAATCGGAAGAGGAAGAGTTACTGAAATCACTTGGTTTTGGTGAGTCAGACGCCGGCGAAAAGCCATCTTCCGTAGTTGAGTCAGAACAAACTCATGAAGATCAGGACATTGAGTCTGGATTGGACATCGACGCTTTATTAAGTGAAAGCCAACCAGACACGCAACAAGCTGCAAAAGAGCAACCATTAACCGAGCCAGAGGCTGCTTCAGAGCCATTTAGCAGCGATGAATTTCTTGGTGATTTAGAGGACCTCTCACCAGAGAATGATCCTTTAATGAGCGAGCTAGACGACCTATTTGAGTCAGACAGTGAAGAACTTCTGCCAACAGAACAAGAAAAAGCGGATTTTTCTGCTGAACTTGACGCTCTATTTGATAGTGAAGACGATTTACCGCAGCAAGTTGAAAAAACACAAACGGAGATAGAGGAAGCTTCATCACTACAACAAGAGGCTACCGATACTGATTCAACACAAGAACCATCCGTGGAGTCCGATGCTGAGGTACAGCCTCACGTTGAGCAAGAGGAAGACATTCCAGCCTTCACGCCGACACCAAATACAATAGAAAATGAATTCGGTGTTCCACAAGAAGAAGATTGGCTACTGGATGAGCCTGAATTGGAGCCGGAAACTGAGTCGACCAACGATTCAGAAGAAGAATTCAATTTTGATGAGCTGGATCTTCCAGAATTCAGCGAAGAAGATGCTCTAGCATCTATGGCTGGCGAACCTGCGTTAGAAACGTCCGAGTCCGTTGAACCAGAACAAATTGTAGCCGACTTGCCAGCTGAGTCCGAAGAAGAGTTCAATTTTGACGAGCTGGATCTTCCAGAATTCAGCGAAGAAGATGCTCTAGCATCTATGGCTGGCGAACCTGCGTTAGAAACGTCCGAATCCGTTGAACCAGAACAAATTGAACCCGACTTGCCAACTGAGTCCGAAGAAGAGTTCAATTTTGACGAGCTGGATCTTCCAGAATTCAGTGAAGAAGATGCTCTAGCATCTATGGCTGGCGAACCTGCGTTAGAAACGTCCGAGTCCGTTAAACCAGAGCAAGTCGAAGCTGACTTACCAACCGAGTCCGAAGAAGAGTTCAATTTTGATGAGCTGGATCTTCCTGAGTTTAGTGAAGAAGACGCATTGGCGTCTATGGCGGATGAGCCGGAGTTAGAAACGTCCGAGTCCATTGAACTAGAACAAGTTGAAGCCGACTTGCCAACTGAGTCCGAAGAAGAGTTCAATTTTGATGATCTCGATTTGCCAGAGTTCAGTGAAGAAGATGCCTTGGCGTCGATGGCTGGCGAACCTGCGTTAGAAACGTCCGAGTCCGTTGAGCCAGAACAAGTTGAAGCCGACTTGCCAACTGAGTCCGAAGAAGAGTTCAATTTTGATGAGCTCGATTTGCCAGAGTTCAGTGAAGAAGATGCACTGGCGTCTATGGTGGATGAGCCGGAGTTAGAAACGTCCGAGTCCATTGAACTAGAACAAGTTGAAGCCGACTTGCCAACTGAGTCCGAAGAAGAGTTCAATTATGATGAGCTCGATTTGCCAGAGTTCAGCGAAGAAGATGCCTTGACGTCGATGGAAGAAGAGCCAGAATTACCGAGCTCTGAGACTGCAGATATAGAACCAATCTCCGGTGAGGATGAAGAGTTAAGTTTTGACGACCAAGATCTTCCAGAGTTCAATGAGGAAGATGTTCTCGCGTCAATGAACGAGGGTGCTTCAGGGAGCCCTAAGGTTGAAGCAGAGACATCGAGACCAGCTATTCAAGCCGATAACGATCATGATGCTTTGTTTGAAGTATTTGCGCAGCAAAACGGCTTTGATACTGACCCAGAAGTGCAGCCAACAGCGACAGAGGGTGAGCCGCTCAGTAATTTGGATGATGAATCATCAATGGCTAACCTTCTTGCGGAAGACGCAAACTCAGAAGTATTTGAAGGTAAACTAGACAGTGACACCATCGCAAGTGCAGGTATGGATTTTGAAACCATGCTTGATGTTGGAGATGATTGGGATGGCTTTAAACCCGCTGCTGATAACGTAAGTTCTACTGAAGAAGTGCCTGAGGACCAGCGTGATGTTTGGAATTCGAGTGATGCACTAAGTCAGCCAGAGATCGCGCAAGAAAACTGGGCAGAGCAAAGCGACTTGGATGACTTCGACCCGAAGAAAAATCAATTTATGACGATTGATGAATTGATGGCTCAGGTCGACAGAGAAGGCGGTGAGTTCGAAGAAGAAGACTTTAAGCTCGATGTCGGATTGAACGAGTTTCCAGATGTTATCGGTGAGATCGGCGATATTGACGTAGATAGCAATGCTGAAGCGGCTGGGAAACTGGATTTGGCTAAAATCTATCTCGAGATGAACGATTCTCAAGGGGCGATTAAACTACTAGAAGAGGCGATTGTTTACGGTGAGGATGATATTCGCCGCGAAGCAAAAAGCCTGATTGACGCCATTAATGGCCGATAAACCGAAACAAAAGGGTAGCGTTTGCTACCCTTTTTGTGTCCCGTTAGTAGGATGCTACCTTTATGTCACCCTTGGTGAAACTGGCAACTTGAGGTGACTTGAGTATATACTTCCCGCCCCATTTTAGAGTTCGAAGGTTAAGATGAGAATCGCATTAGGTATCGAGTACAACGGTACAAACTACTTTGGTTGGCAGCGCCAAAGAGAAGTGAAAAGTGTCCAAGAAGAGCTAGAGAAAGCATTGTCCGTCGTCGCTAATCACCCAGTTGAAGTTCAGTGTGCTGGTCGGACAGACGCAGGCGTGCATGGCACGGGACAAGTTGTGCACTTTGATACCAACGTTACTCGAAAAATGGTAGCTTGGACCATGGGCGCAAACGCGAACATGCCGAGCGATATAGCGGTTCGTTGGGCTCAAGAAGTTTCAGATGATTTCCATGCAAGATTCTCAGCGACAGCGCGCCGTTATCGTTACATTATTTTCAATCATGCTTTACGTCCAGGCATCTTAAACTCGGGGGTTAGTCACTATCATGGTGAGCTCGACGAGAAAAAAATGCATGAAGCAGGGCAGTTCCTACTCGGCGAAAATGATTTTACGTCGTTTCGCGCGGCGCATTGTCAGTCTCGCAGTCCATTTCGAAACTTGATGCATCTGAACGTTACGCGCCATGGAAACTATGTGGTTATTGATATTAAAGCCAATGCGTTCGTGCATCATATGGTTCGTAATATCACGGGTAGCTTGATAAAAGTTGGACGTGGCGAAGAGAGTCCTGAATGGATCAAGTGGTTATTAGAAGCCAAAGATCGCAAACTAGCGGGTGCGACAGCGAAAGCGGAAGGTCTGTACCTGGTAGATGTAGACTACCCAGAAGAGTTTGGGTTACCTGAAGTGCCGATCGGTCCACTGTTTTTACCAGATAATTTGAACTAATTTTACAAACTTATTTCAAAATATCGGTAGTGTTTACATTGAATGTGAACGGAAAACATACGCTATTTACGATATCAAAAATAGGTACAACCAGTTTTTTATCTACAGTAGCTGCAAGATATGGTTTAATCCGTCGGTATTATGTCGAATTTATATCTTTCGCAATGAAGCGGAAGAGTTGAGAGAAAAGGTCTTCCATGAGTTGGCTTGAAAAGATTTTAGAGAAAAGCAATCTAGTAAGTTCACGCAAAGCTTCTATCCCAGAAGGTGTGTGGACTAAATGTACCTCTTGTGAACAGGTTTTATACCATGCTGAACTAGAGCGTAACTTAGAAGTTTGTCCAAAGTGTAACCATCACATGCGTATGAAAGCGCGTCGTCGTTTGGAAACATTTTTAGATGAAGGTAATCGAGTTGAATTAGGTTCTGAACTTGAGCCACAGGATAAACTGAAATTTAAAGATTCTAAGCGATACAAAGAGCGTATCTCTGCTGCACAAAAAAACAGCGGTGAGAAAGATGCGCTAGTTGTGATGCAGGGTGAATTGCTTGGTCTGCCGCTTGTGGCGTGTGCGTTTGAATTCTCCTTCATGGGTGGTTCAATGGGTTCAGTCGTTGGTGCTCGCTTTGTGAAAGCAGTGGATGCAGCCATTGAAAATAACTGTGCGCTTGTTTGTTTCTCAGCAAGTGGTGGTGCTCGTATGCAAGAGGCTTTAATGTCTCTTATGCAAATGGCAAAAACCAGTGCTGCGCTTGAGCGTTTATCAGAAAAGGGTCTGCCGTTTATTTCGGTTCTAACTGACCCTACAATGGGTGGTGTTTCAGCAAGTTTGGCTATGTTGGGTGATATCAACATCGGTGAACCTAAGGCCCTCATTGGCTTTGCTGGTCGTCGTGTAATCGAGCAAACTGTACGTGAAGATCTTCCTGAAGGTTTCCAGCGTAGTGAGTTCCTACTTGATCACGGTGCTATTGATATGATCGTTGACCGTCGTGAAATGCGTCAGCGTGTGGGTGGTCTTATCGCTAAGATGACTAACCACAAGTCTCCTTTGGTGGTTTCGGTTAACGAATCTCCAAATGAAGAGCCATATTCTGTACCAGAAGCGGACGAAAAAGGGTAAAGTATCAACTAACATAAAAACCAAAGAATTTAATGGTTAAAGTTAGATGACCCAAAACCCAATTCCTCAAGCCACATCTTCATTAGAGATGTGGCTTGATTATTTAGCAAATATTCATTCCTCAGCAATTGATCTAGGCTTAGACCGTGTCCAAGCGGTAGCAAACAAAGCCAATCTTACCAAACCAGCTCCAACCGTAATCACCGTTGCCGGAACCAATGGCAAAGGCTCAACGTGTGCGTTAATGGAAGCCATTTTACTTGATGCTGGCTATTCAGTCGGTGTTTATAGTTCTCCGCACCTGATTCGTTACAACGAGCGTGTACGCATTAATGGCGTTGACGTTGTAGATGCCAAGCACTGTGAAGCATTCGATTATGTAGAAAAGCAGCGTGGTGATGTTAGCCTTAGCCTCTTTGAATTCGGTACGCTTGCTGCGCTACGTATTTTCCAAGTAGAGAAAGTTGACGTTGTCTTACTTGAAGTAGGACTTGGCGGCCGTCTAGACGCCACTAACGTTGTTGACCATGATGTTTCTGTTATTACGAGCTTAGCGATCGATCATGTGGATTGGCTTGGTGATGACATCAATGTTATTGGTTTTGAAAAAGCGGGCATTTACCGTTCAGGGAAGCCAGCAATTTGTGGTCAACCGACGCCACCAGCGACCGTGGCGGCTCATGCTGACGATATTGGTTCTGAGTTCTTCCAAGTAGGTATTCAGTACGATTACCAACTAACTGATAATGGTTGGAAATGGAGCAGTGGGGCATTTGAGTTAGAGGATTTACCAATCCCATCGCTACCATTACAAAATGCAGCCACTGCACTGATGGCACTAGGGGCTTCGGAATTGCAAATCACTGACATAAATATTGTCAATGGCTTGAATAATGCTCGTTTGGCGGGGCGTATGCAAGTACTGCATCACGAACCTGAAATAGTCCTTGATGTCGCTCATAACCCGCACTCTGCTGAGTATTTGGTAGAAAGAGTGAAGCAACAATATCTGGGTAAGAATATCCATATTGTGGTTGCAATGCTGCATGACAAGGACATTAAAGCAACCATTGAAGCGCTAACTCCAGTTGCAACACAATGGTATCCAGCGTCGCTTACTGGACCGAGAGCGGCGACCGCTGATGAATTGTGCCAATACTTACCTGATGGGCAAGTTCATTTTGAAAACCCTGTTGACGCCTTCGAGAGTGCGAGAAGCCACGCAAAGGCAGGAGACGTTATTCTGGTGGTTGGCTCATTCCATACCGTCGGAGAGGTATTGGAACATTGGCAATCAAATAATAAATAAGCAAAGGTATTTTGATGGCAAGTAAATTCCAAAGTCGTTTAGTCGGCACCATCATTCTAGTCGCAGTCGGAGTCATTGTTCTTCCCGATGTGCTAGATGGTAAGAAACTGCACTACAAAGAAGAATTTGCCAGTATTCCTATCAAACCAGAACTTGATAGTGATGTGGAAAACTTCGAAATATTAGAGCCAGTGGAAGACGACATTACGTTACCGGATTCTCCGGTTGAAGCTGTAGTGCAAGAACGTGAGGATGCTCAAGTAGCCGTTTCTGAGCCCGAGCCAGTGCCAACATCTAAACCTGAGGTCATCAAACAACCAGAGCAAGTTGAGGTCGTCACTCGTCCTGTTCAAGAGAAAAATCAATATGAAGATTCAGCTTGGATCATTCAGTTGATGGCACTTAAGAATCACGAAAATGCTGTCGCGCTTGTCGCGGATTTGCAAAAGCGTGGTTATCAAGCTCACACAAAGAAAGAAAACGAGTTTACGAGAGTGATTGTTGGCCCTGATGTGTCAAAAAGTAAACTTGAACGACAAGTTCAAGAATTACAAAAAATTACAGGTTCAAAAGGTCAATTGCTTAAATTTAAGCCATTAAATCCATAAGAAAACGTTTGCGTCAGCATTTTTTCTGTTAAAATGCGCGCCAACTTAAGATGAAGAAAAGATGAATTGGATAGATTTTATCATTTTAGGTGTGATCGGATTTTCAGCTCTGATCAGTTTAGTTCGCGGTTTTGCTAAAGAAGCTTTGTCTTTGGTGATTTGGTTCGGAGCGTTTTTTATCTCCAGTAATTACTATGCCAAATTGGCGGTGTACTTCACCAACATCGAAGATGATATGTTTCGTAACGGAGCGGCGATTGCGGCGTTACTTGTCGCAACCTTGGTAGTTGGTGCAGTGGTGAATTACGTCATTGGTCAACTGGTACAAAAAACAGGGCTATCAGGTACGGACCGAATTCTCGGGATTGTATTTGGTGGTCTACGCGGAGTCTTAAT
This sequence comes from Vibrio sp. 1167, assembly GCF_033340375.1. Lineage (NCBI taxonomy): Bacteria > Pseudomonadati > Pseudomonadota > Gammaproteobacteria > Vibrionales > Vibrionaceae > Vibrio > Vibrio sp. 1167. The sequence goes on along the minus strand of NZ_JAWOWK010000004.1, from coordinate 80,086 downwards.
TGTTTCTGCGGTGCTGTTTTTTATGGATGCGTTTACTGCATTCCCAAGCTCGGATTGGTGGAAAGATTCACAGTTGATCCCTGAGTTCAGCCGTATCATCGCCCCATTCTTCGAGCATTTACAAGCAACATCAAGTTTTCTGTCTGGCACTATCTAGTAGTGCCAGCTACTGTCGCAAATCGAGGATTAGGACATGTGTGGTATTGTTGGAATCGTGGGCACAACGCCTGTAAACCAGTCTATTTATGACGCGTTAACGGTGTTACAGCATCGTGGCCAAGATGCCGCTGGTATTTGTACCATAGAAAGCAATCGTTTTCGTCTGCGTAAGGCGAACGGTTTAGTCAAGGATGTATTTGAAGCAAGACACATGCAGCGCCTGCAAGGCGAGGTCGGAATTGGTCATGTTCGTTACCCTACAGCAGGCAGTTCAAGTGCTTCAGAAGCTCAACCTTTCTACGTAAACTCTCCTTTCGGTATTACACTTGCCCACAACGGTAACTTGACCAACGCTAACGAAGTTCGTCAGAAGCTGTTTGAAAAAGATCGCCGTCATATCAATACCACTTCAGACTCTGAAGTATTACTAAATGTACTGGCGCACGAAATTGACTCAGTAAAAGGAAATGTCACGACCGAAGACGTATTCCGCGCAGTCACCAATGTTCATCGCACAATTCGCGGTGCTTATGCTGTGACCGCCATGATCATTGGTCATGGTATGATTGCATTTCGTGACCCACACGGTATTCGCCCGCTGTGTTTAGGTAAGCGTGAAGTTAACGGCAGAGCAGAGTACATGGTTGCGTCTGAATCGGTGGCATTGGATGCGGTCGGTTTTGATTTCGTCCGTGATGTTGCACCTGGTGAAGCGATTTACGCAACGTTTGACGGTGAGCTTTACACGAAGCAGTGTGCAGACAATCCTAAGCTGAACCCTTGTATTTTCGAGTTCGTGTACTTTGCTCGTCCAGATTCGTTCATCGATAAAATTTCGGTATACAGCGCTCGCGTTGAAATGGGTAAAAAGCTGGGCGAACGTATTCGTGAAGATTACGCAAACCTTGATATCGATGTTGTCATTCCTATCCCTGAAACGTCTTGCGACATTGCACTGCAAATCGCTCAAGCGATCGATATCCCTTATCGCCAGGGTTTCGTGAAAAACCGTTATGTTGGACGTACGTTTATCATGCCTGGCCAGCAACAACGTAAGAAATCAGTACGTCGCAAGTTGAATGCTATTCGTTCGGAATTCAAAGGTAAGAATGTGTTGCTGGTGGATGACTCTATTGTTCGAGGTACAACGTCAGAGCAGATTATTGAGATGGCTCGTGATTCTGGTGCCAAGAAAGTGTACATGGTCTCAGCGGCTCCTGAAGTTCGTTTCCCGAACGTATACGGCATTGATATGCCAAGTGCTACAGAGCTTATTGCCCATGGCCGTGACAACGATACAATTTGTAAGCAGATTGGTGCCGATGCGCTTATTTATCAACGTCTAGAAGATTTGGTAGAGGCGGTAGGTCTTGGAAACCAAGATATTACTCAGTTCGATACATCCGTGTTTAACGGCGAATACGTAACGGGTGATATTGACCAACAATACCTAGATTTTTTGGATGGTCTTCGTAATGATGATGCGAAAACACAACTTGAAATCCAACAGGATTTAGCAAACCTAGAGCTTCATAACGAAGGCGCATAGGGTGCGTTTTCTTAAGTCGTAAAAAAACCAGAGCTTCGGCTCTGGTTTTTTGTTTTCGCTATCTAGTTAGTGAATGTTATAAGCGATCACAAAGTCAATAAAGAGGCGAACTTTCTCTGGCAGGTGGTCTTTGTGGTTGTAAAGCATATAAATGTCGCGCGGGTTTGCACTCCAATCTGGCAGTACGCGTACCAAATCGCCGCTCTCGATGTACTCTTTGATCATGACATCTGGCATTAGTGTGATGCCTAAACCTTCGGAACAAGCGCTGCGCACCACATTGAGCGCGTTTGCTTGAAAACGACCACGATCAACATTCACCACAGACTCGCCTTTGCTATTAATCAAGGTCCACTTAATAAGTGGGTACCCTTTTAGCAATGAATGGTTAGATAGCTCTTCTGCATGGTGTGGCGCAGGATTCGAGGTTAGATAGTCAGGGCTTGCAACGAGAATATCCTTCACTTCGCCAATCTTACGCGCGATGAGGCTAGAGTCGCGTTGCGGTCCCACTCGAAAAATTACATCCCATTCAGTAGGGTCAAGCTTGTCCGCATTATTCTCTGTCGTTAGCTCAATGTTGATGTCCGGGTACTGCTTCATAAAGCTGTTGAACATCGGCATCATCATTCGTTTAGTTAAGTTGTAAGGCGCGGATATCTTAATCTTGCCGGATGCTCCTCGGCAGTCGTCAGTGATTTCCTCTGCTGCGGTTGTTAGCCTTTGTAGTAAAGGAGAGCACTCATGGTAAAAACGTTCCCCTGCTTCAGTGAGCGAGAGTTTGCGAGCATGACGGTTCAATAGTCGAAGATTGACAGAGTCTTCTAGCGCTTGAATGCGTCGGGTGATGGTTGCAACCGGGATCATGGTTTTTCGCGAAGTTGCGGTGTAGCTCCCATTTTCGACAACCAGTCGAAACAGGTTTAAGTCATCTAATTTCATATTTCCAGACACATTAAATTACCGATTACGGTTAATTTATAATTAACTTTGTGATCAAAGCTTGCTTTAAGTCAACATGTTGCATCATTTGAACACAGCAACCCTGTTTGAGTAAATACTGTTATACGCCGTAATATTTGTATTAATGCAGTTTCCGAGCTAAGTTTTATAACAAGGCGAAGCGGCCTCAGGTCTTGCTGTGACACGTTTTGCTGGAAGTAAACACAACAAAAATAATGACTTAATAATAAATCTGTTTTTTTGACTGAGCTTTGTGAGGGATAAAGGTATGTTTAAGACTCACAGTCAAACGGCAATGGTCTCGGCACAGGAAGTGATTAATCAAAAACTAATAATGTTGGTGGACGATGATCCAATATTTCGTAAAGTAACCAATGCCTATTTAGAAAGTCAGGGTTTTAAAGTAGTAGAAGCAGAAAACGGCCTAGAAGCGCTTCAACAACTCAGGGAATGCCAACCCGATCTTATCTTATGTGATTTATCGATGCCGGTCTTAGATGGTATCGAGTTCGTCGAAGAAGTTAGTCTCGAATATCCATATATGCCGCTTATCGTGGTATCAGGCACGGATGAAATGTCCGATGTCGCGAAAGCGTTGCGATTTGGTATTAAAGATTTTCTTCCTAAACCGATAGGTAATTATGAGCACCTATCTCAGGCGATAGAGAATACGCTAGAAGATACCGATAGCCACTTCTCAGAACAACGTGACTTTTCAAGTCAGTGGTTCAGGGTTGATGATGGTGGTGAAATCCCGGATGAACAAGAGCTGTATTGGCATCTGGAATATTTGCAACAGAATCCGAGTGCGGCAAGAGATTTACTGCAAGCTCTATTGCCAGAGAAGGATGCTGCTCAGGGAGATTGGCGCTGCTCGTACCGTTTATTGCAATCGACGGATGTGATGCCCTTGGTTTTCGATTATCGTTGGTTAATGAATGGTCAATTTGCGTTTTATCTCGTTGATTCTGCTTCCCAAGCTAATGATGGAGTTGCGACGACATTGCTCGTTAGGGCATTGTTTGACGATTATCTCCGTAACTTGAAAAGTTTCAGTGCTGATCTCAAGGACATGGTAGGGATCATTGAAAAAGGAATTGAGTGTTCGGAGTGTGCGGGTGCAGTCAATGCTGTGTTTGGTGTCGCCGACCTCGCTTCATCCTCGGTCTCTATATTGCCTGCGGGTTTAGATAGCCATTGGTCTGACGGAAATACGAATCAACACATCGCAGCAGGTAACCGTTTAGGGGGAGGAAGTATGAAAAACTTCATCACCCGCGATTTACCGCTAAGTGTTGCAGGACAGTTGTCTATCGGGTGTTTAGGTTCTTCAAGTTTTAGTTTAAGTATTACCCGGAAATCCCGACTAGTATAATTATGACTTGCAAACCAATAAGCAGCGTCCTTACGCTGCTTATTATCTTTTTAGAACCACCAAAACAACATACGTTTAGTTCAATAACCTTACTTTTTACTGGTGTTTAGATTTGGCTGTTTAATGTATAGTCAGCGCTTAAAACAATAATGACCCATTTGTGCAACGATAATTTAACGCTGTGCCTTGGGAGAAGCAAAGTAAACTAGTGAGAAGACACATCATGGCAGACAAAGATTTTAAAGAGCCTTATAATATTTTTTACTTTTTAGGTTTTATTGCAGTTCTTTTGATCCCAACACTTCCTGCAACGCTAACCTGGCTTCGTGTAATGAATGGTTACGCAGGCTTTTAATATAGCTATTTTGTACCGGAGTTCACCATTCGTATTAAGCGTTACTTTTTCAATACTGTTGGTGGACTCTGTATTGTGCTCGGCATAGCCGGCATAGCCCTTCCACTTTTACCCACCACACCTTTTATTTTGCTTGCTAGCGCATGTTTTATGCGTGGTAGCCCCGCATTTCATCAATGGTTACATAACCACAAAACGTTTGGACCCATTCTCGACAATTGGCATAAGCATCGGGCTGTTACTTCAAAAGTAAAAAAGCGTGGTGCGATTTTTATTGCGCTTAGTTTCATGGTTTCAATCGTTGTTGTCCCCCTCGTTTGGGTAAAAATTGGTCTTTTAGTGATGCTAATCGTTTTACTCAGCTGGTTTATGCGTCTGCCTGTGATTGAGTTGGTTGCTGACCGAGAAGAAAATCACTAAGATTGTAGAGAATAGTGTGCCCGCTCTTCGAGTGGGCGTTTGTATTTTCAGCGCCTGTGACTTTTACGAAAATAAGCACATAGTGGTGAAAACCTATTGTTCGTTGCCCTCGTGATACTGCGATTAGAGAGGGCGATGAGCCAATCTAAGTAAATCGGTATTATGACTACAGAAACAATTTCACTGATCAAATCTAGCATCAAAAGCATCCAAGACTACCCAAAGCCAGGCATTCTATTTCGTGATGTGACGAGCCTTCTTGAAGACGCGAAAGCATACCAAGCAACGATCAACTTACTTGTTGAACGTTACAAAGATATGGGCTTTACCAAGGTTGTGGGTACGGAAGCTCGTGGCTTTCTATTTGGCGCGCCTTTAGCGCTTGAGCTAGGTGTTGGTTTTGTACCAGTGCGTAAACCAGGCAAGCTACCACGCCCTACTGTTGCTCAATCTTATGAGCTTGAATACGGCGTTGATACACTAGAAATCCATACAGATGCCATCGTTGAAGGCGACAAAGTACTGGTTGTCGACGATTTATTGGCAACGGGCGGTACTATTGAAGCGACGACTAAGCTGATTCGCCAACTGGGTGGTGAAGTTGAGCACGCTGCGTTCGTTATCAACCTACCAGAAATCGGTGGCGATAAACGTTTAGAAGCATTAGGTCTAAACGTGTACAGCATCTGCGATTTTGAAGGACATTAATACATTCAATGAGTTATTTAGCTTTAGCGCGAAAATGGCGTCCTAATCAGTTTGACCAAGTTGTCGGACAAAAACATGTCCTGACGGCGTTGGAAAACGCACTGGCGCAAAACCGTTTACACCATGCTTATCTGTTCAGCGGGACTCGTGGTGTGGGTAAAACGAGTATCGGTAGGCTGTTTGCCAAAGGCTTGAACTGCGAAACCGGCATTACCGCGACACCTTGTGGTAAGTGTGATACTTGTCGTGAAATTGATGAAGGTCGCTTTGTCGATCTTCTTGAAATCGACGCAGCATCACGTACTAAAGTTGAAGACACTCGTGAACTGTTAGACAACGTTCAATACAAACCTGCTCGTGGACGTTTTAAAGTGTACCTCATCGATGAGGTGCACATGCTATCGCGTCACTCTTTCAATGCGTTGTTGAAAACCCTGGAAGAGCCGCCAGAGTATGTGAAGTTCTTACTCGCAACAACTGATCCACAAAAGCTGCCTGTCACTATATTGTCGCGTTGTCTTCAGTTTCATCTGAAACCAATCAGCGTTGATGATATTCACCAGCAACTTGATTACATCCTAGGTCAAGAGCAAGTTTCAGCAGAGCCAAAAGCGTTGGGTATGATCTCACATGCTGCAGATGGCAGTATGCGTGATGCTCTCAGCTTGACTGATCAAGCAATTGCATTAGGTAACGGTGCGGTGCAAGCCGATATTGTCAGCCACATGTTGGGGACGATTGATACCGACCAAGCGATTCACTTACTAGAGTCAATCAGCAGCAAGAAACCTCAACAAGCTATGGATAAAATCCAACAATTAGCGGCAAATGGTGTTGAGTGGGATGGTTTGTTGCAGCAAGTCGCAACACAGTTACACCGAATTGCGATGTATCAAGCGTTGCCCGCGTCGTTAGACCGAGCACAACCAGATGCAGAGAAAATTGAGCTGTTGAGTAAAGCTCTAAGCCCGCAAGACGTTCAGCTTTACTATCAAATTGCATTGAAAGGTCGTGAAGATTTGACCCTCTCGCCAAATGGGCGAGTCGGTTTGGAAATGATTGTGCTGCGTATGATGGCGTTCCGCCCATCAAATAACAGTGGGGCAAATGTTGTTTCTAGTAACTGCGAGCCAGCGTCATCTCCGGCTCAAAGTACCAGTCAACCAAAGGCTGCGCCAGCTCAGACAGCCGCTGCTCCTCGAGCTCAGCAGCCGAGTCCAGCACAAAGCACACCACAAGTGGCGCCTCAACCTTCATCCAGTTCGCAACCTGAGTATCAAGCGAGTGGATATGAGACGGTTCCACCACAGTATGATATGGCGCCGCCGATGAGTGAAAACCCAGCGCCGCAGCATGAAACGCCACCTCAACAAATGCAAGAGAGCGTTTCAACACCAGCGCGCGGTGGTCTAAGCGGTTTACGTCACCAATTACGTTCTCAGCGTCAAGGCCTACAACAGAACACTCCTCAAAATGGTGGCTCAAAAAAGCCTAAAGCGGCATCTGCACAACCAGAATCGGTTATCGACCGAGTAGCGCAATTGCATGGCAGTTCCGCGCAGGTGTCGCCAAACTCAGCTCCGAAGTCGACGGAGCCACAAGTTGAGGAAGCGTATCGCTGGCGTCCAAGCAAGCCTGTTGAGACAAAAGTAAATACAAAACTGACACCTACGCAGCTCAAGCAGGCACTTGAGCATGAGAAAACGCCTGAAATGGCACAAAAGCTCATCGATGAGTCATTAGAACATAATGAATGGGCGAAGCTAATCAGCTTAATGGAGATCCCTAAGCTGGTAGAGCAACTTGCGCTAAACTCTCATTATAGTAAGGAAGGAACAACCGTTTCGTTACTATTGAGAAGCAGCCAAGCTCATTTGAATACTGATAGAGCTCAAGCCGAATTGCTTAAAGCACTTAATACCGTGTTGGGTGAAGAGTGCCACATGAGCATCGAAATAGGGGAGAGTGGAGAAACACCACTTGAACTGAGAGATAGGCTCTACCAAGAGAAATTGCAGCAAGCGCTGAACAGTTTAGAAAACGATCCAAATGTTCAATTTATTGAACGTCGTTTTGCTGCAGAGCTTGATAAAGATAGTGTGCGCCCTATCTAATAATCGAATGGAATGGGGTTGAAAACCCAAAGGTATAACCCCATTAATTGATGCAACACCTCATTAAACCAGAGAGATAAACATGTTTGGTAAAGGCGGTATGGGCAACCTAATGAAGCAAGCCCAGCAAATGCAAGATCGCATGCAAAAGCTTCAAGAAGAAATCGCGAATATGGAAGTAACTGGCGAGTCTGGTGCTGGCCTAGTTAAAGTTACTATCACTGGTAGTCACAGCGTACGTCGTGTTGACATCGATGAAAGTTTGATGGAAGACGACAAAGAAATGCTTGAAGATCTGATCGCTGCGGCGTTCAACGATGCAGCCCGTCGTGTTGAAGAAACTCAAAAAGAGAAAATGGCTTCTGTAACTGGCGGTATGCAACTACCACCAGGCATGAAAATGCCATTCTAATCTGCTGATATTTAATTAAGCGGACTTTTAATGCGTACCAGTCATATGCTGGAGCAATTGATGGAGGCCTTACGTTGTCTACCTGGGGTTGGCCCCAAGTCAGCGCAGCGTATGGCCTTTCATTTGTTACAGCGCGATAGAAAAGGCGGTTTGCAGCTTGCAGATGCGCTGAGTCAGGCAATGACAGAAATAGGTCATTGTACTGAGTGTCGAACCTTCACCGAAGAAGAAGTCTGTCACATTTGTACCAACCCAAAACGCCAAGAAAATGGTCAAATTTGTGTGGTAGAAAGCCCGGCAGACATCGCAGCCGTTGAAGCAACAGGCCAATATTCTGGTCGGTATTTTGTTCTTATGGGGCATTTGTCGCCATTAGATGGTATTGGTCCAAGTGATATTGGATTAGATGTCCTTGATTACCGCTTACGTCGCGGTGATATTACCGAAGTGATTTTGGCGACAAACCCAACAGTTGAAGGTGAAGCCACTGCCCACTACATCGCAGAGCTATGTAAAGAGCACCAAGTTGATGCCAGCCGCATCGCGCATGGTGTGCCTGTCGGTGGGGAGCTAGAGCTTGTTGATGGCACGACGTTGTCACATTCGCTATTAGGTCGACACAGAATTTAATAAAAAGCCGCTGAATTCAGCGGCTTTTTTGATTTTGGGAGTTAGGAACGATTAATCGTTCGATTCTTTACCAAGAAGGTTTTTGTAGATAACCGCACCAAGCACGCCACCCACAATAGGAGCAAGCCAGAACAGCCATAGCTGAGAAACCGCCCAGTCACCCACATATACTGCGACAGCCGTGCTACGAGCAGGGTTTACTGACGTATTGGTGACAGGAATGCTGATCAGGTGAATGAGAGTCAAACACAGGCCAATTGCGATAGGTGCAAAGCCTTGTGGCGCACGTTTGTCTGTTGCACCCATAATGACAATCAGGAACATCATCGTCATGACAACTTCAGTCACAAGTGCAGCGATCATCGAGTATTGGCCTGGAGAGTGTTCACCATAACCATTGGCGGCAAAGCCAGAACCCACAACATCGAATCCTGCTTGTCCAGATGCAATAACGTAAAGCACACCACCTGCGATAAGCCCGCCGATAACCTGTGAGATGATGTAGGGAGCAACGTCTTTTGTCTCAAAACGACCGCCAGCCCAAAGGCCAACTGTCACTGCAGGGTTCAAGTGACAACCTGAAATATGACCGATAGCAAATGCCATCGTCAGAACGGTTAAACCGAATGCCAAAGAAACGCCCAACAGACCAATACCCACTTCAGGGAAACCCGCAGCCAACACCGCGCTACCACAGCCGCCTAACACTAGCCAGAACGTGCCAAAAGCCTCAGCCAAATACTTATTCATGTTCTTTCCTGATCTTTAATTAAATGACCCGCTGAACATAGTCGAGAATTGTCAATAAATTGTGAGGGAGATCGCGCGAAAACCGCAAATGGAACGCTATGTGGCAAGAGTTCTCAAGGGTGAGATAAAAAGCAGAGGGGGAAAGTGCTAAATCTTGAGTTTGCTTTGATTACTGCCTCGGAGAGAAACAACCGAGGTACTAACTTTAAACGTGTGGTCTAGAGTCGCATTACGTCAATTGTTCTAATTCAGTGATGTTGTCGAGTGCTTCTTGATTGGTGTTGCCGCATACAATCGGACACGGTTTAAAATCGTGACAGACTTTAGGGCGTTCAGGCTTACCAAATAGCTTGCACAAATTGTCGTCGTTGAGTTGCACACAACGAACACCTGCAGGTTTGCCCTTGGGCATTCCAGGTATTGGTGAAGAGATACTTGGCGCAATACAGCACGCTCCACATCCTAATCGACAATCCATAATGTAAACCTCTTAAAAATTAAGGGGGCAATTATGGTCATTTTGACGTGGATTGGAAGAGTGAAGAAAGAAAAAAATAAAAGGGCGCGCTTAACATTACGCTCCCTTTTTGGTTTTTTGCTTTTAAATCATCGTGATTATTTTAAGAAACGGTTATAAACAAACAACAGAATAAATGCGCCTAGTGTTGCGGTAATGATACTACCAATGTTGACGCCAGTGGCTCCGCCGAAACCGAGAATGCCGCCAAGGAAGCCACCTACAAATGCCCCTGCAATACCAAGTAACATTGTTGCAATCCAACCGCCCCCATCTTTTCCTGGCATGAGCCATTTAGCAAGTGCGCCGGCGATTAAGCCCAAAATAATCCAAGAAATAATACCCATGAAAACTCCTTAATGCCTTCTTGATCAATTGAGTAATGGAAACTTGTTTAAGGATAGAACAGTAAAACGAAAGTAGTTGAATATCTCCACCGTTATGTGGGAAGGATGCAAGATCTTCTCAAAACTTGAACTTTTGCGTTGAGAAGAGTATAAATCGCCCCCTAAATTCCCTTGGTGAGACCTGAAGTATGAGCACTCCATTTTGGCAAAGTAAATCGTTAGAGCAGATGACAGAAGAGGAATGGGAATCTCTCTGTGATGGTTGTGGCAAATGTTGTTTGCATAAGCTTATGGATGAAGATACCGATGAAATCTACTATACCAATGTGGCTTGTAGCTGGCTGAGCAGTAAAACGTGTTCATGTAAGGATTACCCAAACCGTTTCACTTCGGGTGAAGAGTGCACCAAGCTGACCCGAGAAGACATCGACGATTTTACTTGGCTGCCACACACGTGCGCTTACCGTCTGTTGGCTGAAAAGCAGCCTTTACCAGAATGGCATCCGCTGATTACAGGCTCTAAGTCCGCAATGCATGCGGCAGGGGAAAGTGTCCGTAACAAAGTTGTTTACGAGATTGATGTGGTGGATTGGGAAGACCATATTTTAAATCATCCCAACCGTCCTTAGTCGAATACAAACAAGCCTTTCATTGATTAAATGAAAGGCTTGTTTGCTATTGGGGCTCCCAACTTTGACGTCTCGCTAACGAAATGCTGCTCAGTTTATTATTTAGTGTTGTAAACTTAGGAGTATGATTTCAACGCTTTACACTTCTATTCCTGATTGTTTTGATCAGGATTGTTCCCTATGAGGTAAACATGACGTTTCATTTCCCCCAGAAACTGCGCCTGACATCTTGGGTGACATTATTCGCACTTGCCGTCATTATGTTCTCCCCAATGGCTGTTCATGCGACTGCTACTGACGATATCCAAGAGCCTTCTGCTGCCGAAATCTCGATTGACAACTTGAACCGAGAGATTGTGGATTTATCCCAAAGCCTCTCGCAAGCGAGTGGCGACGAGCGTGATGCCCTTCAACTGCAACTATTCCAAAAGAATGAAGAATTAAGAAGCCAGTTAGCGTCAGCGATTGAACGTGAAACTATCTCTCGCGACAAGCTGATCTTGCTAGTTAAAAAACAAGAACAATACTCTGAGGATGCGACGAACTATCTATCGGAAAAAATAAAGAAAGTCGTCGAGGATTTAAATAAGGCTAAGGATGAAGAGAAGCTTGCTCTTGTTAATGATTATCGAGAGCTACAGCCTTATCTTGATGTTAGCTTCGATTCGAGCTGGCAAAATCTCGCTTGGTTGAAGGAGCTAGGGGCCCAAAACGAGCGCGCAGAAGCGGAACTAAAAGATAAAATTGATAAACGTATGCGCTTACTGTCTGCTTCAATTGAGTACTTGAGTCAGCAAAGTGAGATCATTGGCTCCCAACTTTCGTCTAGCCCAGAGTCGGAAAAAGCGTCGTTGCAACTTAGTCAGCTCATTACTAAACAAAGGCTAAATATTGCGACAGAAAGCTTACGCAACCTGATTTCAATTGGTGATAAAGTCGGTTTAGAAACGTCTGAATACAAACGCCAAATTTTTGAAGTGACGGGTAATATCACCCATGATTTACTGAATACCAAAGTTGTGTGGTCAATACTGAGTCACTGGTCCAACTCGGCACTGGATTGGTTTGCCGAGAATGCACCGCAGCATATCTTCCAGTTGTTTGTTTTTGCGCTGATTTTATTGATCGCTCGCGGACTGGCTAAGTTAACTCGCAAAGTCGTCCGTAAAGCAGTTGCATCGAAAAACTTAAAACTTTCCCACTTGATGCAGGACTTCTTTATCTCGATGTCCGGCAAATTCGTGTGGGTGATCGGTATCATGGTGGGCTTATCTCAGCTTGGTTTGAACCTAGCGCCAATCCTAACCGGTTTCGGTATTGCTGGTGTGATTATTGGTTTCGCGTTGCAAGACACGTTATCCAACTTCGCGGCGGGTATGATGCTGCTTATTTATCGCCCATTTGATGTTGGTGATTTTGTGTATGCTGGCGGTGTGGATGGCAAGGTAAGCCATATGAGTTTGGTGAACACCACAATCCGTACGTTTGATAACCAAATTATTATTGTTCCTAACAGCAAAATCTGGGGAGATGTTATTAAGAACGTCACGCATGAACGCATTCGCCGCGTGGATATGGTGTTTGGCATTGGCTATGCGGATGACCTCTTAAAAGCGGAGTCAGTATTGTCTGATATCATTACCTCTCACCCTTCGGTACTTCGCACTCCAGAGCCAATGATCAAAGTTCATACATTAAATACGTCTTCTGTAGATTTTATTGTGCGTCCTTGGGTAAAAACGGATGATTACTGGGATGTATACTGGGATGTGACAAAAGAAGTGAAACTACGCTTCGACCGAGAAGGTATTTCGATTCCTTTCCCACAACAAGATGTGCATTTGCATATGGTGGAGAAGCAAGACGCTTAATCACAGGTCCTAACAAGTGAAAGGCACTCTAGGTAGAGTGCCTTTTTTGATCTTCGGTTAGCGTTATTGTTACAGTTCGTCGAAGAACACCAGTTTCGGCTCGCATTCTAACAAGTTGTCGATCTGGCTAATCAAAAGAACAAAGTGTTCTGTTTTACCATGAAGCTCAAATGCTTGTTGGTTTTTAAATTGCTCCTGAAAAACGAAGTGGCATGCATTGTCTTTATCTTGGAACAATTGATAACGAACGCAACCTTCTTCATTGCGAGTAGGTTCAAGCGCTTGGGTAAGTACCTCTTTCAACTCTTGTTCTTTTCCCGGTTGTGCATGAAAGGTAGCCGTCAAGTGCATCATAATGTTTACTCTTTTTGTTATAGGTAACGCCCTTGGCGTTGCAGGAACTCAATTTTGTAACCATCAGGGTCGGTTACAAAAAAGAACGTTGCTAAATGCTTTTGTTGATGGTCAAAGGCTTTGATGTCACCAGTTTCAATGCCTAGAGATTTAATGCGTTTGTGGGCTTGTTCAATGTCCTCCACGCTGACGGCAAGGTGGCCGTAGCCTGAGCCGTGAGTGTAGGGCTCACTTTGGTCGTGATTGTGCGTCAGTTCCAATTCAAAGCCAGTTTCTTGGTTGGCTAGATAGGTTAGAGAAAAGCCATCAAAGATGTATTGATCAGCGACTTCTAGTTCAAGTACGTCACAGTAAAATTGTAGAGAGCGGTCCAGATCACTTACTCGGATCATGGTGTGAATCATTTTTGTCATGGGTACTCCTTGATAGTCCGCATAGGTTAGCGATTTCAAAAGGAGTCTGGGTAGTACTCTAGTACGACAAATTAGAAGATGCTCAAGGGGTTATAATACGGATACATAGCTTAGGATGGTTATTGGTCGGTTGGTTGCTATTAACTGTTAAGTTGCGCAAGTGCTTGACGAGTGGTCTCTTGAGGTTGGCGAGCGTACGTGAGGCAGGCGCATCTGAGTAAGGAGGCAAAGTTGTTCACTTCACCATTGTATTCGAGTGCTTCTTGATAAACAGTGCTTATGAATTTAGGAACCGTCATGTTTTGAGCACTAGCGATTTCCTCAAGAATTGTCCAAAAGCTCGCTTCAAGTTTTACACTGGTCGCGTGACCATCAATACGGATAGAGCGGGTGATGAACTGATAGTTGTCTTGGGGTTGCTTAGCAAAGATTTCGCACATTTTCTTTATTCATATAATTAAAGACCCATAATTATTGTGGTGTACGATTTAAAACGTCAACTGTTTTCATGCATAAAAAAACGCTCCCTTGCGAGAGCGTTGAAACATCACGAGTTGTGAAGTAAGTGCAAGTTGATTATTTAATTTGTTGCTTCAAGTACTCGCCTAGTTGCGAGTGGTGCATGATTTTTGATACCGGAAGGATAGTTTCTGCAGGTCCCCAAGCAAATACGTTGACAGGAGTATGCGTATGAGTACCCGTCCCCCATACTGTGTTTTGTTTTGTTGCATGCTCACGCGCTAGCAAGTTGCCACGGTCGTTGTAAGGAAAGAAAGCATCAAAGTCATTGATTGTCGGTACGTTCTCTTCGCTTAAGTATTTGTGTCCAGCGAGTCGGTATGGATTTGGTTTACTTGCTAACACGCGTTCTGCTTGCTCAGGCGTAATCGAAAAATCGCTATTTGCGTTCACGACTTCCGCAAACTTCTCTGGAGTTTGCTCTTTCTTATCAAGCGCTTGGAATTCACTGATCATGCCGTAGTAACTTTTCTTTTGGTTGTATAAACCATCGAGGATCTCGAACTGACCAAAGTTGAAGTTTGGCGCGTAATCCTGATTTTTGAATGCTTCGCCGTCGCGTTTTTGTGGTTTAGGCAAGTTTGCTGATGAGTAGCTAAAGCCAAAAGAGCCGGTTTCGTGGTCAGCAGTAACAATGATCAGGGTGTCATCACGGCCTTTTGCCCACTCATAAACTGAGTTTACCGCTTCATCGAATTTAAGCATTTCATGCAGCATCGTACCTGCATCGTTACTGTGGCCAGCCCAGTCAATTTGACCGCCTTCAACCATCAAGAAAAAACCGTCTTTGTCTTTTGAAAGAATGTCGATTGCTTTGGTGGTCATTTCTTTCAGCGATGGCTGCGTGCGTTTTGGATCGTTTTTGCTTTGACTGTAGGCAATACCATCGTTCATGCCCGAGTAAGCAAAAAGTCCAAGTAATTTGTCACCTTTAGCTTGTGTGAGCATATCGCGGCTGAAAGCTAAGCTATAGCCTTGGTCTTGCGCTTCGGCAAGCAAGTTGCGTTCGTCTTTGCGTTTCGATTTTAGGTAGACATTACCTTGAGTGAGCTTTTCAAGTTGCTCGTATGTCTCTCCCTTGTCGTTTGTCGACTTTGGAATCCAATGACGAAGTCCCCCAGACATCATCACGTCTACGCCTGTTTCGAGCATATCCGCCGCAATACTGTTTTCTAGGGAGCGATGTGGTTGATGAGCGGCAAATGCTGCTGGCGTTGCGTGGGTCATACGCGTATCAGAGACGAGCCCAGTTGCTTTACCTTTACTTTTGGCTTTTTCCAAAATAGTTTCGACATGGTTGCCTTGGCTATCAATGCCAATGACTTCAGAAGCGGTAGGGATTCCTGTCGCTAGCATCGTAGCTGAGCACGCAGAGTCGACGACAATTGCGTCTTCTGGATTGGTCAGTGATGATCCAATCACACCTTCTTGAGCGAGTTTGTATAACGCTGTGCTTTCGCCTTTGTAAACCGAGTTAGGTGCGTGTTTTGCGTAGGTCTCGAGTAAACCAACTTGTTGAGGACCCATGCCGTCGCCGATCATCAAAATGACGTTTTTGATTTCAGCTGAGAGTGCGTTGAAAGAGAGGGTAGATGCAGCCACTGCCGTAACGATTGGAGATACTAAGCGCTTCATTATATTTTCCTTGTTTATTGAAAGCGCAGGCATTAAAGCAATGATTTATGAAGGTTTTGTGTCGGTAATAAAAGTTTAACCAAATTGTCGTTTTTGTTTGGTTTTGCAGAAAAAATGAGTCGCTCTCTAACGTTCGTTAGTTTGGAAAGAAGAAAGCCCACAAACGTGGGCTTGGATTACGCTTAGGAGTTGAAAGCATGGACTAAAGTTATCCATTCAGTGCCTTCACAAGAAACCTAGTTTAGGGAGCAATAAACGAGCATGTATTATCGGGCCACAAGAGCGGTCGAATTCACTTACGTTTGCATCATATCGTTCTTTGGCTTATTAAATTATGGGCTGCAGTAAGTGTTTGGTTCAAATAGGATTTGTTGTCGTGACGATTATCAGACTGGTTATCAGACTAATGCCAGTATGATGCCACCAACGGTAAGTGCCGCAGAAAGGTATTGACCCGCAGAATATGAGCCATCCTCTTCTTTCTCGATTTTATCGGGGTGATCCATGCCAAGAGCACCATGCGTGAAAGATTCGACCTTTTCACCAACAGATTTATCTTCTGCTTCTATTTTCTTGCTGTCGTGCTCGATTTGTTGCAGAGCGGCAAGTAGCGCTTTGCCTTCGGTCGAAAGCGTCACCTTATTGTGTTCGACTTTCAGCGGCGAAGCACTAGTTTCTTCTTGTGCAATACTTGCTTGTTTAGAGGCGACAGATTGTTTGGCATAGCTATTAACAGAAGTGCTTCCTACTGGATTCATCGAATACTCCTTGGAACATCGACACTCGGTCACTGAGTGCGGGTAAAAAGCAGTTATATTTTTATCGGCGGCAAAGTTTATTTCTGAAGCTATTTGGATAAAAACAGGTCTGCTTTTGCCGCTTCTAGTTTCTATTGGTGATCTTTAGCAAAAAATAGACCAGCAGGAAGCAGACCGTTGTCACTCTATGAACTCGGAGCGGTGTGATGATGCAACGCAACGACAAGGTAGTAACTTAAATTGAAGACCAGCTACTTACATTGAAGATCGTTATTGCGTTTAGTTAGATGTTGATATGCCGCCATGCGGTGAGCATCTTGTACATACCGTACTGGTGGTGCGAGAACCTCTAACTGATAGTCTGTATTATCAGAAAGCACGTTATCTGTTGGGCTAATTACAACCACTTTTAAGCTCGGGTTGCGGCTTAAGATTGATGCTGCCGTACCCAACCCTTGCTCGGTGTGAAACTTGCCCGCAACATGGACAATCTGAGCGCCTGGGTTGTCGTCTAGGTAGCTAACGATAGATTCCGCCATAGTTTCATCCCAAGTAACTTGAGCTGCAAACTGTTTTTCCGTCTGCTCTGGCTTACCGTGATGCATGGATGCCATGAACTTTTCTTTGTACGGACTACTACCAGTGTTGATGGCTTGTGCAATGAACATTCGCTGATCATCATCGAGCTTGTTAATGTAATCTAGCCCTTGTCGACCAATGCATCGAACAATGCTCTTTGGTGCATTTGCTGCAATGACCGGGAGATTTTTCTGCTTAGCAAACTCCACGAGAGGGCGATAGTCGCTTTCATAATTGGGCCAAGCGTTGGCTTGTTTCATTAAGTACTGTTCGCCGATCTCCCCACGTAGGTAAGCGTCAACAACAGGTTGTTTGTCGCGGGTAAATTGTTCCATAGATAACGCGAGTGAGCGGTCGTAGGACGTAAGTTGTTTGAGCATATCGGTTTGAAAGCGATGAACGCCGGCGTGTGTGTGCCATTCACCAATAAGAATGACATCTGCTTGTTGCAGCTCAATTGGCAGTTTGCTTAGAGCGATATGCTCGCCAGAAGGGGTGTATAGTTGGTAGTCGTAAAAACTAGTGACTTCCGCTGAGGTTGCGTGAGAGTTGGTTTGCGTATATGAAGAGCAACCAGTAAGTAAGCCTGCAAAGAGCAAGCTCAAAGTAGAAAAGCGCATTGAAAAGCCTCCAAAAATGTCCGGATGATATTAATGGAGGCTGAGCAATGAATCAATATAAATGATAACTATTTGCGTTTGTTGTTTTTTTTGACTTATTAATTGAGTGTTTTTTTGCGATATACACGCAACATAAAATCAGCCTCACATTGGAAAAGTGTAGCGGATTTCAACTCTTCACGAAGAGCATCGGTTGCTTTCCATGCGAATGGCGTCATTTGCAATAAATCGATTGCGGCTCCGTTTTTCAAGTCCATAACATAGTTAAGATGCTGCTGGTGCTCTAATTCAAACCCTTCAATATGTTCTGGTTCTTCATTGTGAAGACGAACTTCTTGATAAATGCGCTCACGCAGTTGGTATAAGTGGCGGCTAGCAGGAGTAACCGTGACAACAACGCCGTCGTTTTTTACAACGCGCTGCAGCTCCTCAGCTTTACACGGGGCATAAATGCGCAAAATGGCATCTAAGGATTCATTTGCGAAGGGAAGTCGGTGACTAGAAGCCACACTAAAGTTGCAGTGCGTGTAACGCTTCGCCGCGTAACGAATGGCAACTTTGGAAATGTCTAAGCCATAAATCGTGGCATGGTTCGCTTGTGTTTCTATCGTCTTTTGTACTTGATCTGTGTAGTAACCTTCACCACAACCAATATCTAATAATTGATGGGTGCTCCCCTCAGTGTATGTTGCACACAGCTGCGCCACTTCTTGGCGCATTGGGTTGTAGTAATCTCCTTCGAGGAATCGACGACGAGCTTGCATCATCTCTTTGTTGTCACCAGGATCTTTAGAACGTTTGTGGTGCGCTGGCATCAAGTTAACGTAGCCTTCTTTTGCTAAGTCAAACTGATGATTGTTTTCGCACTTAAACGTTTTTTCATTTAACGCTAGAGCTTGGTGGCATAGAGGGCATTGATAGTTCATGACGATCTCGAACAGAAAGTAGGGCGGCAAATTCTATCAAAAAGCATGGTCTCAAGTGAAACAAAAAGAGCCGACTGGGTCGGCTCTTATTAAGTATTAGTGGAAGAAGTCGACTTGCTCTTTCAAGTTTCGTGCTTGTTGTTGAAGTTCAATGGCACTTTGCGAGGTTTTTGCGCTCGTGTTGCGGCTTTCTCGGTTAAGTTCACTGATAGAATGGGCATTTGCTGCAATTTCTTGTGAAACTTGAGCTTGTTCTTCTGAAGTCGCTGCAATGGCGTCGGCTTGAGAGGCTATCGACTGCACTTGTACTGCGATGGCTTCTAATGCTGTGCCCGCGTCTTGTGCTTTGTCCAAGACCTGGTTTGCACTGCGTTGGCTGTCTGTCATCATATTAACTGCATTATGAGTCGACCCTTTTAGTTTCTCGATAATTTCCACGACATCCTGAACTGAGCTTTGGGTTCGGTGCGCAAGTGTGCGCACTTCATCTGCTACAACTGCGAAGCCACGACCTTGTTCACCTGCTCGTGCTGCTTCAATGGCGGCATTCAAGGCAAGTAAATTGGTTTGCTCAGCAATTTCATCAATCATTTTAGTGACGGTTTGAATACTCTCGCTATCGCGATTTACTTGCTCGATAGCCGTTGCTGATTGATCCAATTGATCGTTAAGTTGAGCAACGTCGATACATACGCCTTCAACAATCGCGAGACCAGACTGGCTATCGGTATTTGCTGAGCGTACGTTTTCCGCAATGCTTTCGACTTGTTGTGCGACAGATTGAGCGGAAGAGGCCATTTCTTCAATCGCTGTCACAACTTGCTCGACTTCTTGTTGTTGTCGGTCGGCTTGGGTCAAATTGCTATGTGCATCGTTGGCAACGCTGGTGGAGTTGCTCTCCACTAAGTCGCTTGTTGAACGGATCTTACCAACGAGTTCATTGAGCTGACTTGCCATACTGGCGACACCCGAGCTCAGGTTCGTAATTTCATTCTTTGATGCTTTACGAGACGCTGGGATGCTCAAGCTGACTTCGCCGCCGGCTAAGCGAGTCATGTATGAGTTTAGAGTCGTGAGAGGTTGTAAGCTGTGATTCAAGAAAAGTGTCAGTACAACAAAAGTAATGATTGCCGCTACCGAAGAAATGATGGCAATGAGTGTGAGAAGCGTGTCGCTACCTTTTGTAACTTCTTTGATAAACGTACCGCCTAGCAGTTTCCAGTTCCAACCTGGAACCTCTGTGTAGACAAGATACTTTTCGCCTACGTTACCTTGGAACTCGAAAGGGTAGCGAATTAATCCACTAGATTGTTCGAAAATCTGGCCAAAAGGCTTGTGACCATTGTAGTCGGCGACTTCTAGTATTGACGAATCTGAGCCGCTTTTTGCTGGATGAAGTAGGTATTTACCAAGATTGTTTTCGTCGTTATCAACGATAATGGTGTAACCAGTGTCGCCCCATTTTATCTCTTCGAGTGCATCGAATAAGGTTTGTGTCGCTTGGTCTACTGGTAAGCCAATAAACGATAGGCCTGCTACCTTTCCTGTCGCATCTTTGATTGGGGCATAGTAGGTAATGTAGCGCTCGCCATACAATTTAATTTGAGCGTAATACGGTTGTCCTGCTTTAAGTTGCTGATAACCAGGATGGTTGATGCCTAGCGTGGTTCCGACCGCTCGCTGACCTTGTGGATCTTTTAGGGAGGTGGACACCCGAATAAAGTCGTCACCCAATGGTGCGAATAGCGTTGCTATAGCGCCGGTATCACGTGTGAAACTGTCGACCAACTTGGTGTCATTAATTAAGCTTTCACTGTATTGAGTGATGTTTGGTACTTCATGTCCCATGAAGTCAACCGTGTAATTTTCGACATAGACACCGGCAAGGTAGCCATTGCGAAAAGTAGATTCGAGGACTTTAGCGGTGTGCAGGTAAGCATCGAATTGGCCAGCAATGGTTTTTGCCATTGATTCTACTTTAGATTGGTGTTCTTTCAGTGTGCTTTCCAATAGAACATCGGAAGCGTTGCGGTAAACAAGCGCTGCAATACTGCTGAAAGCAATGAATAGACACAAAGTGATCACCAGTTTCAACTGGAATCCGACACTTTGATTTCGGTATCTCTCTAACATAGACTAATTCCTGATATTTTTATTATTTATGAGTTTTGTATCGGTATGCTATCGGTTTATATGATCAATTTTTTTGATATTTATTAATGAAACCGTCAAAAGTGACCAGTAACCAATAAGTTAGTAAAGATAGGACCATCTAGGCAGAGCTTTTATTACAAAAAAAGCCGGGTATCCCGGCCTTTATATGGTGATTCTTACTGCGCTGAAATGACAGTGACAAGTTCATGTGTCTCACCTGGTTGGAGGGTTTGACCTTGCTCAATACTTGGTGCATGAACAGCAGACTCCACACACAACATGGTTTGATAACCATCGTCAGCCATGTCACCCATGCTTTGCGCACCTTCTGCCCAAGGGTTCCATAATACTGCTGAGTTGTGGCCTTGGTTGTGTACGCTTAGCGTACGATCCAATACCGGGTCTTTTACCAAAATTTTCGCTTCTGGTTGCGTGTAAACGCGATCAATGGTGTCAGTTAGTTGTAGAACATTACCACCTTGGCATACCGCATCAGTTTTCAAGCTATCAATGTACTCGGCACCCATGCCTGTCGTTTGTGCTTGCTTAATGTCTCCAACGTTTAGGTAAGTATGTAATGCGCCAGAGAAGGTCCAAGCCTCGTCATCAATGTTCATGACTTTGAGCGTCACTTTTAGCTCATCGCCCACTTCAATCACCAAACGAGCGTCAAACATATGGGGCCAAATATCGTGGATTTCTTCTGTCGGGAACAGAGCAAGTTCAACAATCACACCGTTATGGTTCTCACGATGTTCAACCAACTCCCATTCTGCGGTGCGGGCAAAGCCGTGAGCTGGAGCAGCAATACGCCCAAACCAAGGCCAACAAACCGGAATACCACCGCGAAGAGCAGCTTTACCATCGAAGACAGCTTTTTCGCTCATCCAGATCAGATCTTCTTGACCTTTAGGCGTGAACGACACGACATGACCACCGTGTAGCGAGATGCCTGCCGTTGCTTTGTCATGAATCACGCGGACGATTTTTATCTGATCAACTTCAACGATAGTGACGTTATCAGATAGCACCGTTAGGGCTGGGAGAGTTTTTAAATCCATGTGTAGTTTCCTATCGCTGGGGAGAGCTTTTAGACGCGCTTCGCACATTAAATGCAACATCGAGCCTGCATTCTCTCAAATTCCAGATACAAAAAAGGCGACTCTAGAGCCGCCTTTTCTTTAACGAAGTTATTCGCTAATTGCTAACTTTCTAATTACTTAGAGATGTGAGCGATTAGGTCTAGAACTTTGTTTGAGTAACCGATTTCGTTGTCGTACCAAGATACAACCTTAACGAATTTGTCAGTTAGCGCGATACCAGCTTTAGCATCGAATACTGAAGTGCAAACTTCGCCGATGAAGTCTTGAGATACAACTGCATCTTCAGTGTAGCCTAGAACGCCTTTTAGTTCGCCTTCAGAAGCTTCTTTCATCGCTTTACAGATGTCTTCGTAAGAAGCACCGTTAACTAGGTTAACAGTTAGGTCAACTACAGAAACGTTAGCAGTTGGTACGCGGAAAGCCATACCAGTTAGTTTGCCGTTTACTTCTGGAAGTACAACGCCTACAGCTTTAGCAGCACCAGTTGAAGATGGGATGATGTTTTGAGAAGCACCACGACCACCGCGCCAGTCTTTAGCAGAAGGACCATCTACAGTTTTTTGAGTTGCTGTAGTTGCGTGAACTGTAGTCATAAGACCAGATTCGATACCGAACTTGTCGTTAAGAACTTTAGCGATAGGCGCTAGACAGTTAGTAGTACAAGAAGCGTTAGAAACGATGTCTTGACCAGCGTAAGTGTCGAAGTTTACGCCGTTAACGAACATTGGAGTAGCGTCTTTAGAAGGACCAGTTAGTACAACTTTTTTCGCGCCAGCAGTGATGTGCTTACGTGCAGTCTCGTCAGTTAGGAAAAGACCAGTTGCTTCAGCTACAACGTCAACACCGATTTCGTCCCATTTTAGGTCTTCAGGGTTGCGCTCTGCAGTAACACGTACAGTTTTACCGTTAACGATTAGGTTACCGCCTTCAACTTCAACAGTACCGTTGAAACGGCCGTGAGTTGAGTCATACTTAAGCATGTATGCCATGTAATCTACATCGATAAGGTCGTTAATACCTACTACTTCGATGTCGTTGCGCTCTTGCGCTGCACGGAATACGAAACGACCGATACGGCCAAAACCGTTAATACCTACTTTGATAGTCATTATAGTTGCTCCACAACTTAATTTCTGATTAAAGATAACTGGTAGTAAAATTACAGAATCCAGTAAACATCTGCAAGTGATAATCGGACTTAACTTGTTTAAAGTCAAAAAAAAGCGACGCTTTTTTTAACAATTCTTTGCAAATGTACGTTTTTTAAACTTTTAACTGATTCTTCTGTAGCCCAGTTGGCGTAATATAACTGGTGAGATAAGTGCTCTTATCAAATTAATTACGCATGGTGTCCTGGTGAGAAAGTATGTGCTACAACTGTTAAGAGAAGCAAGTTTTTTGCTAAAAAAGTCAATACCAAGAACAGTAAATAAGGAGCCGAAAGTCGTGGAACAAAGCGGGAAAAAAGTGACGAAGTCAGATGAACAGTGGCGTGAGCAACTGTCTGATGAAGAGTTCCGTGTTTGCCGAGAGCAAGGTACAGAGCCTCCTTTCAGCGGTAAGCTACTGCATAATAAGGAAACTGGTGTTTATGCTTGTACTTGTTGTAATGCCCCTCTCTTTGTCTCTGATAACAAGTATGACTCTGGCTGCGGATGGCCAAGTTTTGATGCGCCTATCAACGATCAAGCGGTGCGTTATTTAGAAGATCTAAGTCACGGAATGGTACGTACAGAGATTCGTTGTGCAACGTGTGATAGCCATCTAGGGCACGTTTTTGAAGATGGCCCACAGACCACAGGAGAGCGTTTTTGTGTTAATTCTGTGTCGTTAATTTTCAACAAATCAGAATAATAACGACAAAATTGTGCTCGAGATTGTTTTATCCTTTCAGGATGATTCATGCTCAACAGTGATCTGAGTGTCGCTCGACTTAAATAAAAACTCCCGCTCATTGCGGGAGTTTTTCGTTTATATCTCACTGGGTATCATTGCTGGGGAATAGATACCTTTCTCTATGGCTTTCGCCACCGATTCGGCTAATTCATCCAACTGCTTATATCGCTCTGGATGACTGAAATTGAACATACGTTGGAGCTGCTTTTCATCAGCAAGCGGTACGTCGAATCTCTTCGCGACCATTGCCCATAGATACGCTTGCTCTTTGTCTCCAAGCCCCTGATGAATACTTGCCATTGACTTGAGAATGACCGGATTGATGTTGTCTTCATCAGATAAAGACAACGCGTTATTAAGAAGCTCCAGGGTTTTCTTGGTATCTCGGTTGGTATAAAAAGTGGCTAATGCATATTGCATCTCAGCATTATTTAATTGGGGAGACCCTTCCATTTGTAAAAATGCGCGCCGAGCTTGAGTATCTCCCGTTTGAGACCATAAGAAATACAAAGTAGCCGGGTCTTCTGAGCCTTTTAACTCGTTTACGATGCGCTCTAGCTCATCAATACTGTTTACCAATGCATTAAAGCGTTGTCTTTTGAGAGCACTTTGATCAATAGGGGTGATCTGGGAGGCGAGTTCTAAGCATTTCCTATATTCAGCGACCAGACCGTATTCGATGATTTGGTTTGCTTCCGATGGGTTTTTCAATTGCTCAAACCGATGCCAAACCAAATTTGTTCTTGGAATTCGACATTGGCCGTCATCCATATTGAGCTGCTCGCAACGCAGTTCTGGTGTTTTTTGGCACAACTCTTCGGTTGTCACGTTACCTTCAAAACAGCCCGATAGCACAAAACATGCGAGGCTGAGAAGTAACCAGTTTGTTCTTTTCATGGCTTTGCTTGTGATCCGTTACACCAATTCATTTTCGTATTCTTGACTCAGTTTCTTAACCCGTTATGTTCTGTAAATAGAATGTAATAAGAAGGTACACTATGGACGCAGAACAACTATTACAAGCGATGACTCCAGAAGTTTATGATCGCTTAGTCTATGCAGTAGAAACGGGAAGATGGCCTGAGGGTACAACACTTTCTAAAGAGCAGCGAGATTCGTGTATGCAAGCTGTGATGTTGTATCAATCAAAACATAATACTGATGCGCAGCATATGACGGTTGCAGCCGGTGGTGAAATCAGTTTTAAATCAAAACAAGAGCTTAAAAAACAATTCAGCGGAGAAGAGAGCGATATTGTTCGTGTCAATCCGAACATTGATTAATCCTTACGCCTTATTTCTCAAAATTTTATTATATTGATTTTGAAAGAAAAAAGCCCAAATTGTATTGGGCTTTTTAGATCGCAGAAAGCTTGAACTTACAGGCTCATTTCACCACGCAGTACTTGTTGCATTCTCTCTTTTACTTCTTCGTAAGAAAGGTTTTGGCTTAGAAGGTAGTGTAGTTTTGCCAGCGCCGCTTCGGGCGTCATGTCAAAGCCACTGATAACACCAGAGTCTGCGAGCGCACAACCTGTGGCATATCCGCCCATATTCACTTTACCTGCCAAACACTGAGTTAGGTTTACGACAATAACGCCGCGCTCAGAGGCTTCTTTCAGGTGACCAAGCAGCTCAGGGTTTTGAGGAGCATTGCCGACACCAAAAGTCAGAAGAATCATCGCATTCACGGGCTGACGAAGCGTGTTGCGGATAACTTCGTGTGAAATACCAGGGTACATGGTGATCACACCGATTGGTTGTGGCGTGATGTTGTGAACCTTAAACTCACCTTCTGGTTGTGCACCAACGGTTACGCTGTTGCTAACTTGAATATTGATCCCAGCTTCCAATAGTGGAGGAAGGTTTGGTGAAGTAAAGGCATTAAAACCGTCTGCATGAGATTTTGTGCTGCGGTTACCACGCATCAATTGATTATTGAAGAACAAAGTTACTTCGTTGATCGGGTAGTTTGCCGCAATATGTAGCGCGTTTAACAGGTTTGCTTGGCCGTCAGAACGCAGCTCTGCGAGAGGGATTTGTGAACCCGTTACAATCACTGGCTTACCAAGGTTTTCAAGCATGAAAGACAATGCGGACGCTGTGTACGCCATGGTGTCAGTACCATGTAGGATAACGAAACCATCGTATTTGTCATAGTTGTCACGAATATCATTCGCAATCTGCTGCCAGTCAGCAGGTGTCATATCTGATGAGTCAATCAGAGGGTCGTATTCGTGGATGGTGTAATCCGGCATTTCAGGACGATGGAATTCGGGCATGCTTGCTAATTGCTTTTCCATAAAGCCAGCAACAGGCACATAGCCGTGGTCGGATTTTTGCATTCCGATGGTACCACCGGTGTAAGCGATGTAGATGTGTTTTCTAGTCATCGTTTTTTCTTTCGTGTAGGGGAACAGAGGCGGGGATTATATACCTAAATAACCTTGAGATGCGAGGCTATACGCACAGCATCAGAAAGTCATCTGAGGAGATGCAAAGCCTAATAAAAAGGGCACTTCAAGTAGAAGTGCCCTTTGTAATATTGATGGAAAAACTACTGCACTTGGCAGTTCAAACAAAATGCGTATTGACCTTTAGGATCGTTGAAGCTTTGGAGCAAGCTTGCGTCTTGTTCGAATTGTTGAGCTACGGGTTGAAGACTTTTTGGTAGCAAGCTTGTTGCATCAATACCTAGAGAGACTTTCACCTGTTTCATAAACTCTTGTAGAAATAGTTCAGTAGGTGAAAGAGGCTCTTCTACCCAGTAAATGCCATAATCGGTCACGTTCGCTAGTTTCGCCGCTAGCTCTACAGCATCATCAAAGTCACCCATTTGATCGACAAGACCAAAGGATAGTGCATCTTGGCCAGTCCAAACTCGACCTTGAGCAACTTTGTCAACTTCCTCTAGAGACATATCGCGATTCTCGCCAACTAGAGAAATAAAGCGCTTGTAACCGTGCTCGATACCTAACTGGAACACTTGAGACGCGCCCTCAGAAAGGCCAGTGGTAATACCGTCACCTGAGAACGGCGATGTGCCAACGCCATCAGTATTAATACCTAACTTGCTAAAGCCTTTTTCAAACGTGGTGATGACACTAAATATACCAATGGAGCCCGTCAGGGTTGTTGGCTGAGCAACGATTTTGTCTGCGCTCATTGAAATCCAATAACCACCAGAAGCGGCCAAACTCGACATGGATACAACAACCGGCTTACCTGCTTGCTTCAGAGCTTCTACTTCGTTACGAATCACTTCAGAAGCAAAGGCACTGCCTCCTGGACTATCTACTCGTAACACGACCGCTTTCACTTTTTCATCATTGCGTGCTTGACGCAGCAAGCTTGCGACCGTGTCACCACCAACAGTTCCGCGAGGTTGTTGACCGTCCATAATCGCGCCACTGGCTAGAACAACGGCGATGTCGTGTTGAGGTAGTGTGTAATCGGGACGAATCGTTGCAAGGTAGTCGTAGTAACCAATCGCGTTGTAGCTGTCTTTGCCGTCGCTACCAAACTGTTTTGCAAATAGAGTGCGAATGTCTTGGCGTGTCGCGAGTTCATCCACTAGCCCCAATTTGACTGCGAGCTGAGCAATATCGCCATTTACAGACTTCATCTCGTTAATCAGCTCATCCATGGTTGGATTAAGCACTTTCGCATCAATGTTTCGGTTTGTTGTTACGTCATCAACAAAAGCACTCCATAATTGAGTAACCCAACGTGTTGCTGACTCTTTCGCCGCATCGGACATGTCATCACGAATAAAAGGTTCGATAGCGGATTTATAAGTACCTACGCGAAAAACATGAGTAGAAACGTCAAGCTTTTCAAGTAACGTTTTGTAGTACATTGAGTAAGCGCTGTAACCTTTAATCAATACACCACCATCAGGTGCCAGATAAACTTTATCGGCGTAACTTGCCAAGTAATATTGGCTTTGGTTGTAGAAATCACCTACGGCGTAAACGGGTTTGCCTGATGCTTTAAATTCGTTCAACGCTTTCGCGATGTAACGTAGTTTCGTGAGATTTGTTTCTGGCATGTCTCGCAGTGCTAGCACTAATCCAGACACTTTAGGATCGTCTTTCGCGTAGCGAATAGTATCAACGATATCGAAAAGGACGTTTTCTTTCGGTAGCTCATTACCCAAAAGGGAACCAGCAAAAGAGTCCATTGGGTTTACATAACGTCTTTGTTCGACAATTGGGCCTGAAAGGTTCATCACCAATGCCGATTCTTTTTCGACGACAGGTTGACCGTCTCCGGTATAAGTAAAGGCAAAGTAGAAAACGGCAATCATCAGCAAGAAAATTAGGTTTGCCAGTGCGAGTCTGATGAAAGTGATACTTTTCCATATCCCTTTAAATATCAAACCAATAAATTTGAAGAGTTTTTTCATCTTGTCTCCATAACGAGATAGTTACGCCGAGTCTAACAAAGTATGGGTTCTTATCTCTAAGATCTCAAAAGATAACATTTTTTTAGCTTATCACGACCACTCAACAATTGGCATATTTTCACACGAGATTGATCGGTGTTACAAAAATGTAAACGCTTGTTTGATTTTTTGGTTGAGCAGGCTTAATCTGGTCAGACCATGATAATAACAATGGATGTTAAGTGATGTCTGCCATGTACCCAAACCTATTAAAGCCACTGGACCTCGGTTTCACACAATTACGAAACCGAGTTCTGATGGGATCAATGCACACTGGCTTAGAAGAGCACAAAGAAGGATTACAGAAGCTCGCGGCTTTTTATGAAGAACGCGCGAAAGGCGGTGTCGGACTGATTGTAACCGGAGGTTTTTCTCCTAACTTACGCGGTCGTTTACACCCGTTGAGTGCTGAATTCAGCAAGCCAAAACATGCTAAAGCCCATAAAGTTGTGACAGAAGCGGTGCACAAGCACGGTGGTAAAATTGCGTTGCAAATTCTCCATGCTGGGCGTTATGCAATGCATCCATTCTCGCAAAGTGCATCTGGCATTAAAGCGCCAATTGCAAAGTTTGCTCCGAGTGAAATGAGCGACCGCCAGATAAAGAAAACCATCGACGCGTTTGCTAATAGTGCGGAGTTAGCACAGCTTGCTGGTTATGATGGCGTCGAGTTAATGGGCTCGGAAGGTTACTTGATAAACCAATTCTTATGTAAACGTACTAATATGCGTTACGACGAATGGGGTGGCAGCTATAAAAAACGTATGCGTTTTCCGCTAGAAATTGTTAAAGCGGTACGCAAGACGGTAGGTGACAAGTTCATCATCATCTTCCGTCTTTCTATGCTGGATCTTGTCGAGCAGGGCAGCACTTTTGAAGACGTTATCGAATTGGCGAAAGCACTTGAAGAGGCTGGCGTCACGATTATTAATACGGGTATCGGTTGGCATGAGGCTCGAATTCCGACAATTGCGACTCAAGTACCACGCGGTGCGTTTACATGGGTTACGGAAAAAGTTAAACCTCACGTTTCGGTTCCTATTATCACTTGCAACCGTATAAATACGCCAGATGAAGCAGAACGTATTTTATCTTCAGGTCATGCCGACATGGTTTCGATGGCGCGCCCATTCTTGGCCGATCCTTACTTTGTTGCTAAAGCCGAACAGGAAAAAGCGCAGCTTATTAATACGTGTATTGGTTGTAATCAGGCGTGTCTAGATAACGTGTTTAAAGGTAAGCGCGCCAGTTGCTTAGTGAACCCTCTAGCGTGCTATGAAACCGAAATTGTTGTTGAACCAGCCTTTAAAAAGAAAAACATTGCAGTTGTTGGTGCTGGACCTGCGGGCTTGGCTTGTGCGACCACACTGGCTGAACGTGGCCATAAGGTTGATTTGTTCGAAAAGAACGACCGCATCGGTGGTCAGTTCCGTCTTGCGATGCAGATCCCTGGTAAGGAAGAGTTTCGAGAGACGATACGATATTTCGCTAACCGTATTGATGAAACAGGCGTGAATCTGCACTTATCGACGGAAGCGAACTATGACTTACTCACAGAGTACGATGAGATAGTGATGGCATCGGGTGTTGAGCCACGTAAAGTCAATATTGATGGAATTGATAACCCAGAGAAAGTCGTCGACTATCAAACTCTCATTCGAGACAAAACGCCAGTCGGTGAGAAAGTGGCTATCGTTGGTGCTGGTGGCATTGGCGTAGATGTCGCGACCATGCTCACAGAGCCAGTTGGACAAACGTTGGATGACTGGTTGCATGAATGGGGAATCGACAAGGAGATGTCTCAGCCGGGTGGTTTATACCCTTACCCTGATGCGGTTAGCGATAAAGAAGTCTGGGTACTTCAGCGTCGTAAAGGTCGTGTAGGTAAAGGTCCGGGTAAAACGACAGGTTGGATCCATAAACGTACCCTTGAAAAACGGGGCGTACATTTAGTCGGTGGTGTGTCTTACGATAAAATTGATGATCAAGGTTTGCACATTCATGTAGATGGAAAAGAACAATTATTGAACGCGGACAAAGTCGTCATTTGTGCGGGGCAAGAGTCTGTTCGTCCATTTGAAGATAAATGGTCTGAACTCGGAGAGAAGATTCATATCATTGGCGGAGCTGACCATGCGGGTGAACTTGATGCTGTGCGTGCGATTCGTCAAGGTGTTAAATTGGCGGTAAAACTCTAGCCTTTTAATGTGTGTTTACCATAAAAGCTGCGCTTTGAGCGCAGCTTTTTTGTATAGAACTAGTCACTGATAACTGGCAGTTGTTTGGCCATTACCACGCCAGCAAAAGTAATAAAAGAGAACACTAACACCACAGCTGAAAGGCTCAAGAAGTTCGACATAACACCAAGAGAGCTCATTAGAAGCAGCATTATCCCAACCACTGTGTTACTCACGGCTACATAGCTCGTCCGTTTGTCACCTTCTGCGATATCAACTAAATAGGTTTTTCGTCCGACTCGTATTCCGTCGTGGGCAATACAAACACAAAAGTAAAGCAGAGGAATCACGAATAGGAAGCTTTGGCTAGCGGTGACCCATGTATCGTAAACAAATAACACAACACCAAGTAGCGCGCTCATCATTGCGCCTATGACCATCACACTGCGGCTAGAGCGATCGGACATTCTTCCCCAGAAAGGACCTGACACAAAGGAGGCTAAGCCACTCGCAAACATAAAGAGAGCTAGCACCCAGAGCTGTCCACCCAGAGATTGCTGTGCCAGCACAACGTAGTACGGTGCACTCAGCGCAGAACATAAAAATAGTGTCCGCGTGATAACGAATCGACGAAAGGTCACGTCTGTCTTAAGTAACGCGAGTTGTTTAAATGCTTCGAGGACGCCATTTCGACCACCGTCTACCTCACCGGCATACTCATTAATTCGCGCATAGACTAATGCCGCGATGAGCCATATGACGCCCGCTAAGCCTAAACTCAGACCGTAAAAGCGCTCTGTCGGCTCTACGTCCCATAACCAGGCTAGTGCCAGAAGGCTAGCGAAAAGCAGCGTAACCAGGCCAGCAGCGCTTGAAGACCAGCCGTTGACTTGACCTCGTTGGTTTTTAGGGATGGTTTTGCCCAATACATCTTTTGATGCGACGGAATTTAAACCGCGTGAGAGGCTGAAGATCACAAGACATGCAATCACACCATAACCCGCAGCTGCTCCTGTTAGAGTTAATGCGACCAATCCGATTGCAAATATGGAAAGAGCCTGCAAGATGCTGCCAATTACCCAGACCCATTTTCTTACTGGAATGCGTCGGATGTAGTGCGCGATGCTAAGTTGTGGGATAAGGGATCCTGACTCACGAATAGGAACCAGCCAACCAATTAAATAAACCGGTGCCCCGAGACTTTGTAGTATCCACGGCAACGTGACTTTAGGGTTGATTAACGCATCGCCGACCTTCGTTAAAAACTGAGCGAGAATGATTTTAAGAAAGTTGCCGGGAACTTGATGACAAGCTGATTCAGGAATCGCCTTACAGGCACGGGCATCTTCGTCATTAACGATCTTTTCGTAAATGCTGTTTTGTTTGTCCTTGTTCATCAACCTGCCTATGTTCAACTTATTCATTTCGCGAATAAATTAACATTAAACCCAGATTGATGTTAAGTGAAGCACGTTATCAAGCCCACAGAAAACCGGTTGTTATTCGCAGGAGCAGATTGTGCTAAAGTGGCGTAAACAAAATAACAACGATATTCAATAAGGATTCTTTCATGGACGCTCTCGATCTTTTGCTCAATCGCCGATCTATCGCGAAGTTATCCGCGCCTGCTCCAGAAGGTAAAGCACTTGAGAACATCATTCGTGCTGGCCTTCGTGCGCCTGACCATGCGGGATTAACCCCTTGGCGTTTCGTTATCGCACAGGGCGATGGTTTGAAAAAACTGTCAGATATATTGGTAAAAGCGGCAGAAGCTGAAAATAGTGATGAAGCGGTGGTCGAAAAGGTAAAGAATGCCCCATTTCGCGCACCAATGGTGATCACGGTGATTGCTAAAGTAACAGAACATGAGAAAGTACCAGCACTAGAGCAACACTTATCTGCGGGATGCGCTGTACAAGCGATGCAAATGGCAGCCGTAGCGCAAGGCTTTCAAGGGTTTTGGCGCTCAGGTAAGTGGATGTTCCATCCAGAAGTTCATCAAGCATTTGGTTTAGAGGGTGACGATGAGATTGTTGGTTTCTTGTACTTAGGCACGCCTGGTTGTACACCGATGAAAGTTCCTGAGCGTGACCTTTCTCAGTTTGTTGAATTCCTATAACTAAAAACTTAAATAAACTGACTGTTTATTTATACAGTTTTTCTTGATTTATTAGGGCTACATTCGATAATGTGGCCCTAATTATATTTATTTCCAAAACGTTATGTCTCGTCTGTTTATTGCTGAAAAACCAAGTTTAGGCCGTGCGATTGCCGCTGCACTGCCAAACCCTCAAAAGAAAGATCAAGGATTCATCCGCTGTGGGAACGGGGATATCGTTACTTGGTGTATCGGCCACTTACTCGAACAAGTCGAACCCGACGCTTACGATGAGCGTTATAAAAAGTGGAATATGGCAGATTTACCAATTGTTCCGCAGCAATGGCAGCTCAGACCGAGGAAAAGTGCAAGTAAGCAATTAACAGTGATTCGTAAATTGCTCAAAGAAGCTAACGAAGTCATTCATGCAGGAGACCCAGATCGAGAGGGTCAGCTGTTAGTTGATGAAGTTCTGGACTATTGCAAGTTATCTAAAACCAAGAAGGAATCTACACAGCGTTTGTTGATTTCCGACTTGAACTTACCTGCGGTTAAACGTGCTCTCAGTTCTATGCGCAGTAATCGCGAGTTTATCCCACTTTCAGTTTCAGCATTGGCCCGCTCTCGGGCTGATTGGCTGTATGGTATGAACATGTCTCGTGCTTATACCTTGCTTGGTCAAAAAGCAGGGTATCAAGGTGTTCTCTCGGTAGGGCGAGTGCAAACGCCAGTTCTTGGCTTAGTGGTGCGTCGTGATGAAGAAATCGAAAACTTTGTCCCGAAGGACTATTTTACCCTACATGCTCTGATCCCATATCAAGATGCCAATGGTACTTTTGATATTCGTGCTCGTTGGAAGCCAAGTGAGGCATGTAAGCCTTGGCAGGACGAAGAAGGTCGAGTATTAAACCGTAAGTTGGTAGAAAATGTTGCAAACCGTATTGCAAATCAACCCGCAAAAGTGACAGAGTCGGAACAAAAGCAAACCAAGCAATCAGCACCATTACCTTATTCGTTATCTGCTTTACAGATCGATGCCGCGAAGCGCTATGGTATGAGTGCGCAACAAGTACTAGATACTTGTCAGGCATTGTATGAAAAGCACAAGCTGATCACTTACCCGCGTTCAGATTGTCGCTATTTACCGATGGAACACTACTCACAAGCAGGGACGGTGACAACTGCTATTGCGAATAACGCAAAAGAGTTGCAAGTTGCCGTTCAGGGAGCAGACTTAACATTAAAGTCCAAAGCCTGGAACGATAAAAAAGTGGATGCGCACCATGCGATTATCCCTACACCGAAGCAAGCTAATGTGAATGCGCTTTCCGGCAATGAGATGAAAGTGTATCAATTGATTGCGCGCCAGTACCTCATGCAGTTCTATCCGGCGGCGGTTTACGCAGAAGCGAAATTGGTTTTCGATATCGCTGGTGGTACGTTTATCGCGAAAGGTCGTCAGTTAGTTTCGCCGGGTTGGAAAGCGCTAATGGGCAAAACTGACAAGGAAGATGAAGGTATTGATGCCGTGCCACCGCTACCCGAAGGCACCGTGTTAACTTGTCGTGAAGGGGAAATAAAAGACCGAAAAACCGAGCCACCAAAGCATTTTACCGAAGCATCGCTGTTGCAAGCGATGACCGGGATCGCCCGTTACGTTGCGGATAAAGAACTGAAAAAAATCCTTCGTGACACTGATGGGCTAGGCACGGAAGCGACTCGCGCTGGTATTTTGGACACGCTGTTCAAACGCCAACTGCTTACGCGTCAAGGTAAGTCAATTCTCAGTTCTCCTGCGGGAAGAGGTCTCATTCATGCCTTGCCAGAAGATTCAACATACCCTGATATGACGGCTCATTGGGAGCACCAGTTACAAGGTATGGCAGAGAGAAATCAAGCATATCAGCCGTTCATGCAAGCACTGGAACAACGCATTGATAGCTTGATGGCACAAGTAAAAGCAGGCCCTATCCCTGATTCATTACGTCATTTACCCAAGGTGGAACGTCCTGCGTTTAAACGTAAAAAGCGCAGTTATTCAAAGAATGGTGGCGCGACTAAATCTCGTGCAACCAAAGGTAAGCAGGCATAGGACAAGCGCGGTGTAATTAAACACCGCGCATGCTTGAAAATAGATTACTCGAACAGGTCACCGTGGTTTTGGATCGCGCCTCTTACTTCACCTTGAGTTAACACGCGTTTGTCCAGTACCTCTTTCACCTGGTTGCCCAAGTCAACTAATGTATCTCGATTCGCTTGAGTTTGGCGTTTACCAGCACTTCTCAAGCAGTAATTTAGTTCGTGCTCTTCGCTAAAATTAACCAAATCCCTATCTGCTGCCATCGTGCTTTCTCCTTATTTGTTCTACTTTTTCCTAAGTCTGGATTGGATGTAGATAAATTCAAGTTAGATTGCGTGAATTATGCTGGTGGATCACTGATGAACATTATGTTTGCCAACCAAGTCACGATTATGAAGCCTGGCTTTGATGGTATTTGGTTTAGTGATGGTTGTGTCTTAATGCTGCTACCAAGGTAACTCAGTACCATCGTAGTTAATAAATCGACCTGAAAGCTGCGGTGTGCTCAGCTCTATCACGTTCGCTAGGCCTTGCGCGGAGGTTTGCGTATCTATCAAAGCATTTGGCCCGCCCATCGCCGTTTTTACCCAACCAGGGTGAAGCGCTAAAACGGTAAATCCTTCAGGTGTTAAATCATTACTTAAGCTTTTCACAACCGAGTTAAGCGCCGCTTTCGATGAGCGATAAATATAACCGCCACCGGACGTATTTTCGGTCATGCTCCCCACTTTTGATGAGATACAAGCAATCTTTTTTATCTTGCCTTGTTGTAAGCGAGGGTAACAGTGCTCAACCAGTTTTAACGGTGCAATGGTGTTTACTTCGAAGGCTTTACGCCATTCTTCTACGTCAGTGTTTCCAAAGCCATATCCCTTGGGGCCGTAATATCCTGCATTATTGATGAGTAAGTCGATGGCAGGGAGTTTATCGGCAAGCTTAGCGACTTGTTCGTAGTGAGTGACATCCAGTTCGTGCAAAACCAAATTACTGAATTGTGAGGCTAGAGTTTGTAGTTCTGAACTGTTCTCTAAGGAACGGCTAGTAGCATGTACTTGGTGGCCTTGCTTCAGGTACAGCTCAGTTAAGCTAAGGCCAATGCCGCGATTTGCTCCGGTAATAAAGACGGTTTGACTCATACAAACACCTATGTTTTTTTGATTTCAGTTGAAAGTCATTGTGTTAGTTAAGCACAATAAAATCAACCAACCACCACGCACCAACAACAAGAGATGAAAATAGGGACAGGGCACAAAGAGAGCCAAACAGTGCGCCGAGAATAGCAAAGAAAGTAGAATTCATATGTATATTAAATTTAATTGATATTGAAAATCATTATCAATTAAATTGCGTTTTATTCAACCCTTTAAGTTGATACTATTTCGTTACCATTGTTATTAAGAATTTCTCATGCTGCCATTTATCTACCACCCGATTTATTCTCAACTTGAGTTGCCAGAGGGGCATCGTTACCCAATTATGAAATACCAGTACCTCTATGAATCGGTATTGGTGCATATAGAGAAAGATAACTGGAAAGAGCACACGCAGTTTTTCCAGCCCGAAGCATTAACTGTTGGGGAAGTAAAACGTGTTCATGACGAGGAATACGTCGAGTTACTTGTTAGTGGAAACATACCAGCTGCGAAGATGCGCCGAATAGGTTTTCCTTGGAGTGAGTCTCTCATTACCAGAACGCTAACGTCAGCAGCGGGCACGGCTCTGACCGCAAAAAAGGCACTTGAGTACGGTGTGGCCATTCATTTGAGTGGTGGGTATCACCACGCACACAAAGAGTTTGGCAGTGGTTTTTGTTTATTTAATGACTTAGTGATCGCGGCCAGGCAAGCGCTCGAAGTCGAGCATGTCGATAAAGTATTGATCATTGATAGTGATGTTCACCATGGGGATGGAACAGCAACTTTATGTGACGATGAGCCAGATATCATCACGCTTTCTTTCCACTGTGATAAAAACTTCCCAGCGAGGAAGCCTCAGTCTGATCTCGATGTGCCTTTGGTGCGAGGAACAGGTGATGAGGACTTTTTAATGGCGTTTAAAGAAGTGGTCGATATGGCACTTAATCTTCATCGCCCTGATTTAGTTATCTACGATGCTGGTGTCGATATACATCAAGACGATGAGCTTGGATATTTTGATGTGTCGACGCAAGGGATCTTAGAACGTGATAGATTTTTAATGCAAACAGTGAAATCTCGAGGTATCCCTGTCGCAGCTGTCGTTGGAGGTGGATATCGAACGAATCATGCTGACCTCGTCCCAATCCATTTGCAGCTTATCAATGCCGCTAAAGAAGTCTTTATTGATGAGTAGATACAACTAGACGTAAATATCAAATTGATTCAACACTGGAACGAACGAAAAGGGCATTAATTTTTTGTGGGTTCTTTCTGAGTGTGGTGGAGTGCTTAGTTGCGTTCAAGAAGTGATAAGTGATTTGTACAAATCTTTTTAAGTCTGGAGATGCGAAAAAGTCCGCTAATTTCTTAGCGGGCTTTTTCTAAATGTGGCGGAGAGATAGGGATTTGAACCCTAGATACGCTATTAACGTATGCCGGTTTTCAAGACCGGTGCTTTCAACCACTCAGCCATCTCTCCGTTGTTGAGGCGCATAATATAAGGCTTTGAAAATGTTGTAAACCCCTAGTTGAACTGATTGGATGTTTACTGCGCAAATTTGTGGTTTGTGTTGTTGAAATAAACAAAAACTCCCCAAAAAGGGGAGTTTGAATAGTATATGGATTGCTAGGTATTAATCGTTTTTAGAATAAAAACGCTGTAACTCAGTTAAACCTTGCATCAAAACTGGCAACTTCGGTGCATCATCTCGAAGTCGTTTGTAGTTTTTGTCATACAGCTTGTAGTTGCCAAACTTATCGATCACTGTGGTTTGTGAGCTAGTAATTAAGGCAAGCTCGCGAGTATCGCCCGCCAAGATCCAGCGACGACGACTTTCATCGAATAGGTTGCGACCACTACTGTAATCATATGGGTTGGAAGATACGCCGAGCATATCTTGCAACAGTGTAACTGAGAGGTCCAAGTGACTTGTGCTGTGATTAAATTCGCCAGCCAGCATTCCAGGCCAATGGATCACCATCGGAACTTGTAATTGATAACGGCTGTAGTTGCTGTTTGCTCCCCAGCTGTTCGTATTGGTTTCGTTAAATTCACTACCGTGATTAGAAGTGATGATTACGATGGTGTTTGTCAGTTGTCCCGTCGTTTCCAGTTCATCAATAATACCGGCGATAGTTCTATCCGCCGACTTCACTGCATATTCATAAGCTTTTTTGAATCGCTCACTTGCAGGCATTTCTTCGTCATTATTTGAAGGAATCGATTCAAAATTATCAACGGTGGTGACTTCGATGTAACTAAACCATGGCTGACTTGCTTTCTCTGCTAACCATGTATTCCAGTTTGCGATAGATTGTTTATCGGTATGAGCTTGCGTGCCATCTAGGTCTTCCGCTAAGTTCAAGTCGCGGAAAATAATTTCTGAGTAGAGATCATCTTCAAACCCACTGCCACTGAATAAACCAAAGTTGTAGCCCTGATCTTTCAGTACATCGAGCAATACTGGGGAAGCACCTTGCGCCTTGATGCTTGATGCATAACTGG
Organism: Vibrio sp. 1167; assembly: GCF_033340375.1. Taxonomy (NCBI): domain Bacteria; kingdom Pseudomonadati; phylum Pseudomonadota; class Gammaproteobacteria; order Vibrionales; family Vibrionaceae; genus Vibrio; species Vibrio sp. 1167. Next base: position 41,887 of record NZ_JAWOWK010000004.1, on the reverse strand, counting down.
TCGGTAAGCCATAGAACAAACCAAAGGCCCCGTATGTATCATTACTTGAGCTGTAATGATTACGGAAGTTCTGATTGTTTTCAGCAAACTCATAGAGGTTAGGCATCTCTTCTTGGTTCAGCGCATCCGCTCGTAAATTGTTTATGCTGATCATCAACACATTGAGCTTATTAACTCGGCGGTTAAACTCAAGCTTTTCAAGAGGGTAGTTGACTAACTCTACGTTGCCTTCGTTTTCTGCCAAACGTTTTAGGTATTCCTCACGGTCAAGTAGACCATGTTTTTCCATAAAACTCTTCGCCGTCATCGGGTAAGACAAAGGGAAGTTTGAACGCTGGCTAGTAATTGGGTTGTAAAAATACGCATCTGCCCAAATGTAAACCAAATGGCTGGTCATAAAGCTGAGGAAAAAGACGGCCGCGAGAGGGCGTCCTACGTGCTTATGAGATAGTTTGCGCTGTTTTCGCCATACCCATTCGGATAGTGCGAGTTGAATAAGGAAGATCAGCGGCATCACAACAAATAAATGTTGTAGGTCAGTGCTGAGCGCACTTTTGTCTTCGCTGAATAGTAACTCCCAGACAACGGGAGTTAAGTGCAAATTGATCGACTGATACGCTTGGGTATCAATTAATAATATGGTTTGCCCAACGGTTGCGAAAATCACTGCCACCAAACGGAACAATTTCCGCGATGGCAGGATAAACGTCAACGGGAATAGAACAAGCAAGTAAAGTGCGAAAACTAGAAAGCCAAAGTGACCAACCCAAGAAACCGCCAGATAAAACTGACCAAGTAACGTCTCGGGCCAAGGAGACTGAACAATGTAGCGTGTGCCTATCAACATCGACGCAACGATATTGAAGAATGCAAACCAGTGACCCCAACCAACTAGTCGAGATACACGTTCGCCGTATGAGTTTCCGCTGTCTACCATGTATGTGTTCTATTGTCCGTGATTAGTGTGTTTTTGGTGTTTCTAAAGAAGACATCAGCGCCTGAGCAAATTTTTCAGCAATCGCTTTGCGTTGTGAAGCAGCAACACGTTGATTTAAGACATTGGTTGCGATATTTCCGGCAATCATTAGCGTCAACTCAGGAGAAGCAGCATGTTTTTCAAGAACTGTTGCTACTTCAGCAAGAATTTTTTCTACTTGCTCGTCAGTATATTTAGATGTAATCGGCATAAAGACTCTAATAATGATAGTAAAAGCGGCTTATGATAACCTACAATGCCCATCAACTAAAACCTTGTAGCAAGATAAAATCACTATGAGTCTTCATCTTTCAAACGTTATTCTGCATCAACTGTGCAAAAACGATCAGGACGAGCTGGTTGTAAACTTTCGTCCAGCATCATTAGAGAACGATGCATCTACAGAAAACTTAGTCGCTGAGCTTCACCGAGTATTCCATTCTAAAGCTGGTAAAGGTTTTGGCGCTTTCCAGTCAGACAGCGAATTTCAATTTTGGCTTCAAGAAATGCGCAAAGGAGAGCGAGATTTTTACGACTTCTCACAAATTAGTGCAAATCGCTTGAAAGAAGAGTTGATTAAGTACCCATTTGCGGATGAAGGTATCTTGGTTTTCGCAGAGTATCAGAGTTTAGCAACGGACTACTTGTTCATCGGTATCTTACCAATGAATCAGAGTTTAAAAGTGACCGAAGGTTTGGACATCAGTGCGACAGATTACTTAGATATCACCAAAATGGATATTGCCGCACGCATCGACCTGTCGAGCTACGAGACCGACAAGGAATCCAATCGTTATCTGCAATACATTAAAGGACGCGTTGGCCGTAAAGTGGCGGACTTCTTCCTAGATTTTCTGCAAGCGGATATTGGCTTAGATACTAAACAACAAAACTTAGTGTTGATGCAGGCGGTGGATGATTTTTGTGCTGACTCGAAGCTAGAAAAGCAAGAAGTGAACGAGTACAAGAAACAAGTTTACGACTACTGCAATGAGCAAATTAAATCCGGTGATGAAGTTCAAATCTCAGAGCTTTCCGGAGAGCTTCCTCAAAGCCAAGATGGCACGAGCTTTATGGATTTCACCAAAGAGCAAGGGTACGAACTTGAAGAGTCTTTCCCAGGTGATCGTGCGACGGTTCGCAAACTGACTAAATTTGTTGGAGCTGGTGGTGGTTTGAATATTAGCTTCGATAGTCTCTTACTTGGCGAGCGTATTTTTTATGATCCAGAGACGGATACCTTAACGATTAAAGGGACGCCTCCAAATCTAAAAGATCAGTTAAGTCGCAACTAAAATCATATCGTTAAATAAAGAGAGCAAACGGCTCTCTTTTTTTATGTGAATAAGAAACATCCATAGTATATGCTTGTAATTAATGGAGATATGCGAGGGGCAAGTGTTGCTGAAGCTAAAAGAAGGAATACGGCGGTTTGTTTGGTTCTGGTTCGTTTTGTGGTGTGTTTTAGCACTTGGCATTTGGCTGCAAGCCAAACAAACGATTCAAACGATTTCGACTGTAAATGAGTTAGGAAGTAAAGTTGAAGAAGTCAGGCACTTTTTTAACTTCGATCTGCCTTACCGTGTTAAACACGTCGACCAAATTTCACTGAAACTTCAGTTGGCTTATGCAGTTCGCTTACAGCTTGAAAGTGAGTTTTCTGAAGGGAAAATCACACCAGATATCACTCAATTGCTTTATACGACCGACCGATTTTTAGAAAGTGCTCGAGCTTTTGTGAGAAGTGACAGTGAATTGGTTTCGTTAGCAGAACAGTTACGAAGCAGCCGTGCTCGAACAGAAAACTCTGAGCAAATTCAGGCAATGTACTATCGCTTAGGTGCGCTTGTTTTTGAGTCTGTCTTTAGTGACTCTGCAACGAATAGCGATACTTACCGTGACTTAGACCGACTTTTTATTGAATCAGAGACGCTCTCTCCCGAAGAGCGAAGCGCTCTTCAGCGCCAGCTTGCTCAAACCTCAAGCGCACTATCTGCTCAGGCACAGGGCAGTTATTTATCCAATCACCTGCTTAATCCAGATTTCCCGAACCAGTTAACTTCGATAAATGATCAGTTGGAACAGAAGCTAATGACTTTTATTGTTTGGTTGTCTGTAATCAGTGGTTTGCTCCTTTTCCTCATTTCATGGGGAGCCTTCTCCCCAAAAACGATTCAACCGATACCACTACCCAGAACCGATGATAAAAAGTCAGAGCAAGTTGGCGATGATAAAAATGGAGCTAACGCTGTTCCCTCAGCTCAGTCAGAAAATTTTCAAAACGTCCAAATGAACGAAGAAAGTTGTAATGAGGTGAATTCATCACAAGTGGAAGTAGTGGAACGTGAGCCGTACATAGATATCAATAAAATGTTAGATTCTCTGTCTGGTGACGAGGGCGCTGTGCGGATGTTACTGGAGGTCTTTATTCAGGATCACTCTGGCGATGGCACTAAAATGTATCAGCTGTTAGAAGAGGATAAAGAGCAAGCGCAAAGAGCCGCACACAGTCTTAAAGGGGTCTCAGGGAGTTTAGGTGCAATGCCATTGCACTGTATTTCGGGTGATATTGAACTGTTGATTAAACAAGGGCAAAAAGTGCCGGAAGAGAAGTTGGCATGTTTAGATGATGTCCTAAAACAAACCATACTTTTTGCTAATAATGTTCTCAATAGTGAAAAGATAACAGAAGCGCTAACAGATTGATATTGCTCTGACTTAATGTCATAAGAGTTGAGGTAATAAAGGCTCGAACTATATGACTTAGTTCGCTTTATTCCTGTTCTATACAATTTGTTAAAGGTGTTTTCATGTCCGTTCGCCGAATGTCTTCAATGATGTTGATAGGGCTGGTTATGATGCTTTCAGGGTGCTCCCTGCTCGAAGTCAAGATCGAGAGTCAAACCGTCCCTCTTACCAAACAAGAGCTCAATATGCGTCTTTTGACTCGTGAGTATGCGCAGCAGTTTTTTGCTCAGGTTGAGCAAGCAGCAGATGCACTACACGAACAATATGATCCTCATGATAAAGTTCATCAATCTTATATTTTACTTTGGAAGATAAATGCTGAAGAGGGCATCCAAGCTTCTGCGTATCAAGTGTCCCCAATGGCTGCACTGATTGATACATGGACTTTCACGCTACAAATGGAACAGTTCTTTACTACCGCTTCTGGTAATGAGCTCTTTGCGTCCGGTGAGGCCAAGTTAGTTTCCGTTTATTTAGCGAAAGAGGTAGATAAACTGGCTCAATCTTTATTGAAGAAAGAAGCATACATCAAGACACAAACGTTTGTTGCAGAGTTCGCCAAGCAGCATCCATTCGCTGATTTAAGCATGATTAGGACTCCGGCTTACCGTGGGTGGTTAGATGCAAACCAAATTAGCGAAGAGGAAGCCGTTACAACGCTAGGCACGATGCCAGAAGCACTTGGGGATGTCTCTGATCGTCTAAGTCTGGTATCAGAACAGACACCAAAAATTATGACGTGGAAAGCGCAGTTGTTGGCCTTGAATAGCTCTGCCAGTATCGAAAAAGTCAATGCGGCGCTCAATAGTTTGCAAGTTACCGCTGATTCGATGAGGGATTTTATCGATAACAACCCAGAGTACATGCGTTATTTGGCAGAACAAATGGCGCTGGAGTTACAACCTTTGGTTGACGATATCGATCAAAGGACGGAGGCGCGTTTATCTCAGTTGGGTGAAGAACGCCAAGCTATAGAGCTGATGGTTGCCAGAGAACGTCAAGAAATCGCACAGATCATTACCCATGAGCGCGAGAAGTTTGCTCAAGATATGGATCGAGTGTCGCAAGAGGTTGTGAATCTCGCCATGACTAAGCTGATTGAACTTGTCAAAAGTACCATCATCTACTTTATTCTGTTCATTGCCGTTATATTCTTTGCACCGCTTGGCTTGGGCTATTGGTTTGGGAAGCGTGCAGCCGTAAAAACGCCAGTAAAACAAAGCTAACGATTTGTTTTGGAAATAAAAAAAGAGCGCTTTAAAGCGCTCTTTTTTAGTATTGAATTCGGAAGGGAGGTTCTTCCTATCTCTACGAAGTTAAGCGGTTTGCTGCTTTAATTCGCCTTCAGCTTCTTCAACTGCTTCTGCTGTTGGTTCGCACTTATCAACAAACCAACCCATGTAAGAAGTGAAGATCGTTACGATGATACATACAAAACTCAGCCACATGAACGGGGCATAAGACAGTGTAGCAACACCCAAAATACTGGCCATGTAGATACCGTTGTCACTCCAAGGGACCATACCTGAGGTTAGCGTGCCGCCAAATTCTGCGTTACGAGACAAATTCTTACGTTTGTAGCCTAGACGGTCATAGTTCTTCGCACAGATTTTTGGGGTCAGAATAAGTGAAACGTACATCGCTGAACCAAATACGTTGCCCATAAAGGCCGTACCAATTGTGCTTGTTGCCAATGAACCTGCACTTTGAACGCGTTTTTCAAACAGCTTCGCGATAGTCTCTAGCACGCCTACTTTATCTAGTAGACCGCCAAAACCAAGGCCGAATACGATAACCGCTACCGACCCAAGCATTGAAGACATGCCGCCACGGTTAAGGATTGAGTCAATGAAATCTACGCCAGATGAGATTGCAAACGGAGCCCAAGCCGTGTTGAACGCGGTTAGGAAATCGACATCTTGGATCATCACTGCCCAAATAATACCTAGCAGAGAACCAAAACTGATCACTGGGAATGAAGGCATACGCATCGCTAGAAGTGACAATACGATGATCACAGGAACAAATGAGTAAGGGGTGATGTAGAACTGCTGTTCCATCGCTTTAATGACAGAGTCTACCTGGCTCATGTCAACTTGACCTGCGTAGTGGAAGCCAAATGCAGTAAACATAATGCCTGTAATAATGTAGCTAATGAGTGCTATCGGCAACATGCCTTTAATATGTTCCATCACTTCAACGTTAGACATAGATGAAGCAAGGATTACTGAATCCGATAGAGGCGACATTTTGTCACCAAAGTAACAGCCTGAAAGTACGGCACCTGCAGTGATTGGCGCAGGAACACCAAGACCTTGACCGATACCCATCATTGCAATACCTGCCGTGCCAGCCGCACCCCAAGATGTGCCAGTCGCTAGCGCAGTCAATGAACAGATGATCATGGTCGCGAGCAAAAAGATGGAAGGGTGGATTGCTTTAAGGCCGTAGTAAATAATGGTTGGAACAATACCACCAGAGATCCAAGTACCTACAAGCGCGCCAACGGCCAAAAGGATTAAAACGGCTCCAAGTCCATTGGAAATGCCATTTAGTGCTGCTTTTTCCAGATCTTTATACTGATGGCCAAGCTTTATGCCCAATATCATGACAATGAACCAACCGATGTATAGCGCTAGCTGAATCGGTAGGTCTAGCTTGGCTGTGAACGAAAATGCCAGCAGGAGAAATAAACCGAGCGAGATAAATACCTGTATCAAGCTTGGTAGGCGTGGTGTAACTTGCTTCATATGTGCCTCTGTCAATCTTGGAGCAATAGAGGAAGGCGCTCCTTGTTGTAATCGCGCATAACATACATTAACAAAAATTATATTTCGAACATTTGGTGTTTTATCTTGATGTTCGTCGGTAAAAACGTTTGCTTGTGAAATTAACTGTTAGTTTGTTTTAACTTTTTTGGTTTTAAATGTTGTGTGATGTGAAATTGTTGTGCTTCATGTGTTATTTTCTCATTGAGTGGTAAGACCAATTAGGGGACTAAAGTGCTTTCCCTACTTGAAAAATGGTTAAAACCGCAAACCAAACACTAAAAAATCTCGTGTAACCCGGTTTTTCAGAGGAAAAGGTTAAAAAACGCGCTTATTTACAAAATAGGGGTTGAGATTTTGCTGTGAAAAATTAACTATGGGGTAGGTTTTTTAATACATGGAGAGTTAATACGATGAGAGTTGGTTTAGTTGGTTGGCGCGGTATGGTTGGTTCAGTCCTTATGCAGCGTATGGTTGAAGAGAAAGACTTCGACCTAATCGAACCAGTATTCTACAGTACTTCTCAAGTTGGTATTCCTGCTCCTAACTTAGGAAAAGACGCAGGCTTACTGCAAGACGCGTATGATATTGAAAGCTTAAAACAGCTTGATGCGGTAATCACCTGTCAAGGTGGTAGCTACACAGAAAAAGTTTTCCCTGCACTTCGTCAGGCTGGTTGGAAAGGCTACTGGATTGACGCGGCCTCTACGCTACGTATGGCTGAAGATTCGATCATCACACTTGATCCAGTGAACTTAAAGCAAATCCAACAAGGCATCCACGGTGGCACGAACACATTTGTCGGTGGTAACTGTACGGTTAGTTTAATGCTAATGGGGCTAGGTGGTCTATTTGAGAAAGGCCTTGTTGAGTGGACAAGCGCAATGACTTATCAAGCCGCATCTGGTGCTGGTGCGCAAAATATGCGTGAGTTGATCTCGCAAATGGGCGTTATCAATGACTCTGTGAGCTCTGAACTTGCAAACCCATCAAGCTCTATCCTAGATATTGATAAGAAAGTTGCGGATACAATGCGCAGCGGCTCTTTCCCTACAGATAAATTCGGTGTGCCACTAGCTGGTTCGTTGATCCCATGGATCGATGTGAAGCGCGATAATGGTCAGAGTAAAGAAGAGTGGAAAGCGGGTGCTGAGGCGAATAAAATTTTGGGTTCTCAAAGTTCACCTGTTCCAATTGACGGTACTTGTGTGCGTATTGGCGCGATGCGTTGTCACTCTCAAGCACTTACTATCAAGCTTAAACAAAATGTACCAATGGACGAAATCGAAGAAATCATCGCCACTCATAACGATTGGGTGAAAGTGATTCCTAACGACCGTGACATCACTGCTCAAGAGCTAACGCCGGCAAAAGTTACGGGCACAATGTCTGTACCAGTGGGTCGTCTACGTAAGATGGCAATGGGTGATGATTTCCTAAATGCTTTCACTGTTGGTGACCAACTGCTTTGGGGTGCTGCGGAGCCATTGCGTCGTACTCTGCGAATTATTTTGTCTGAGAAAGCATAATCACATCAATCCTTTATTTGATGACAAAATAAAAGAGCTCCTTAGGGAGCTCTTTTTTCATGCGTCGTCTTCCGTTCGAACGACTCTTTTGTCTGGATCGGCCAGTTCACTACCACAATGTTTACAGTAAATTGCGTCAGAGTCGTGCCCTGCGTGGGAGCAGTTTGGGCATTTCACCAATACTTTGTGCGATTGCATCTCTTGGTGCAGTTCGGCAGTGAAAATACCTGTAGGTACCGCCAAAATGGAATAACCCAGTAACATGGTGAGTGATGCAAGCCCTTTACCTAGGTCTGTTTGAGGGACCAAGTCACCATAACCAACCGTTGTGATGGTCACGATCGCCCAATAAATACTTTTAGGAATGCTAGTAAATCCGTTTTCAGGTCCTTCAATGATAAAAATCAATGAGCCGAAAATCGTTACCATAATGGCGACGGAACTAAAGAAGATAAAAATCTTTCTGCGCGCCATAAGCAGTGAACGTAAGAGGATATTGGACTCTTGGAGGTATCGGACTAACTTGAGTATGCGGAATATTCGCATCACTCGCAGCGCCCTGATCACACCCATAAACGAAGCGGATGGGAAGAAGAGTGCTAAATAGGTGGGCAAAATCGCAAGTAAATCGACGACACCATAAAAACTCTTTGCGTAGGCGGCAGGTTTAGGAGAGCAATAAAGCCTTAGAAGGTATTCAATCGTGAATAGGCCAGTAAATGTGTATTCAATAAACTTCAGCTCTTTTTCCCACTCGGCCCGAACGGAGGGTATCGAATCTAACACCAGTACGATTAACGAACTGATGATCGCGATAATGAGAGCAATATCGAACGTTTTACCAGCTTTGGTATGAGTACCAAAAATGGTGACATATAGAGTATGTTTAAGAGAGTCAGTCGTCATGACAAAGCGATCCATTGTTGAATCGCTCTATCATACAATTTTATAGAAACTCAGGCTAATCCTGGAAATAAGTTGCGTAAGCCATTCGCAATGAACTCTATGCCAAGCGCGCCCAATATCAAACCCATGATACGAGTAATGACGTTGATTCCAGTTTGACCTAAAAATCGTACGATCAATGGGGCAGAACGGAATAATAGCCATGAACAAAGGCAGAACAAACCAATCGTAATACTAATGCCCACGGTATCGAACATGCTTGGGTAGCGTGCACCATAAACAATAGTCGAACTGATTGCACCAGGACCTGCCATTAAAGGCATTGCAAGAGGGACCACACCAATCTGTTCACGACTGACGTATTCCGTTTTCTCTTGTTTGTTCTGCTTATCTTCCCCCAGTTTACCGCTCATCATCGAGAATGCGATGCTAAGTAATAGCAACCCGCCAGCGACACGAAACGAATCCAGAGAAATACTGAACATGTCTAACAGTAACTGACCAGCAAAAAGCGAAATGATCAGGATGACCGCAACAGCCACATTTGCTGTTGTTGCCGTATTGCGCTTTTCGTCTGGTGTCATATGCCCGGTTAGTGACACAAACACAGGCATGATACCAACAGGGTTTACTGCGGCGACCAAACCGAGAAAAAACTGCAAGAAGATAGCAAGTTCAAAAGTTTGCATGTTGCGTACTCATCAAAGTTCACATTAGTGAAAAGGAGAAGGGGTAATTTGGGCGTAATGTAAGGCAAAAGTTAGGTTGTAAGAAATGAAAAAAACTAACGCATTCCCTGCCATTTAAGTGAGAAAAACTAATTCTTTAATAAACTGTATCTAATCTGGAAAGGAAATGTTACGTATAAAGTTGCTGATAAATCGCACTGTTTTACATAAACGTTAACATTCGCACATTTTTGATAAAAACCAAGGTGGTTTGTAGAGAGATGTATTCGGTTCGATATACTCTCAGTAGCACAAAGAATTGGGCCTACATGTAATTTTGTTGGTCAAAAATGAAACTTTTTTACAGGTTGTTGTAGTTTCTTTTATTTATTTGTCCATTTGCTTCTTTTTTACTCAATAAAAAATGAGAGTTAATTTATTTGTTTATCAGTGATTTATGTCATTTTGGTGTGATGAGGCACCACTTTGGTAGTATTTAGGTGGTGAGAACTGATCCAAGTCAATTTTTTTCACACTCTGAAATATTATACTCAGTCCTGAAAGCAATTTACTAAGACGTTTGTTTTCTAAGTGACTGATAAACAGTAAAAACGATAAGTAATAGCCTTAGTAAAAAGTTTTTAATATTTGTTAATTTTAGGAGATTCCCTATGCCTGTAACTAATATGGCTGAACTAGATGCAATGGTTGCTCGCGTTAAGAAAGCGCAAGAAGAGTTCGCTACTTACTCTCAAGAGCAAGTAGATAAAATCTTTCGTGCAGCATCGCTTGCAGCTAACCAGGCCCGTATCCCTCTAGCTCAACAAGCGGTAGAAGAATCTGGTATGGGTATTGTTGAAGATAAAGTAATCAAGAACCACTTCGCTTCTGAGTTTATCTACAACAAATACAAAGACGAACAAACGTGTGGCATCTTAGAAGAGGATGACAACCTAGGTACTATGACTATCGCTGAGCCTGTAGGCATCATCTGCGGTATCGTACCAACGACTAACCCAACTTCTACAGCGATCTTCAAATCTCTAATCTCTTTGAAGACTCGTAACGGTATCATCTTCTCACCACACCCACGTGCGAAAAACTCAACTAACGATGCAGCTAAACTCGTTCTAGATGCAGCAGTAGCAGCAGGCGCACCAAAAGACATCATCGGTTGGATCGACCAGCCTTCTGTTGAGCTTTCAAACGCTCTAATGAAACACGATGACATCGCGCTTATCCTTGCAACTGGTGGTCCTGGCATGGTTAAAGCCGCTTACTCTTCTGGTAAGCCAGCAATCGGTGTAGGTGCAGGTAACGTTCCGGTTGTTATCGATGAAACAGCAGACATCAAACGTGCTGTTGCTTCTATCCTTATGTCTAAGACTTTCGACAACGGTGTAGTATGTGCTTCTGAGCAAGCTGCAATCGTAGTTGATGAAGTATACGACGAAGTGAAAGAGCGTTTTGCTTCTCACAAAGCTTATGTCCTAAGCAAAGCAGAAGCTGATAAAGTTCGTAAAGTGCTTCTTATCGATGGCGCGCTAAACGCGAAAATCGTAGGTCAGCCAGCAGCAGCAATCGCTGAAATGGCAGGCGTTAAAGTTCCAGCAGACACTAAAGTTCTTGTTGGTGAAGGTCTGGGCAAAGTATCTCACGATGACGCATTCGCTCACGAGAAACTATCTCCAACTCTAGGTCTATTCCGTGCTGACAACTTCGAAGACGCGGTTGCTCAAGCGGTAACTATGGTTGAGATTGGTGGTATCGGCCACACATCTGGTCTTTACACTAACCAAGATACTAACGCTGACCGTATCCGTTACTTCGGTGACAAGATGAAGACAGCTCGTATCCTAATCAACATCCCGACTACTCACGGTGGTATCGGTGACTTGTACAACTTCAACGTTGCGCCATCTCTAACGCTAGGTTGTGGTTCTTGGGGTGGTAACTCTATCTCTGAGAACGTAGGTCCTAAACACCTAATCAACAAGAAAACTGTAGCGAAGCGAGCTGAAAACATGTTGTGGCATAAACTACCTAAGTCAATCTACTTCCGTCGTGGTAGCCTTCCAATCGCGCTTGGCGACCTAGAAGGCAAGAAACGTGCATTCCTAGTAACTGACCGTTTCCTATTCAACAACGGTTACGCAGATGACGTAGTAAGCCTACTAAAAGCTCAAGGCATGGAAGTTCAAACATTCTTCGATGTTGAAGCTGACCCAACACTGTCTGTAGTAGAAAAAGGTGCGGCTCAAATGGCTAGCTACCAACCTGACGTTATCCTAGCGCTAGGCGGTGGTTCACCAATGGATGCAGCGAAAATCATGTGGGTAATGTACGAGCACCCAGAAACTCACTTTGAAGAACTAGCAATGCGCTTTATGGACATCCGTAAACGTATCTACAAGTTCCCTAAAATGGGTAAAAAAGCTGAGCTTGTATGTATCACTACAACTTCAGGTACTGGTTCAGAAGTTACTCCATTCGCGGTTGTTACTGACGACAAGACTGGTGCGAAATACCCACTAGCTGACTACGAAATCACGCCAAACATGGCAATCGTTGATGCGAACCTAGTAATGAACATGCCTAAGTCTCTAACAGCATTTGGTGGTTACGATGCAGTAACTCACGCTCTAGAAGCTTACGTTTCTGTTCTTGCTAACGAATACTCAGATGGCCAAGCTCTTCAAGCACTTAAGATGCTAAAAGAGTACCTACCATCAAGCTATGCGAACGGTGCAAATGACCCAATCGCTCGTGAGAAAGTACACAACGCAGCTACTATCGCTGGTGTTGCATTTGCGAACGCATTCCTAGGTGTTTGTCACTCAATGGCTCACAAACTGGGTGCTGAGTTCCACTTGCCACACGGCCTAGCTAACGCACTACTTATCTCTAACGTGGTGCGTTACAACGCGAACGACAATCCAACTAAACAAACTGCGTTCTCTCAATACGACCGTCCACAAGCACGTCGTCGTTACGCTGAAGTTGCTGACCACCTAGGCCTAAGCCAAGAAGGTGACCGTACTGCTCAGAAGATTGAACGTCTACTAGCATGGTTGGATGAACTAAAAGTTAACCTAGACATCCCAATGTCTATCCAAGCGGCAGGTGTTGCTGAATCAGATTTCGTAGCGAAACTGGATGAGCTAGCGGTAGAAGCGTTCGATGACCAATGTACTGGTGCGAACCCACGTTACCCTCTAATCAGCGAACTTAAAGATGTGTTGATGGCTTCTTACTACGGTAAAGCATTTGTTGAAGGCGAAACTTTCGAAGGTACAACTGTTATCAAGAAGAAAGCAGACCAAGAAGCAGCAAAAGCAGCACCTAAAGCAAAGAAAGAAAAAGCTGACGCGTAATTAAAAAATCGAGTGAGCAAGGTTTTCGCTAGCACGGAACCTTAATCGGGAAAAGGTTAAAGCCCCAGTCAAATGACTGGGGCTTTTTTTTATTTTGGTGCAGGAGTTACATCTGGCTTGGGAAAACAGAGTTGCTGTGTATGCTTACACTTCGGTCGCAACTACTCGGCCACTGAAGTATTCATTCGCGACGATGTATGCTGTGTTGCGGACTAGTTCGTCTTGGATCTCAGCCCAGTGCCTCTCGTTGAGCTCTTCTTTTGTATGATTTACCGAGGGAATAACGCCGCCCACTCGAATGTTGAATGGTGTGAGTTCTTTTGCCCAGCTGTGAGTAAAACCTGACACCAACGCCGCCATGCTTTCAACTCCCGTAAAGTCTTCATGGTTGTCATGAGAAATGACGTTAACAATGACGCCTTTCTTGTTTCTGGCTCGAAAGCGCTCTGCTCCTACTTGGCCGTAGGTATAAAGGAAGCGTGCCGCAGACGACAAGTGATCAATGTAAGTACTCATTGGTTCTGGCGCCATTAAGCCAGGCATAGGGGAGCTGGTCCAGCAATTAACAATCACATCTGGTGTCGCACGTAGCTGTGATTCTATCTGGTCAAACAATAAGTTAATGGACGTTGTGTTATCACTACACACATTCATCGCATACACTTTGTCAGTGAAAGCGCTGATTTGCTCATAGCTCGCTCTCAAAGCGCTAGAATTTTGGTCACAAAGAATCAACGTTGCTCCAAGGTGAGCAAAGTGATTTGCACAGGTTCTTCCTATAACTGAACCTGCAGACGTGACGAGAATAATTGATTCTTTGATATCCATAGCACCTTCACTGTATCCATATGTGAAAAACAATACACCAGTGGTTTGTGCTAATAGCATGGTTGAAATTCGTTGGGTTCAGTGTGAAAGGCTTCAAACTAACGCTTTCGAGTGAGGACTATTGTGCGGTAATTTGTAAGATGTCACATTTCTGACGTGTAGGTATTGCAAGCTATTGGATAAAAAGCGGATCTCTATGCTTTAGCTTGAATTTGATGCTGACGTTGAGCCGTCACTAGCTGATTATATAGCCCAGCATCTGGGATCAGTTGTTTGTTGCGTTCGCCCAATCTGCGTCGCTCATGACCAGATAGGTTGTGATAAACCTCCTCTGGTAGGTTGAATGTGTCTTCAGGCAGGTAAGTCAGCGCATCTGGTTTTAGGTAGTGGCTTAACTTTGCAGATGGCAGACCCGCATTATGGAATTGTTTCGCTTGTAATGCGGCGAGCTCGTAGCTGCTGCTATCAGAACGAAGAGCTTGAGGTTGCGATAAACCCAATTGTTGGCGAAGAATACTGTCACTGGTGATGACTTCCTGGACCTCTTCAACTGGGACCACATCGCGAACATCATTAGAGAACATAGACAGAATCAGCGAGAAATCCGCACGACGACCTTCGTGTACGGCATGGTTGATACCATTACCGAACTGAAGTTCGTTGATAATTGCAGCTTTGTCTAAAGTATGAATTTGCATGATGTTCCTCGCTCGATGCTCTTTTAACGGCGTGGATAAGAAGAACTTTAGTAAAAGAGGGAATTATTTAAAGGTGCTAGGGAAGGCGAAACAAAAAAGCCCGCTAAATAGCGAGCTTTTGAATAAGACTAAATTGAACTTAGGGGGAAGTATATTACTTCGCTAGGTTCTCAGCTACGAAGTCCCAGTTTACTAGAGCCCAGAAACCGTTCATGTAATCAGGACGTACGTTGCGGTAATCGATGTAGTACGCGTGTTCCCATAGGTCAACAGTTAGAAGTGGTGTTGTACCTTCTTCTGTTAGAGGAGTAGCAGCGTTAGAAGTGTTAACGATCTCTAGAGAGCCGTCAGCTTTCTTAACAAGCCAAGTCCATGAAGAACCGAAGTTGTTGATTGCTGAATCAGTAAACTTCGCTTTGAATTCTTCAAAAGAACCGAATGCTGCGTTGATAGCGTCTGCAACTGCGCCAGTTGGCTCGCCGCCCGCATTTGGAGCAAGACAGTGCCAGTAGAACGTGTGGTTCCAGATTTGCGCTGCGTTGTTGAATACGCCACCAGTAGAAGTCTTGATGATCTCTTCTAGAGTTTTGCCTTCGAACTCAGTACCAGGGATAAGACCGTTAAGCTTAACAACGTAAGTGTTGTGGTGCTTACCGTGGTGGTAGTCTAGAGTCTCTGCTGAGATGTGTGGTTCTAGTGCGTCTTTCGCGTAAGGAAGAGCTGGTAGTTCAAATGCCATTACTCGATTCTCCATTGATTTGAAAGGATGACCTTTCGATTGCTTCCAGTGTTTTTTATAGCTATGTCGCCTTTAAGGCTGACTTGCTAAGTATTTTAGCAAGTTTTTACTTTATTAAAACCCCGATATGAAAATATTTTAAGAGGTTAGCAGTGGTGCAGTGCTGCATTGCTCGCCAATGAGCAACCTAAAATTAAGCCTTATTAATTATATGGTTTTTATTCTGTCGTTATTGAGTAGAATGTGGCAAATAAATAAAGTTCAAACCCATGAATGAGGAAGCGATGGAAACTATCGACAAAATCAAACAGCAGATCTCTGAAAACTCAATCCTGCTGTACATGAAAGGATCACCGAAACTACCTAGCTGTGGTTTCTCTTCTCAAGCGTCACAGGCACTAATGGCATGTGGTGAGAAGTTCGCTTACGTAGACATTCTGCAAAACCCAGATATCCGTGCTGAGTTACCAAAGTACGCGCAATGGCCAACTTTCCCTCAACTATGGGTTGAAGGTGAGCTTATCGGCGGTTGTGACATTATTCTAGAAATGTTCCAAAAAGGTGAACTGCAGCCTCTAATCAAAGAAGCAGCAGCGCGCGCTGAAGATCAAGCTGAGTAATTCGTAAATACTCACATTTAGCGATAGAATACGAAGGAGCCGTACTGGCTCCTTTTTCTTTTTAGGTTAGTGGAATGAACATAAAGCTTTGTTCTGACTGCCTATCTCGTAAACCTCGCGAAGCCATGTAAATTCCGCCTAGTGTATACAAAAACTTCAATATGCATTTTAATGCGTTTTGGCGCGTAATTACGATGTATGCCGCCATCTATTTCGTAAAGTCGTTTTCAAACATGATTGCTTACAGGTCTTGACAAGGGAGTTGCTACAAATGGTATTTGGTTAAGGAATTACACTAAAGGCAATTTAAGTCCCCCAGAATTTTGAGGCCAACTTATTTCGGTACAAAATGCACTCGAAGAGTAAGCCCCATCATAAATCGGCATTGGACGCTAAAAATCAAGTTTTGGAAGGATTATGACAGTTTACAAGATAATAGATAATTTAAGAGAATTTCAAACGATCTGCTCTGGTCCCGATGAAATCGCTAGCCAGTTAGGTGACTTCGACTATTTTGAGAGGATCTTGTTACAGGCAATTAAAAATCAATCTCTGCAAGATATTTGGAAGCCTGTGGAGGTAAAGTTTCAAGATGTATTTAAGCACAATTCTCTATTGCCTGATATTAGTTTGTGGGCGCGAACATATCTTGTTTTATCTCCGAGGGCATATGAAATATTGAATGATTATCTAACTGAACACGGAGAGTTTTTACCTGCTAACTACCAAGGTGGGCAATGGTATTTATATGCATCACTGACTTTTGGACAAGAAAACAAGAGAAAGTGCGTAGAAAAAATTGCATATGGGAGCCGAGATGAGTTAGATACCCTTGTTTTTATTGACGATGATGTTAAAGACAAAATGGTTTTCAAGTCTCGGCTAGAAGGAGCGGGCACCTTGTACTGTACAGATAAGTTTAAGGCTTTGTGTGAACAAAATCAGCTCAATGGCATCATGTTTTCTTCTAATTTGACAGACCCATTTAATTAGTGATTTTTATTAATATGAAAATACTATTTCTCTGATACTGGGGTTTGGAAGCACGGTAATGGTCGACGAGGAAATTAGCTTTCTCCTCTAAAACGCAGCTTTTTTAGGCCTGTTTCCTTCATGAAGAATGATTTGAAAAGTAACTTACCCATAGGTGGCTCCTGGTAGTAAAACATGAGGAGTTGATAGATTAATGACGGTTTATAAAATTTTCGACTGTCACAATGAATATAAAATCGTGAGCACTACGCCTAGTTCTATAGCTAGGCAGTTAGGTGACATTGATTTAATAGAAAAAATCGTTGTGCAGCCATTAGAAAACTTTTCTTTCAAAAGTATATGGGGTGAAGTAGATATTGAGTTTGAAGATGTTCTCAAGAAAGACTCATTACTTCCTGATATCAGTTTATGGTTACGGGTTTTCTTAGTGCTTTCCCCTAAAGCTTATGCATCTTTAAAAGAGCCATTGAGCAAAGTAGGCGAGTTCTTATCGATTCGTTATAAAGGAGAGGAATGGTACCTGTATACACCGTTGGAGTTTGGGCAAGAAGATGAAGATAAGTGCGTCCAAAAAATTGAATATGGCAGCTTAGCAGGTGTAGAGGTGTTAGTATTTAATGAAAGCGACGTTGCAGAAAAGGTTGTTTTCAAGTCAAAGATGCTAGGAGCGAGCTTTCTGTATTGTACTGAACATTTTAAGAGTTTGTGCGAACAAAATGAGCTAGGTGGGCTAGAGTTCTCAGCTGACAGACTTGTTTATCTAACCTAAGATCTACAATGAAACTTAACACGCCTCGTATAGACTGGCTTTAGAGCGAATTATTAAGATAAAGCAGTTTTTCAACTTATGAGACTGTATAATTACTCCGAGATTTTGAAATGATTTTAAAGGTTTAATTATTAAAGTGGATATAAAGCTTTACTACGTGCATGACCCAATGTGCAGTTGGTGTTGGGGTTACAAACCAACGCTGGATAAACTAAAACAGCAACTGCCAGGAGTGATTCAGTTTGAGTATGTGGTTGGTGGTCTTGCGCCAGATACTAATTTACCGATGCCGCCCGAGATGCAACAAAAACTCGAAGGTATTTGGAAGCAGATTGAGCGCCAGTTAGGCACTAAGTTTAACTACGATTTCTGGAAGCTTTGTACGCCAGTTAGAAGCACTTACCAATCTTGTCGTGCGGTTATTGCAGCGGGCTTTCAAGACTCTTATGAGCAGATGCTAGAAGCGATTCAGCATGCGTATTACTTACGTGCGATGCCTCCTCATGAAGAAGCCACTCACTTGCAACTAGCGAGAGAAATTGGCTTGAATGTTCAGCAATTCAAGAATGACATGGATGGCTCTTTCTTAGAGGGTGTGTTCGAAGATCAATTGAGCCTTGCAAAGAGCCTAGGTGTGAACTCTTACCCTAGCTTGGTTCTTAAAATTAACGACGCTTATTTTCCGATTGCCATCGATTACCTGTCGACAGAACCAACCTTGAAGCTGATTCGTGAGCGTATTATTGACAATATGCCAGCGCAATAACCACAGTTATGAATAACAAAAAGCCGCTCATTGAGCGGCTTTTTCGTAACTAATGTATATCCATCCAAACAATAGTATTAAAGCACCATTGCTGCAATCCAACCAAAGATGATTAGAGGGATATTATAATGGATAAAGGTTGGAACGACTGTTTCCCAAATGTGCTCATGTTGACCGTCGGCATTTAGACCAGATGTAGGGCCTAATGTAGAGTCAGAAGCTGGAGAGCCTGCATCACCTAACGCCGCTGCAGTACCTACCAGTGCAATCGTTGCCATCGGCGAGAAACCGAATGCTAGCGCAAGAGGCACATAGATAGTTGCAAGGATTGGAATCGTAGAGAACGATGAACCAATGCCCATTGTTACTAATAGGCCAACGATCAGCATCAGTAGTGCAGCTAGAGGCTTATTGTCACCGATGCTGGTTGATAGCGATTGTACTAGTGTTTCAACACCGCCAGTTTGCTTCATTACTGCTGCAAAACCTGCCGCTGCGATCATGATGAAGCCAATCATTGCCATCATGTGTACACCTTTAGTGAACACGTCGTGCGTCTCTTTCCATGCGATAACGCCGCCGAAAGTGAACACCATAAAGCCAGCTAGAGCACCGATAATCATTGAACCCGTGTAAAGCTGAACACCCAAAGCAGCGACAATACCAAGTGCCGCAACTAAGATGTGCTTTTTATTAATGACGTGATCGGTTTCGTCAACGACAGTCAACTCAGTTTCTTTGTAGACACGCGGTTTACGATAGCTCACAAAGATAGCCAGTAATAGACCAAACAGCATCCCTGCACCTGGCAGTAACATGGCGGTTGGGACTTGGCTTGCAATCACATTCTCCAAACCGTTGTCATGTAGGTTCTTTAATAGAATGTTGTTTAAGAAAATACCGCCGAAACCAACAGGTAAGATCATGTAAGGTGTGATCAAACCGAAGGTAAGAACACACGCGACCAAACGTCGGTCGAGCTTAAGTTTCGCAAATACGCCCAAAAGAGGTGGAATCAAAATTGGAATAAAGGCGATATGGACCGGAATTACGTTCTGAGATGACATCGTGACAAGCACTAATGCCACCAGCACGGCGTACTTTAACCCGGTAGTTGACGCCGAGTTTTCTTTACCATTTAAGCGCTTGATAACACTTTTGGCCAGTAGATCCGTGATGCCTGATTTCGAGATGGCAACAGCGAAAGTACCTAACATGGCGTAGCTTAGTGCGATAGTTGCACCGCCACCTAGACCACTTTCAAATGCGGCAACCGTATCCCCAAGGCTCATGCCTGCGGCTAGGCCGCCTACGATGGCACTAAACGTGAGGGCAACCACCACGTTTACGCGCATCAATGCTAACACGAGCATGACGCACACTGATATAACGACAGGATTCATACTTTTCCTAATATGTTGTGTTTACTTATTATTCTTCGTCGACAAGCGGCCAACCGCCGAGGGCCTTCCATTTGTTGACAATACCGCAGAATAATTCTGCTGTTTTTTGTGTATCGTAAAGCGCAGAGTGTGCTTCACGGTTATCAAATTCCATCCCGGCTGTTTTGCATGCTTTAGCGAGAACTGTTTGGCCATAAGCAAGGCCACTTAATGTAGCCGTATCAAAAGTAGCAAAGGGATGAAAAGGGACTCTTTTTAGTTTACAGCGTTCATTTGCTGCATTTACAAAACCCAAGTCGAATGCTGCGTTATGAGCAACCATAATTGCACGTGAGCAATCTGCGGCTTTTTGTTCTTTGCGAATAAGCTTATAAATTTCCTTTAGCGCCTCTTGCTCAGAAACAGCACCACGAAGAGGGCTGAAAGGGTCACGAATACCATTGAATTCAAGCGCTTCTTTTTCTAAGTTAGCGCCTTCAAATGGCTCCACATGAAAATGAATGGTGGAGGCCGGATGCAACACGCCATGTTCGTCCATTTTCAACGTAACGGCACAGATTTCTAAAAGTGCATCAGTTTGAGCATTGAAACCAGCGGTCTCAACGTCTACTACCACAGGGAAATAACCACGAAAGCGTTTTTTCAAGGTTAGAGCTTCATTTTCTAGTGTCATGTTGGCTTATTTTTGTGTGACGAAGGCTGCATTATTGCAGATTATACCGATGAGAAAAACCGCAATTTAAGAGAAAACCGGAATTCTATTTTGCATCCAATCAATAAGTTTGTATTGCATATTATGTAGACGTTTATTCGCCATACTTTGCATCATGTAAACCGATAAAACATGAGGAAGTAAAACGCTAAGTGGCGGTTAAGGTGATTGGAACACGGTGGCTCACATTAATGGCAGTGTGACAGATAACCCTATATTGGCGAGATTTTTGCATGCCGGTTGAAGTAATTTTATTGATGCAAATTGACGGCAACAGACTGCCGTTTAAGAGACAGTATTAGATGAAGAAATGGCTGATTACCAGTGGTGTTGTATTTTCGTTGTTTAGCACAAGCAGCTTCGCTTTGATGGGCAAACGTTATGCTGCAACTCCACAGCAATCTCAATGGGAAATGGTGGTCAATACACCACTAGAATGTCAGCTTGTACACCCCATTCCAAGCTTTGGAGATGCGGTATTTTCATCTCGTGCAAATAAAAAAATCAATTTAGACTTTGAGTTAAAAATGCGTCGTCCGATGGGAGAAACACGTAACGTCAGTCTCATTTCTATGCCGCCACCTTGGCGACCAGGTGAACACGCCGATCGAATTACAAACCTAAAGTTTTTTAAACAGTTTGATGGTTATGTCGGAGGGCAAACAGCATGGGGCATGTTGTCTGAGCTGGAAAAAGGCCGTTATCCGACTTTTAGTTACCAAGATTGGCAGAGCCGAGATCAGAGAATTGAAGTCGCATTGTCATCAGTACTGTTTCAAAACAAGTACAACGCGTTTAGCGACTGTATTTCCAACTTATTGAAATACAGTTTCGAGGACATTGCTTTTACGATTTTGCACTACGAAAGACAAGGTGATCAGTTAACCAAGGCTTCTAAAAAGCGTTTATCACAAATTGCAGATTATATCCGACATAATCAAGATATCGATCTCGTGCTGGTGGCGACGTACACAGATTCAACCGATGGTAAAAGTGCGAGTCAAAGTTTATCAGAGCGACGTGCAGAGTCACTTCGTGATTACTTTCAGTCTCTAGGGCTACCGGAAGATCGAATTCAAGTGCAAGGGTACGGCAAGCGTCGTCCTATTGCAGATAACGGTTCGCCAATAGGAAAAGACAAAAACCGCCGAGTCGTGATATCTCTAGGGCGAACCCAAGTGTGATGCATATAAAAACGCCGAAGCTGAAAGCTTCGGCGTTTTTGATTTACTGACGTTGTTAATAATATTTTAGTGGTATTTTGCCAAGCACCTTTCGGTGATTCTTGCTGTATAATTTGAATGTTAGTTTAAGCGGAATTTGGCAATGACTTCGCAATTGGTTGCGGTATCTATTTTTTCAACCTGTTTGGCAATAGCCGGATTAGGGTGACGCTTCATAAAGTCTATCAACGCCTTAGTACAGCATCCTATCGAGTCGATAAAGCTTGCACACTCTTTATTTGGGCATTGTGGGATAAGTGTTAAGACTTTCTCAGAGGCCAGTTGAAGGTATTTGAGTTCATAGTCAGTATCTCCAGCCCAACGCCAGAACTGAGCTAAGTTATGACAAGAAATCACAGAAATTAATAATCGCTCGTCCGCCTCAATTTCCACACATTCGCTGATATCTTCACTCAGGCTTAGGGCTTGCTGGTAATGAAGAATGCTGCGAACAGGGTCATCTAGTTGAAGTGCCGTATCGGCTAGAAGTGTGTGTTTTTCCCATTCACTGATCATTATCGTAATCCCGCATATCGAAGTTGCGGATAAATCTAAACGATAACTATTATCAAGTAAAGAGTTTTGTTTATAAAAGGACAGGCAGATCGCAGACCTGCCTGTAATCGGAGTTCAACTTGCAGTACAAGTGATTATTAGAAGTGCCGCTTAGCCTTCAAGACCTGCTGAAGCTTGCTTGTTTTGAATAAGCTCAATCATATAACCATCTGGGTCTTTTACGAATGCAATGTGCGTGCTTCCGCCTTTTACGGGACCTGGCTCACGCGTCACATTACCGCCCGCCGCTTTGATAGCGTCGCAAGTTGTGTAGATATCATCAACACCAATGGCGATATGACCAAAAGCGGTACCTAAGTCATACTCAGTTTTACCCCAGTTGTAAGTCAGTTCGATCACTGCACCTTGGGATTCGTCACCATAACCAAGAAACGCTAGCGTGTATTCGTACTCTTTATTTTCGTTAGTACGAAGCAGCTGCATGCCCATAACTTCAGTGTAAAACTTGATGGATTTGTCTAGATCACCTACGCGAAGCATAGTGTGGAGAATTCGACCGTTTGACATTTTTTGCTCCTAGCTTTGATTTACAAATAGCGTTAGCTATCTGGGTATACTTTCTCTTTATATTCGCACAAATCTTCGATAATGCAGCTACCGCAGCGAGGCTTTCTTGCTACGCACGTATAACGACCATGAAGAATGAGCCAGTGGTGCACATCGAGTTTGAACTCTTTTGGCACAACTTTTAATAGCTTCTGCTCGACATCATCAACCGTTTTTCCCATCGCAAATTTAGTGCGATTCGACACGCGATAAATGTGCGTATCGACGGCAATAGTTGGCCAACCAAAAGCGGTGTTGAGCACGACGTTTGCGGTCTTGCGACCTACGCCTGGTAGCGCTTCTAACGCGGCACGATCTTCAGGAACTTCACCATTGTGTTTTTCCAACAAGATCTTACAAGTCTTGATTGTGTTTTCTGCCTTTGAGTTAAACAAACCGATGGTCTTTATGTATTCTTTTAAGCCATCGACTCCCAAATCAAGAATACTTTGTGGTGTATTAGCGACAGGGAAAAGCTTGTCGGTGGCTTTATTGACGCTTACATCGGTTGCTTGAGCTGATAGTAATACAGCGATTAGCAGCTCAAAAGGGGAGCTCCAGTTAAGCTCAGTTTGAGGATTCGGATTGTTTTCTCGTAATCGCTCAAGAATTTCGATTCTTTTTATTTTGTTCATTGCTGACTTCCAATACCGTCTCTGCGGTTTATGAAAAAGGCTCCTATGACAGAGCCTTATCTTGTTATGCGTTAGTGACGCGAGCACGTTCTATGGTTGGTTTTTCTTCTTTTGGTTGACGTGCCTGAATTGAATTATCTATGACATTTTTGAGCGCTATCAACAGCCCAACACCGATAAATGCACCAGGTGGGAGAAGCGCTAACAGGAAGCTATTGTCAAATTGGAAAACTTGAATCCGTAGAGCTGAAGCCCAGTCTCCTAGGAGAAGGTCTGCTCCGTCGAATAGTGTGCCATTACCAATTAATTCGCGCATGGCACCTAAAACAACCAAGACGCTCGTCATACCAAGGCCCATCCACAAACCATCTAGCGCAGCGGGTGCAACATCATTTTTTGACGCGTAAGCTTCTGCTCGGCCAATAATAATGCAGTTCGTTACAATCAGAGGAATAAAGATACCTAGAGACAGGTACAAACCGTACGCATAGGCATTCATTAACAACTGAACGCAGGTAACGAGTGAGGCAATGATCATAACGAATACAGGTATACGGATCTCTTTTGGCACATAGTTACGGATAAGAGAAACTGTTACGTTGGATCCAACTAGCACGAGTAAGGTTGCAATACCAAGACCTAATGCATTGGTTATCGTGGAAGAAACCGCTAGCAGTGGACATAAGCCCAGCAGTTGTACGAGAGCGGGGTTATTACTCCACATACCGTTTTTCATCAGTAATTTATTCTCATTCATTACTGCTCTCCTTCACAGCCTAACGGCTGGCTAAGAATGTCTTCACGAGATTGGTTTACGTAGTTAACGGTATTTCGCACCACTTTTACGACGGCTCTTGGCGTGATCGTTGCACCAGTAAATTGATCGAAATCGCCGCCATCTTTACGAACTTTCCACGAATTCCAATTGTTTTCCGTGACTTGTTTTCCTGTAAAGCTCAGGATCCAGTCGGTGACACGAAGATCGATTTTATCGCCCAGACCAGGGGTTTCTTGGTGGTTTAGGACGCGTGTCCCCAAAATATTGCCCTGATTATCAATCCCAGTAATCACTTTTATCTCACCATTGTAGCCATCTGGCGCGATAGATTCTATTGCGATTGCTGTTGGTTCACCATTCTTCGTGGCGAGGTAGGCTGGCATCGCACGTAATGTCCCCAGATCTGGAGACGTGACCATTGTACAAGCTTGCGTGAGTGCGTTGTCATGCATGTTTTCTGGAATGACTTGATTCAAAACAGAAAGTAATTGTTTTTGCTCTTGTACCTTGATTTGGTCATTTGTTAGGTACTGAGTAAGGGCGACTAATCCGGTTGTTGCACATGCAAATATCGCGAGTGTCAGACCATTTTTTCTAATAGCGGTTAACATGTTTACCTCAGTGACCGTAAGTTCTAGGTTTGGTGTAGTAATCGATCAGTGGCACACACATATTTGCAAGCAACACTGCAAATGCAACACCATCTGGGAAACCGCCCCAACTGCGAATGATAAAAACCAAAGCACCAATAAGCGCACCGAAGATTAAACGTCCTTTGACGGTGGTAGACGCCGAAACGGGATCGGTTGCAATAAAGAATGCGCCAAGCATGGTTGCACCAGATAACAAGTGTAAAATTGGCGACGCAGTTTCCCCTGGCGTCAGCAACGTGAACACTAGGCTAAACAGAGTCAGACTCGCAAGGAAACCTGCTGGAATATACCATTGGATGATACGCTTTTTGATCATGACTATGCCGCCAAGAAGGTAAGCAAGGTTTACCCATTGCCAACCAATACCACCTAAGCCATCAAATATTGGCTGCGACATTACTTCGCTTGGAGTGGCACCTGTAAGAATGCCAGTCTTAAATGCATCAAGTGGTGTCGCCATTGTCACGCCGTCAACACCTGAGCGAACTTGCTGAAGTGATAAGCCGTCGTAATCATAGCCCGTAAAAATTAAAGAGAGTGTATCTGCAAAATTTACATGATCAGGTATGAGTGATGTCGGTGCACTCCAACTCGTCATTTGTACTGGGAAAGAGATCAACAAGACCACATAAGCGACCATTGCAGGGTTGAATAAGTTTTGTCCAAGGCCACCATAGAGGTGTTTAGCGATTACTATCGCAAAAATAAGCCCGATCACCATAATCCACCACGGAGACCATGGTGGTATAGCAACGGCTAACAACCAAGCGGTAACTATTGCACTGTTATCACGTAGCGCTCTCATTGGTGAGCGTTTACGACAGATCATGACTAAGGCTTCAAGGGATACAGCGACTGCAATGGCAAAAATCAGCTGAATAAGCGTACCCCAGCCAAAGAAGTAGGTTTGAGCTACTAAACCTGGAAGTGCGCAAAGTGCCACCCATTTCATTAAATCTGGCGTACTACGACGACTGTGGG
Source organism: Vibrio sp. 1167 (assembly GCF_033340375.1). Lineage (NCBI taxonomy): Bacteria > Pseudomonadati > Pseudomonadota > Gammaproteobacteria > Vibrionales > Vibrionaceae > Vibrio > Vibrio sp. 1167. Next base: position 15,998 of record NZ_JAWOWK010000004.1, on the reverse strand, counting down.
TATGCGGTGAACTGGCAATAAAAAACGACACTACTCGTTCTCCTCAGTATTATTTTTATTAGCTTCTTGTTGCGCTTTGCGTGCCTTCGCGCGCGCAATTGCTGCGGCAACCGCGGCTTTCTTCGGATCCACTTCTGGTTCTTCGGAGGTTGCTTCTTCAACAGGCTCTGTTTGCGTTTCTTGCTTCGCTTTGCGCGCTTTGGCTCGAGCGATGGCAGCAGCCACGGCGGCTTTTTTCGGATCTTCGGTTTGCTCGGCAGGTGCGTCAGCTTCTTCCGCTTCAGTTGAGTCTGCTTGTTTCGCTTTACGCGCTTTGGCACGTGCAATGGCAGCAGCCACTGCGGCTTTCTTCGGATCTTCGGTTTGCTCGGCTGGTGCTTCAGCTTCTTCCGCTTCAGTTGAGTCTGCTTGTTTCGCTTTACGTGCTTTGGCACGTGCAATCGCGGCAGCCACGGCGGCTTTTTTCGGATCTTCGGTTTGCTCGGCAGGTGCTTCGGCTTCTTCCGCTTCAATTGAGTCTGCTTGCTTCGCTTTTCGTGCTTTGGCACGTGCAATCGCAGCAGCCACGGCGGCTTTTTTCGGATCTTCGGTTTGCTCGGCAGGTGCGTCAGCTTCTTCCGCTTCGGTTGAGTCTGCTTGCTTCGCTTTGCGCGCTTTGGCTCGAGCAATTGCAGCGGCAACTGCGGCTTTTTTCGGATCGTCGGTTTGCTCGGCAGGTGCTTCAGCTTCTTCCGCTTCAATTGAGTCTGCTTGCTTCGCTTTACGTGCTTTGGCACGTGCAATCGCAGCAGCCACGGCGGCTTTTTTCGGATCGTCGGTTTGCTCAGCAGGTGCTTCAGCTTCTTCCGCTTCAGTTGAGTCTGCTTGCTTCGCTTTGCGTGCTTTGGCACGTGCAATGGCAGCAGCAACCGCGGCTTTTTTCGGATCGCCGTCTTGCTGCGCAGACGTTTCCGATTCTACAGATTCAGTTGAATCTTCTTGTTGTGCTTTTTTCGCTTTAGCTCGGGCGATGGCGGCCGCAACTGCCGATTTTTTATCATCAGCGTTATTGTCTGGCGTTTCGCCTTGTTCTTTTTGCGCTTTACGTTCGCGAGCAAGACGTTTGCGTTCTTCGCGCAGTTTTGCCATTTCTGAGTTATCAGGTTCACTAGAGCCTGCTTTAGCTGCTGCCGCTTGTTTAGCCTTCGCTTTGGCAATGGCTGCCGCTACGGCTGGTTTTACTGCTGGCTCTGCTTTTTCAGTGGTTTCTGTCTTCTGAGCTTTCACTCGTGCGATCGCTGCTGCTATCGCATCATCGCTACCAGAAGACTTCATCTCTTTTCGGCGTTGATCGGCAGCTTTCTTGAAGCGATTTTCACGTTCTGCTTTTTCGCGTTCCATACGCGCTTTTTTCTCTTCAAAACGCAGTTTTGCTCGCTCTGCAGCTTCCGCTTCTTGTGTTCTAGTTCTAATTTCTGCTTTCGCTTGGCGGTAGTACTGTACAAGCGGAATTTCACTTGGACATACAAACGCACAAGCGCCGCACTCGATACAATCCTTTAAGTTTAATTCTTCGAGTTTGTCATACTCTTCAGCTTTCGCATGCCATTGCAGTTGTTGAGGCAGCAGCGAAGCAGGGCATGCTTCGGCACATTGGCTACAGCGAATACATTCCATCTCATACTGGTGCGGAGAGATCTCACGACGAGTCGGAGCAAGGATACAGTTTGCTGTCTTGGTAATCGGCACTTGGGAGTGAGGAAGGGTAAAGCCCATCATTGGCCCACCCATAATTAAACGCTGTAACTTCTTATCTGCTTTATAGCCAAACTCATCCAACAGTGCTTGTACTGGTGTCCCTAATAATGCCCAAACGTTGCGTGGTTGTTTGAAGGTTTTACCAGTGAGAGTCACGATGCGTTTTATCATCGGCTCACCGTCGATGACTGCGCGTTTTATAGCGTAAAGAGAACCAACATTCTGGACCAAAATACCAATATCGGCTGGAATCGCGCCACTTGGCACTTCTTTATTGGTTAAAATTTTGATCAGCTGTTTTTCACCGCCAGAAGGGTATTTAGTTGGGATAACGCGAATAACGATATCTTTGTTTATAGCCGCAGCTTCTAGCGCTTTGATTGCTTCTGGTTTGTTGTCTTCAATGCCAATAATCGTGAGCTTTGGTGTCAGGATATGTTCGACAATTTCGATACCTTGAATAAGCTCTTCGGCATGTTCTTGCATGAGCTTGTCATCAGACGTGATGTATGGCTCGCACTCTGCTGCATTAACGATAAGAATCTCGGTACGAGCAAAACCTGATTGGATTTTTTTTGCAGTAGGGAAGCCTGCGCCACCCATACCAGAAATACCAGCGAGACGAATAACATCAATCAGTGCGTCAGAGGTTTCTTGTTGGTAATCTGCGACGGGGTTTCTTTCACACCATGCATCGTTACCATCAGGCGTGATGACAGCGCACAATTCACTTAACCCAGAAGGGTGCGCGACAGTTCGTGGCTCAATCGCGGTGAGCGTACCTGATGTTGGAGCATGCACTGGAACCGTAAAGCCGGTCTCCGATTGCGTTAATGGCTGACCTTTTAATACGTAGTCACCTTCGGAAACCAGTAGGTTACCCGCTTTACCAATGTGCTGTTTTAGCGGCAATACAATTTCTGACGGGATAGCCGCATGAGCGAGTTCAGTTTTGTTGGACTGCTTTTTATTTTCTGCCGGATGCACACCACCTGGGAAATCCCAAAGCGCGCCTGTACGAATTTGTTCAATCAAAGACAACATGTGAAACCTTACTTAATTGAATCTTTCACGTTCGCTGCATTGTCGGCAGCATCCGTAATGTTAAGTACTGGAATGGAGTGAAGTTGCCACTTCCAGCTTTCTGTGGTCGTTGCCACAGGAATCATTTCAATACAATCAGTCGGACATGGGGCAACACACAAGTCACAGCCCGTACATTCGTCTTTGATTACGGTATGGACCGCCTTTGTTCCGCCTACAATTGCATCCACCGGACACGCCTGAATACACTTAGTGCAGCCAATACACATGTCTTCATGAATAAACGCAACGGTTGGAATTTTGCTGTCGAGATCGTGCGCAGATTCTTCTGGCTCAACACCCATTAAGTCGGCGAGCTTTTCGATTGTTGCCTGACCACCAGGGGGACATTTGTTTATGTGGTCGCCATTTGCAATTGCTTCAGCATAAGGGCGGCAACCAGGGTAGCCACATTGACCGCATTGAGTTTGCGGTAAAATGGCGTCGATTTGATCCACAATAGGGTCCGCTTCAACTTTAAAGCGAATAGAAGCAAAACCAAGTATCGCGCCGAAAATCGCAGCCAGAACCGCTAACGCGATAATCGCAATTAAAATCGTACTCATCGCTTACTTCACCAAACCTGTAAAGCCCATAAAGGCGAGTGACATTAAACCTGCTGTAATCATTGCTATTGATGCACCTTTAAAAGGTACAGGAACGTCGGCGGCGGCTATGCGCTCTCGCATGGATGCAAAAAGTATCAACACCAATGAGAAACCAACAGCGGCGCCGAAGCCGTAGATGATCGATTCAATAAAGTTATGGTTTTCATTAATGTTAAGAAGTGCCACGCCCAATACTGCGCAGTTTGTTGTGATCAGCGGTAAGAAAATGCCAAGCAAGCGATAAAGCGTCGGGCTGGTTTTGTGCACAACCATTTCGGTGAACTGCACCACAACGGCTATCACCAAAATAAAACTCATGGTTCGAAGGTACTCAATACCTAGTGGACGAAGGATGTAGCTTTCCACTAAATACGCACACACTGACGCGAGCGTTAGCACAAAAGTTGTCGCTAAGCCCATACCTATTGCTGTTTCCAGTTTTTTGGACACACCCATGAAAGGACATAGGCCCAAAAACTTCACCAGTACAAAGTTGTTCACCAGCACAGTGCCGACCAACAACAAAACATATTCGGTCATAGTTATTACGTTCTTAAAATCCGATCTTGATATTATCGTGTTTTGTGACACCAATAACAACCAGTGAACGATGTGGTTTTACATACACGATGGAAAAATAGTCGTCTATTTGATCTATTTTGATGAATCAATAAGAAATTGAATCGTTTGCTGAATGTATTGTTAGCGAGAGGATACTACCTATTAATTTTCATCTAATGTGTGATTTTAAAAAAAGCCCGCCTCTCCCAGGTAGAAAAGAGAGGCAGGCAATGCATATTTACAAGCTAATTATTTAAATCTTCTGAGTGCTTGATGGACTATGTTTATATCTTGCTTGTGAAAGTACGAGTGATGACGTCTTGCTGTTGCTCTGTCGTTAGAGAGTTAAAACGTACCGCATAACCAGACACTCGAATCGTCAACTGAGGGTATTTCTCTGGATGTTCAACCGCATCCAATAACATCTCTCGGTCTAGAACGTTGACGTTAAGGTGTTGACCACCTTCAATCGCAATGCCCTCGTTGCTTGCTTCGTGATGGAAGTAACCATCCATTAGCGCAGCTAGGTTCTTCTTCTGACTCAAGTCATCTTTACCCAATGCGCTCGGCACAATTGAGAAAGTGTAAGAAATACCATCTTTAGCGTAAGCAAACGGTAATTTAGAAACCGATGCCAGAGACGCAACCGCCCCTTTTTCATCACGACCGTGCATTGGGTTTGCACCCGGTCCAAAAGGCATACCTGCGCGACGGCCATCAGGTGTATTACCCGTTTTTTTACCGTAAACCACGTTAGATGTGATTGTTAAAATCGATTGAGTTGGCACTGCTTCGCGGTAGGTGTGCATCTTCTGAATTTTCTTCATGAAGCGCTCAACTAGATCACAAGCGATGTCATCAACACGGGCATCGTTGTTACCAAATTTTGGATAATCACCTTCGATTTTAAAATCAACGGCGATGCCATCTTCATCACGAACGGGTTTCACGGTTGCGTATTTAATTGCTGCTAAAGAGTCTGCAACAACAGACAGACCTGCAATACCACACGCCATCGTGCGGTGCACGTCGCGATCCATCAATGCCATCAGTGACGCTTCGTAGCTGTAACGGTCATGTGAGTAATGGATGATGTTCAACGCTGTGACGTATTGCGTTGCTAACCATTCCAACATGTTGTCGAAACGAGGCATCAAAGCGTCAAAGTCGAGAATTTCATCTTGAACTTTGTCCACTACCGGACCCACTTGCGCTTTCGATTTTTCATCGATACCACCATTGATGGTGTAAAGCAGCGCTTTTGCAAGGTTGGCACGTGCACCAAAGAATTGCATGTGCTGACCAACAATTTGCGGGCTCACACAACAGGCAATCGCGTAGTCGTCATTGTTGAAATCAGGACGCATTAGATCGTCGTTTTCGTATTGAACCGAAGAGGTATCAATCGACACTTTTGCAGCGTATTGCTTGAACGCTTCAGGTAATTGCTCTGACCAAAGAATCGTCATGTTTGGCTCAGGAGCAGGGCCCATAGTATGTAGTGTATGTAAGTACCGGAATGTCGTTTTAGATACTAGCGTACGGCCATCAACGCCCATACCAGCCATGGCTTCGGTTGCCCAGATTGGGTCGCCAGAGAACAATGAATCGTATTCTGGTGTGCGTAGGAAGCGAACCATGCGTAGCTTCATGATGAAGTGGTCAATCATTTCTTGCGCTTGTGATTCATCAATCAAACCGTTTGCGATATCGCGTTCTAGATAGACGTCTAGGAAAGTCGAAGTACGGCCCAGTGACATTGCTGCGCCGTTTTGCGATTTAACCGCCGCTAGGTAGCCAAAGTAGGTAAATTGGATCGCTTCTTGTGCTGTTTTTGCAGGTAGCGACATATCAATACCGTATTTCAGACCCATTTGACGAATGTCTTCAAGTGCTTGAACTTGATCGGCTATTTCTTCGCGAAGACGAAGTGTTTTCTCAAGATCGTTGCCTTGTTCTAAGAACGTTTGTGTTGAATTGTATTGTTCTTTTTTGTCTGCTTTTAAGAAGTCGATACCGTATAGGGCGAGACGGCGATAGTCACCAATAATACGACCACGGCCATAGGCATCAGGAAGACCCGTAATGATGCCGGATTTACGACACGCTAGGATTTCTTTGGTGTAAAGGTCGAAACACGCTTTGTTGTGAGTTTTACGGTATTCAGTGAAGATTTTTTCAACCGTTGGATCCAGCTCGCGGCCATAAACTTCGCAAGAGTTTTTGACCATGCGAATCCCGCCATTGGCGATGATTGCACGTTTTAGCGGTTGATCAGTTTGTAAGCCAACGATCTTTTCCAGATCTTTGTTGATGTAGCCTGCATCGTGGGAAGTGATTGTTGAGGGCAAGTCTGTGTCAAAATCAATAGGGGCGTGTGTGCGGCTTTCTTGTTTTATGCCTTCAAGCACTTGGTTCCATAATGCTGAAGTGGATTCGCTAACTTCAGCTAAGAAAGTCTCGTCTCCCTCATAGGGTGTATAGTTTTTTTGGATGAAGTCACGAGTGTTGACAGAGTTTTGCCATTCACCAGCAGTAAATCCAGCCCATGCATCTAGCATGTCAGTTGTCGGAATAGTCATAAGTAAATCCCTAAGTTATTGATAATTAGAATGGAGGCGACGAGTAGGACGGAACCATTCTTAACCCTTTTAATCGTATGGATTTATTTATTATGAGTAAAATGAATGCTTTTCATTTTTTTAATGATTAAATTGCATTAATAATAGATTCAAATATTTACGATTGTGTTTTGCTAGAAAAGAGACAGAATTAAATGTGTGGTGCTGTGAGAACACTATCTATGACAATGTTATGAGTTCTGTAATTTGAACTTATTTCGGTGTGATTTTATGGCGCCTAGATTGGCTTAGATTTCATGGTGATTAAGATACAAAAAAGCCGTGTCTTGCGACACGGCTTTTCTATAATCTGGCTCCTCCTGCTGGGCTCGAACCAGCGACCTGCGGATTAACAGTCCGTCGCTCTACCAACTGAGCTAAGGAGGAATTGCTTTGCTTGAAAGCGGGAAGAATCTTACCGAGCACTCAAACTACTGTCAACAGTAAAAAAATACATTTTTAGCAAAAAATATTGATTTAAGGGCTTTACTTTTCTGTATGGCTTGCCAGTAAAGGCTCGAAGTTAGTTATCCACTAAATTTGTGGATAAGTATGTTGATGAGATCTGGGTAAAGAAAATTGATATGCAACTAAGTTTTCATTTAATGAATTTTTAGTCGGAGTTATGCGTAAAATAAGCAAATAAAACAGAGATTTATCGATCTTAATCAAAATGTATTCAAAGTGGATAAAAATCAATCTTTTGGGGATAAGAAAGTTTTAAGCTAATTTTTGGGGAAAAGTTGTGGAAACTATAATGTGAAGAATGTGTGTGGCTCTTCAACTAGGGCGAAGTACTATATCAGAGTCACTTTTGTATGGCTATAGCATTCTAGACAAACAAGAAAATTTATTAACAATGATGGTTAAATTCTCGATAGACGTAGATTTCATTAGCTAAGGTGTATATATACAGCCTTAGCGCAGTAAAATTGAGGAAGGGTATGAGTAAAGTCTATGAATTGGTCTCCGATTATCAGCCGTCGGGCGATCAACCAGGAGCGATCAATCAGTTGCTTGAGGGGCTCGATGCTGGGCTAGCACATCAAACATTGTTGGGGGTCACAGGCTCAGGTAAAACCTTCACACTAGCGAATGTGATTGCTCAAGCCCAACGACCTGCAATATTACTTGCGCCAAACAAAACGCTTGCTGCTCAGTTATATGGTGAGATGAAGTCATTCTTTCCTAATAATGCGGTTGAGTATTTTGTTTCTTACTATGATTACTACCAACCTGAAGCATACGTTCCCACAACAGATACTTTCATTGAAAAGGACGCTTCGGTTAACGCCCACATTGAGCAAATGCGACTGTCTGCCACTAAAGCTTTATTGGAACGGAAAGACGCTATTATCGTTGCTTCGGTTTCAGCTATCTATGGTTTGGGTGATCCGGAATCCTACTTACAAATGATGCTTCATTTGCGACGTGGAGATGTGATTGATCAGCGTGATATGCTTCGTCGCCTAGCGGAGCTCCAATACTCGCGCAATGATGTTGCTTTTGAGCGAGGGCAGTTCCGTGTCCGTGGCGAGGTGATTGATATATTCCCTGCTGAATCAGACCAAGACGCTGTACGCGTTGAGATGTTTGACGATGAGGTGGATTGCATCAGTGTGTTCGACCCATTGACAGGCGTGGTCAAACAACGAGACTTGCCGCGCTATACCATCTATCCCAAGACGCACTATGTCACGCCAAGAGATCGCATTCTTGAAGCGATTGAAAATATTAAAGTCGAACTAGAAGTGCGCAAAAAGCAGCTTCTAGATAACAACAAGCTACTGGAAGAGCAGCGAATTAGCCAGCGCACTCAATTCGATATCGAAATGATGAATGAGTTGGGCTTTTGCTCCGGTATCGAAAACTATTCTCGTTATCTCAGTGGACGCTCGGAAGGTGAGCCGCCACCAACCCTGTTTGACTACTTACCTCATGATGGCTTGTTGATCATCGATGAATCTCACGTGACAGTACCGCAGATAGGTGCCATGTATAAAGGTGACCGTTCGCGTAAAGAAACGCTGGTGGAGTTTGGTTTCCGGTTACCTTCAGCTTTGGATAATCGTCCACTGAAGTTTGAGGAGTTTGAAGCACTAGCGCCACAAACGATTTTCGTCTCTGCTACGCCCGGAAATTACGAACTAGAAAAATCGGCGGGTGATGTAGCGGATCAAGTCGTTCGTCCAACAGGCTTGCTTGACCCTGAGTTGGAGGTTCGCCCAGTAGCGACCCAAGTCGACGACCTATTGTCTGAGATCCGTATTCGCGCTGCTAAAGATGAGCGAGTTCTGGTTACAACACTGACCAAACGAATGGCTGAAGATCTCACCGAATACCTTCACGAACATGATGTTAAGGTACGTTATTTACACTCAGACATTGATACTGTTGAGCGTGTGGAAATTATTCGTGACCTTCGCCTTGGAGAATTTGACGTGCTGGTGGGAATCAACTTATTGAGAGAGGGCCTGGATATGCCAGAGGTCTCGTTAGTTGCAATTTTGGATGCGGATAAAGAGGGCTTCTTGCGGTCTGAACGCTCACTCATTCAGACCATTGGTCGTGCTGCGCGAAACATCGAAGGTAAGGCGATTCTATACGCTGACCGAATCACCAACTCAATGAAAAAGGCGATGGATGAAACTAACCGTCGTCGCGAGAAGCAGGAAGCGTACAACGAAGAAATGGGTATTTCGCCACAAGCGCTCAAACGAAATATCAAAGACATCATGGAACTTGGCGATATCACTAAGTCTAAACGCCAGCGTAACACTAAACAGGTACCATTATCGAAAGTGGCGGAGCCTTCGCAAACTTACGAGGCACTGTCCCCTCAGCAGCTAGAAAAAGAAATCAGTCGACTGGAGGCGGCGATGTATCAGCATGCGCAAGATTTAGAATTTGAGTTAGCGGCACAAAAGCGTGACGAGATTGAAAAACTACGAGCGCAGTTCATCGCAAATAGTTGAACAAACTTACCGATTTAGCTATCCAAGCATTTTAGGTCGCTTGTAAAAAAAAGAAGCCAATAGGCAGTCGGGTCTATTGGCTTGTTTTGTGAACATATCGTTCACTAACAACGTCAGTTGGCTAGGTGACCCGAGGGGTCACTATCGTTACAGCATGGTTTGTGCCACTTTTTAAATAATTGATATTATTTTTGAATTTTTTCCTTTGCCCATAATTTAGCTAATGTTATTTGCAAAATGCAAAGCGTAATGCGATTATTGTTTAAAACACAACAAAATAATAGCTAGGTTATGCAACAAAAACCCGAAGGCCCAAAGTCTCGTTACCTTTTAATGGTCGAGGACACCGCATCTGTTGCGGCTCTGTACCGCTCATACCTGACACCGCTTGGCATAGATATCAATATTGTCGGCACAGGTAGGGATGCCATTGAGAGCCTAAATCATCGAATTCCAGATCTTATTTTACTCGATCTCCGTCTACCAGATATGACGGGGATGGACGTTTTACATGCCGTTAAAAAGAGTCATCCCGACGTACCTATAATCTTTATGACCGCTCACGGTTCTATCGATACCGCTGTCGAGGCCATGCGTCATGGCTCACAAGACTTTTTAATCAAACCGTGTGAAGCAGACCGTTTACGTGTCACGGTTAACAATGCCATTCGTAAAGCGACCAAACTAAAAAATGAAGCCGATAATCCAGGTAATCAGAGCTATCAGGGGTTTATCGGCAGTAGCCAAACCATGCAGCAGGTTTACCGTACGATAGATTCAGCGGCGAGCAGTAAAGCGAGTATTTTTATCACAGGTGAAAGTGGTACTGGTAAAGAGGTGTGTGCCGAGGCTATTCACGCAGCAAGTAAACGTGGTGACAAACCTTTTATTGCAATTAACTGTGCTGCAATTCCAAAAGATTTGATTGAGAGTGAACTGTTTGGTCACGTAAAAGGGGCCTTTACTGGTGCTGCGAATGATCGTCAAGGTGCTGCTGAGTTAGCGGATGGCGGCACACTTTTTCTAGATGAGCTTTGTGAGATGGACTTGGATTTACAAACCAAGTTGCTACGATTTATTCAAACGGGCACATTCCAAAAAGTGGGTTCCTCAAAAATGAAGAGCGTGGATGTGCGCTTTGTTTGTGCCACTAACCGTGATCCCTGGAAAGAGGTACAAGAAGGTCGATTCCGTGAAGATTTGTACTATCGTTTGTATGTCATTCCTTTGCATTTACCGCCTTTACGCGAACGAGGCGAAGATGTTATTGAAATTGCATACTCACTGTTAGGTTACATGTCACACGAAGAAGGAAAAAGCTTCATACGTTTTGCGCCTGATGTCATCGAGCGATTCAACAACTATGAGTGGCCGGGTAACGTTCGTCAGTTACAAAACGTGCTACGCAATATCGTTGTTCTAAACAACGGTAAAGAGATTACGTTGGACATGTTACCGCCACCGTTGAATCAACCGCTTGACCGTCCGTCGTCTGTGACTAAATTAATTGAGCCGAAAGCGATGACCGCATCTGAGATTATGCCATTATGGATGACGGAAAAAATGGCAATCGAGCAAGCGATTGAAGCATGTGATGGCAATATTCCTCGAGCGGCGGGATACCTTGATGTCAGTCCGTCGACGATTTACCGCAAGTTACAGGCATGGAACGGCAAGGAAGAGCGGCAAAAAGTATGAGTGTAAATGTATTAAATCAGCAAAAAATAGATGAACTGTCGATGGAAATTGGCAGTGACAACGTACCTGTACTGTTCGATATCTTCCTAGGAGAAATGGATACCTATATCGAGAACTTATCCAAACTGCAGGGGGCAGAGCGATTAGCTTACTCAAAAGAAATCAGCCACGCGTTGAAAAGTAGTGCTGCGAGCTTTGGGGCAGATCGCCTTTGTGAACTGGCGATGTCCATAGACAAAAAAGCGAAAGCCGGTGAGTTGACTGCGGAGTCTGAGGAGTTAGAGGCTATGTTCGATCTTTTGCACGAAACTAGAGATGCTTATCGCTCTTGGCGAAAGTAGCTATTTATTCTTATTAACCATTTTTTCTTAGTAAACATCTGTTCTTACTGGATGTCTGAACTAAAACCCTTCGATGACAGAAGGGTTTTCATTATCAATAAACAACTTAAAAGAGGGCGCTAGCCAGGTAACGTGCTCTTAAATAGAAAGTTGTAGCTGATTTTCAATCGCTAGTTTGAGCTTGTTTCTATCGTGACGCCAGTCTCGGTTAGAGGAGGCGAGTGACTCCGTCACTACATTCCATTGACTTAAGACGTCTTGCTCGGTTTTCTCTGCTAGAACCACGTCTATTTTTCTTCCTTGGCAGGCACGTTCACACCATTCTAACTTTTGAGCCATCGTCATACGTCCTGCTGGGCCGTATTCTGGGCTCAGGTTAGCAACAAAAATGACTTTTGCTTTTGTGTTTGCTGCAATCGCTTTGCCGAGTTCAGGCAGCAATAAAGGAGGCATGATACTAGTTAAAAAACTGCCAGGGCCAAGAATAATCGCGTCCGCTTCCGCCAAAGCTGTGATGGCTTCTTTGGTAGCAGGCACTTCTGGTGAAAGATCCAAACGTCGCAAGTCTGCTTTCATTTCGTCGACATTTGTTTCTCCCGTAACCCACTTCCCATCTACGGATAACGCGGAAAGATCGGAAGGGTGTTCGGACATAGGAAGGATGTTAACGTCGACTTTTAACATATTGCGAATCAGATTAATGGCATCTAAAGGCCTGACCGATAAGTTATCGAGTGCAGTAAGCATCAAATTACCAAGATTATGACCATCAAGTTCGCCAGTGCCTTTGAAGCGATATTCAAACATCATCGAACTGATTGAAGGCTCTGTAATGAGCTGATTAATACAGTTACGTGTGTCTCCCCAAGCGATTCCTCCTTGGCAGTGACGAATTCTTCCTGTTGAACCACCATTGTCAGTCGTGGCAACAATCCCAGTTGCATTGCTGCCAAAATCTCGTAATGCGGCCAGCATTCGACCTAAGCCATGACCACCGCCAACAGCGACCACTTTTTTATCTGTGTAGATATTCATTATGTTCTTCTAATAATCTAATAAAAAACGGCTACAATTTATCTTAAGGAGTGTCTTAAAGGTACTCACTTAGCGGTAAATTGTGTCTCTAGAGAGTTTTTTATCACTCAAGTCTGGATTCCATTACAAATATTAAGTATTTTACACCGCAAAGCTATCAGAGATTTCATATCTCTGGTTGCCATAACTCCGAGCTCACTATTGCTAAGTCCTTGGATAAGCGTTTTGAGCCAGTGGCATACTGTCACAAGGGCATGATTGGAAATGGCCATGCCTCCCGTGTTTGGAAAGGTGTTCCGTGGCGCAACAATTCGAAGACAAATTTCATCGTAAGTTTTATTACTTGCGTCTGTCTGTGACCGACGTATGTAATTTCAAATGTACCTATTGCCTTCCTGATGGCTATAAGCCTTCGGGCAATAAAAACTCGTCTTTTTTATCTCTCCCTGAAATCAAACGGGTCGTAAAAGCATTCGCTGATTGTGGCACGTCAAAAGTGCGCATCACTGGTGGTGAGCCTAGCTTACGCAAAGATTTTACCGACATAATCCATTCAGTAGCGGCGACGCCTGGCATTCAAAAAGTTGCAACGACAACCAATGGCTATCGCATGGCAAAACAAGTCGCAGATTGGCGTGAAGCGGGTTTAACCCACATTAATGTCAGTGTGGATAGCCTTGACCCGCGTATGTTTCATCAAATCACAGGTGAAAATAAGTTTACTGAAGTCATGAATGGTATCGAACGTGCGTTCGAGGTCGGTTATGAGCAAGTAAAAGTTAATGTGGTGTTGATGAAAGATCTGAACCATCACGAGCTGCCAGCGTTTCTTAACTGGATAAAAGATCGTCCAATCCAACTGCGTTTCATTGAGTTGATGCAAACGGGTGAGATGGATGAGCTATTTAATAAGCACCATGTATCCGGAGTGGCAATTCGTAACCAGCTAATTGCAAATGGTTGGTTGCTGAAAGTACGCTCGCATAATGATGGTCCTGCGCAAGTATTTGTTCATCCTGATTACAAGGGTGAAATAGGTCTTATCATGCCTTATGAAAAAGACTTTTGTGAAAGCTGCAACCGACTGCGCGTTTCTGCGATGGGTAAGCTGCACCTATGTCTGTTTGGAGACTACGGTGTAGAATTGCGTGATCTTTTGGAACGTGATGAGCAAGAGAGTGAGCTTATTGAACGTATCCAGGCGCAGTTACAAACCAAGTCGGTAAGCCATTTCTTGCATGATGGCAATACTGGTATGACGCCACACCTCGCGTCTATCGGCGGCTAACTTCATTCAACTTTTAGAGCGAGCTTAGTGATAAGCTGGCTCTAACTTTTTCCGAATCGATACCAAGCGTATCAAAGCTAATTAAGAGAATAGGTGAACAAATGGGTCACGCTGAAAGCAAATTCCAACCTGCAAATATTGCCGTTCTAACGGTATCTGACACTCGTACTGAAGAAAACGATACCTCTGGTCGTTACCTAGCTGAGCATGCTCAAGAAGCGGGTCACAACGTAGTAGACAAGCAAATTGTTATTGATGACATGTACAAGATCCGCGCGATTGTTTCTCAATGGATTGCTGATGAAAGCGTACAAGCGATCATGATTACTGGCGGTACAGGTTTCACCTCACGTGATAGCACGCCAGAAGCACTTAAGCCTCTATTTGATAAAGAAGTTGAAGGTTTTGGTGAGTTGTTCCGTATGGTGTCGTACGAAGAGATCGGTACGTCTACGATTCAGTCTCGTGCGATTGCTGGTTTTGCTAACCACACCGTGATCTTCGCAATGCCAGGTTCAACTGGTGCGTGCCGCACAGGCTGGACAAAAATTATTAAACAGCAGTTGGATGCAAGTCATCGCCCTTGTAACTTCATGCCACACCTATCTGTATAACCTTTCCTAAAAGCGAAGGAAAAACAATGACCCAATTTACACATATCAATGCTTCTGGCGAAGCAAACATGGTTGACGTGTCAGCAAAAACGGAGACGGTTCGTGAAGCTCGTGCTGAAGCATTTGTTCACATGGCCCCAGAAACACTTCAACTGATTGTCTCTGGCCAGCACCATAAAGGTGATGTATTTGCGACGGCTCGTATTGCTGGTATTCAAGCTGCGAAGAAAACCTGGGATTTGATTCCACTTTGTCATCCGCTACTACTCTCTAAAGTTGAAGTTCAACTGGAAGCTATCGAAGCAGAGAACAAAGTTCGCATCGAATCAGTATGTAAACTTGCGGGTAAAACTGGTGTGGAAATGGAAGCGCTCACGGCAGCTTCCGTTGCTGCTCTAACGATTTACGATATGTGTAAAGCAGTACAAAAAGACATGGTCATTGGTCAAGTTCGTCTATTAGAGAAAACGGGTGGTAAATCTGGTCACTTTAAGGTGGAATCATGATTAAAGTACTTTTCTTTGCTCAAACTCGCGAGCTGATTGGCATCGACAGTGTTGAGTTAGACGGGCCGTTTGAAACGGTTGAATCAATTCGTGCACATCTAGTGGAAGAAGGCACTGAGAAAGATGGCAAGTGGGATTTAGCACTCGAGTCAGGAAAGCTACTTGCTGCAGTGAACCAATCTATCGTCCCTCTGGATACACAAGTAAAAGCAGGTGATGAAGTTGCGTTTTTCCCGCCGGTAACTGGGGGTTAAGATGGATTCTCGTGTTTCTGTACAAATTGAAGACTTTTCGGTTGAGCAAGAATATCAACGTCTATCTGAAGGGACGGCTGCCGGCGCTGTCGTTACATTCGTTGGTAAAGTTCGAGATATGAACCTTGGGGATAATGTGATTGGTTTACATCTAGAGCACTATCCGGGGATGACAGAGAAGAGCTTGAGCGACATTTGCGATCAAGCTGAGTCTCGCTGGCCACTATTAGGTGTACGCGTGATTCATCGTGTCGGAGACATGGATAGCGGTGATCAAATTGTATTTGTGGGCGTTTCTAGTGCGCACCGCGGCGCGGCATTTGATGCGTGCGAGTTCATCATGGATTATCTGAAGACCCAAGCACCATTTTGGAAAAAAGAGCGTACGACGAATGAAGATCGTTGGATTGAGTCGCGCGACACCGATCATCAAGCTGCACAGCGTTGGGAAAAATAGAACTAACCCGCATTCTAGTGAAAAAAGCTAAGTGCTAATGGCACTTAGCTTTTTTTGTATTTATTGTGCCGTCCTAAATAAGGTTGACACTTTCCCCCAAAAAAATTGGAGAGTGTTATGAAATCAACAACTAAAAGAACTCAGCGCGATTACTCCCTCGCTTTTAAACTCACTGTAGTTGATGAGGTTGAAAAAGGAAGCCTCACTTACAAACAAGCCC
>NZ_JAWOWK010000003.1:0-610407 GCF_033340375.1 Vibrio sp. 1167 | reverse complement strand
ACGCCATATTTCGCTGTCATATAAACCTCTGTGTGTATTAGAAAAGTGCTTCCTGCAACAGAATGTATAGTTCACAAATGGCGGATAAGCGAATTTACTAAATGAGAATTCTTTCTATCTTTGCCTAACATTACACCGTTATTTGTAGCTAATACGCACTCCAATAGCACTTTAGTTCAGAGCGCCATCGCATCATTCATCACTACTGGTAATCTCAAGTATTAAGATTGTCTACGCATATCACAGTGCTCATAAAGTACCTGATTGCTTTTATATAAATATTAATGATAATACGTTTTACTACTATTAATAATTAAGGTACCCGTGTGCTTGACTCCAAGGTTTCAAATGGAAAAACTTCCCAATGCCAACACAACGGCGTTCACCATAATGATGAGGAGCTATTACTAGATAAGCGCACTCACTCTGTGGTACTCAATTACTTGCCAAACAAGAAATCTGTTCAGTTAACAAGCATTCAATTTAAGCTGCTGCAAACTCTCACTCACCATCAAGATCAAGTGCTTAGTAAGCATTTTCTTTACGAAACAGTACTAAAACGTGAATTTACTGAACATGATCGAGCACTCGATATGCACATGAGCAGAATGAGAAAGCGTCTAGTTCACGAAGGCGTTCCAACAGACAGAATTCAGACAGTCCACCGCCAGGGTTACATTTTCAAGCGCTCAGACAATCAACAGAAAAATTAACGCTAATTGACCCAACTTTTGGTAATTGACCGCTTATTTTGCTTTAATTAATGCAAATTCTAATCACGTAAAATAACTCAATGAATTTGCGCTTAATTTTTACACTTTGCATTGCTACTTTGTTTGCCGGCTGTGCAACCTATGCTGGTCTTAACTATGACCAACTGTTTGGTCCACAGCTCGTGCGTGAACGCACAGTTGACGTGGAAACCCCTCAAGCAAACTTCTTCCAAAGCGAAGTTAAACCCATTATGGATAACCGCTGTGTCGTCTGCCACGCGTGCTACGATGCACCATGCCAACTTAAGCTCTCTTCTGTTGAGGGCATTGACCGTGGTGCGAGTAAAGCACTGGTATATGAAGGAACAAGACTCACAGCCGCAGCACCAACACGCTTATTCGAAGATGCAGAAACAACCCAAGAGTGGCGCGATGCGGGTTTTCATCCGGTTCTCAACGAACGTGATCAAAGCATGGCAGCCAACATTGATGCAGGACTTATCGCACGTTTGCTACAACAAAAAGAGCGCCACCCATTGCCTGACCAAGTCCAGTTAGAAGGCTTTGACTTTTCGATAGACCGAGAGCAAACCTGTCCGACGATTGAAGAATACGAGCAATACGAGAAGGATAACCCAACCTGGGGCATGCCTTTTGGTATGCCAAATCTATCAAACAGTGAATACCACACACTCATGACTTGGTTGGAAAACGGCGCAATAATGAACGTTCACCAACCTGTTAGTGAGAATGAGCAAGCGCAAATAGATAAGTACGAAACATTACTTAACCACTCTGATTTGAAAAATCAGCTGATGGCTAGGTATATATATGAGCATTTGTTTTTATCTCATCTCTACTTTTCAGAACTCGATGAAGATCCCCGATTCTTCACGCTCGTCCGCTCTGCTACACCACCAGGACAGCCCGTCAAACGTATTTCAACGCGTCGCCCGTACGATGATCCAGGGGTTGAACGTGTGTTTTATCGAATTATTCCAGAGCAAGGGACCATAGTAGATAAAACTCACATGCCATTCGCGGTAAACAAGCAACGCATAGAGAACTGGAAAACTTGGTTTATTGATGCTGATTACACGGTTAGCCAGCTACCGAGTTATGCACCAGAAGTTGCTGCAAACCCGATGACATCATTCATCGACCTTCCAGTGAAATCGCGCTTTAAGTTCATGCTAGATAATGCACAAAATACAATAATGGCATACATCAAAGGCCCAGTTTGTCGTGGCCAACTGGCATTGAATGTTATCAATGATCGCTTTTGGGTGTTTTTCCTTGATCCAGATAAAGCAGACATCCCAGAAGTAAATGAGTTTTACCGATCTCAGGCTGATAACCTAAAACTACCGGCAGAACAAGAAAGTAACACGCTACCTGTTACCAACTGGGTCAAGTACGCGCGCCAGCAAGCTCGCTACCTAGAGGCTAAATCTGAGTTCACTAATAACTGGTTTAAAGAAGGTGAAAACCTATCCACCGATGTAATTTGGGACGGTAATGGCACCAACCATAATGCGGCATTAACGATATTCCGCCATTTTGATAGTGCTTCTGTTGTTCAAGGGTTAGTTGGTGAGCAGCCTAAAACAGTGTGGATTCTTGACTACGCGTTACTAGAGCGTATCCACTATTTGCTTGTTGCTGGGTTTGACGTTTACGGTAACTTCGGCCATCAGCTCATGACACGAATGTTTATGGACTTCTTGCGTCTAGAAGGCGAAAGTAACTTTATCTCGTTGTTACCCGCCGATATGCGCCATGAACTGCAATCTAGCTGGTATAAAGATCAAAGCCCGCAGTTGAGTGACTTTTTACAACGAAATGTGAAGCCGTTTAACCAACCAACCAGCGTTCAGTATAAGAGTGACGATCCAAAAACGGAGTTGGTGGAGTTGTTGAGAGAACATGTCTCAGATGTGCTTCTGCCTCGCTACGAAATTCAAGACACGGCTCTTTCTGCGAGTAGTGAAAAGCAACTAAAACGTATTGACCACGTTCGTGGTGAAGGCCTGAAAACCGTTCCGCAAATCACTATGCTTATGGTGAGAAGTAAATCAGGGGAAGATGAATTGTTCACCTTACTTCACAACAATGCACACACAAACATCTCTAGCTTGTTTGATGAAGAAAGTAACCGTGACTTTGCTAACGATGACATGACCATTGTACGCGGCGTTGTGGGAAGCTACCCTGCGGCATTTTTCTCGATCAACGAAAACCAAGTAAAAGATTTTGTCGATCAATTTAGTGCCATCCAAAACGAGTCCGATTACGTTAAGTTATTGGATAATTTTGCGATTCGTAGAAGCTCAGAAAAATTCTGGTCATTTAGCGATCGTTTACACAATTGGTACCGTACAAAACAACCGATCGAATTTGGATTACTTGACTATAATCGTTTTGAGAATCGATGATGATTTAAGGGGGTTCTCATGGGTATCCGAGATAACATTGCCGCTCTTGAACAACAGATTTACGTTGCTTGTTCTGAGGGAGACTACGAAACGGTCAATATGCTTGAGCATCAACTCGAATACTTGCGTGGCAAAGTGGAACATCCTTTTGATGATGACCCTTATGCCCTAGACACTCGATTCGAGTGGGAAGATGACATGACCGAATAGAAAAAACCTCCGGAAAGCCGGAGGTTTTTTTATTTTCAATGCTCGATGGATTACTTCGCCATTAACTCATCCAGAGCTTGAATTGATGCAGACACTTGAGAAACTAAATCATCTTTAGTCGCATTATAGGTATCTAGAGGTTGAGGCGCGGCTTCAATTGCTTGGCAAGCGTTCATTAATGCAGTTAGTCCTAAACTTCCCGCGCTGCCCTTTAATTTATGGGCAAGGTTCTTTACTTCTTTACTATCATTGTCCTCAGCAGACGCTTGCAGTTTGCTTAATACATCAGTGCTGGTGGATCTAAACAGATTAATAATGTGCAACATCTTATCTCTGCCCAAGATTTTCATATCGGACTCAATCACGCTCGGATTAATGATAACCACATCGGGTTCCTTTTTTTGGGGCGCTTGAACGACCTTTGATTGTAGCTCTTGTTCTTGAGGCGAAATTTGATCAAACGGGGTACAGTCGGCATTTTGTGGCAACAACAACGGCTTTCCGTCTAGCGCATCCTGAATCAATGCCGCGAGTGCCTCTTTTGCCAATGGCTTAGGCAAGTATCCGTCAAAACCAGCGGCTAGATAGCGCTCAACTTCTTCCGCAAAAACGTGCGCAGACACTGCAATCATTGGCGTGACGGCAAGCGCTTTATTGGCCGGCTTATCACACTCAATCCGCTTTAAGCGTTGGATCAACTCAGTTCCATCACAATCAGGGAGGTTGATGTCGACTAAAGCGATATCAAAATCCTGTGTGCTGATCAGTTGCTCTGCTTGTGAGCCGTTTTCCGCCATCACGACTTGATGACCCATGCTTTCTAGAAAACCTTCCGCGACCACTCGGTTGACTTCATTATCTTCTACCAGCAAGACCTTTGCTTTCACTTTGCAACGTGCGGTTGCCACGGTTCCTGTTTCAACAGGTTCGCTTTCCTCTAACGGAATAGAGAACCAGAATCGGCTACCATTTCCCTCTTCGGAATCGACTTCTAAAACACCGCCCATCGCTTCAATGATTCGCTTACTGATGGCAAGTCCAAGCCCCGTACCTCCAGTTTGGCTCATCCCACCTTCAGCTTGCGTGAAGGCATCAAACAACGTTCTCTGGTATTTTTTGGCAATTCCTATTCCAGTGTCTGATACTTCAAACAGGACTTGCGACTCGTCCTCAGGGTTCAGGCTAACGTAGATATCAATTTCTCCTTCGTCAGTGAACTTAATCGCGTTACCAACAAGATTGTTCAGCACCTGACTGATTCTGGTGACATCCCCTTTCCAGTAGCGACTAACATCACTTTCAATATGGTAGGAGAACAGCAGCTTCTTCTCTTGTGCTCGACTGTTCATTAACTGGAAAGTGTCCTCCACCATTTGGTGTAAATCGAAGCCCATGTGACGAATTTCTAAATGCCCCGCTTCAATCTTGGAGTAATCCAGTACATCATTAAGGATCGCGAGCAACGTTTTACCACTACGATTAATGATTTCCGCATAACGCTTTTGAATTGGGTTGAGGCCTGAGTCAATCAACAAGCGTGCTGTCCCCAACACTCCGTTCATTGGCGTTCTTATCTCATGGCTCATCGTCGCCAAGAATGCCGATTTTGCTCGGCTCGCTTGCTCTGCTTGCTTGCGAGCTTTAGCGTGATTCAAAACCTCTTCATTCAAACGGCGGTTTGCTTGTTTTAACTGCGAAGTGCGCTGCTCAACGAGCTCTTCTAAATGCTCTTTATGCTCCTCAAGCTCTCGCTTGGCTTGAGCTTCACCCTCTGCTACCACTTTTAGTGCTTGCGCGGTATTACGAGCCGTGATGATGGCCTGCCCCATATGCGCCAACTCATCTTTGCCTTTCACTTCCAACTCAACCGCTAAGTTACCCTGCGCCACAGACAGCAACGCAGCGGAATATTCAGCTAACCGCTTCACAACAGAAAGGTACACCACACGCCATAAAATCAGCACCAATACAATCAAACCAACAATTGAAATAACGGTTAAAGACCACTGAGCGAATTTCAGTGTGCTGGTCAATTGGTCTACAGCGACGGTAGTGGTTTTGTTTGAATCATCAACCAATTTGTTGACCGTGCCATTCAGCTCTGAGAACAACTCTAATGTCTTTTGCATCAGTTGTTGTGACTGTTCGTTATTCTCGTATTGCTGCAT
This sequence comes from Vibrio sp. 1167, assembly GCF_033340375.1. Taxonomy (NCBI): domain Bacteria; kingdom Pseudomonadati; phylum Pseudomonadota; class Gammaproteobacteria; order Vibrionales; family Vibrionaceae; genus Vibrio; species Vibrio sp. 1167. The sequence goes on along the minus strand of NZ_JAWOWK010000003.1, from coordinate 604,881 downwards.
CAGTATAGAAAATACGACCTGACGCTTACCAAGCTCTATGAGCAGTTGGCTCATTTGCTTAGAGCGCGTAGGATCTTCCACAGCGAGTACACGGCGTTGCATAATTTTGAGGTTGCTATCGAAATCACTTTGAACCTGTTGAATTCGCTCAATATTCGTTAATGTCCGAGCCTCTTCAATCTGATTCAACATTTTAAAGGCCAACAAGTGCAGTTCATGCAATCGCTCAGTCAGATCAAGATCGACCTCCACCAGTGCATCTAGCGCCTGATAAACTTGCGATTTTTTATTCGATTCTAATAAGTCATAAATATGCGTGACGTTAGCAACAGCAATGGTGCTTGTATTCTGAACTTGCGTACGAGTTAGTTGTTCTAGCTCTTCACTGAGCAGACGCATTTCTTCAACACGAGTATCTATCTCTTTTGCAAGCCACAGCTTTTTTTCAACCGAAACACCGAGTTCTGCCAAATTGTCGATAACGTTCTGGACGTTATTCTCTAAAGCTTCTAACAATTGAGAATCGAACGACTCACTCCCGAGCTCCTTGATGTGAGTGAGTAAAGACTCGAGCTGTTCGAACAGCACTCGCCCTGACTCCTTTCTTTCCTGCTCGTTTCTTGCGTTCGACAACATTTGTACAGACGAAATAATACGAGTACTCAACTCAGAGACTTGCCTCGCCTCAATCATGGCGGGAATCGCAGAATCCACGACATTTCTTTCGGTTTTGGCAACCAAAGAAAATCCAGACACACCAATAAGTGCCGATAACATGACCAGTATTGCCATCGCAATGAAAGACAACAAAAGTTTACGACCGATGCTTGCAGTTGCTAGCAGCATATTTTCATGACCTTAATGTTCGTGTTCAGCGACATATTACGTTATATTTTGCAGTGTTTACTTAATCTATGCCAACGAACTTCATTTCATGGTTAAAAATCAACACGCATTTCGCACATTTTTCAAACATTCTGCAGCCACTTTAACCCTCGTTGCTTCTTTGCCAGCGGTTGCCGCAGAGAAAATATGTGCAATATACCCTCACCTAAAGGATTCATACTGGTTGTCAGTAAACTATGGAATGGTGTCCGAAGCGAAAAGAGAAGGTGTCGAGCTACGAGTTCTTGAAGCGGGCGGCTACCCAAACAAAACCCGTCAAGAACAACAACTCGCACTGTGTAACCAATGGGGAGCAGATGCAGTTATCCTTGGGACCGTGGACCCACAGGCTTACGAGCATTCACTTAAAAATTGGGTAGGGAATACTCCCGTTTTTGCTACTGTGAACCAACTCGACTTGGATGAAGAACAAAGTGAGTTGCTAAAAGGGACTGTCGGTGTTGACTGGCATTGGATGGGATACGAAGCGGGTCAATATTTGGCAGCTCGTCATCCAAAGGGGTCAGGAAAGACCAACATTGCCTTACTTTTGGGGCCGCGAACTCGTGGTGGTACGAAACCCGTTACTGCCGGATTTTATGAAGCGATACAAGGAAGTGATATCAACATTGTTGACTCATTTTGGGCAGACAACGACAAGGAGTTACAACGTAACCTAGTTCAACGTGTGATCGATACGGGAAATATAGATTACATTGTTGGCAGTGCAGTGGCGATTGAAGCGGCCATCAGTGAGCTGCGCAGTGCCGGCAAAGCTGAGGAGATCGGTTTAGTTTCTGTGTACTTAAGTCATGGTGTATATCGAGGCCTGTTACGTAACAAAGTGCTCTTCGCACCAACAGATAAAATGGTGCAGCAAGGTCGGCTTTCCGTGATGCAAGCAACGCATTACTTAAGGGGTGAAGCTTATGACAAACATGCCTCACCAACCATCAAACCACTGACTCCGAAGACGCTTCATGACGACACGATCGAAGAATCGTTATCTCCGTCAGAATATAGGCCGACATTCCGTGTTAAGGCTGTTGATTGAAAGACCAAAAACGTGTTCTATTGAGTCACAACAATTTTAAAATCATATAAACGGAAACATCTTGATGCAAAAAACCATTCGTACCATGCCAACCCATAAACATGTGGCTTTGGTCGCTCACGACAACTGCAAACCTGAGCTACTTCGCTGGGTAAAAGAAAACAAAGAAAAGCTACAGAGTCACTTCCTTTACGCAACTGGCACGACAGGACACATGCTGAGTAAAGAAACTGGACTTGCGATCAAGAGCATGATCAGTGGTCCGATGGGCGGTGATCAACAACTAGGCGCTCTCATTTCAGAAGGCAAAATCGACGTTCTCGTTTTCTTTTGGGATCCACTGAATGCCGTACCTCACGACCCAGATGTTAAAGCGCTTCTTCGTATTGCTAGTGTTTGGAATATTCCTGTAGCAACGAACCGAGCCACCGCTAAGTTCCTGTTTAACTCCCCTCTTCTTGAGCAAGAAGTAGACATCGAAGTTCCGGATTACGAAGCCTATCTTGCTGAGCGCATGTAAGCTTTGATGCCAACCAAATAAAGCAAAGGCGATACCAAGTATCGCCTTTGCTGTTTTTAACATTCTAAACGTTGCATTTAACGGGAAGTCACGATGGGATAATCACCATTAACGAGCTCTTGAACGAATGCAGATCCCGCGCCAGTATGCGTAATCCAAACCTTCTCTTTCGCACGTGTAATCGCCACGTAAAATAGCCTGCGCTCTTCTGCGTAAGGGAATTTGTCTTTGGATTCCGTCAACGCACCATCAATGTGAATTTGCTTCTTCTTAGCGGGGAATTGCCCCTCATCCACAGAAAGAATAATCACAAAGTCAGCTTCGCGTCCTTTACTCGCATGGCAAGTCATAAAGCGAATATCGAGATTAGGGAAACGTCGCAACCAATCGTCGAACAAATCGGGCTTATGATAATGGTTACGTCCTAGCAATAAAACTGACTTGGTTTGCTTGGCTTGTTGATTCAAGTGGTCCAAGATCTTTTCCACTTGATTGCTCGGCGCTGTATGTACGCTCTTCTGCTTGCGTTGTTTGTGGCTGTTTAGTGTTTTCGGCAACTGCGATGGGTTTTGCTGCACGAATGTATTCGCTACATCACCAATCTGATTGTTGAAACGATAAGTTGTATCTAAGTGATGAACGGTAGAGTGAGCAAAGCGTTCTTTAAAGCCAGTGATAAGATCGACATCCGCTCCTGCAAACTGATAGATCGCTTGCCAATCGTCGCCAACAGCAAATAACGTGGCACCTGCTTGTTTCTGAGTGGATTCACACAGTGCTTCAATCAATGCCAGACGATCTGGAGAGATATCTTGATACTCATCGACCATAATAAAGCGCCATGGCGAGACAAACTTCCCTTTATTCACATAATCTGTCGCACGACTGATCATGGTTGGGAAATCCACTTGGTTGCTTTCTTTAAGCATTTTTTGCCACGCTGTAAAACATGGCCAGCATAAGGCGAGTTCACTATTTAAACGCGTATAGTCTTGGTGGTTTACGAGCTTTTCTTGTACTTGCTTTTTGGTCAACCCTACCGCCGCTAAATGAGACAGCTGCGAATCTAGCCAAGCGATCAGTTTTGGATTTTCTGAATGGCTTCCTAACTCATCATCCCCTTTTAGGTACGCAATCGGCCATTTGTCTAAATGTTTTTGCCAACGTTTAAAGTTAGTGGGTGTCATCCAATGTTTTTTCAACCAGTCTACACACCATGCTGTTCGTTGATTTTCGTCCAACGCTAAAGGACTAATTTCGACAGGTTGCTCTTCGACTTGTTTAAGAATATACAAACCCAACTGATGGAATGTGTTGACGCGCACACCGTCTGCCGCCATGCCCACTTTATCTACTAAGCGTTCTTTCATTTCAGTCGCCGCATCACGACCGAACGCTAACATGAGAAGCTCTTCTGCTTGAGCCTGATGGCTTTGCAACAAATAGGCAACTCGTGCGGTTAAAACGCTGGTTTTGCCCGAGCCGGCACCAGCAAGAACTAAGTTGTGGTCGTCGTTGAGCAATACCGCATATTGCTGGGATAAATTCAAAGGAGAGGATTCAATTTGATTAAACAGCACTTCCCAATTTGGACGTTCTGCTTCTAGCCAATCGCGATTACGCTCACCAAGCGCCTCAGAGGTATCAATGAGCCAAGGCTCTATTTGCGACATACGATTCGGCATTCGCATTTTGGCTTCTTCTAGGGTGGTTTTCATCTCGCTTAACTCTTGGTTAAGGCTTTCAACCCAGGAGACCACTTGAGAATGCGATAAGTAAGCAGGCAAGTGCTTTAGTTTGTAAAGCTCTTCTTCCCACTTAGGTAGATACTCAGCCAGTTTTCGGCACTGAGTGTTGTGCCACTCTTGATATTGACGAACGGCCTCAAGCGCGAACTTTCGGCATTGTGGCCACGGTAAACCTTGGACTAGCCAGCTTTGTTGTTTGCCTTCGTGTTCATGAGCAAAAAACTGTAAAGAGCTCCATAATAACCCACGCTTTACGCTAACTTTGCCATTCCAGATCGTAAAAGGAATATGTTCTTCACTGCCTATCGAGCTTAATAAAACACTGTTCTCTTTTATTTCGACGTGATGGTACTCATTTTGAATAAAAAACTGTGCTTTGCTAGTGGCAGTAAGCTGCATGAAACGTGCGCCTTTTAGTTTAGAAGTTGTCGATTTATATCATTTTAAGGTGCTAAATTGTAGCAACGGCGAGCACCTAAGTAAGCTTCTTCTTCTATTCTTTAATAAAATTCACATTACTGTCGATTTAATAACCTAAAGCTGAGGTTATTTGAAGCTGGCTTTACAATCCTCAATACATGACCTGGCAGATTTAATATAAGTCAATGACATCCCTGCTGATTTTATCAGCAACCACGAATTTTTCTTAAAGTAAATCATAAACGCGCTATAGTGGGTCTGGTAGTATTCCCCCTGTTCTTCATCGGAAACATAAGGCGCATTGTGCAAGCAACTTCTAAATTTCGGCTATATTGGGCAAACAAGACGATAAATTACAGCGTTCTTATCCTCATTACCTTACTGGGTGTGGTTATCCCAACTTGGTACTTCGAGCAAAACACGCTGATAACGCCATTAATATTAGGCGTTATTGCTGCTGCTTTGGCTGAAAGTGATGACAGTTTCACTGGACGCATCAAGGCTCTGATTCTCACCGTTCTCTGTTTTGCGCTTGCTGCTTTTTCAATTGAAATCTTGTTCGATACCCCATGGGCGTTTGCGTTGGGATTATTTATCTCAACCTTCGGCTTCATCATTCTTGGGGCGATAGGTCCTAAGTACGCGAGTATTGCTTTTGGTTCGTTGCTGATCGCTATTTATACTATGCTTGGCGCACATGAAAGCACCAACATTTGGTTTCAGCCACTACTGCTTTTGACTGGTGCCGCCTGGTATTACTTCATGTCCATGATTTGGCAGATATTTTGGCCTCTTCAACCGGTGCAACAAAGCTTAGCCAATGTGTTCTTCCAAATGGCGAATTATCTTGATGCGAAAGCCAAGCTTTTTCACCCTGTGACCAACTTGACGCCACAACCGCTGCGGATTGAAGCTGCAAAATGCAATGCTGCCACGGTTACGGCACTAAACGCTTGTAAAACCACATTACTTAACCGATCGAAACGGGGTCACATTGATGGGCCTAGTGACCGATTTTTAAATATTTATTTCATCGCTCAAGACATTCACGAACGCGTCAGTTCTAGCCATTATCGCTATCAGGATTTAGCGACCGAATTTGAACGTTCTGATGTGCTGTTTCGTTTTAAATATCTTTTGGAGTCTCAAGCCCAAGCGTGTCGTGATATTGCACTAGCCATTCAGCTAGGAAATGAATACTCCCATACCGATCAATCTATTCTGGCATTAGCTGAAGTACAAAACTCTCTTGCTTATCTAGAAGAACAAAAGCAAGGGCACTGGAAACGTCTGCTGATGCAGTTAACATATTTATTCAATAACTTAGCGACGGTAGAAAAACAACTTAATAACATTAACAACCCAGATGTTGAAGGCCTCGAAGAAGATACCCTCGCCGATACCAACCCACACACGCTAAAAGCGATGTGGCAGCGTATATCAGCAAATTTACACAAAGATTCGATGCTGTTTCGGCATGCATTACGTATGTCAATTGCCTTAACGATTGGCTATGGAATCATTCAAATATTCAACATCGACCGAGGTTACTGGATACTCTTAACCACTTTATTCGTATGCCAACCGAACTACAGTGCCACTCGCCAAAAATTGACGGCGCGAGTAATAGGTACATTAGCTGGTTTGTTGATTGGTGTACCATTGCTGACTTTTTTCCCTTCTCAAGAAAGCCAGTTAGTATTTATCGTTATCTCTGGTGTGATGTTTTTCGCCTTCCGGATGAACAACTATGGGTACGCGACTGGTTTTATTACACTGCTCGTCCTCTTCTTATTTAATCAACTAGGTGAAGGTTACGCAGTTGTCCTTCCTAGACTAGCAGATACCCTCATCGGGTGTGTGCTTGCAGTAGGAGCTGTATTAGTTATTTTGCCCGACTGGCAGTCGAGAAGGCTTCACAAAGTTATGTCGGATGCGATAGAGGCGAACAAGCAATATCTCGATCAGATCATTGGTCAGTATAGAATCGGCAAGAAAGACAATTTGAGTTACCGTATCGCTCGCCGCCAAGCCCACAATAATGATGCCTCACTCTCTTCTGCGATTAGTACGATGCTGGCGGAGCCTGGCAAATATCGCGCAGCTGTTGATGAAAGTTTTCGCTTCCTAACGTTAAATCACGCAATGTTGAACTATATTTCTGCATTAGGCGCGCACAGAACTCGCATCGAAGATGAGTCAATTCATAAACTCGTTTTAGATGCTCACCGTTGTATTCATCAGCATCTGGATGTACTTCATAAACAGCTTCACCAGCATTGTGAGGAGTGTGACCTATCTAATATTGATGATGCTGGACTCGAGCAACGCTTAAACGAATGGCGCGATGAAGACGACAGCTCTGCCCGCATGGTATTGCAGCAACTTCATCTTATCTATCGCATGCTCCCAGAGCTTCATTCACTTGCTAGTAAGTTTGCCGTCAGGGTAAGTTAGTAACATTCAAACCATATGTAAGAGGGAAGCGCTATATCGCTTCCCTTTTTCTTTTTACGCTTCCATCTACCCCAAAGTGGGTAATTATGTACCTTCTTAGGAAAAATCTGACGTATCACTTAACACACCTTGACAATATTCGGACAAAAAGCAATCGATCAAATTCTAATCTATTTTGGTTGAATAAATATGTTGTATCCAAAGGATGAAGAATTTCGGGCAACGACGGATAAACCGAATCACGACGAAGGTATTGAGATGAACGCACAACAATTTAATGAACTTAAACAAAAGCTCAGTGATTTAACGGCAAGTCAGTTAAAGTCATTACAAGGTGAGATCAGCGTGAAACTAAATAAAGCGCAAAAACCGGTTCTATCTGGTGAAGAAAGAGAAATGCTTGCCAAACTGTTTGCCTAATCAAGTCATTGATATAAAACACTTGAACGTTTTATAAACTCCACCTATGCTCTCACTATCATAATGTTGGGAGTAGTGATATGCCTGTATCGGGAATTCAATCTGGACACCACATCGTTCAGATGTCACAACAAATGGCCGAGAAAGCTGCACATGGCATTAGCAATAATGTAAGTAAGGTAAAAGAAGAGCTTTCTGATCACAACATCGATTTAGCTGCGGTTTCGGATGTCGCAATAACAGCCTCAACACCTAGCCTTCCCTCTCAAAAAGTTGAATCTCTCATCAACCTCGCACAAGCCGCTGGTTATAACCGAGTTGGCGCGTCTGTCATAGAGAAAAACAATGAAATCATTGGCAGCTTGCTAGACATCCACGTTTAGGCGATTTAACGTCAAATTATCGCTATTTTCATTTCCAACTATCACTATAACGTCGTAACAAGATACCCCCTTTGCTTCGTTCTTGCTTTCTATTTCGATTCAAATATCTCCTGTTTAAAATCAAGCGTTCCCGAAAAAAATGGGCGGCTTATCAGAGCCGCCCATTTTTGTGTTGTATACAGGTTTATCCGTTATCAATAACACCGTTGTTCAGCAATGACTCTACAATCTCGTTGGAGCTGAGACCGTTGAAGTCGATTGAAGTACCTAAGTTTTCCACGACAATAGTCTGCTGAACATTTGCATCCGTCGTAATGTTCAGAGAAACACTTTCCGTCGATGCATCGTAGTCTGCTGAAATGTGACCAAGCAGATCATCCATGTCGATCATTGAGTTATTGAGATCAGAGATAACTTCACGTAAATCGATACTGTCTTCGTTAACAGTGAAGTCAGTAATGGTATCCACTGCCCCTTCATCAACGGAATCTACCGTCCACTTGAAGATATCGCTGCCGTCTCCACCCGTTAAGATATCTGAACCTAAGCCACCGATAAGCACGTCATCACCATCACCACCCAGAATAACGTCGTCACCGTCTCCACCAATCAAGTTGATACCTGTGTCTCCGCCGACTAAATAGCTGTCGTCCACTGCGGTTGACTGGTCAATATCGTCGCTATCACTACTCACATCCAAACTAATTTGGACAGGTGAAGACTGCGCTTCATCGCCATTAGATTCCGTTGATATCGCCGTAAGCGAAATATCGTAAGAACCGACATCAATACCACTGTTAGTATCTGTTGCGACAATTTCTAGCGTATCAATTTCATCGCTTGGTACTGTCCAAGTGGTACCATCGAAGCTAATGCCTGATGGAGAAACGCCACTTGTTACCTCAGCACTAGCTGGTACGCCCGTTAGCTCCAAAGACAGCACCTCGTCAATATCAGTAAGCGCCGCCATGATTCCGACAATCGCTAAACCTTGACTGCTCGCGGTTTGGCTAGCCGCAATTTGACGAATGTAATTAAACTGAGGATTTATACTCAATGTAGGTGCATCAGCTACAGGTGTCACATTGATAGTGAAATCTTGATTCGCTTCCAATGCGGTACCCGCATTTTCGAAGTACACGCCGTTGTCTTCGACTTTCACCGATAAAGTGATTGAAGCTGCGTTGACATCTCCTGCATCCACAAATACACCCTCAGAAGCGTCTGTTGCTCCAAGAACGGAGTTAATATTATCTGGTGTGCCCATTAGGGTTATTTCACCAGCCATCCCCGCCCCAACAGTCACACCACTACCTGCTGGCGGCTCGACACGAAGGTCGCCCTCGGTAACTGTAAGAGTCACCGTCATGATTTCATTCGCCTGCGCACCAGTGAAGTCGATGTCACTTACACTAATACCCGTTATTTTCTGGCCATCGGCTTCGTTGATCGTATCCGTTACCGATGCTGCAGTGATTTCAGGTGCGTCATTGGTCGCTTCAACATTCAACACTGCTGTGCCCGCGATTGTAATTGGGTCTGGAGCGCCGTTAGTGGTTCCGTCATCTGTGATTTCATAAGTGAAATTAACGTCACCAAAGAAATCTGCTGCGGGTTCAAACGTCCACTCTGTCGCACTCACTTGAGTCAGCGTGCCGGAAGCTGGGTCCACTAACGCAACATTATCGACGGTCAAGTTGTCTGACTCAGGATCACTTGCGTTGCTCAGCAACTCAGTAGCCGTAATAGTTACCGAACCACCATCTTCTTCGGTACTACTCAACGTTACCTCTGATGTTACCGGTGCATCGTTCACCTCAGTGACTTCGAAGGTCGCCGTTCCTGACACCGTTTGAGGATCAGAAACACCGTTCGTTGTACCGTTGTCGGTAATGTCGTAGGTCAGATCGACCTTGCCGTTGTAGCCAGGCGCAGGAGTAAATGACCATGTACCTGTTACGTTGTCGAAATCCAATGTGCCGCTGCTTGGGTCAACCAACTGGACATTACTCACCATCAAGGTGTCGTTTTCAATGTCAGAAGCATTCGCTAACAAATCAGCTTGGGTAATTTCAACCGCCGTACTGTCTTCTGCGATATCAGAAAGTACCACTTCAGACGTCGTTGGAGCATCATTGACTTCCGTTACGTTGAACGATGCGTTGCCGTTAACCGATTTAGGATCGGATGCACCACTTGTCGTGCCATCATCTGTAATGGTGTACGTGATTTCAACTGGACCGTTGTAATCTGGTGCTGGGGTAAATTCCCACTCTCCCGTACCACTGTTGAAAGTAATGCTACCCGAATTCGGATCCGTTAACTGAACATTGCTGACCGTGAGGTTATCGTTCTCTACGTCTGTCGCATTCGCAATAAGATCCGCTTCAGAGATGGAGAACACACCACTATCTTCTTCAATATCCGGTAGCGTCACTGGCGTAGTTTCTGGAGTATCATTCACCGCTGTCACTTCAATATTGAAGCTGCTGCTGTTGGTATTTAGGGTGTCATCTACCCCACCAATTACGATACCTTCATTACCTTGGTCATCGACTGTCACGTCCACCTGAACGTCACCAAAGAAGTTCAGGTCTGGATTAAACTCAATCAGACCGTCTGCAATGGCATTGTTTAGATCGGCCACTGTACCTTTCAGTTCAACGGAGTCCGTACCATCACCGCTCACGGTTAGGTTGTAAGTAGCGATGAGCGTTGGATTAAGCTCCAAGATACCGCTGTCGACGTTCACATTGAGTACGTATTCAGCATTCGGATCATCGAGTACGGCATCAATATCGGTAATGCTGAAACCATCAAGCAGCATTGGCGTATCTTCTGGTGTTTCCACATCCACGGTGTTGACGAACTCTGGACGATCGTTCACTGCTTCAACATCAACAGTGACATCAAACTCCTCTGCGGAGCCCAAGCTTTGACTGCCATCGAGCCCAGTATCAACGGCTTGCACTTTGAAATGCAGCGAACCATCCCATGAGTTATCGTTGCGATCACCAGAATTAAACACCACTTGATCCAAGTCTTGAGCATTGATTTCTAAGACAAAAACGCCGCCGACTTGGTCAGTAAATACTGTCCCATCAGGTAATGAAACGCTCGCCCCATCAGGGACATTTGAGACCTCAACTCTCAGCGTCTCTGGATCATTTTCCTGGTAGTTTGCACCATCTCCGATGGACTCTTTGTTATCAACCACTAACGCATTTACATTAATAACAATGTCTTCGCCCTCATTACCTGCAGCCGAAGTGTCGGGATTCACATCAACATCATCACCAACAGGATTAACAATCAGCGTAAAGTTGTTGTTTCGTTCCGTTGGTACTTGTAGCAACTCCTCTTGAATGAAGACCGTAATACCTATCTCAGCCTCGCCACTAAAGTGTTTTGGCGGTTTAATTTGGATGTCACTCAGGTCAATGGACGTCTGAGTGAGATCTTTTAGTTGAATACTCCATTCGCCCCCACCGTTGTTCTTAACAACATAATCAGAGGAATTGGATTTAACGATAAAGTCATCAGGAAGTCCCGTTAACTTGAGTGAAACGAAACTCTCAGAACCGTCATTATCGTTCAGGCTGATCGAAACACCAGAGCCCGATTGATTCAGCGAAATTAAAGTATCTTCGTCACCAATCACCGTGATTGGCTGCGTCGGATCGGCACCTGTAATGGTAATGTCATCAACGACTGGCGTAACTTCAAATGTGACATCGTCAGTGAAGGTTCTTACATCTATATTATCGCCAGAGTTATTCAAGATAGACTGATCAAACACAGCTTCATCAGTAATTTCTCCCTCGATATTAATCTTGACGGTATTTTGGCCACCACCTACGGGGTAATTTTCTTTTGGCTTAAACAGAACATTGTCAAGCGCACCAGCTAAAATCTCAGCTTCATTAAACTCAATACTGGTTCCTAAGCTGTTACCATTGGCATCAACAAACTCACCTAATGTTGTGTCATCAAGCTCTAACTTGATGTTCGTTAGTGTTTCTCGACCACCTTGAGTGTTGTTAAATTGATCGGCAAAATCAACACTCAAGTTAAGTTGGATTAAGCCATCTTCGTAACCAACACCATCCGCCGTGGGAACGTCGTTATTTAGATCAGTCACAGGTTGTTTGTTTGCATCCAAGCCGAAAGTACCGACGATATCTACTCTTACATTTGGTGTGACATCGCTATCCAACGGCTGATCCCCGGCTGAACTCGGAACGTCTGCAACCGGTAAAACCTGAACTGGAAACTGGACATTATTTTCTTTTTCATCACCGGACTCAGTGTCTTTAGTGACAAACCGAATTGGCAATTCGAAATCACCTGCGTAATCTTCTGCCAAGTGCATCGTCAAACCATCAAGGCCAGTAATATTTCCACTCGCATCGATATGGGCTTGGAACACGTATTTACCATTGACAAAATCAACATCCGTCCCCGTGATCACCAAACCAGGAGGAATGCCAGGAGCTGTCGGGTCGACGATAATAGTTAAGACATCTTCCACACCATCTGCATTAATCGCATCGACTTTCGACGTCAACTGAGCACCAAGGTTAATAGAATTGTCTTCCAACGCTTGAATTTGAACATCATCAGCCACCTGAATCTCTGCCGCTACACTCATTTTCGGTGTGAGGACGGTTGGAAACTCTAGTGTCACATCCGTTTGACGCACGACCGTCGCATCTTTTTCGTTGCCCAAATCTTCGCCCAAATCATTCACTTCTGCGTAAATGGTTAAGCCAATTTGAGAGAGACCACCGTTATCGCCATCGTCGCTGTCATCGTTTGGTGTTAAATCAAGTCCAGACGGCGCTTTAATTGAGAAGTTGTCTTCATTAGTTACTGTCCAACGACCTCCACCTTCATTTAGTGCACCGACGATAACCAATTGGTTGAGGATCTCAGGGTCCACATTGTGAAATTGAACAACAAGTTGAGTCACCACTTCATCTGAAGACGCATCAAACTCTTGGTATTTAATGATATGAGCGCCAGATTCGCCCCCCATAGAAGTGTTGATCGTAAAGTCAATGTTACCTTGATCGTCTGACTTCACGATATCGGTAGCACCACCACCACTTTCAGTGACAAGCAGACGGGTTTGGTCGTCTATTGCCCCCGTCTTATCCTCTGGCTCAACGATTGGATTAACTTGGACATTCACCGTACCATTGATGGTTTTCTCAGCGATACCTTCACCGGGATTCGAAGCGTCAACATATTCATGGTCAATCTCTTTCACAGTGACGGTTGTGGTCAAGTCAAAGTCAGTACTTGAATCCTGCTCCAACTGAACTTGAACATAGCCACTTTGAGAGATTTTAGCGGAAAAATCTTGTTCTGATTCACCGGCTTGCGGTGAAAGCGTTAGTGTTCCAGAAACAAGCGTTTGTGCCACACCATCTACATAGACCGTGCTGCCTGGAGGAAATCCAGAGATGGTTACATCACTAAAGAATTCATCGGTATCAGGGCTTTGTACGAGCGTCGGTTTCCAATCGATGTCAAAGCGCGTATCTTCATCTCCCTCCGATCGGACAACGTAGTTATCTTGAGCGTCAATAACGGGTTCGACCTTGATCCTTACCTCTCTTTCAATCACACGACTATGACCATCATTCTCGGTAACAATGATCGTCCCTGTAATCGCAATGTTTTCAGTTGAAGAGGCTTCCGGAATAATTTGAATACCGGAATTAAAATTCAGCCCAGTGATGTTTGCTTCGTAAATCGGTTGACCGTTACCATCATAGCCAACAAAGGTGAGGTCAACGCTTGAACCGTCTGAATCTACGACACGAACACCGTCGGGGATGTTGGACAGGATAACAGTAATGGCTTCTGAATCATCCTGTGGTCTATCGGCAACTTCACCTGATACAACCGAGAAGTTGAGGTTTACAACACCATTCTCTTCAATAGTCGTCTCTATCCCGGCCACATCTCCGTCTACGAATCGGTTCCAAACGTTCCCCGCGTCAATTAATACCGTGTCTGGTATGTCAGCAACACCTTTTACACCAACGATGACGGTCTTACTGCCCAGTGACAACACATCTTCTGTCGTACCGGTAGACAATGATGCTGTGTCTTTCACAATTCCTTCGACATTGAAAGTAAAGTCATCATTGCTGTGCAAAGGAGGAAGAACTTCGACGTTCGCTAATTCAGACTCTGGCACTTCGTAATAAAGTACATTGCCGCCTGAATCGGTCACTTCTACTATCTGACTTGGGTTTGCTGAGTCCAGCCACACCAAAGTAACCCCATCAATTGAGAAGTTAGAAATGCGCACAAATAACGCTTCAGAACCATCTAAGTCCGCTGATGGTTTCATGGTGATCACTTCACTTAATTGGAGTGGGTCGTGATCAGTGACAGGGTCTACCGTATTTTGAGTTCGAGCATTATCCTCAAACACATTAATTCGGTTTACAGTAAAACTACCTTTATCCGCAACTGGGTTTACATCAATAATGATGGTTTCGGTTTCTGAGCGAGCGGTATCTTTCCCAAGCAGTGGATTGTTGTTTTCCGTCGTAATAGCGGTGACATCAATTCTGATTTCGCCCGAGAAGTTATCTATCGGATCAACTTGAACTTCATCAATTCGGCTTGCATCCACCAGATAAACACCACCGGATTTTGGTATCGCACTACCATCTGAATAGACTAACTCTGCGTTACCTTCTCCTTGTGTAAAGACAAGCTCGTACACAATGCCTTCTGGGTTACTAGTGTCTTGGGTTTCAGCCGTGATGTTAAGTGCGACATTGTTTCCATCTTCATCAACCGAGTAGTTAAATTCGCTGCTTGCCGTCCACGTTGCAATATCTGCGACGGCAGCAACTTCAATGTCTAAACGACCATTAATCGTATGATCTGGCGTACCATTGTTAAGAATTTCCACGCGGATACGAGGATCGATACCAGAAGCATCGGTTGATGTATGACGATCTGGTACGAAGTACAAGTTATCTAACGAGACAAGCTCACCATTGAATGACTGCTCAACATTTGATGCGTCGAGAACAACCGTATTGCCCACAGATGTTAATTCAATGTAGTTGCCACTGCCGTCTCTGTAGTAGAACGTACCGTTGTGAGTATCAGCATCTCGAATAGTGATGTCACCTAAGCTCTCGTTACGGTCGATATCGTGTAAATTGATAACCAAGTCGACTTTCGCAGGGCTAACATCCAGCGTCGACAAGTTGTCCTGAGTATTTGCAGAGTCAACGCCCACAACGACACCATCACGCCCTTGGTCTTCGAACGCAGTAACGGTAGACGTGTCAATTTGCGCATTGCGGTCTCTTATCGAGATATCCACATCGGCATCTGCGATATCGCCATCACCATCGGTTGCAACAACGTTGATGGTGAAATCAATCGAGTCGGTTTCGGTATGGTCAAGGTCGTCATTCGGACGGAATGACACACTGCCATCGGTTCGAACAACCAAACGACCGATTTCAGTATCCACTCCGTCAAGAACCTTGTGAACAAATACGACTTGGTCGCTGCCGTTCAAATCGACAGAATCAGAATCAACACCATTTTGCTTAAAGTAAATGCCTGAATCATCAGCCGAGAATGAAGTCACTTGTGCGCCGTCAGCACCAAGGTCATCATCCCCCTCTACAGGGTCTCGGAATAAACGAACCGTGCGGCTGCCTTGCCCCTCAACACGCGAAATAGATGCATCGTGCAAGGTTGGAACATCATCGGTAATCGTCACTGGTAAGTTAATACCTGCCGTATCACCATCGACATCGGTCGCAAAGACTGGGAGATCAAGTATGAGTGTATCTTCGCCTTGAGTTGAGTGATCTAGCGCACCCTCAAGCGTAAACTTGTAAGAGCCGTCAGCGTTCAAAACTAGTGTGAACACTGAGTTACCATCAGGTGTTTGACCTTGATAAGTAAAGTTGTTGTTGCTTACCGCGGTTTGAACTAACGTCACCGCAAAACCACCTGAAGTTACTCCTGGTATCGGGTTAGAAGTAAGATCCAGCTGATAAGAGACAACGGTATCTGCCCCTTCCACCGTATCGAAATTGCCCATTGCTTCTAGGCTGTCTTTGTTGGTTGCCTGAGAGCCGTTGGCAAGGTCATCCTCATCAACAGCCAAAGCATCTGCTGATTTAATTTCGGGAATGTCATCAACTACGGTAATTGGAAGATTCAGTGATGATGACGTGTCACCATCAAAGTCTGTTACTGTAATTGGAATATCAATGACAAGGTTGTTTTCACCTTGAACAGCGTCATGGTCGATTGGTCCCAACAGCTCAAATTGGTAGCTGTCATTATTCGCATCAAGAGACAGCGTGAAGATCTTAGTTGATGTGCCAGTAATAACCGCTTCGTAACTGGTTACTCCACCATTCGTGCTTACTAGATTCAACTCGATGCTGCTGCCGTTCGACGTTAAACCAGACACGACTGCATCGAGGTCTGAAACTTGGTAGCTGACAATCTTGTCTGCACCAGCAACGACCTCAAATCCGCCGTTCAATACCGTTGAATCACTACTTGTCGTGTCAGAGCCACCGGAAAGATCATCTTCATCAACGGTTTGTTGGCTAGAGTCTGTCACTTTCACAATAGCTGGGACATCGTCCACCACGGTGATCGGCAAGGTGATGTTATTGGACACATCGCCATCAAAATCAGTCGCGTTGACTGGGAAGTTAATGACCAACGAGTTTTCATCGTTACCCACAGGATGATCAAGTGCACCCAACAGTTCAAATTCATAACTGTCTGCTGAACCATTTAGCGTCAGTTTAAAGACGGTGTCCGTCGTACCTTGTACATAAGCTCGGTACTCAATCACACCGTTTGAATTTGAAAACTCAACCAACTCAAGCGGTTGACCACCTGAGGTAAGGCCAGAAACAGGCGATGTTAAACTATCCAACTGGAAGCTAACGATAGAGTCGGCACCATCAGTAACGTCAAAGTTGCCACCAATGATATTGGATTCTGGCGTGTCGTCCGAACCTTGGCTTGGAATATCATCCTCATCCACAGACAAGGTACTACCAGAGCTAATAGCATCAATGGTTGGTTTGTCATCTACGATCGTAACTGGCAAGGTCGCAGTGATGGTATCGTTGTCGCCATCCGTGATCTTCACAGGTAGATTCAACAAAATCTCATCAGAGTTAACCGCGTGATCTAACTGACCAGATAACTCAAAGTCGTATTTACCATCTTGATGAAGTGTCAACGTGAAGACCGTCACTCCACCCGGTGTTTGTCCCACGTAAACAAGCGCGTCAGCAGTTGAAGCGCCAACGTCTTGAGAAAGTGTTACCTCTTCTCCACCCGATTTCAGATTCGGGATAGGATTTGAGCTTAGATCCAATTCGAAAGCATCAATACCATCTGCGCTAGTGACTTCGAACTCACCTGATACCGTTAATGGCTCTTTCGTTCCATCAGAACCAAGAGGTAAGTCATCTTCGTCGACACGTAGACTTTCAATATTGGTAACAACTGGAACATCGTCCACAACGGTAATTGGCAATGTGAAGGCTGGTGAAGTATCACCATCATTATCTGTCGCCGTCACAGGGAGGTTAATAACAATCTCGTTTTGCTGATTACCATCGGGATGATCAAGCGGCTTCTGTAAATCGAACTCGTAGGTGTTGTTCGTTGCATCCAACGTCAGTTCGAACACCACTTCAGCAGGATTGCCTGCGACACCTTGGTATACGTTCACGCCGTTTGCGCTAGAAGACAGAACTAAGGTGATAGCTTCACCATCTGAAGTCAGTGACGCAACAGGCGTGGTCAGGTCACTCAGCTGAATAGAAGCAACTTGGTCAGCACCTTCGGTGATATCAAAAGTACCTGAAATAACAGTATCTTCTGCACTTGCAGCATCCGTACCTGCTGGTAGGTCATCTTCATCAACGGTTTGTTCGCTGCCTGCTAGTAAACCGTCAATGGTCGGAACATCATCCACAACCGTAATTGGTAAGGTGATGTTGTTCGACACGTCTCCATCAAAGTCAGTCGCGTTTATCGGTAAATTGATGACCAGTTCATTTTGGCCATCAGCATTTGGATGATCGAGAGGAGCAAGCAAATCGAAAGTGTAGCTATCATCAGAAGCATCGAGAGTCACACGGAATACTGGTGTCGTCGTGCCATCAATACGAGCTTCGTAAACTGAAACGCCACCTGCGTTTGATACTTCAACCATAACCAGAGATTGACCACCAGAGGTCAGGCCTTGTACTGGCGTGGTTAGGTCAGAAACGCTGTACTCCACAATGCCATCAGAGCCATCAGTCGCGATGAAGTTACCTGCAATGCTGTTCGACTGCGTACCATCAGATCCGACTGTTGGGATATCGTCCTCGTCAACCGTTTGCACACTTGTTGCTTCGATGCCACCAAGTGTCGGTTTGTCATCAACGATCTTGACAGGAATTGTCTCAGCAGACGTGTCGCCATCAAAGTCGGTTGCGATGATTGGGAAGTTCAGTGTCAGCTCGTCACTATCTACCGCGTGGTCGATTGGACCTTCTAGCGTGAAGTTATAAGAGCCATCGGTATTCACTGTCAGCGTAAAGACCGCTTCAGTCCCCGCTGCCGCTTGGTAAGTAAAGCTACCATCGCCGTTTGCGGTTTCCGTCAGTGTGACTGCCACGCCTTGTGATGTGAGTCCAGCTACAGGTGTTGCAGAAGCATCGAGCTGATAGCTCACCACTCGGTCCGAGCCTTGTGTGGTGGTAAAGTTACCATCGATTGAAATCGGGTCAGTTTGGTCTGAGCCAATCGTACTTAAGTCATCTTCATCAACGGTAATCGCATCGACATCAGTAATGGTCGGTTTATCATCCACGATGGTGACTGGGATCGTTTCTGTGGTGGTATCACCATCAAAATCCGTTGCGATGATTGGGAAGTTCAGCGTCAGCTCATCACTGTCTACCGCATGGTCGATTGGCCCTTGCAGCGTGAAGTTGTATGAGCCATCCGTGTTTACTGTTAGCGTAAATACGGCTTCAGTTCCTGCTGTCGCTTCATAAGTGTAGCTACCGTCGCCGTTTGCGGTTTCAGTCAGCGTGACGGCCACACCTTGTGATGTTAGACCGTCAACAGGCGTTGCAGCAGCATCCAATTGGTAGCTTACTACCCCATCAGAGCCTTGCGTTGTAGTGAAGTTGCCATCGATTGAAATTGGATCTGAGCCGTCGGAGCCAATCGTCGCTAAGTCATCTTCATCCACGCGGATTGCGTCTACGTCAGTGATGGTTGGTTTATCATCAACGATGGTGACAGGTAACGTCTTCGATGAGGTGTCGCCATCAAAGTCTGTTGCGATAATCGGGAAGTCGATTTGCAGACTGTCGCTATTCACCGCATGGTCTAGTGGGCCCTGCAGAGTAAAGGTGTAGCTGCCATCTGGCTTCACCACCAGTTCAAATACGGCATTGCCATCTGCTGTGGCAGTGTAAGTAAAGCTGCCATCACCATTTGTTGTCTCAGCAAGTACGACAGGCTCACCATGAGAGGTTAACCCTGCTACTGGATCTGCTGTTGCATCAAGCTGGTATTTAACAACGCTGTCCGAGCCTTCAGTTGTGCTGAAAGACCCCGACATAAACGCATCATCGTTTTGGTCTGAGCCAATTGAAGCGAGATCATCTTCGTCCACCGTGAGTGGAACAACGTTGTCAATGGTTGGAACGTCATCAGTAATCGTAACTGGAATGGTCGCGGTCGTCGTATCGCCATCAAAGTCTGTTGCAATGATTGGGAAGTTCAGTACTAGCTCATCGTTGTTTAACGCGTGATCGATTGGCCCTTCTAGACGGAAGTTGTATGTGCCGTCTGCATTCACATTCATGGTGAAAACCGGATTGCCATCCGCGGTAGCCACGTAAGTGAAGCTGCCATCGGCATTCGCAGTCTCTACCAAAGTAACAGGCTCACCTTGAGAAGTTAAACCTGAAACAGGATCAGCCGTTGAATCAAGTTGGTAGCTCACCACACGGTCTGAACCTTGAGTGGTCGTGAACGCGCCTTCAACATAAACAGCGTCAGTTTGGTCTGAGCCAATACCTGATAAATCATCTTCGTCTACTGCAAGAGGCACAACATTATCTATGATTGGTGCATCATCCGTGATCGTGACTGGAATGGTTGCCGAAGTCGTATCACCATCAAAATCGGTGGCAATAATCGGGAAATCAATCGTCAGGCTGTCGCTGTTAGCTGCATGGTCAATCGGACCTTGCAGCGTAAAGTCGTACGTACCATCTGTTGCGACATTCAACGTGAAGACAGGATTGCCGTCAGCGGTCGCAACATAAGTAAAGCTGCCGTCGCCATTCGCGGTTTCCACCAAGGTAATCGCCTCACCTTGAGACGTTAGCCCCGCAACAGGATCAGCCGTTGAATCCAGTTGATAGCTCACCACTCGGTCAGAGCCTTGAGTGGTCGTAAACGCGCCTTCAACGAACAGATCGCCGCCAGGGTCGGAACCCACACCGCTAAGGTCGTCTTCATCGACACTTAACGCATCCACCGCTGTGATGGTCGGTACATCATCAACAATCGTGACTGGAATGGTTTCAGTGACAGTGTCGCCATCAAAGTCGGTTGCGATAATTGGGAAGTTTAGTGTCAACTCGTCACTATCAACCGCGTGATCAATCGGCCCTTCTAGCGTGAAGTTATAAGAGCCATCAGTATTCACAGTCAGCGTAAAGACCGCTTCAGAGCCCGCTGTTGCTTCGTAGGTAAAACTGCCATCACCATTTGCAGTTTCTGTTAGCGTGACAGCCACACCTTGCGAGGTTAAACCGTCAACCGGTGTTGATGTGCCATCGAGTTGGTAGCTCACCACTCGGTCTGAACCTTGTGTGGTGGTGAAGTTACCATCAATAGAAATCGGATTGCTTTGGTCTGAGCCAATTGACGCTAGATCATCTTCATCAACCGTAATGGAATCCACGTCAGTAATCACTGGCTTATCGTCCACGATCGTCACAGGGATAGTGGCATTTGTGGTGTCGCCATCAAAGTCTGTTGCGATGATTGGGAAGTTGAGTGTCAGCTCATCGCTATCTACCGCGTGGTCGATTGGACCTTCAAGCGTGAAGTTATAGCTACCATCAGTATTCACCGTCAGCGTAAAGACCGCTTCACTACCCGCTGTCGCCTCGTAAGTAAAGCTGCCATCAGCGTTTGCGGTTTCAGTCAGCGTAACTGCCACGCCTTGTGATGTAAGGCCAGCTACTGGTGTTGCAGACGCGTCAAGCTGATAGCTCACCACTCGGTCAGAGCCTTGTGTGGTGGTGAAGTTGCCATCGATTGAAATCGGGTCAGTCTGATCTGAGCCAATCGTGCCTAAATCATCTTCATCAACGGTAATCGCATCGACACCGGTAATGGTCGGCTTATCATCCACGATGGTGACTGGGATCGTTTCTGTGGTGATATCACCATCAAAATCCGTCGCGATGATTGGGAAGTTCAGTGTCAGCTCATCACTGTCTGTCGCATGGTCGATAGGACCTTGCAGCGTGAAGTTGTATGAACCATCCGTATTAACGGTCAGCGTAAATACGGCTTCAGTTCCTGCTGTTGCTTCATAAGTGTAGCTACCATCACCGTTTGCGGTTTCAGTCAGCGTCACTGCCACACCTTGCGATGTTAGACCATCAACTGGCGTTGCAGCAGCATCCAATTGGTAGCTCACTACCCCATCAGAGCCTTGCGTTGTAGTGAAGTTGCCATCGATTGAAATTGGACCTGAGCCGTCAGAGCCAATCGTCGCTAAGTCATCTTCATCAACCGTGATGGCATCTACGTCAGTGATGGTCGGTTTATCGTCAACGATGGTGACAGGCAGTGTTTCTGTCGACGTATCGCCATCAAAATCTGTCGCGATAATCGGGAAATCAATTTGTAGGCTGTCACTATTTACCGCATGGTCTAGTGGACCTTGCAGAGTAAAGGTGTAGCTGCCGTCTGGCTTCACCACTAATTCAAATACGGCATTGCCATCTGCTGTGGCTGTGTAAGTAAAACTGCCGTCGCCGTTAGCAGTTTCAGCAAGCACGACAGGCTCACCATGAGAGGTCAACCCTGCTACTGGATCTGCTGTTACATCAAGCTGGTATTTAACAACACTGTCCGAGCCTTCAGTTGTGGTGAAAGAACCCGACATAAACGCATCATCGTTTTGGTCTGAGCCAATTGTAGCGAGATCATCTTCATCCACCGTGAGTGGGACAACGTTATTGATAGTTGGAACGTCATCAGTAATCGTGACTGGAATGGTCGCGGTTGTCGTATCGCCATCAAAGTCGGCTGCAATGATTGGGAAGTTCAGAACTAATTCATCGCTGTTTAGCGCGTGATCAACCGGGCCTTCCAGACGGAAGTTGTATGTACCGTCAGCATTCACATTCATGGTGAAGACAGGATCGCCATCCGCGGTAGCCACGTAAGTGAAGCTACCATCAGCATTCGCAGTCTCTACCAAGGTAACAGGCTCACCGTGAGAAGTTAAACCTGCGACAGGATCAGCCGTTGAATCAAGTTGGTAGCTCACCACTCGGTCTGAACCCTGGGTAGTGGTGAACGCGCCTTCAACAAACACAGCGTCACTTTGGTCTGAGCCAATACCTGATAAATCATCTTCGTCTACAGCCAAAGGCACAACATTATCGATGATTGGCGCATCATCTGCGATCGTAACGGGAATGGTTGCCGTGGTCGTATCACCATCAAAATCGGTGGCAACAATTGGGAAATCAATCGTCAGGCTATCGCTGTTGGCGGCATGGTCAATCGGGCCTTGCAGCGTAAAGTCGTACGTACCATCTGTTGCTACGTTTAACGTGAAAACAGGATTGCCATCTGCGGTCGCCACATAGGTAAAGCTGCCGTCACCATTGGCGGTTTCCACCAAGGTAATCGCCTCACCTTGAGACGTTAGCCCCGCAACAGGATCAGCGGTTGAATCAAGTTGATAGCTCACCACTC
This sequence comes from Vibrio sp. 1167, assembly GCF_033340375.1. Lineage (NCBI taxonomy): Bacteria > Pseudomonadati > Pseudomonadota > Gammaproteobacteria > Vibrionales > Vibrionaceae > Vibrio > Vibrio sp. 1167. The sequence continues at coordinate 581,940 of NZ_JAWOWK010000003.1, read as the reverse complement.
GGTCAGAGCCTTGTGTGGTAGTAAACGCGCCTTCAACGAACACAGCGTCAGTTTGGTCTGAGCCCACGCCGCTAAGGTCATCTTCATCGACACTTAACGCATCCACCGCTGTGATGGTCGGTACATCATCAACAATCGTGACTGGAATGGTTTCAGTAACGGTGTCGCCATCGAAGTCGGTTGCGATAATTGGGAAATTCAGTGTCAGCTCGTCACTATCAACCGCGTGATCAATTGGCCCTTCAAGCGTGAAGTTGTAAGAACCATCAGTATTTACAGTCAGCGTAAAGACCGCTTCAGAGCCCGCTGTTGCTTCGTAGGTAAAACTACCATCACCATTTGCGGTTTCTGTCAGTGTGACAGCCGCGCCTTGCGATGTTAAACCGTCCACTGGTGTTGCTGAAGCATCGAGTTGGTAGCTCACCACTCGGTCAGAGCCTTGTGTGGTAGTAAAGTTGCCATCAATAGAAATTGGATTGCTTTGGTCTGAGCCAATTGACGCTAGATCATCTTCATCAACCGTAATGGTGTCGACGTCGGTAATAACAGGCTTATCGTCCACGATTGTCACTGGGATAGTGGCATTTGTGGTGTCGCCATCAAAGTCTGTTGCGATGATTGGGAAGTTGAGTGTCAGCTCATCGCTATCTACCGCGTGGTCGATTGGACCTTCAAGCGTGAAGTTATAGCTACCATCAGTATTCACCGTCAGCGTAAAGACCGCTTCACTACCCGCTGTCGCCTCGTAAGTAAAGCTGCCATCAGCGTTTGCGGTTTCAGTCAGCGTAACTGCCACGCCTTGTGATGTAAGGCCAGCTACTGGTGTTGCAGACGCGTCAAGCTGATAGCTCACCACTCGGTCAGAGCCTTGTGTGGTGGTGAAGTTACCATCAATAGAAATCGGGTCAGTCTGGTCCGAACCAATCGTGCCTAAATCATCTTCATCAACAGTAATCGCATCAACATCGGTAATAGTTGGCTTATCATCCACGATGGTAACAGGCAATACGATTTGACTTGTGTCACCATCAAAGTCTGTAGCAATAACGCTAAAATCAAGGGTTAAGCTGTCGCTATTTGCCGCATGGTCAATTGGACCTTGCAGCTCAAAACTGTACGAGCCGTCGGTATTCAAAATTAATGTGAAAACTGCACTGCCATTTGCCGTTGCGCTGTAGGTGTAACTGCCATCTGCATTTTGCGTTTCGGCAATGGAAACGGTTTGACCTTGAGATTGCAGGCCATTTAAAGAATCAGCGTTTACATCCAACTGATACTGTACGACGCCATCAGAACCTTGAGTCGTCGTGAACTGACCTTCAACCAATGTTGGCTGTGATTGGTCTGAGCCTACCGAACTTAAGTCATCTTCATCGACGTTAAGAGCGACAACGTCATTAATAGTTGGCACATCATCAGTAATGGTAACCGGTAGAACAAGTGAGCTGGTGTCACCGTCAAAGTCCGTTGCGACAATAGTGAAGTCTAGAGTTAAGCTATCGCTACCCACAGCATGATCGATTGGACCTTCAAGGGTAAACGAATAAGTACCGTCAGGGTTAACTTGTAAGGTGAAAATAGCGTCCCCTTCTGCCGTTGCAGAATAGGTAAAGCTGCCATCTAAATTGGTTGTTTCCGTCAGAGAGATAGATCGCCCCTGCGATTCCAACCCATTGAGTGGATCAGTGCCGCTCTCTAATTGATAACTTACAACACGGTCTGAGCCCTGAGTCGTCGTGAAGCTACCTTGCGCGAACACAGAGTCGCTTTGATCGGAGCCAATGCTTGATAAATCGTCTTCATCGACGGCTAGCGCATCAACGCCATCAATCGAAGGAACGTCATCTTGAACTTGAATGACAATTTGCGCAGCTTCTGGTGTGTTCGAACCTTCGGTAATAGAGGAGCGGTCACCATCCGCATCTACCGCGTAAACTGGCAGTGAGAAAGTGAGCGAGTCATCGTTAGCACCCGTATGGTCAAGTTGTTCATACAAGTTGAATTGGTATTCGCCCAATGCAGGTGCATCAATCGCCACATCAAATACGGTAATACGCACACCATCCAGCTCAATGAAGCCTTCGTAAGTACGTACGCCGTTACTCTCGGACGCTAGTTCTAGTTGAACAACCTGCCCTTGAGATTGGAGTTCTCCACCAACATTGAACTCTGTAGGTTCCAACTCATAGTGATCAATGATGTCACTACCGACCGCTGTCGTGATCGCCCCAGTACCACTTGTTACTACCGCGCCTGCCTGTGAACCTTGGTCAACCCCCGCCTCATCTAAAGACAAGCCCGTCACGTTCTCAATCACTGGGTTATCGCCATCGAGGATGGTCATCGTAAAGGTGTTGCTTGCCGTATCTTGGTCGAAATCGACGATTGTGGTTGGCAAAGAGAGCTCAATCGTATCTTCACCGTTTGTTTGTTCTAACGGCTTAAATTGCTCAAATTGGTAGGTACCATCAGTATTCAAACTGATGGTTAAGACGGTCTCATTCGAGCCCGCAATGGACAAGGTGATAGTACTGCCGTCTTCAGAGAGTACCGCTTCTGTCGCCTGATTATCACTCAGTAGGCCATCGAACTGACTAAGTCCTTCTTGATTAAACGTGACCGTTGCCAATTGATCACTACCAATATCAACAAAAGTGCCAGTAATTGGTGTAGAAGAAGATTCAACGTTTTCAAAAGTAACGTTCTGCGGCGCAGGATCATCGCCATCAATAACGGTTGTCGTAAAATCGATAGGCGCTTGAATGCTATTACCACCAATATCTGCGCCTGTAATGTCAAAAGCGATATTGATTTGATCACCGACGATAGATACTTGGCCATCAGCGATGGACGCCACATGGTCAATACCCTGGCTAATCGTGGTAACGACCTCTAACTCTAAATCACGGCCTAAAGATGTCGCTTCGATCTCGATACGAAGCACTTCGTTACCACCTTGAGTGCCGATAATGGCATTTTGCGCTTCGTCGTAAACAAACGCCACTGGCTGACCACCAGAGGTAATGTCACTATTTAACTCGGTTAACAAAGACTCTAATGAGGACGTTTCAGGTACAAATGAAGCAGTATCAAGTGCGAGATCCCCTGCTTCAACCAGCACACTAGAAGAAATGGTTTGCGGGTAGCTAGATAGAGAAATTGAGCCTTCTGTTACGCTAGATTGCAGTGACTGCCCACCATCAGCAAAAATCGTGACATTCAAACCGTCATCTTCGTCGCGATCATCTTCTCCGCTGCGAGTCGCAGACGTTTCAAAAAAAGTAGAAGCGAGTACTTCCGGGTTATTATATTCAACCGTCACGTAGCCAGCATTAGCCGAGCCTTCAGCACCTGCGCCAGCAGCTGTTGCTTCTAAGATAGCGGTAGGGTCAGCTCCGTCTAAAATAGCTTGCTGGATAGCGGCAATATCGTTGGCGTCGAAGTCAGCACTTCCAATAGCCGTTGGGTCAAAAGTCACTAAGCCATTAACTGGAGATTGTACCAATACTGGTTCTAACGGTTCAGAAGAAGGCACAGGAAGACAAGCAACACAATTTGCATCGACCAGATAAAGCTCATTATTTATCTGTACGTCGAGAGAAGCATTATTTTCTGTGATAATAATCTCGCCAGGTCTTAACTCATCCCCCGCTTTTATGACCTTAACGTTTCCATCCAGGCCCAAAACCAAAACTTCACCTTTGACAGCATTTACAATCGCGCTCTGCGGTACCGTGTGCGTACTCATCTGACCTCCGCTAATGGCTTACGTTTCCCATTAACCTTTTTAGATAATTTCTTATTAATTTAGTGCGGCATACTGCACACCTTTATACGATTAAACTAAGTATTGAATCATTAAACAATCGATAAATACCCTACTACCAAGCAACATAAGTAAAACTTACTCGTAGTCACAGAAATGTGACACATGTGCTGACGCGTGGATATCGAATAATTATATGAAATTGATACCTTATTCTGATTAAGTGTAGTTGTTTTAAGAAAAGAAGAGAGATGAAATCATTCAGCTAAACGCCAGACTGCCGGTTGCGATCAATAATGGAAGAAAAGCAATGAGAATGTTGTATACACCGGAGCGTGATGACAGCTTAATCAATATCGGTGACGAAAAAAACGTAACGATTAAATATTGAACAACATAAATTGCAGGACAAAATGCAACGATAAAAAAGTGGCTTACGATATGAATCCCCGCACACCACGAGTTCGGTTTTGTTCTGATATACAGCAAAAAAAACACGAGCAAGCTAATAATAAAATACATAAACACAGCACTTGAAAATAATTATCATTTTCAATGATATGTAAATATTCCCTTACTTTCAATGGTGTTTGAGCTATTAATGTCATCGTTATTATCAATCAACACAATAAGTAAAATTATCAGTAATTCCAGTCCTAAACGTTTGCGTAATCGCTAACCTTCTCTTAACCTTGATTTGAGGCTTTTATCACGGTTTTTCCATTGATATAGTGCGTCCATACAACAAAAAAAGACCATTCGAGGCATGGAGCTTCCTCATTAATCTCAAGATGAGAAGAATTGGTACCGACAAAATTCGGCAGATTTTAAGAGGGTCAAAAAATGGACATGAATATGGTTGAGATTTTAGGTTATGCAGCTTCAATCATGGTCGCTATTTCGCTAACTATGAAAGATATTGTTAAGCTTCGTATCCTTAACTTTATTGGTTGTGCGCTATTTACCGCTTACGGACTAATGATTGATTCTTGGCCTGTAGTATTAACTAACGGTTTTATTGCTTGCGTTAACATCTACTTCCTAGCAAAAATGCAGCAGGAAAAAAAAAGCCTAGAGCCTGAGAAAGCGCAATAGCATTCAAACAATAAAAGCCCGCAAATCATAAGATTGCGGGCTTTTGCTTTTAATATTCCACTTCTATCACAGCATCCCTAAACGAGCGCTAACGAACCCAGCTAAGTGCTAATGTTTCTCGACGAGAAAACATGTCCACATGCGATGAAATGATCGCCTTAACCGTATTCAGTTTCTCTTCTGAATCCGCCTCACAGGTTATAGTTAGGCTAGATGCACAAAGGTTAAACTCCGCTTTTCCCGTCGGAAATGTCACCAAACCGCTATTTTCATTCCAAGTAGCAGGAACCTTTCGTCCAAAATGCCGACAAAGCGTCACTAAGTATTTGTCAGCGTGTTCACTATCTATTCGGGTGCTTTCTTTAATCATGAACTTACTCGTTACTTTGAAACGTCCTATGAAGAACCTTGTTAGAATTGATAAGCTGCAGAGAGCTTGAAGTTGCGACCCGGCTCGTAGTCATCAAGCGTGAAGCCACGTGCAGTACCCGAACGAGACGCATGAGAGCTGTACAACTCGTCAAATACATTATCAATACCAAAGGTCACCGACAGTCCATCAATATCAGACGGCACCCATTGAGCGTATAGATTATGCACATCATAACTTGCTTTCTTTGGCTGACCATCAAAGACGTTGTCTTCCTCTAGAACAAACATTGAGTTCCACCCGAAGATCGTTTCTAAAGCGTCTGACTGGTAATCCAAAGTTAGAGCAATGCTATCACCCATATCAATGCTACGCCCATTGCCCCCAGCAACAGGACCACCAGTATTCTTGTTTTTGGTGTCCGACCTAGAGTAAGAAAGTTTGCTGTTAAACTTGTCGTAACCATAAGAAGCACTTGCCTCAAAGCCTTTAATCTCAACATCACCTAAGTTGTAAATCAGGTAAGTTTGAGTCGCGTTTTGGTACTGGTCTGCAATGTAATTATCAATTTCCGTTTGGAATATCGTAATATTCGCCCCAAAGAAATGCTTATCAAAGGTTTTATCAAAACGAACACCACCCTGCGTGTTCAATCCCGTTTCTGGCTTTAACCCATCCTCTAAAAATGCAACGTCTTGGTAAGCAATAAAGGTTTCCATTAGCTCTGGACCTTTAAATAGAGAGCGTGCACTCGCAAACAACGTCCAATCTTGCGTCACCGCCCATTCTGCTGCTAGAGCCCAAGTTACATCATCATAATTACTGGTTCCTGTCTCAGCTTTGCGTTTGTAATCATCAAAGCGCATACCTGCAGTAATAAAGAAGGCATCAGAGAAGAAGAACTGATCTTCTACAAACAGTGCGGTTGAAATCGCCGATTCGTCCATAAACTTACGACTACCGTAGTAACTCGAAGACGTTTTATCCATGTAGTCGAAGCCATAAGTGACTCGATTATCAAACTCACCTAACATAACATCTGACTGGAATTTGCCATTCAAACCAAAGTTTTGGTTTTTGGCGGTGTTCTTTGATAAACGGTTCGAGGGCCAACGAGGGGCCATCACCGTTTCGTCACGTTTAATTTCTGTCTCGGTATTATAAAGAGTGACGTTTCCTTGGTGTTGTTCGCCTCGCAACTCGTAACTCAAGGTAACGGTATCGCGGTCATAATCCGTAGGGATAAGTAACTTGCTCGACAGGCTATTATTTGCACTACCAGACATATCAGGACGCGGACTGTAATCTCCACTGTCTCGGTACATGTCATAAGAGAGCTCAAAACGATGGATGTCATTTAGTTCATACCCCAGCTTAGCCAGAATGTTGTAAACATCACCTGCAGCACCATAGGTTTTATTGCCATCACCATCTTCAAAATCATCACGCGTAACGTAATGGCCATAGACCATCGCATCAATGTTTTCGGACAAAAGTCCGTACAGTGTCAACGAACCTTGTTGGTTGTCGTTGGATGCATAGCCGCCATAAACACGCGCACCAAACTTTTCATCGTAACGAAGTAAGTCACGAGCGTCTTTCGTTTCAAAGTAGACCGAACCGCCTAACCCGTTTTGAGTCACAGAGTTATTACCTACCTGAATGTCCGCAGATTTGAGAATGTCAGGGTTCAACGTCAAGTTACCAATATGATGGAACATGCTCGCATGCTGAGAAGCACCGTCAAGACGAATGTCCAAATCGGTTTCGCTCAAACCACGAATCGTAATACGTTGATTCACAGAGTGTGTTCCACCAACATCCACACCGGGAATATCGCGCAGTAAATCAGACATATGATCCGCTTGCTTCAGTGACATGTCGTCCGCAAACATCGACTCAGTGTTGCTGGAAACTTTCGTTCCCCATACAACGACCTCTTCAAAATGTGACTCAGTATCTTGAGCTAAAACAGGGGTTGATAGCGCCATTCCCACTGCAAGGCAAAGGCTTGAAAGCTTGATAGGTGAACAAGCAGGGCTTTCCATAACTTCATTCCTAAATATTAATGATAATAATTCTCAGGTATAATAAGCATGAGTTTTATAAATACAAAGGCGATTTGGTTATGCGAAATCGCACAAGTGTTATGAGGAAGTGTCAAATGCAGGAAGTCACAACAAAACGAACTAAAATTGCCAAGATAGCTTTAACCCAAAGACTAGAGGCGACAGAGAAACAATGGATTGTCACGCAAGGCCAACCTTGTCAAACTCAACTGGCCGAAGGTAAGTTCCTATCATATCAGTATAATGATCAAATTTTTGTTCATGGCGGGCGTTGTCTAGAACTTATTGATTCGAATATTGTTTCTACTGCACACGCCTCACTGCTGGTCACTATTCTTTTAGAAGGTAGACTCTCGTTTGGCTACGACGATTTGCAATTTGATTTAGACGCGAGCGACGGCCCTAAGGGTGTAGTGGTGAACTTACTCAAACCTGCAAATTTTCGTCGTTCACTGCTCAAAGATAACCTCATTAATAAGATCAACATATTGGTTAAGCCCCAATGGCTAGAGGCCCGCCTTGAGCAAAATTGTAGCCATCGAGCCTTTTTTAACTCTCATCAGGCGTTTCAACAGTTGGAGCTTAACCAGACGCTATGCGAGCTGGCTGACACGTTAACAAATAGAGAAACACCGCAAGAGTTCCAAGAGAAGCTAGAGGTCGAAAGCTTGATCTATCAAATTTTACATCAAGCCACCAAGCAAATTCCTAAGAATTTCAGTGCTAAAAACAGCAGTATTGAACGACACATTGACGGTCGGATTGAGGATATTGTCAGCTATATTGAAACTCACCTTGATCAAGAACTACGCTTGGAAAAGTTGGCGAGCCAATTCTCAATGAGTGTTTCAAACCTGCAGCGCCGATTTAAACAATCACTTAATATGACCATAAACGGCTACATTCGTTTTCGACGTCTTGAGATTGCTAGGCAACATTTGGAACGTGGCCTAGTGACGATAACAGAAGCCGCCTATGAAGCCGGATACCACCACCCTTCTAACTTCACTTATGCCTTCAAAAAGGCATTTGGTGTGCCACCACATGAAGTGATTAAAGAGTAAGGGGACTCTAGGTAACTGACTGTTATTTAGGAGTGTCTTATCCACAACATCGGTATATACTCGCCTTAAACGTTATGGAGGTTAAACATGAATATTGGTGCTGTCGCGAAGCTCACAGGGCTTTCATCTAAGTCGATTCGATTATATGAAGACAAAGGGATCATATCTCCACCAGCGCGCAGCGACTCTGGCTATCGCGAATATTCAGATAATCATATTCAAGAGCTTAACTTGGTATCACGCGCAAAAAGCGCAGGCTTTTCGTTGCAAGAATGCAAAGAGTTCGTACAACTTGCTCATAACCCCAACCGCAAAAGTAGCGAAGTAAAAGCAAGAACCATGGACAAACTGAGAGAGGTTGAAGAAAAAATTGCACACCTCATGGAGATCAAAACGCAACTTGAAGGTTGGGTTTCTTCTTGTCCTGGAGATGCAGAGAGCCGATGCCCAATCATAGACGAGCTCACCAAGTAAGCCCGCCTATCTATTGATCTCGTTAAAAACGAACTAGCTCGCTTAATGATAAGTACACATACGCTTACCGTTTAACTCTATGATGTTAAATGGCGTTTCGTAGATGTCCTCTAGCGTAGACGCTTGAATAACCTCTTCAACCGCACCACTCGCCACAACTTTACCTTTCTTAAGCGCCAATATGACATCTGAGTAACACGCCGCGAAATTAATATCATGAATCACGACCACCATAGCTTTATTCATGTCATGGGCTAACTGCTGCACAACTTTCATGATCTGAAGAGAGTGTTTGATATCTAAGTTATTAAGAGGTTCATCAAGAAAGACATAATCTGTATCTTGTGCAATCACCATAGCAATAAATGCAAGCTGTCGCTGACCACCACTTAATTCATCCAAGTATTTGTCTTGAATATCTTGCAAATCTAAGTAGTCGATCGCTTTTTCTATGACCTCATGATCTTCTTTAGTCAGATTTCCTTTAGAGTATGGGAAACGACCAAAAGAGACTAACTCTTTTACGGTAAACCGCATTGTAATCGAGTTAGCTTGGCGAAGTACTGCCAGTTTTTTCGCTAGCTCTTTTGTGTCCCATTCCGCGATTTCCTTGCAATCAATGATAACACTACCGCCATCTCGCTCCGTTAAGCGCGAGGCCATAGATAACAACGTGCTCTTTCCCGCGCCATTTGGACCGATAATCGATGTTACCTTGCCCTTTTCAAACTGAGTATTGGCCTCGTCTACGACTTTGTTTGAACCGAAAGCCTTCGTTAATTTGTCTATTACTATCATATTTATACAACTTTGTTTTTCAGCAGCAGGTATAAGAAATACGCACCGCCGATAAAGTTAATTACGACACTCAACGTCGTCTCAAAACTGAACACGTTTTCGATTATCCATTGCCCAGCAAGTAGTGAACTGATGGATAGAAACGAACATCCGACCAATAGCGTTTTATGTTGGTAACTTCGGAACATTTCTCGGCTTAAGTTGGTCACTAGTAAACCAAAGAACATGATTGGCCCTACCAAAGCCGTAGAAATAGCAATCAAAACCGCCGAGATAATAAACACATTTCTCGTCACTTTAGGTACATCAACACCCAAACTTTTCGCATTGTCTTGGTCGAGCCAAAACACATCTAAAGTGCGATGCATCCTAAACAACAACCAACATGCAAACATCAAAGCCGGAGCACTAAAGTAAACCAAGTTCACTTTGACATTATTGAAACTGGCGTACAGTTTCGACTGAACAATTGCATATGTGTTTGGGTCCATCAGCAAAGAAAAGAATGACGCCGCATTGGAAAATAGCTGACCAAAGATCAAGCCGACCAATAGCAACGTAATCAGGTTCTTGCTGCCTTTTGAAAAGTAAAACCCAAACAGCAGTAGCGAAAACGACACCATTACAATGACTGCAATCGCGAAATTGACGTACAAGTTAAGAACTAAGGTACTCAACCCACCAAAAATCAACACGATCAAAATTTGGGTTAACACATACAGCGCATCAAAACCCATGATACTTGGCGTCAAAATTCGGTTGTGCGTAATGGTTTGAAATACAAGTGAAGACTGAGCAATGGCCACACCCGCTAGCACTATCGCCAATACTTTAGGAACTCTACGAGACAAAAAATATTGGTAGTTGTCAGCCGTTAGCCCAATACCAATAAACAGACACGCGAAAAGAATCGCAATGCCACCTAGCAGCAGGATTTTCGTTGAATCACGCATGTTGCTTACCTCGCAACAACATAGCGATGAATACCACGCCACCCAATATGCTGATCACGATAGAGATTGGCATTTCATGAGGGAAAATAATTAAACGACTCACCAAGTCGCAACACAACACTAAAATCGCCCCATACATGGCCGTAAGCGGAATGTTCTTTTTGAGATTATCGCCATAAAAGTGACTCACGAGATTCGGCACAATCAGCCCTAAGAATGGCAACTGGCCAACAATCATCACGACACTTGCTGACATGATGGACACCAATAGCACGCCAATCGTCACAACCTGCTGATAATTCAAACCCAAGTTAATCGCGAAATCTTTTCCGATACCTACGGCAGAGATCCTTGCGGCAAAAAGATAGCTGAGGATAACCATTGGTACCGCGATGTACAGCAGTTCAAAATCACCACGCAAGATGTTAGCGAAGTTTGCGACTGTCCAAGCATTCAGACTTTGAAGTGCATCATATTTGTACGCGATAAACGTAGTCATGGATTGGATGACATTGCCGAAAATAATCCCGACAAGAGGCACAAAAACCACGCTCTTAAATTGAATGCGCTGAATAAAGAAAACAAACGCTAGCGTCCCAAATACCGAGATGCCAAATACGAGCCAAAGGTGATTATCATTACCAAAGAAAACCACGCTCAGTACGTAGCCCAACATGGCACATTCGATCGTACCAGTTGTAGAAGGTGCCGCAAATCGGTTCTGGCTGATTTGCTGCATGACAAGACCCGCAATACTCAAGCCAGCACCAGCAAGCAGTATGGCAAATAAACGTGGTATACGGCTGGTAAAGAAAAGCTCTAATGCTTTCTCATCACCTGAAAAGAGTTGTTGGGGCGTCATGTTTGCCACCCCAACAAATAACGAAACCGTGCTTAAAACCACAAGGGTTAGCAATAACTTCTTCAAAGTTAACCTCTGCTATCTTGGATTACAGTTCAACGGTTTGCTTTATCTCACTGACCATTTTTTCTGTTGCTGTCACACCAGACATCGACAAATACCACGCGTCCACATCTAAATAAGTGATTTTGTGATTTTTATATGCTGCGGTCGCTTTGACTAAGTCGTTATCCATGGATTTACGAATATCGTTATCCGGCGTACCTGTCAGAGAATTACGGTCAACCACGAGAATATTTTTCGGGTTAGCTTCACGAATAAACTCATAAGAAATGACATCTCCGTGAGTGCCCGTTTTCACGTGCTCAACCGTTTCCAAGAAGCCAAAGTCGTTATAAATGACGCCAAATCGCGACTGGGCACCAAACGCGCTGATGTTGTCACCCATGCTTAAAATCGTTAATGCATCATTTTTGTTCGATTGGTTGTAGTCGCGGATTGCTTTGAATTGAGTATCTAACGCTTCAATTTTCTGCTCTACTTTTTCTTCGATATTGAAGATCTTACCAATATTGCGCCATTGCGCTTGCGTGCCTTCCCAATAGCCTTGGTTTTCTTTCGCCGCGAAAACAACTGTAGGGGCAATTTCACTCAGCTCTTCATATTTCGCAGACGCTCGCGGACCAACCAAAATCAAATCCGGTTTTTGCATGTAGATGGTTTCAAAATCAGGTTCAAACAAACTACCCGCAGAGGTGTAGTTATCTTTGCTGTATTTTGAAAGGTAACTAGGAAGATTAGAAGAGTTAGATACTGCAACGGGATCGATACCAAAGTTGTCCAGCGCATCTAGCGGGCCAAAGCCAATCACAACCACACGCTCTGGGGATTGTTCTAGCTCTGTTTGACCCATGTAGTGGTCAATCACAACTTTAGCAGCGAAAGAAGGAGAAACAGTAAATAACGACAGCATAGCCGCACCGACGAATTTTTTCATTTTGTTAAGCCTTAATGAGATCTATTATCATACGCGTTCGCAATATAACGCTACTCTTTAATGCATTCAACAAAATTTAAGGTACTTTACATTAGTTACGTTTACTCAAGACTTAGATATATCAAAGACTTATAAAACCCATCAGTTTCAATACCTGGGCGTATCATTCATGCGCTTCAATAAACGCTTTGAGTGCCAGCTCATCAATAATCTCCAAACCGTTGTCCGTTTTTGTAATCAATCCCTTTTCAATCAAGTCCTTAACTGCACGTCGATAGACTCGGCCTGAGGTGCCAAACCGCTCAGCCTCTTGGTTCACTTTATCAAAGCCACCAAGGAGCTTATCCGTCTGATTACGGACGAGAAGATCATAGGCAATGTTGTAAGTAATGGGATGCAACAAACGATTAGTGTAGATATCCATGGAGTCTTGATAATCCTCAGCCAATGCTGAAGCGAAGAACACCATCATTTGGGGATAATTTTGCAGCGCTTCGGTTAGTTTTTGGATACAGATAACATCAACCTGCATATGTTCATCTGCTATCACATTCCATTGACAAGGAGTCCGAGTGAAGAACTCCATTTCACCATAAATATGATAGTCGCAGTTAGCTTCCCCTAATTGAAAACGTCGTCCATTTGCGGCCAATATGTTCATCGAGACTCGACCTACTGGCACAACATACAAGTACTGAAGTTGCTCACCTTGGCGGAGAATTGCTTCCCCAGCATCAAAGAAACGCGAATTTATTTGGCATTGATAAATCAAATCGCGAAAGGTGGCACTCTTTTCTTCAAGGTATGTTTTGAAGCGACCAGTCGGATAAGGGCTGATTTTCATTTTCTGCTCTCTCAGAAAAAGTTACGGACAACTATTTAAGGTGGATTGTACCCCGTAACTCCAAATAAAAAAGCGACAGTGACCTGTCGCTTTACATCTATTCTGTTTATGTGACTTACTGAGATAGAGACTGGCTAACGCTGAGCAACCAAGGCTTCTAATGCCGTAATCGCGGCACTCTTCTCACCTTGCATCATTACTTTGGCTTCATCAACGTACTGACCAACACCTTCTTTCACATCTTGTTGATACAGCACCACGTTGTTTAATATCGAAGCCACATGAAGGCCTCGTAGTCGACCGACCGTAAACAGCGCAGAGGTTTCCATATCGGCACCTAAGATGCCTTTCTTGTTCCAATGTTGGCATATTGCATCTTCGTCATCGGTATAGAAACTGTCGTGAGAACGCACCACACCAAAATGATAATGCACTTTTTGCATCGACAAGTAACGCTCAACTTCCTTTAACAGTGAAAAGCTTGCGTAGGCTGGATAAGACGAATCGACATACGCTTTAGAGCCGCCCTCATCTCTTACCGCGCCTTCGGCAATGATCAACTCGCCAAGGTGAATGCCTGATTGCATTGCCCCCGCAGATCCAACACGTACCACATGAGTCACACCGCACTGTTTTAGCTCTTCCACTGCGATGATCATCGATGGCGCACCTATACCTGTACTACACACTGAAACAGGCTTGCCTTTGTAGTTGCCGGTAAACACACGGTACTCGCGGTTTTCCGACACCATTTCTGCATCATCAAATAATGCCGCGATACGATTCGCTCGATCTGGCTCGCCGCATACAATAACGAGAGGAGAGATTTGTGTTTCATCCACTCCGATATGAGGTTGTTTGGCCATTTTTCGTTCCTTACACAGCAGCGTGCGCTAAGGTTTTATCGCCATTGCGCTTAGCGCTACGAGCCCACTCACGCGTGCCATTGGCAGCGATGAACATAAGAATCGCGTACTGAACAGACATTGCGTAAACACCTTGCGTCGCGTAGATACCCACACTGATAATGTTAATCACAACCCATAGAATCCAGTTTTCGACGTATTTACGTGTCATCAGAATTTGTGCAACAACAGACAGTACTGTCATGGTTGCATCCCAGAACGGGAACGCGTCAGGTTCAAGCACCGGTTCAGCCAAGCCAGCACCAAAGAGATTCAAGCTATCAACAGCAATGTTTGCTAGCGCAAAGAAAAATGGGTCGATATAGATCGTTAATAATGCGATACATGCAACGCTAATAGAGGCAGTAGTAATAAGTTTCTGTTTATTTAACCAGCGAACTTCCAGCGTTTCACCTTGTGCGTTTGGACGGGTCCACGCATACCAGCCGTAAATGTTCGCACAGAAGAAAAACAATTGAAGAAGCAATAATCCGTATAACTGAATTTGAAAAAAGATAACGGCAAAAAGCGTGACATTCAGCAAACCGAATAAGTAGTTGATGGTTTTTTCTTGGCTGGCAAACCAAATGCAAAGCAGTCCAAAAACGGTACCGAAAGCTTCGATCCAACTCATTGCGTAGCCGTCGCCGATCGGAATGTTAAAGAGAGTATTATTAATATCGAGTAAGGCAAAGAGGTCCATAACATGTCCTTTATTATTTTGTTTGGAATACGCCTATATTAGAACGTGATATCCAACAAAAAGGAGGACATTTGTCCTCCTCTTGATGCACTCGATCATAAATCAGATTCATTACTTACTTGAAAGTACCTATTTATCTCAATTATTCATTCCAAATGAACTAGGACTCGTGTCCTAGGTAGCGCTTTTTGAACGTCGATGCTGACGCGAACAGTAAAGTCGAAGCAAATGTAAACACCACGCCAGCCAAGTATACATACTCTTCATTCGCAAGTAGTTCATAAACACTCACGACAAACACCGTTAATACTAGTGAAATATTGAAACGGTGAAACCACGGCCTCTTTACTGAATACTGTGCATATCTCTTAACTAACATAAAGATTTTCCATTCATCTCAATAATTTATAAATCTAATTATAGGCTTTATTAATAATAAGCTTTTTAAGCACTATCGACACGAAATCTTTCGAGTTACTCGCAAAAAATCACACTTTTCAAATGTTGAGTTAATAAATTAGAACATCTGTTTTGCATGCTTATTTATTTTTTAGCCCATTTTTTATAAATTATATGCACTAAATTTGTTAACCATGCGTTTGTTTTTAATTAAGAGAAATTCGTCACACTGTTGCGTACAACCAATGTTGGTTCCAGTTGAACGACTTGAGCGTCGTTAGATTTGTCGTCCAGTCTTCGTACAAGAGTCTCAACGGCAGCCTGCCCCAAACGGTACTTAGGCTGATGAATGGTAGTTAGCGATGGCGACATAAATTTCGCGATATGGATGTCATCGTAACCAATAATGGATAGGTCGTCCGGCACTTTAATACCGAGCTCATTTGCGGCGTTAATCACACCCATCGCCATCATATCGTTAGAGACGAAAATCGAGCTGGGTAATGCGCCACGTTGAGCCATTTTTTTGAACGCTTGATACCCACCCTCACATTCGAAGTCCGATTCAATGATCCAATTGGCATTAAATTCCAAGCCCGCTTCGTTCATTGCTCGCTTATAACCTTCGTATCGCATTTGCGCTTGGTGTTTAATCAAAGGGCCAGTGATGCACCCAATTTCGGTATGGCCGCAATCAATTAAGTATTTCGCCGCTAAGTAACCGCCACGAAGTGAGTTGTCTTGGATTTTATCGCTTGTAAATAGCATCGGCCCCCAGTCCATTACCACAACTGGGATATCTGGGTAACGCTCAAATACATCGATACGCTCTCCTTCTAGCGACGAGCACATCAAGATCAAACCATCGACACGCTTTTGCAATAGCGTATTAATGGATTGACGCATACGTTCGTTATCACCCTCGGTGTTACATAAAATGAGGCTGTAGCCTTTTTGGTAGCAGCTGCGTTCGACGCCTTTTACGACTTCGCCAAAGAATGGGTTGGTTGAGGTTGTCACGAGCATACCAATGGTTTTGGTACGATTGACTTTGAGGCTACGCGCCAACGCAGAGGGCGCGTAGTAGTTAAGCTCTTTTGCGGCATTGTTAACGCGTTCAGAGATCTCTTCGCTCACAAAACGCGTCTTGTTAATAACATGGCTCACTGTTGAAGTGGAAACCCCTGCCAGTTTTGCGATGTCTTTCATCGTCGCCATGTTACTACTCCTATTTCAATGAGGCGTTGTGCGCCTTATTGTTCAGCGAGAAACGCGTCCATCTCTTCGCGGGTTGGAATCGACGTTTGCGCGCCAAAGCGGGTCACAGAAATTGCAGCCGCCGCATGTGCAAACTTAATCGCTGATTCTAAAGGTAAACCTTCTAGGAGACCAGTGACGAATGCCCCATTAAATGTATCGCCCGCTGCGGTAGTATCCGTCGCTTCAACGCGGAAACCCGAGATGATTTCGCCTCGACCGTTTTGGCTTAGCCAAACGCCTTTTGCACCGAGTGTGATCATGACAATTTCTATACCTTTACCATGTAGCACATTCGCCGCTTCTTGCGCGCTTTCGTTGTCTGTTACAGTAATACCTGTCAGAACTTCAGCTTCCGTTTCATTTGGCGTAATCACGTCAATGTAAGACAGTAATTCATCTGACAATTCACGAGCTGGCGCAGGATTCAAAATTACGTTGGTTTTGGCATCTTTCGCTACACGCGCAGCTTTCTCAATGCCGCACATCGGCGTTTCCAATTGCATTAGCAAGTAATCTGCTTGGCGAATACGCTCTAAATCTGGCTCAATCGCTTCTGCTGTCAGTTTGGCGTTCGCTTCAGCTGAAATGCAAATGCTGTTCTCCCCACTGTCCGACACTTGAATCATCGCGATACCTGTCGGGCAATTTGGCTGCATCTTCACACCAGTGATATCGATGCCATCCATTTTGAAGTTTTCGCGAATGTTAATGCCGAATGAGTCGTCGCCCACACAAGCGATAAAACCGATGTCTGCATTTAATCGCGCCGCCGCGACGGCTTGGTTGGCACCTTTGCCACCTGGGATAACTTGATAGTTGCGACCATGCAGTGTCTCGCCTGGGCGAGGGAAAGAAGGCACTTGAAGAACATGGTCAGCGTTTACACTACCTAACACCACTAACTTATTCATACGGTTATCCTCGGTTCTGAATGAACCCTTTTTAAAAACTGTTTAGGAAAATACATTAGATGACTTTAACTTCTCTTCCTGACGAAGGAGTCTCGACAAAAAGCCAAAGGCATCTATACCCCACACTTTGCAGTATTTTGGGTAAGCTTGCCCTCACCTCCTAAACGACAGATATAAACGGAGGAGAGAGCAAAAATTAGGATGATTTATTGAACTTAAAACTTACTTAGTGACTACTTTTAGTGGTACTGGGATGTACTCTTCTACTTCTTCACCTTTCAAAACTTTGTCAGCCGTTTCAACACCTAAAGCACCGATAAGGTCTGGTTGCTGAGCAATAGTTGCCGCTAGTTTGCCACGGTTAACTGCTGCAATGCCGTCTTCCGTACCATCAAAACCAACGATAACGACATCTTTGCCAGAAGCTTGAACTGCGCGAAGTGCACCTAGCGCCATTTCATCATTCTGTGCAAATACCGCTTGTACATCCGGGTTAGCCGCTAGCAGGTTTTCCATTACGTTTAGACCTTTCGTGCGGTCAAAGTCAGCCGGTTGGCTAGCAAGAAGATCCATATCGCTGCCCTTCACGGCATTCATAAAGCCTTCACCGCGCTCACGCGCTGCCGATGTGCCCGCAATACCTTCAAGTTGAATGACTTTTGCTTTTTCGCCGACTTTTTCCATGATGTAGTGGCCTGCCATTTCACCACCAATTACGTTGTCCGAAGCGATGTGACTCACAACTTCACCACGGCTTGCACCACGGTCTAATGTCAACACAGGGATCTTAGAACGGTTCGCCATACGAATTGCATTAGACACTGCATCAGAATCCGTTGGGTTGATAAGAATTGCTTTTACGCCGCGAATACTTAAATCCTCGATGTTCGACAGTTCTTTACTTGGGTCATTTTGCGAGTCCAGTACAATTAAGTCGTACCCCAATTCTTTCGCTTTTGCTTCCGCACCGTCTTTCATCGTTACGAAGAACGGGTTGTTTAGCGTCGAAACCACAATCGCCATGGTATCTTGAGCTTGCGCCGCTACCGATACGGTTGAAGAAAGAAGTGCAGCAGAGATAAGAGTTGCAAGTTTTTTCATCGTTCTAGTCCTTTGTGTAGGGTGAGCCAGTACACGTCCCCTGACTCGGTTTGTATTCACTGTTATATATACAGATTGTTATGAATTACTTGTTTTTGTTGTCTACCAATACCGCAAGCAAGATAACCACTGCTTTTGCAATCATTTGGTAGTAAGAAGAAACATCAAGTAGGTTAAGTGCATTGTTCAAGAAACCGATGATCAGCGCACCAATCAAGGTACCCATGATACGGCCTTTACCGCCCATCAAGCTGGTACCGCCAAGAACAACCGCTGCGATAGCGTCTAGCTCGTAGCCCATACCCGCTGTTGGCTGCGCCGAAGAAAGACGAGACGTTACAATAATGCCTGCAAGCGCTGCTAACATACCGCAGATGGCGTAGACACCAATCTTCACTCGGTCTACATTGATACCTGATAGGCGAGTCGCAGACTCATTGCCGCCTAGTGCGTAAACATAGCGACCAAAGCGCGTGTGGTTAAGTAAATACCAAGCCGCAGCGAACACAACCACCATTAACCAAACAGGAACTGGAATGCCTAGCGCGTAGCCAGTACCAAACCATGCGAACGCATCTGCGGTGTCAGTAAAGCCTGTCGAGATTGGACGACCTTCGGTGTACACCATGGTCACACCACGTAGTAACGTCATGGTAACCAGCGTAGCGATAAATGCCTGCACCTTACCCTTCGCAATAATGATACCGCTGATCGCACCTAACGCTGCACCTGCGACTAAAGCAGTTGGAACCGCCACCAGCACCGGAACCTCAAGCGCAATCATGCTTGCCGCAAAGGCACCACACAATGCCAATACCGAACCAACACTTAAGTCGATGCCTGCTGTTAAAATAACTAATGTCATACCCACTGCGATAATGGCATTCACGGAGGTTTGACGAAGAATGTTGAGAATGTTGTCGACCGTAAAAAAGTTCGGGTTCAAAAATGACACAACAACGATCAGAAAGATCAAAGCTATCAGTGATTTTTGCTCAATCAGCCACTCTTTTGTGAACAACTTCTTGTTGCCAGTTTCGGTTGGTTTGCTCATGGTATTCGTACTCATGCTGCTTCCTCATTGATCTCTTTGCCTACGGCACAGGCGAGTAATTTTTCTTGATCGGCGTCTTTCGCATCAAATTCGCCAGTGATACGACCTTCATGCATCACTAAAATACGGTCGCTCATGCCGAGCACTTCAGGCATCTCGGAAGAAACCAAGATGATGCTCATGCCTTCGGCCTTAAACTTGTTGATGAGCTGATAAATCTCTTTTTTTGCTCCGACATCAACACCACGTGTTGGCTCATCCAGAATCAGAACTTTAGGTTTCGTCATTAACCCTTTCGCAATCGCAACTTTTTGCTGGTTACCACCAGATAAGTTGCCGATGATTTGATCTCGCGTTGGGGTTTTAATGTTGAATAACTTAATAAAATCTTCCACTGCAATCACTTCGTCGCTGTGTTGAATCTGGAAGCCTTTGGTCAGCTGGTTTAGCGAACAAAGTGACATGTTCTCCTTAACTGAAAGACCTAAAACCAAACCATCGCCTTTGCGATCTTCAGAGATGTAAGCGATACCATTTGCCAAGCCATCTTGCGGGCTAACCGGGTTAATAGTTTTGTTGTCAAGATTGATAACACCATGCTCACTAGGTAATGCGCCGTAAATGACTTTCATGAGTTCAGTGCGGCCTGCGCCCATCAAGCCAGAAATTCCGAGAATCTCACCGCGCTTGAGAGTAAAGCTCACATCCTGAACGCCAGACCCAGTCAAACCAATGACTTCAAGACAGGTTTCGCCATGTTGGACATCAATACGTGGATATTGCTCTTCTAATTTTCGGCCAACCATCATTTCAATTAGGCCATCTTCATCAGTGTCGGACACCTTGCACTCACCGATAAACTTACCATCACGAAGCACGGTAATATCATCACAGATTTCAAAGATTTCTTTAAGACGATGCGAAATGTATACGATGCCGCATCCTTGCTCGCGGAGCTCATTAATCACTTTAAACAGTGATTCCGTTTCGGTATCGGTCAGTGCGTCCGTTGGCTCATCCATAATGATGACTTTCGACTCAAACGAAAGTGCCTTTGCAATTTCCACCATTTGTTGTTCACCAAGGCTTAAATCGCCAAGCAATGTTTTTGATGAATGCTTTACATTGAGACGTTTTAAAAGCTTGTCAGCTTCGTCATACATTTTGCCCCACTGGATACGCCCTAAGGAGCCGGTGAACTCTCGTCCCAAGTAAATATTTTCGGCAATCGTCAGTTCAGGAATCAGGTTCAGCTCTTGGTGAATAATGCTAATACCAGCTTCCTGTGAATCGCGTGGACCTTTAAAGGCCGCCGGCTGACCTTGATATTGAATGCTCCCCGCATCCATGTGGTAAATGCCTGTCAACACCTTCATTAACGTTGACTTGCCTGCTCCATTTTCACCCATCAGCGCCATAACACGGCCTGGATAAACATTCAGGCTTGCTTTGTCGAGTGCTTTTACGCCCGGAAACGCCTTCTCAATTTCGCTTAGTTGTAGAATGGCTTGAGTCATAATCTGTCCTCAATATCTCTGGCTTAAAAAACCACGCCCGCTTGGAAAATAACGTTCGCATATGGCGAGCATTCGCCGGTTCTTACGATAGCGCGACTTTGGGCCGTGCGTGCTTTAAACGCTTCATGTGACACGTAGCTCACCTCAATAGATTTGCCCGTCTCTTCACTCTCTTTGCTCAGTTCGTTGAGCAACGCTTCATGCAAAACTGGGCTTGCATCAGAGAACTCTTCCGCAATGATGACCCCTTCGATTTGGGACTCAGATAGAATTACGCGAACAGTATCAAGAAAACTTGGTACCCCATGCGTTAGCGCCAAATCGATTCGCTGAACATGCTCTGGGATTGGTAGACCAGCATCACATATCGTGATCTCGTCGGTGTGGCCTAGCGTCGCCACCAAGTAAGAAATATCTGAGTTAATTAGGGTACTTTTTTTCATCTCATCGACCTTTCGGTTACACGTTCATACAACCATGAGCGCCTGTCTTAAAGTGTTTTCGTTATTAACAGAAAACTCATCGAAACGTTTCGATGAAATAATAATTCGTCATCGCAATTTGACCAGTGTGAGATCGATAAGGTGTGAGAATGATCTGTAATTCAATTGTCATTGAATAGGAAAAGTGCACTTGAGTCACACTTTATCATCGAAACGTTTCGATGATGGTATTTCCCTGTCATTACGGTTAGGTTTTATACAGGGAGGAAGGAAAAGAGACGTCCAACTACTGAGAAAACCTCTAGTTAATAAGCTCGAAACCTTTCACGTCATCACAATTCTTAGATAGCTGCCTGATTTTGGAGAACGCTCACCTTACAATCTGGTTACAATTTGCCAAAACACATCATCCGTTCAGTACCTTACCTGGTACGCGACGTTTGTAGGGACACAAACGGAAACTAAGAACCATAATGAAGTTAAGCAATAGAGTCATTTTGCTTGTCGCGCCAGTGATCTTATTAAGCGCGTTAGTATCTAGCTATATTATTTATAGCATTCAAAAAGTGACGCTCATCAAGCGGGAAGACAGCTATATTCAGTTGCAGATGGAAAAGCTGGCCGGGCAGTTTCGACAAGCGAATATTTTTCTTAATAGCTATGCCTATACGCTCAGTAAAAGTGATGTATTACAAGACTATTTGGTTAATCATAACAACCCCTATCGTGAGCGAGTCTTGTTTAATCGATTAGACGAGACCGCTGAAGTATTAAGCCATGGTTACAAAGGCGATGCGAGCATGGCGATCCTCGACGGCAAACAAAACCTTCTCTACTACACAGAAAACAAATATTACGAATCATCGGGCGTGGTCGACCCAAAGGTATTAGAGTACATATCACGAAGTTTCAATGACAGAGAGGCTTTCAGTCACACTGGCTTTATTTATAACTCCAGTGGACAAAGCATTCTTCTTCAATATGAGGTCGTCGACAAAAGAACGGGGACTCACCCTTTGAGCTTTGACTCGAAAAATGTGTTTTTTGTGGTAGTTTCCGTATCACTTGAAGCCTTTAACGAGATTAAGCATGACATCGAGTTTGACACACACAGCGTGATTACTTTCGCCGACAAACCCATTTATCTTGATATTCCTCTCGCTCAAACCATTGAGCTGCTGCCGCACTTTTATGCCGTGCTTTCTCCTGCCGAATATTTAATGTGGAATAAAGTCGATAAAGTGTGGCTAGAACTTGCTTTCTCCTTTGGCGTAGCGGCGTTTTTCACCATCACATTAATCATTTTGGTGTTGTACCGCTATGTGTTGCGCCCTGTTTCTCGCCTTGATAAGCAGCTGAACGAACTTGAATCTAATCAACGTGACAATATTGAAAAGCTAGAAACAAACGATGAAATAGGACGCCTCTCTGCACGCTTTTTTGATATGTATGAGGAACTTAATGTCATCTATAAAAAGACAAAACGCCTAGCTGAAACGGATCACCTGACGCAACTCGCCAATCGCCATCGTTTTCATGAGCTTGCCACTCGTGAACTTATCTCCCCTTCGCAGTTTCTGTGGGTTGTTTACGTCGATCTTGATAACTTTAAATACGTGAATGATAAATACGGGCATGAATTGGGAGATAACTTATTAAAAGTGTTCTCATCACACATCAAGAATGCCTGTCAAAAGTTCTCGCACGATTACAACAGCCCCTGCTTTGCCGCCAGGTTGTCTGGTGACGAATTTGCAATTTTGCTGAGCTCAAATCAAGAGGTAAAACGCTTACCTGATTTGCTTGCATCAGAGCTGCTAAAACCGATTAGTAATCTCAGTTCATCTTGGAGTAATTCATTTCCCGTTACGGCAAGCGTAGGTATTGCACAATATCCTCAAGACGGTACTGACATCGCAAAGTTACTCTCCAGTGCCGATGCGGCTATGTATCAAGCAAAACGGGCAGGGAAAAATCAATACGCCTATTATTCAGCCGCTCTCAATATTGAGTCTCAAAGACGAAGTCAACTTGAACGTGCGCTCCGAAAAAGCAATGTAGAGGAAGAGTTTCACCTTGTTTTTCAACCCTATATGAACAATCGAAGCAACGAAATTGAGGGGTTAGAAGTCTTGTTGCGCTGGGAAGCCGAAGGTATCGGCCCTATCCCTCCAAAGGAGTTTATTCCAATTGCAGAGCAAGCCGGATTATTTGATAAAATTGACCGCTGGGTTTTCGCCAATGCAACGGCGGAATACCATCAATTAAGGAATATTTTCGGTAAGGATATTGTTCTTTCGGTCAATCTTTCATCAGCAGAGCTAAACTCGATAGAAATGGCAAACTACATCCATGAACAAGCGACACTGCACAGTGTTAAACCAGAATGTATTGAGATAGAAATAACCGAAACCTTTGCCGCAGAACAACAAGGCACGGCTCTACTTGATGAGCTATCAAAACGTGGCTACCGTCTTGCAATTGATGACTTTGGTTCTGGTTACACATCGTTAACTCAGCTCGTTCAGTATCCGGTTCAAAAAATCAAATTTGATCGAGAGTTCCTCGTTACATTGATGAACACCAACAACGGCCATGTGATCAAACCTATTATTGAGCTATGCCATGCCCAAAATAAAACGGTTACAGCAGAAGGTATTGAACACAATATGATGCATGAATGGCTATCGGCATACCGCTGCGACTATATGCAAGGCTATTTATTTGGCAAACCAATGACTAAAGAACAATTGAGCTTGTGGTGGCAATCGGCAAATGACGACAGTCGATTTGATGCGTCCATGGTCAGCTCAATTAGGGTTTCAAGAACATAAGTTAAGGGGAGACATACAGCAGTCACAACTGTGGCGGCTGTATTTAGCTGTATATGAGCTTCATTGATAGATGCTCAGCTTTTGTTCCCCCATACCTATATCTATGACTTTAGTTGAGTAAATCACTATTTATTCGTTTTTAAACCAGCACTTCCTTGAAATCCAAACCGGTCAAATTCAGCGCTTTGACGCTATCGTACAAGCCACCTTTTTTGTCCGTGCAAAACGTTCTGAGCCCAGCACCTTTTACTCTGAACAAGTCAGATTCATTAACGGCTTCTCTATTCAAAACGAGTTTCTTAAACGGTCTGCACGACTTAGCTTACCATGACGAAGATTATACTCGGTAGCAGAGGTATCAATGGCATCAATTTGAGTGACAATGTTTAATGCTCGCCAAGGCTTTCCTTGTAGATTTAATGGTAAAAATTCGACATTCTCGCTCAACACATCGAGCTTATCCGCAATAGAAGCGGATACAGCAAGAGTAAAAGATCCCCATGCTGCAATATCAGGCCTGGGCAATGGCTTTTCACCCATAACGTCTAACCATTCAATATCAATACTTTTCCAACTGGCTTTAACAGACTCTCCATAGAGTTGGATAGGTTTGCTTGCCGTTACTTGAAGAGACATTTCCAATGGCGACTCTTGCAACATTGCAAAATCATTAACATTGGGAGAGACAATAAACACTTTATTAAATGCTGTCATAACCGTCCTTAAATAAATTCTAGCGCTTTTCTTAATGAGATGAGCGCTTTCACACCAAACCAAACCAAACCAAGCATAATAGATAGAGTTTAATTTCATGTTCAAAAATTTAATGAATTAAGATCTGGCGTTCTTATCTTTTAATTTCGAAGTTTTATTATTTATATATTTTAATCCACACGATAGAATTATTTTTTCAATTTTTACTATGTACCCTTCCTTATGTAATCGAATAAATTAGAAAATAAACAGTAGCACGCGTCACTTCACTTTTGTTGAGCTCATCACCCTCACTTAAATGATACATTCACAAGTTCAATTTTTGAACGACTTAGACTTAGCTTTGTCAATCGTGAATTAAAAACAACCGATTCACCGCTGTTTTACTGCCTTTTCTTACCACCCTGTTGTTTATTCATACATTATAAATGCACTTATACACATAACGATTCGGCGTTACGATTTGTTACGAGTTAAGTCACAAACTTTTGAGGTATTGGATAAAGTGTAGAAAAAGAAAACACATTGAAATAAAAAGAGTTTCTAAAGTACGAAAAATAAAACGCCGTTTTTATAAATTAGCAACTTCACAAATATCCTTAAACACAGTTTTATTAATTACATATATCAGATATTATTTACGCCGAAGTTTATAGAAACCATCGTTAAACTTCATATTTTATATAAGTTTCAATCAGTTAGTTTTTAACTCGAAAACTTATCGTCAACCCAATATCAAGCACCTAAGCGTGCAATAAGAAACATTGGGAATAGAATTATATTGATGTGCATGTTGTTTTAACGAATGCATGAAGCAATCGGTAAATTTGTAACACCATAGAGTTTTATTTAGCCAAGATGAAAAAATTAATTATATTATTTACATGTGCGCTGTTGTCTGTATCACCTTTTGCTTTTGCAAAACAATCAGATAACGAACCCAGGGATCATTTACGACCAAAGCAAGTTGAACATGTGTTTAAACAAGCCAAGCTAGATGGCATAGTAGACTTTAAGTTGTTCAGTGACGCTTACATCGCTTATCAGAAGACACCCGATAGAAAGAAGTCGGTACTAACGATCATCGACTATAGTAAACCATCAACTGAAAAGCGTTTTTATGTGGTGGATTTAGATAAAAAGAAGCTAATCTACAATACGTATGTTTCTCACGGCGTGAACAGCGGAAAGAAAACAGCGACACAGTTTTCAAATGTCGTGAACTCGCGAAAAACATCATTGGGCACTTTTTTGACTGATACCACTTACTACGGCTCAAATGGCTATTCACTTCGATTAGATGGGCTAAGCTCTGGATTAAACGACAAAGCTCGCGAGCGTTACATTGTCGTGCACGGTGCCGATTACGCAAACCCTTCCTTCATCAAGAAGAATGGATACCTCGGACGCAGTTGGGGTTGCCCTGCTTTGCCAGAGAAGTTGTCTCGCGAGATCATTGACACCATAAAAGGCGGCAGCGTTATTTACGCAAGCGCATAATATCGATGCGACACATATGGGGAAGAAAAAGAAGATTCTATTTCTTCCCTAGTAATAATCCTGTTAGCTTAATCGTCCTGTGCAACGACTCTCTTTCCATTTTCGCTTACTCGAAAGCGAAAATTATTGTGTTATTCGCTGATATACCTAAGTGCGATCAGAAAACTCTGTTCATCCCCCTTCCATCTCGTTAGTATACGCTGAGTTGATCAGACACTGGCTTTCATCGTTATCATAGTTCCACTAAGATTCCTTAATCATGGTGGGTAACTGTGGCTTTATATGTTTAGGGTTACTTCTTGCGTTATCTACACCGTATATTATTGATGCTTTCTTTGTCCCTGTTCTCAGGGCTCATCACAGCTTCATATGCGCATGAGTGGCACCACACCAAACATTACACTTCCGAGCGCCTACTTAAACTCTCTCAACAGGACGATTTTGAGCTAGCACACACTGATTTTCATGCCTCAGCTTCTCTGAGCTCTTGGGGTTCAGAAAGTTACTACCTACATATAAAGCGCGAGTTGTTCGGGCTTGTCTCCTGTCGCCGAACATCAGCTACTGATGGCGTTTTATCATCAGATTTTACTCCTGATTATTTTTTACTTATTGCTTTCTCTTCTCCACCACTACTGGAGTTGGCAAAACAAGCATCTCGCTTACCTCTAGACAGTTATGGCGGACTCATGAGTCAACGCTCTCTTTATCGCCTCTCAGGAAGAAAGGAAGCGAACTTAATGTACGTCTTTACTCATGGTCGCAACGCCTTCTCTGTTGTTTAACTTTTTATGACATACAGAGAACACAAAAATGTAACGATAAGAACCAATATGCTCATTGTTACTAGAACCAATTTGAGGTCCATATAATGACAAGAATCGCTACAACCATCGCACTAGCATTACTATTTGCAGCGGGCTCAACCTTAGCAAACACAGAAACTAAGCCAGAAGAAATGAGTAACGACACTCTGTTAGAGTGTGCCAACGTTTCTAACGCACGTATTGCAGTTCCGGAACACAGAGCGATGTTCAGACACTACTTAATGTCTGAGAGAGACTACAGCTTTGACCAGCTATCGTCTGCCGAACTTGAATTTAAAGCAGCAGATAAGAATGAGTCTGAAGTAGAGAACATCTACAAGTCTCAGTGCAAAGAAGTTGGCGAATACCTATATAGCATTGGCTATTAAATTCGAAACCCTAACGACACTCAAAAAGAAAGGCGCAATGTATGCGCCTTTCTTTTTACTGACAAAAACCTGTCGATTAGAGGTCTAATCTGCATACAAGCTTAAAAGTGCAAATCAAAGTAAACTTATTGGGAAAACTCTGACACATCCTTGGGTTTACAGGTCGCTCGACGTGCTTTAACAAACAAGAAACTAAGCACTCCAATCACAAGAGTAATTATTGGTGCCGCCATTAATAGCATTGTGATTGCTTTGCTCATATTTTCTGGTAGCAAAGGAAGTAATGAACCAAAACCGCATAATATCAGCGTCCATAAAATCGCACTCAGCCACGCAAAGTAATGGAATTTACTAATACGTTTCACTCGCAACCCCATCATTAATGGCAATAGGGAACGAACAACCGGAATAAACCGCGCGCACAAAAGCGCAACCAATCCATGTTTACTGAGTAATACGTCGACTTGTTCCAAACGCTTTTGAGGAACCGCACTCACCCAGCCTTGAACCTTAGGTAAGCGATTTAGCCACTTGCCTTGTAAATAAGCCGCCCAACTTCCCAACCCCGCACTAACAGCTATCACCAACATGATCATAATTGGGTCAAGGACGCCAACCGCCGCCAGCGTACCGGATAATACGACGACACTGTCGCATGGGAAAGGTGCAGCAGGAATAAAACCACTTTCCAAAAAGATACTCACAGCAACAACAAAATAAACCAAACCTGCACTGCCTGGCGCCATTAACGCCGTGAAATCTTGATGCCAAAAAGCACTCAAGACCTGAATGATCGAATCAAACATAAACCGCTCCTAAGCATAATTAACCAAAAGTTGCAAAAACATGGAATGTGTTAGCGAGCATGTATAAAGCGGTATATGAAATTCGATTCTTTTCTCACGCCTATTCTGTATTTAGAGTGAGTAAAAATACATTCAATACAACAATCTAAAGCCTCATTACCGATGCGTTTTAGCCGCTTCATCGAGTAAATTTCCGAACGATGCGCCCACCATGTTACATCAAGCATTTCAAACCATTCGGGTTCTACATCGTCGTTCGAGCTCATTTCCTTAGCATGGCTAACCCTCAATACATTCCGGCTGTTTAAACTCGGAAAGTCTTGTTGTATTGAAGAGATGGGATGTTCTGAAAAGTGCTTCGACTTAGCGTCAACAGCGATATTCTGGTTATGAACGGAAAGAAAATTTGGGTGTGAGTGCGCAAGGCTCATGCTCGGAGCCAACAAGCAGAAAAGTAGTCCGAGTAAAGCAATCAGAGTCGTACGCACAAAGGTAACCAGAACCAAAATGATAAGTTCTTTTAACCCTGTGCGTAACTATTGGCAATTAGTATTCTTAATCGTTAAGAATACTAATTATTTTTCACCGTAAGGGTAGCTTTCAAACATCTTCGCGATTTCTTCTTGGATGAGAGATTCTCTTTTCTCAGAGCTCATTGACTCAGACAGTTTACGACTTGAAACGCCTTTCCAAACGACTTGATTAGCCTTTGCATCAACCAGTTCAACCACCAACTTCCCATACTTACGTTCTTTATATCTTTCTGGGCTTGAAGTGATCACACCAAAGCTATTCCAGCCATAGCCAAAGCTCACCGACGATCCTGAAGAAACAAGCTCGGATTCTTCTACGATATCATGATGTACGTAAAGGTCACCGCCACTATTTACCTTAATTAAACCCTTACCCTCAAGCTGTTCAGCAAGCCCTTGCTCAATACGTCGACCATCAATACTGGTAGGAGCTTCCGCCTGAGCACCGAAGTCAAACGTTCTGTAAGCTGAAAAGTCGGCTTGTTTATCTACATCAGTTGTAACGGTAGTACAAGCAGATACCAGCATCACCACCAGCCCTAATATCAAACCTCTCATCATGTTAAATCTCCTTTGGTTAAGCTGACTGTTTCAGCAGAATTACCCTGTGTTATACATACGCATCAACAGTAAAAAGTAATCATTTCAATATCTAGTCTTGACCATGAAACGTGACTGTTCAATAAACGAGATTAACCTTTACACAGAAAATCTTGAATATCATCAACATCTAAACACCTAAGAATTCGGTGTTTACGACCTAATTGGAAGCCCCTAGGCTTAGTAGCGGAATCGCGAGTGCCACAAAAAACCAGAGACAATGAACACTTTAACATCAGTCCGATACTTTTTTAGGCAACTGACAAACATTTGATGAGAAAAGACTTTTCTTTTTCGTCCAGTGTGGCATATTAACTGAGTCCTATCGATGCGCGGGCATCGTATAATGGCTATTACCTCAGCCTTCCAAGCTGATGATGCGGGTTCGATTCCCGCTGCCCGCTCCAATCTCTTTATCTCAATTTACTCATAAAAATCCGATGGCGGAGCGAACAAACGGCGGCAGCGTTGTTTCCATGATAAGTTTGGTCGAGTTACGTCATAAAACATGTCTTTCCATTCTGCAAACGTCACGCGGATGGGATTAAAGCTGTTTACAGGTTTAGAAACCCCATACCGAACCGTTTCCACCTCTGGTTCAAACGTTCCGAACATTCGATCCCAAATAATTAATACACCCGCATAATTTTTGTCGATGTACTGACGGTTCACACCATGATGAACGCGATGATGAGACGGCGTGTTAAATACCCACTCTAGTGGCCCGAGCGAACGAATTGATTGGGTGTGAACAAAAAACTGTAAGCCCAGATTAAACAACACAACGAAGACAACCCATTTTGGCTCAAAACCAATAATCACCAAGGGCAACCAAAAAATCCACATCCCCGCTAGCGGATACATTAAACTTTGACGAAAGGCGGTACTGAAGTTCATTCTTTCCGAACTGTGATGAACAACGTGCGCGGCCCACATCCAACGAATACGATGGCTAGCCCGATGAAACCAGTAATAGAAAAAATCTTGCAGGACAACAAGTAAAAGAAAAGCTGAGACGCTCATTTCGATATCAAACAAACGCCAATCAAACCACCACAAATACAACTGAGCAATCAGTAAACCCGTGAGTATGTCTGTCGCTTGGTGTAAGCCCGCAAGAACAAAATTACACGCTACTTCAGGGAAGTAATACGTCGCGCTTTCAGGCAAGCGTCCCCTTCTTTGTCCGAACCAATATTCGGCAAGCATGCAGAAAAAGAAAACTGGAGCCAGAATCATCAGAAGTAATTCTGGGCGGTCCATCAACTGCGTCCAATCCATTGTGTTTCTACCATTTTGCATAGTGATCTTCAGTAAGACCCATAACTTCTTCTAACTGATGTTTGATGCCATTTCCATCGATAATATAGCCAGAGAAATAACCGATGTACTGACGAAAGTTACTTTTGAGAAGCCAAAAATTTTTCTTCTCTGAGCGTCGATTCAAAGGCGTGAACTGTAAGTTAACTCGTTTATCTTCAGACGTAATATGCCACTTTTGCCCTTCATCACTTCGTGAAAACTGAAACTGCACAGGTTGCAAAAAGTGACGCTGACCATTAATCCACAATACATTTTCGCAATAGCCAGTTTCATTAACGCCAGCTGCCAAGTTCAACCCCAGACGCCTGTCATCCTCAAAGCAATTGATACTTGCCCAGCGCCAACTTGTTTCTCGTCGCATGTACCCAGCGGAAAAATCGTAACCAGCAGCCACCTCTGATAGATCTTGCTCTTTTCCTAATATGAACAAGTTACCGTCTACTGCTAACGCATTGTGCTTCTGAGTATATGTCCAACCCGCATAACCTGTTGGCGTACACAACATTAATGGCAAACTCATATTTTCTGGACGTAAATAGAGATCCGCATTGACTGACTCTGTCACAAAGTGGACGTGCCAAATACCATCCTTAATAGAAAACTGAACTCTTTTGTTAGCAAGATGGGCAAGACTGCACCAACTGGAAGGCTGAGTTTGATAACCTATATTAAAAGGTTTCAACCATTGTTGCTCAATCAACTTATTCTTTTTAATATCAAACAGGTAGCAAAAGCCGGATGCTAAATACCGTATATCCGCAATCGCTACTCCAATGACGTAATCAGGTGTGACCAAATTGACGAACTGAAACTGCTTATAATCGCGGTAACGGCGCCACTTAGACACTGGCTTATCCATCTCATCGAGGTAAGTAAATTTATCTAGCTGTAACGATGTTGGAATTCCATCAAGGTGGCCAAACGCTGGTAGACCATTCTGCTGAATAAACGAGTTCAGAACCTTAAGCTCATCCATATAGTTGTCTTTTCACAAGTTATCACACACAAAAACTTTAACATGACGTTAACATAAACAATTTGCGTAACTGCACAACAACATCGACTAAAGTGATTTCTGCTTGTTATATGTGAAACTGATCACTCAACCACCCGCTTACTTAGCTCACCCTACCTATCTCAACCAACACTGCCCGGGTTATAAGCTGCACATTCTCATCCGCAGGAAATACCACTACAACCATTGAATCTTGGTCAAAATCACTATTTAATGGAAATACATTCATATAAACTGATTGCTTATTCAGATCAAGGAAGAAATCTATGTCATACATACACGATACTATTGTTGCGTTGCAACACAGTAGCCCTGCGCAAAAAGAATTTTACCAAGCGGTAGAAGAAGTATTAACTTCTCTCGCGCCGGTAATAGAAGGCAATAATAAATATAAGGAACAAGCGATTATCCAGAGGATCGTCGAGCCAGAACGTCAAATCATGTTTCGAGTTCCTTGGGTTGATGATGCTGGAAATGTACAAGTAAACAAAGGTTATCGAGTTGAATTCAACTCTGCTTTGGGGCCGTACAAAGGAGGATTGAGATTCCATCACTCAGTCAATGCGAGCATCATAAAATTTCTCGGCTTTGAGCAAATCTTTAAAAACGCACTGACTGGCCTTCCTATCGGTGGCGGCAAAGGCGGTTCAAACTTCGATCCTAAAGGAAAATCCGACGGCGAGATCATGCGATTTTGCCAATCATTTATGAACGAGTTGTACCGTCATATCGGTCCTGCCACCGATGTTCCCGCAGGCGATATCGGCGTCGGGGCGCGCGAAATTGGCTATATGTTTGGTCAATACAAACGATTGACGGGGCGCTACGAAGGTGTGCTTACAGGCAAGAGTCTTCTTTGGGGTGGATCACTCGCCAGAAAAGAAGCGACAGGATATGGCGCCGTCTATTTTGCAGAATGCATGCTCAACGACCGCAACGATTCATTGAAAGGGAAAACTTGCCTCGTTTCTGGTGCTGGCAACGTGGCTATCTACGCCATTGAAAAACTGTACCATATGGGAGCAACGCCGGTTACATGCAGCGACTCTCGAGGTACGATCTATCATGAGCACGGTATTGATCTTAAGCTCCTAAAACAACTGAAAGAAGTGAAAAGAGCAAGCTTAGAAGAATATTTAGAAACTTACCCTGAAGCAGAATACACACCAGAGGGCGACTATCCTAATGAAGGACATGCTGTTTGGCGATATCAGGCTGATGCTGCCTTCCCTTGTGCGACTCAAAATGAATTAACGTCAGACGACGCACTGGCTCTTATCGAAAACGGATGTATTTTGATTAGTGAAGGGGCGAACATGCCAACCACCCGTGATGCTGCCAATATTATCGTGGACTCGGACATAGCTTATGGGCCTGCCAAAGCAGCCAATGCAGGCGGCGTTGCAACCAGTCAACTTGAAATGGCGCAAAACGCCAGCATGCAAAACTGGACGTTTGAACAAGTGGATAGTCAGTTGCAAACCATCATGAAAAATATTTTCATCAATGCAAACGAAACCAGTAAAGAGTTTGGCCAACCTGGAAATTTAGTTTTAGGCGCCAACATTGCAGGCTTTAGAAAAGTCGCTGATGCAATGATTGAGCAAGGTGTCGTCTAGATGAACGAGCCAGCAGGATGACTGCTGGCTTAATATAACTCCGCAATAGGCCGCGCTTTTTGATAAAGAGCTCCACTTAATTCGCAATAAGCGTTGTCACTTCTGTTTTAACGGAGTTGGCGATAAAGCAATTCTCATGGGCCATGTGGTGCAGTTTTTCTAATTGAGATGGTGTCGGTTGTTTTTCACCTGAAAATGTTATCTTAGGGTTTAACGTTACCTTTGATACCCACTCTTTTCCGTTTTCGCCTTTTTCAAGCTCCCCTACCGCTTCATCTAAGTAACTGTCCACAACGTAACGCCGCTTTGCTGCAATAGACAAGAAAACGAGCATATGACAACTAGAAAGTGCCGCGACAAACGCTTCTTCTGGATCAACATTTTCTTCTACGGATAGTGGTAATGGTACTACGTGGGGAGATGGAGATGCTGGGACTTGCAACCCTCCATCAAATTGCCAAATGTGTGCCCTACTATACTTATTATCACTAAACTCTTCGCCAGCTTTACGATGCCATTTGATTAAAGCGGAATGCTTACTCATTCTAACTCCCTGATTTTCCGACGACGAATCAACACTATCCGTCCTTGCCACAGTAAACCACAACAAAATGAGTTAAGGAAAGCATCGCACTCACAGGGACTATAAAATCTGTTGAGGATCGGCATTGTTCTTCTGGATATCATCCAAAAGTCTATGAGACTGATGGATGTTGACCTGTAACCGATTGATCAGCATCTGCAACTGCTCAATCTCGGGACTTTGGTTGGCTTTAAGTTGAGTTTCCAGGGCCTCCGTTTGGCTCGCCAAAATAGGTAAACTTAGGTTCAGTGCCATCCCTTTCGTTTTGTGCAACGTCAGCTCTAATGAAGCAAAGTCTTCAGCCATAAAGTATTCAATAAGTTCATCAACAGAAGTCTCAAAATCGACAATAATGCTTTTTAGCAACTCGTCGAGCGCTTCTGGCTCATCTCGTAAAGAAGTAAACATGCCTGAACGGGAGAGTTCTTCCTCTGTTAACCTTAAGTTCTCGATTGGCTTACGTTGCAATTGAAGCACATTGCTGTCACTCGTTAGTGGCGGATTCTGTTTCGGTTCGAGTCTGGCGGCAAACTGTTTGAGAGCGTCTGAAAAGCTCTCATGCTGTAGCGGTTTCGTAAGCACATGGTCTGCTCCTGCTTCGATAAAGCTATCGTGAGCTTCACGAAATACGTCTGCCGTGTACGCAAAGAGTAATGTCTTGATACCTAACTCTTGTCGGATAACGCGTGTCGCCTCAACGCCATTCATCTCGGGCATATGGTTGTCCATCAAGATCAGGTCGTACTCGTTCTCTTTCGCCTTTTTAACCGCGATTAATCCATTTTCTGCAACATCCACTTCATGCCCAAGCTTTTCGCAAAACCCTTTTGCCACAATGGCATTCACACGGTTATCATCAGCAAGTAGTATCTTGAAATGGTGTGATTTTGCGCGAGGTTTCGGTGCTTCTTGCTGCTTTTTCGGAGCAGATTCTACCCAAGGAATTGGCAACTCAACGATAAATTGACTTCCAACGCCTTCTATACTCTTCAGAGTAATATGGCCACCCATCAAATCGGTTAGTTTTTTGACGATGGCTAACCCAAGCCCTGTTCCGCCGAACCTTCGAGTCGTTGATGAGTCTGCTTGCTCAAACGAGTTAAAAATATGCTCGTGCTTGTCTGGCGCAATACCAATACCGGTGTCGCTCACGCGCATGACCAACAACTGATTCGATTCATCTAACTCAGTTCTAACCAGCACATGCCCTTCATTGGTAAACTTCACCGCGTTACCGGCGAGATTAAACAAGATCTGTCGTAAACGCGCACAATCTCCAGTAAATTCAGTATATTCAGAAACCTCGTTTTCCAAGATTAACTCGATATTTTTTTCATCAACAAGTGGTTTTATTGCGCTACACACCGGAGAAAGCACTTGATCGAGCTTAAACTTAGCTTGCTCAAATTCCAGTTTGTTTTCTTCAACTTTAGAAAAATCCAAAATATCGTTGAGGATAGTCATCAGATGCTGGCCAGAATCAAGAATAACCCTAATATGCTCTTTCGTCGTCGGCTCTTTGGTCTCTTCTGCAATCATTTGAGAAAGCCCTAGTACACCATTCATCGGCGTCCTTAGTTCGTGACTCATTGCAGCGAGAAAATTTGATTTCGCTTTTGCCGCTCGCTCGGCTTTGTTTCTCGCCTCTTCAATTTCAAGATTCAACTGTTTTAAGTTATGCATTCGGTGATGTGACTGATAAACAAACGCGCTAACTAGAAACATCACCGCGATAAATACAAACAACCACGTAAAACGCGCCTCACTTTGAGCAATATTGAGTAACCGATGCTCTGAGCTTTCGACAAACTCAATATAAGTGTGATCAAGCAGTTCATTCGTCAGCAATTCAATTCTTTTATCACTCGTTTGAAGCCGTTTAAGGAAGTTCGCTTCTTTTTCACTCTCAACTTCAGTTTGTGTTAGAAGCAACTGGTTGAGAAATTCAAAATAACGACTGCCACCCAATGATTGACCGCTCTCGGTAGAAACCTCTTGCTGATATAAATTGAACAACATGAGTAATGCATACCGATTTTCTACCTGAACACCAATTAACATATCAAGCTTCAACGTTGTTTGAAGCACTCGCTCCTTAAACTGTTCAAGCGTATCCCTAACTTTTATACGATTGGGTGTCACGGGAAACCAAACTGATGCCTTTGATGATTCCAACAGTGCCTGTGCTGCGATTTCTATCTCTACTAAAGATGTTGTTAACTCATAGTTTTTCCTATCTTCAACGGCATATCGGTTCACGATAACATCACGCTCTTCAATCAACTCATGTCCGATATTCATTAGCCCTGCATGAAATTCTTGAGCGTTTTTTGAATTCATATACGACATATACGCCAGTGTGCAGCACGTCAGTATCCCAATAAAAAAGCAAAAGTTGATCAGTTTGAATTTATTCATTTTCCAACACCTCTAAAATTATGGGTCTAGGTGCTGTCAACGACTGCAAGAATGCTTCAATGTCCGCGACATTCTCATCGTTCATCGTTATACCGAGCTGGGTTTTAGCCATGATTTGTATCGCGTCGGATAACTTATCGACTTGCCCATTATGAAAATAAGGACTCGTTAGCGCGACATTGCGTAAACTGGCTACTCTAAAATAGAATCGCTCTTCATCTTCTATCGTAACGAGTTGCCGGCCCGAGTCCTCTACTACTGGCTTATCCTTGAAATAGGCGAACCTTTGGATCATCGCTCCGCCGATATTTTTGCCCTGATGACACTGCACACAACCTGAAGTCTGAAATGTTTTCCAACCTCTGATTTGCTGTTCACTCAGTACATGCGTGTAACCCAATAAGTAAGCATCGAATGGTGCGCCAGGCGTCTGCAGCCCTTCAACAAACTCCACAATAGCGGACTTGATATTATGAACGTTAATCGGCAATTCATCGTCACGACTAAATAGCGCTTGATAATGTTCACTCTCTTTTACATATTGCTCTATTGTTTGCCAGTTTGAGTCCATTTCCATTGGATTATGGATTGGACCATCAATCTGAGCCATCAAGGTGTTTTCCGTTCCATCCCATAAAAAACGATAATTTAACGCCGCATTAAACACTGTTATAGAATTTCTAATTCCATCACCTTTCACCCCCGTAGAGACTGGTGTATTTTCAGCGCCATTGGTTTGCAGATTGTGGCATGTCGCGCAGCTGACATTACCATTTGACGATAATTGAGGATCGCGGAAGAGATGCCAGCCAATTCTCGCTAGCTTAATATCCACATTAGGATCACCCTGTATGGGCTGAACTAGGGAGATATCACCTAACATCTTCGCGTTTCTTGCGGTTGTTGTTTGGCTCAAAATGAGTGTTACAACAGCTAGTGCGATTGCGCTGAATTGCCTCATCAACTACATACCTTAAACTTGTCATTGATATGAATTTAGTTGCATTTTGGCGTTTTTTCCACCGACAGGAAGTTGAAAAAAACGAGTTAAGTATTGCTTTGTTTAAGGCTTTGGTTGAAGAGGGAGTAATAAGGCGAATAGGAAGAAATCGATCGCCTTATGAGTAGCTAACGTATTGAAATCTGAGTTTAGTGTAGAAAAGCCAAAAACCGTTGAAACCAAGTCACCTCTCCATACGAGATCAGATCGAAAATAGTAAAGAATACGGCACAGATAACGGCCAACTTAATCAAACGCTGAACAATAAACATAAACATCACAATTACCAATAATTTGCTTTAGTTTACTATCTCACACAGCGTTTATATATAAAAAAGTAGTCTCCTAATTAGCCTCGGCAACTTATTCATTAGAACCTATACTCAAGCATCTCTAAGTTATTTGGATATACTTGAATTAGGATTTCAAAAAGTCCCTGTGACCACACAAGGAGGACTGCATGAAACGACTATGGATATGGTTCTTACCTTTACTCTTGATGGCCAGTCAAGCACTGGCGAATACCGTTTGGATTGTTCCTGTCAAAGGCGCTATAGGGCCTGCTACTAGCGACTATTTATCTCGTGAAATAGACGAAGCTCAACTAAACGGTGTCAGTTTAGTGATCTTAGAGATGGACACACCAGGCGGCTTAGACAGTGCAATGAGAGATATTATTCACGCGATTACCACCTCCTCCACTCCAATTGCGACTTGGGTTGGCCCGTCAGGATCTAGAGCGGCTAGCGCAGGGACATACATTTTACTCGCCAGCCACGTTGCCGCAATGGCTGAAGCCACCAACCTTGGCGCGGCAACGCCCGTCGCGTTAGGTGGTGCCCCTCAGCCCCCTTCATCGGATGATGGCAAAGATCAAAACGCGGAAGAAACGTCAGAAGGAACCAACGAAGGTTCAGAGAAAGTTCCCGCGAAAACCGCAATGGAGAAAAAGGTGATTAATGATGCTAGAGCCTATATTAAAGGCTTAGCAAAGCTTCATGGCCGAAATGCAGAGTGGGCAGAGAAAGCAGTGAGCGAAGCAGCGAGTTTGGACGCCACAGAGGCATTGGAATTAAACGTTATTGATTATATAGCCAACTCACCAGAGGATTTAGTCAAAGCCATTGATGGACAAACTGTTAAAGTTAACAATCGTGATGTGACATTGTCACTGGAAAATCCCGTATGGATTGAAAGAACACCCGATTGGCGAGCAGAAATGCTAGCCGTTATCACCAATCCAAACGTTGCCTACATTCTAATGCTCATCGGCATCTACGGTTTACTTCTTGAATTTTACAACCCAGGAATTGGCTTACCCGGTGTGCTAGGTGGGATTTGTCTGCTTCTTGCCATGTACGCACTACAAATGATGCCCGTCAACTACGCAGGTCTTGGTCTGCTGTTACTCGGTATTGCACTAATGATAGCGGAAGCATTCAGCCCGAGCTTTGGTATTTTGGGCTTAGGCGGCGTTGTCGCCTTTGTACTCGGTTCGATATTTCTCATGGACAGTGAGTTACCAGGATTCCAGATCGCCCTTCCTTTGATTTTTGGTATTGCCATATTTTCCGTGGCTCTAATCGTGCTGACCGTCGGCCTGCTGCTCAAAATTCGTCGCCGGCGTGTAACGACGGGTTTAGAGACTTACCCTGGGAAGGTCGCCGTGGTAAGCGATGACTTTATCGATGGCGAAGGACGCGTTCAACTCAACGGTGCGTTATGGCGAGCTAAAGCCAAAGACCATCAACAATTCAAACAAGGTGATCACGTCACCATTGTTAATGTTAAAGGGCTGACCTTAACTGTGATGCCTGATGACCGCCAAAATAAATAGGAGGCGCTTTATGATGCTCTATACCGTTGCGGTGATCGTGGTGCTGCTGTTCGCACTAGCGACCCAAATGTTCAAGGTTTTGAGAGAATACGAACGTGGGGTTGTGTTCTTTCTTGGTCGATTTCAAGAAGTCAAAGGACCTGGTTTGATCATCCTTATCCCATTTATTCAGCAAATGGTGAGGGTTGATTTACGTACTGTCGTTTTGGATGTGCCGACACAAGATTTAATTACCAAAGATAACGTTTCTGTTCGCGTCAACGCGGTCGTTTATTTTCGCGTAGTCGATCCTCAAATGGCGATTAACAATATTGAAAGCTACAGCGATGCCACCAGTCAGTTAGCACAAACCACGCTGCGCTCGGTATTGGGTCAGCATGAACTCGATGAATTGCTATCAGAGCGAGAACGCCTCAATAAGGATTTACAATCCATTCTCGATCAACAGACTGATGACTGGGGAATCAAGATTGCTACGGTTGAAGTCAAACATGTTGATTTAAATGACAGCATGGTCAGAGCCCTAGCCCGTCAGGCAGAAGCAGAACGTAACCGTAGGGCGAAGATCATTCACGCTACTGGTGAGTTAGAGGCTTCAAATAAATTAAAAGAAGCAGCGCAAATGCTCAACGAAGCACCGAATGCACTGCAATTACGTTACATGCAGACACTCACTGAAATCACTACAGACAAAACATCCACTATTATTTTTCCAATGCCGATCAATCTTGTCGAAGCTGTCAGTGATATCGCCGAAGCGGTGAAAAAGAATAAAGAGACACAAGATAAGTAAGATTCTGCCCCTAGGAAGTAACGACCACTCACGTTACTTCCTTATTTGGTACTCGCTTTAAGGATGTGCCCATCTTCTTTATCACATTCTTGTTTCATTACTTCTAAGCCCGTTTTAAAGCATGTTCGCCAAGCGGTTTCAACATCGGCATCGTACCCAGAATCACACTGCCGAACCGTTTCTAACAAACTCTCAAGCCAAACATCAAAATCCTGCGGCTCTATACCAATTTCGGCACTTGCATGCTTTTTCCCATACTTTTCCACCATTTTGTGCGCTTCGGTCGAGGTATCTGCCATCATAAAAAATACGATAGACCCTCTAAGCATTCTCACTTGTTGGTGCATGTCTATACCGTCAAACTTCTGTCTAAAGTTGGCACTTTTCGACCATAAATTTTTGTAGAACAAGTCGAAAAACTCCTGTTCTGAAGTACAACGTTCATAGCTATCATTAAAAACTTCAATCACGTTCATGTTGCTTTCCCCTACGCCTAAATATGAGTTTAATTTAATATCAGATAAAAGCTTCCAAATAAGGACTTTTAAGTTTCAAACCGATCAACCCACATCGATTTTCAACAAAAAGTAAAAAGTGATTTAAATAAACACCCTCTTATCAATGAAAAAATATCCATTATCATGAACCCATATTCGAGGTACGCATGGTTGTCGATGCTAGTGCATCCTCATCTGTCATCACATAAAGAGGATATAAACGTGTCCCATCAAATCATTACCGATCTAAATAGCCGTTACACTGCAAAAAAATATGATGAAACCAAGCGCGTTTCTCAAGAAGACATGGCGATAATCAAAGAAGCACTGCGTTTGTCGGCGTCTTCTATCAATTCACAACCATGGAAATTCATCGTTATTGAAAGTGATGAAGCGAAGCAACGTTTCCACAATACGTTTGCAAATATGCATCAGTTTAACCAACCACACGCGAAAGCCGCATCACATACGATTCTGTTTGCTTACGATCCTAAATTTACTAAAGAGAAATTTGCGAAGCGTGTGGATGCAGAAGTAACATCTGGCCACTTGCCAGCGGAGATGTACAACAACTTTATGGGTGCTTACGCTTTTGCCGATGCAAATACGGACGAAAATGGCTTCAACGGAAACTGGACAAAAGCACAAGTCTATTTGGCACTAGGCAACCTACTACACACATTGGCACGACTTGGCATTGATTCAACACCGATGGAAGGTGTCGATCCGGCTCTGATTGGAGAAGAGTTTAAAGAAGAGCTCGAGGGCCATATTTGTGAAGTTGCGCTAGCGATTGGCTACCATAAAGATGGGGAAGATTATAATCATGGTCTTCCAAAAGCGCGCCTTGCAATGGATGAGGTAATTACGACTCTATAGTCGACCATTGTCTTAGCTTAGCGACTTAAATCATTGTTTAAACTAAAAAGAGCCGCACATTAATGCGGCTCTTTTTTACTTGGTTCTGCGTCAACTTTACGCAACTTGCTCTGACTTAAAATTACCAAGCAATGCATCGTAAAGCTCATTGTCGCTTAACACACCAACCAGCTTATTATCTTCAACCATAAGCAGAGGCTGATTGCTACGCTGTTTAAGTTCAATCGCTTCTCGCATACTGATTTCTGGGCTAACCTGAACCAGAGAATTTTCATTAACTTCGTCAAGGTTCGAAGAGTCGCTCTTCCATTGAATCAACGATTTACCTTTATCCGCTAAACTTAACCCCTTGCTCTCTTGTATCACCCAAATATCTTTATCAGGGCAAATCAGAACACGCGTATCTTCGCGAACCAAATCGTCACGCATTAAGGAACGTCCCTTCAGTACATTTAATGGATTAGTGTGAGCAACAAAGTCCGCCACATAATCGTTTTCTGGAGCAAGAATGATCTGTTCTGGCTTGCCATGTTGAATCAGCTTTCCTGATTCCATAATGGCGATGTTGTTGCCGATTTTAAGCGCCTCATCCAAGTCGTGACTTACAAAAAGAATGGTTTTGTTTAGCTTTTCTTGAAGCAGAATCAATTCATCTTGAAGCTGAGCACGAATCAATGGATCAAGTGCTGAAAACGGTTCATCCATTAACAAGATATCTGTGTCCATCGCAAACGCTCGCGCTAGGCCAACACGCTGCTGCATACCACCAGAAAGCTCGTGCGGGAATTTGGTTTCCCACTCAGATAAACCGACCATTTCGAGCTGTTCACGCGCCTTTTTACGACGCTCTGCTTTACCAATGCCTTGCATCTCTAGACCAAACGCTACATTGTCTAACACCGTTAACCAAGGCATCAATGCAAACTTCTGAAACACCATGGACACGCGGTGCGTACGAAGGTGGCGCAGTTTCTGTTCGTCACAGTTAGAGAGCTCAACCATATCGTCGCCATCTTTAATTTTCAGAGAGCCACGAGAAATTTCGTTCAATCCGTTAACCGTTCGCAGCAAACTTGATTTACCCGAGCCTGAAAGCCCCATCAAGACACAGATCTCACCCTGTTTCACGTTCAGCGAAACATTATCAACCCCAACCACTTGGCCAGTTTCATCAATGATTTCTTGTCGAGACTTCCCTTGATCTAGTAGTGCTAGCGCCTGTGCTTGTTGCTGACCAAAAACGACATCAAGATTTTTAATAGTAATAGCGTCCATGATTATGCCTCCTTCTGGTTTGGTGCTTTACACAAGCGATCAAGAATGATGGCAACGAGTACAATCGCTAAACCAGCTTCAAAACCTTGCGAGATGTTTACCGTATTCAGTGCGCGTACGACTGGTTTACCAAGTCCATCAGCACCAACAAGCGCCGCAATGACTACCATAGACAGAGACAACATAATGCACTGCGTAACGCCAGCCATAATACTTGGCAATGCCGCAGGTAACTCCACCTTAAACAGTAGCTTCATGCGGCTGGCACCAAATGCTTTACCCGCTTCAAGTAGCTCCTCCGGCACTTTAATAATGCCGAGGTACGTCAATCGAATTGGCGCAGCGATAGCGAAAATGATGGTCGAGATTAGACCAGGGACAATACCTAAGCCAAACAGAACCAAGGTTGGAATTAGGTAAACGAATGTCGGTACGGTCTGCATCAAATCGAGTATTGGCCGCAACAAGGTGTATAACCAAGGACGGTGCGCCGCCATAATGCCCAACGGCACGCCAATTAATACGGAAATCGTTGTCGCTGCAAACACAAGGACAAAGGTTTCCAGCATTTCTTGCCAGTAACCAAGGTTGAGAATTGCGAGTAAGGCCAACACGATAAATACGACAAGAGGAATGCTGCGATGTAAGAACCAAGCAATTGCCGCCGTCATAATGATTGGCGCTGCAGGTGGCATCCATTTAAAAATGTCCACCACGAAAAGAATGATCGTTTCAAGTGTAATAGAGATTGCATCGAAAAAACCCGATGCATTGATGGTTAACCAATCGACGCCAGTTTCCATCCATTGGCCCAACGGTAGTTTGTTGTCCGTAATAAAATTCAAAATAAAACCTTTGTGTTAATGAAGCGGGCAAAACTCTGCCCACTTTCTTTAAAAAAACGAGCTCAAATACTGCTTATTAAGCGTTTGTTTTTAAGTAGTTTGTAATAGCTGTTAGCGCATCTTGGCCATCTACCGTTTTCACGCCCTCTAGCCACGCTTCAATTTGCTCTTGGTTTGCATTCAACCATGCTTGCGCTGCTTTTGATGGCTTCTGTTTCTGGTTAAGAATCGCTTCCATCAGTTCATTTTCCATTTCTAGGTTAAACTCTAGATTTTTCACTAGCTGACCTACATTTGGACACTCAGCGAGGTAATTTTTACGTACGTTTGTGTAGACGTTCGCGCCGCCGTAGTTAGGACCGAAGAAGTCATCACCACCCGCTAGATATTCCATTTCAACGTTACTATTCATTGGGTGCGGCGCCCAACCTAGGTACACAATCCATTGATTGCGGCGTGCGGCACGTGATACTTGAGACACCATGCCAGCTTCACTGGACTCAACTAGGCTGAAATCTTTTAGGCCGAATGCGTTACTATCAATCATTGACTGAATTAAGCGGTTGCCATCGTTTCCAGGTTCAATGCCGTAAATGCGGTCTTTAAATTTGTCGGCATGTTTTACTAGGTCAGCGAAGTTGGTTACGCCTGCGTCATAAACGTATTTTGGAACCGCTAGCGTGTACTTTGCGCCAACGAGATTCGCGCGTACGGTTTCAACAGTACCTGCATCACGGTATTTCGCGATATCACCTTCCATCGTTGGCATCCAGTTACCTAAGAAAATGTCGATATCGCCATTAGCCATAGAGGAGTAAGTTACAGGCACAGACAGAAGATCGGTCTTCGTTTTGTACCCCAACCCTTTAAGTAACTCTGATGTAACGGCAGTGGTCGCTGTGATGTCAGTCCAACCTACATCTGCGAAACGAACCGTTTCACATTGGTTGGCGTAAGCGCCTGTTGCTAAAGTACTTAGTGCAATTGTTGAGAAGATTTTTGTCATCTTAGACATGTTGAATTCCTTGTAATGATTACTGACTTTTTC
Organism: Vibrio sp. 1167; assembly: GCF_033340375.1. Lineage (NCBI taxonomy): Bacteria > Pseudomonadati > Pseudomonadota > Gammaproteobacteria > Vibrionales > Vibrionaceae > Vibrio > Vibrio sp. 1167. The sequence continues at coordinate 537,041 of NZ_JAWOWK010000003.1, read as the reverse complement.
ATTTTATGAGATCGAATCGAGATCTCTTTTTGGCGGATGCATTCGTTGCATCTCTTGCCAGTCCGGTGCAATCCAAACTGGTACGTTGTTCGACGTTTCTAGGGCGTTATCCAAAATCATATCCGCGGCGCGTTCTGCCACCATAATCGTTGGCGCATTTAAATTACCGTTCGGAATGGTTGGGAAAATAGAAGAGTCCACCACACGCAAGCCTTGAATACCGCGTACTTGGCATCGCTCATTTAAGACGGCTAATGGGTCATTATCTGCGCCCATTTTGCAGGTACAAGATGGATGGTAAGCACTCTCGACGTTTTGCTTCACCCATTCATCAATCTGTTCATCCGTTGTGATGTTCAGACCGGGTTGGATCTCATCCCCACGAAACTCATCCATGGCTGGCTGATTGAGGATCTCGCGAGTAAGGCGAATACAATCACGCCAATCCTGCTTATCTTGTTCAGTGGAAATGTAGTTAAACTCAATCTTCGGCTTATCATTCGGATTCGCAGAGACAACTTCGACCGACCCGCGACTTTCTGGCTTGTTAGGTCCAACGTGCACTTGGAAACCATGACCATCAAAAGCAGCTTGCCCGTCATAACGCATTGCCGCTGGCAAGAAGTGATATTGAATATTTGGCCACTTTAGCCCTTTTCGAGAGCGGATAAACGCACACGATTCAAAGTGGTTAGTAGCACCAAGGCCTTTGCGAGTTAATATCCACTCAGTGCCAATCAAGCCCTTGCTCACCAAACCTAATTTGCTGTTGAGCGTGATAGGTTGTTTACAGTGATATTGGAAGTACACTTCTAAGTGATCTTGCAGGTTTTTACCTACTCCCTCCAACGAGTGTTTCACCTCAATGCCCGCTTTTTCTAATACTGCCTTAGGGCCAATGCCTGAAAGCTGCAACAGCTGAACGGAGCCAACCGAACCCGCACTCGAAATCACTTCATTATTCGCAAAACATTGCTGAATTGAACCTGACTTTTCAAATTCAACGCCTACCGCTTTCTTGCCTTCTGAATCAGTTTCTTCTAATAAAACTCGATGAACAGTCACCCTCTTCATTAGGGTGAAGTTTTTGCGTTTTTTAGCACGGCTTAAGTATGCATTAGAGGTTGAAGCGCGTACGCCTTTGTCGACGGTCATATGCATTGGGCCAAAGCCCTCTTGTTGATAACCGTTGTAATCTTTTGTTTCTGGGTAACCCGCTTCTTTGCCTGCATCAATAAAAGCTTGGTACAGCGGGTTGAGCTTCATATCGTTGCCGTTACATGTGCCGACTGGACCGTGATCGCCCCGATATTCATCAGCACCACCAATCCAAGACTCTGCTTTACGGAAATAAGGCAAACACGACTGATAGTTCCAGCCTTTCGCGCCTTCCTCTTCCCACTGGTCAAAGTCACAAGCGTGTCCGCGAACGTAAACCATGCCGTTGATAGATGAGCTACCGCCCAGAACTTTTCCGCGAGGACAATGAAGTTGGCGACCATCCAACCCTTGCTCTTCAACCGTCTCAAACTGCCACGCGTATTTTTCAGTGTTCATCGGGTAAGAAAGCGCTGTTGGCATTTGGATAAAAATACTTTTATCCGACCCACCCGCTTCGAGTAATAGGACCGAATTTTGACCACTTTCACTTAAGCGATCCGCTAACACACAGCCGGCCGAACCCGCACCGACGATGATGTAATCGTAGTGTTGTTGCATTTTTATTCTCCTAGGAGTTAATACTAATCACCCTAGATAAGTGAACGAAATTAGCGTAGGAAAAATGCTTGAGAACAAGGCGGAAATTTTGATAAGTAGTTAACCTACAATCAAAATTGACAACGTAGTTATCGAGCATTTTAACAAGCTAAAGTGGTCAGTTATCTACTATGAGTAGTATCATTTGTAAGGGCTTTCGAAGTCGCTTAGCTGAACCAGAACACTCTTCGTTTGTGTGTAATGTTTAAGGGTTTCGACTCCGTTTTCACGGCCAACACCTGATTGCTTGTAGCCGCCAACTGGCATTTCCGCAGGTGAGTCACCCCATGTGTTCACCCAACAAATACCCGCTTGAATTTGATGGATCACACGGTGCGCACGAGATAGGTTTTGAGTAAATACACCTGCCGCTAAGCCATAATCGGTGCCATTTGCACGCGCAATCACTTCCGACTCATCGCGGAATTTCAGAACTGACATTACCGGGCCAAAGATTTCTTGTTGAACGTGGCTCATGTCATCATCGCAATCGACAAATACGGTTGGAGCAACAAAGTTACCATTGGCTAGGCCATTGTCTGTTACTTTGTAGCCGCCAGTCAGTAACGTCGCGCCACTCGCTTTCGCGACTTCAATCGCTCCTAGAACTTTCGATTCATGATCTTTAGAGATTAGCGCGCCAATTTGCGTGTTCTCATCAAGCGGATCGCCGACGACTAACAGCTCGGTTCGGGCTTTAAGCTGTGCGATAAAGTCGTCATAAATACCTTCATGGACAAATACACGTGTACCGTGCGTACAAACCTCACCTTGGGTGTAGAAGTTCGCCACCATGGCCGCAGAAACGGCATCGTTTAACTTCGCATCATCAAAAATAATCAGTGGAGACTTACCACCAAGCTCCATCGTTACTTGTTTTAGTGTCTTAGCGCTGTCACTCATGACGACTTTACCGGTGCCTGACTCACCCGTGAATGACACTTTTGCGATATCAGGATGCGCCGTTAGCATCTGTCCTACTCGGTAATCCCCTTGCACGACATTAAATACGCCATCTGGCATGCCCGCTTCTGAATAAATTTCGGCGAGCTTAAGCGCCGTTAATGGTGTTTCTTCTGATGGCTTGAAGATCATTGCGTTGCCCGCAGCCAGTGCTGGCGCCGATTTCCACATCGCAATTTGAATTGGATAATTCCAAGCGCCAATACCCGCGCAAATGCCCAATGGCTCACGACGTGTATAGAAAAACTGATCGTCGCTGAGTGGCTGCTGTTCACCTTGTAGACTTGGAGCAAGGCCAGCGTAGTACTCAAGAACATCGGCACCTGTTGTTATATCAACTGCGATAGCTTCTTGAATGGGCTTACCAGTATCTGCCACTTCCAATGCAGCCAGCTCGTCATTACGCTCACGTAAAATGGCAACGGCTTTGTGTAAAATACGGCTGCGCTCAATCGCAGTCATCGCCGACCATGCAGCAAAACCTTTCTTTGCCGATTCAATCGCTGCTTGAAGATCGTCTTGGTTCGCTTGTTTAATGTTGGCCAATGGCTCACCATTCGCCGGATTGTAAGTGGTGAAGTGTTCATCTGAACACCCGTCGTACATCGCACCATTGATATAGTGTGCTTTCATTTCCATTTTGAAGACCTGTAACTTTTATATTTTTTCAGAATAAAACGTAAGTTGTTTTTCGAGATAATCGTTGATGATGATTCTCGCTCTTTCTGCATCAATGCCTTGCGGGTTGAGCGTTCCGCGCAACCAAATTCCATCAATAAGTGATGCAATACCATGAGCAACCAATTCAGCCTGCTCTGCATTTAATAATGCTTTGAGTTCTTTTCTTAGGTGGGACAATAGACGTCGTTCGTTGACACGCTGTAAACGCTTGAGCTGCTCGTCATGCATTGAGTACGACCAAAACGCCAGCCAAGTCTTAGCAACTTGGTTTTCTGCCTGATAGCCGACAAAGTTACCATCAATGATGGCGTTAATTCTTTGGTGATGAGCATCACTTGGCAGCTCACGTAACTTCTGTGTGATAGTGGACGAAAGCTGACGCAAGATTTCGCGCATCGTTTCCTCCAGCAATCCGTGCTTACCACCGAAATAGTGGTTGATAATCCCCGTTGATACACCGGCTTCTTTGCTGATTAACGAAATACTCGCCGCGTGTAAACCGACTCTATCAATCACTGACATTGTCGCTTTCACAAGCTGCGGTTTTCTGATTTCAGGCATCCCCACCTTTGGCATTTTGCGTCCCTGTTATTTTTAATTGAACGGTTAGTTAAATATAAAATGCCTGAAAATTAATTCGAACTCAAATTATTTTTAAAGGAAAATGTTAGTAAAAAAGGATGAAAAGTTGAGGGTGTACGAAAAATTGCTCAGCAAGAACTTGTCGGGATAACTAGATTTTAGTTTAAGAAAAAACAAATAATAAAAACAAAATCAAGCATTTAACTCTTGTTCCATTTTTAAAACGATGATGAACGAGTTGATTTTTGAACAACAAAAATCTGTGCCACAAAAAATTTATATCGACCACTAATCATTTCACCTGTACGCGGTTTATTTGTACAAAGAATAGACACACTAGTTTGTTATAGTTTTGTAGACACAAGTGGCATTCGCACTTTGAAGGTGAAGGAGGCAAAAAGAGAGGTTATGTTGAACGCCATGAATATGCGATTCGATATCCTTAAGCCATTTTTAAGTAATATCGCCAAGTGACTTTAAGATGTTAGATTCAGCGTTTTATATTCGAAGCAAGGATCTCAAAGTCACTTGGCTATCAAAGTAAATGGGAGGGATAAGTTCAGATTCATCGTGCGATGAGCCTGAACTTTTGATTTCTGTTACGCTAGCGAGCGACCTTTCACGCAGTTGCGTCCGTTCGCTTTTGCTTGATAAAGCAATTTATCGGCCTGATCGCAAAGTGATTTAAAACTCATCTCATTATCTTCAGTGGTAACGACTCCAAAACTACAGGTCACTCTCACTTCTTCTTTCTGTTCCGTAACAAAGCCATGTAGGGATAAAGCGCTACGTAAACGTTCTGCAGTAATAAGGGCGTTTTTATGGTCTGTATTGGGCATAACAACAACAAACTCTTCACCACCAAAGCGAGCAACAATGTCGTTCTCACGCACAGTTTCCTCCAACACTTTGGCAACGCCCGTTAGTACGGTATCTCCAAACACATGCCCATAGGTATCATTTACCTGCTTGAAATAATCCACATCGATTAACGCTAAAGTTACTGGCCCCGATTGTGGTTTATTTGGCACCATTTTCTGTTTATCGAGTTTGCTATCTACCCATTTATTTAAAGCTAGATAACCGTACTTAACTTGCTCGACTTGCTCAAAAACAAAGTGTTGTATTTTTTCTTGCTTAGATTGATGTACCGGTTTCTCTTTTCGCTCACGCCTCACTTCTACTGGCTTAGTGAACCAGTCCTCTAAAAAACGGCGATTGAACAACCCTGTCAATGTGTCTGTCTTTGCGAGGCGACGCATTCTCAAACGCGAGCGATTGACGACGAGAAATACTACCGCCATCAAAAATAGAACACCGATGAGCGCAAGTAGCGCTTCACCCAATAAGTAAAAAGTACGACGGTTATTTTCTAGCTCCATACGCTGCAAAACATTGTTCCAGTTGAGATCTTCGTTCTCATATTCAAGTCGTTCCAACTCAAATAACGTCTGCTGGCGCTCAAGATTTTCAACTTCTCTTTGATTGCTAAATTGGATAAATTTATCGTGATAGTTACCGTAAGTTTCGAATGCTAGTTTAAAGTCATTGCTTCCCGCATAGGCCATAGCGGCGACTTTTAGTAGCTCCATTTGCTGTTGCTTGACGTATCGACTCTCTATAATCTCCGGCAGCATTGGCGCGATCATCGCTAAAAGTATTTCAAATTGCTGCTGCTCTAACATATATTCGGCTTGTAACAACTTAAATGTTGCCAAATACGCGCTAGACGTTTCTCTGTACTGTAAATTCTCTGCCAGCTTCAAGTGGTTAACCATCTTCTTTTCTTGATTCGTCTCGCGATATAAAGCTGCAAGTTCAAGGTTAACTCGAAATCTAAAGCGTCCATCACCGATAATTTGAGCCAGCTTTAACGCTCGCTGATATGACGCTATCGCCTCTTCGTATTGGAACTGTGCTTTATGAAGTTTCGCTATCGTCAAAACGCTCAACAACTCATTGAACGACATACGCCTATCCCTAAAATAGCGATATGCTTGTTCCAAAAGCGCCTCAGATCGGTCGTAACCCTGAATTTTGACAAGTACGTCACCTAGCTCTAGTGCTGCACGTTCTACCAGCCCGTGAACACCTGAAGATTCAGCCGCATCCATGGACGACATAAGTGCAGCATAGGATTTTTTAAACTCACCTTGCTCATCGTAATAGCGTCCTTTTAGCAACAGGATTTCTGATTCAAGTTGCTTATCACCATTCTCACGCGATGTTTCCAACAAGCTATCCAACGCAGAAAGCGCGGTATCGATATCGCTCTTTCCAACCATAGTTCGCATCTGAATCAACTTAAACAGGAGATACTCATGGCTCTGTGGACGCACAAGCTCCAATCCTTTTTGAACGACACTCTGACTCTCTTCTACGCGCCCTAGCAGCTCTAAAACCGTGGCCTTGGCAAGCCAGTAACGCACCAACAGCGCTGTTGGTTGGTTTTGTAGTAAAGACTCTTCTTCTAACGCTTCAATCAAAGCTAAAGAACTCTGAGGTAATGCGTAAATTTGATTTTCGATGCCTTCTAACGACTGTAAAAACTTACCTTCCTGTTCCACCTTTTCTGTGGAGGCCTGAACAGAAAAACACAGACACCCCAATAATAGCGGCATAGTCCTAAGCGAATGAAATAGTGACATTATTGCTCTTCCCTAATGGGTAGTTACTTCAGTGTAATTGAGAATTCTGATTATTTATTATTAAGACAACTGAAGGTTATTCAGTCAGCCTCATATTCCCATGTATTTTGCGCTGAATAATAAATCACCATCTTTAGATGCCGAAATAGTTTTCGGTTACAATATGACCAATAAGAATGTTTTTTACACACCAAGAATGACGATCTCGTTAGTGAGACAAAAGATCGTCTTAGTTGTGAGTTGATACATTTACATGACAAGCAATATAGAACTAACCATTCACATTAGAAATAGAATCAATTTTTATACCGTTCGATGAGATAGCAGTCGACGATGCATCCAATACATTTTTCAGATAGAAGCAATAAAAGAAAGGAGAAAATGGAAGGAAGCGAACAATCAAACTCGCTCCCCTTTTTTATGTTGCAGAAGGGGTTACATTCGCATTCCGCCATCAACTTCGAACACTCGTCCGGTCACGAATTCGTTGGTTAACACGTATTTTATGGTCGATGAAATTTCATCCGCCAAACCTAAACGTCCAACCGGAATCATTCCGATTAAACGTTCCATCGCTTCAGGTTTTATTTGGTCTGTCATGGCAGTTTTGATGACACCCGGAGCAATCGCCACTGAGCGAATTCCGAAACGCCCTAACTCTTTCGCCCACACCGTTGCCATGGTGGCTACCGCCGCTTTAGATGCTGAATAGTTGGTTTGACCAATATTCCCGGCACGCGCAACGCTGGATATGTTGATCAGAACCCCTTTGCTATCGGTGTTCAGCATTACCTTGCTCGCTTCACGGCCACACAGGAAAGTGCCTGTTACATTCACATCTAGAACAGACTGAAATTGTTCCAGCGACATCGTGTTAACCTGACCATCTTTGACTTTAATGAACATACCATCACGCATAATACCTGCGTTATTGATAACGCCATTGAGCTGCTTGAAATCTGCCTCAATTTGCTCAAAAGCAGTGCATACCTGCTGTTCGTCAGTCACGTTCGTCACATAAAAACGAGCGGTAACGCCGAGAGATTCACATTCCGCTTTCGTTTCAGCCAGTTGCTCTGAATTGAGGTCGATAAGCGCAAGATGAACGCCATTTTCCGCCAGTGACAGTGCCATTTGTTTACCCAGCCCCTGCCCTGCCCCCGTGATCGCAATAACCTTATTTGCTAGATCCATACGCACTCCTTAGGCCTGATTTTGCTTTTGGTAGAACTCAAACAAGCTTGAGAAATCTTTTTGCCCGTTGTCCTGACCGTTGTGAAAATTAAACAGGTTACGAGCCAAGCTGCCCATTGGCGTCGATGTTTGACTGGCAACTGCCGCTTCCATCGCAAGACCCAGATCTTTAGCCATTAACTGGCTCATAAAGCCGCCTTGATAACCATTGCTTGCAGGCGTATTTTCCATCACACCTGGACAAGGGTTATAAAGCTCTAGCGCCCAGTTACGCCCTGAACTTTGCAACATGATGTCGGAAAGCACTTTGGGATCGAGTCCGTTTTCCATCCCTAAATTGAGTGCTTCACAGGTGCCGCTCATCAAAATGCCCAACATCAAGTTATTGCAGATCTTCGCGACCTGACCAGCTCCAACATCGCCCGCATGGAAGATGTTTTTACCCATGTGGCTAAGCACCGCTTTGGCTTGAACAAAGTTCTCTTGTGAGCCGCCAACAATGAAAGTTAACGTACCTGCTGCTGCGCCCGCAACGCCACCAGATACTGGTGCATCAACAAAACTGATACCAAGTTGCGATGCTTTTTCGCCAACCAAACGAGCAGTCGCAGGATCGATGGTGGATGAATCAATCAGCAAGGTGCCTGATTCGACGCTATCTAATATGCCATCTTGACCAAGATAAACGCTTTGAACGTGTTGGCTCGCTGGCAGCATAGTGACAACCACCTCCACACCTTGTACTGCCTGCTGAACGGAACCGGCACTTGAAGCGCCCAATGCGGTCAACTCCTCAACTGCGCTTGGGTTCAAATCAAATACTTCGACATTCAAGCCCGCTTTGAGTAGATTCTTAGCCATAGGCGCACCCATGTTACCAAGGCCAATAAATGCAATTTTGTCCATATCGTATTTCTTCCTTGTACTAAAGTGCCGCTATAGCTACCGACGATGCGGTCAGTGGGTATTCTGCTGAGTCAATTGGCGAGAAGAAGCGCTCCAAAACTTGTGGCGTTACGTCAGAAACCGTGCGATGTTGCCAAGTCGGTTGATTGGTTTTATCAATAATCAGCGCACGAACCCCTTCTCTAAAATCACCTTCTAAGCCACAACGTAGTGTTAGGTTAAATTCCATATCAAAACACGCTTTCAAAGAGAGGTTTTGATACTGCGTTAACTGCTGATAAGTGATACTGAGCGACAACGGACTGCCATAGTTCAGTGCTTTTTGCGCATTGACGAACCACTTGTTATCAACGTTAGCACGGCTGATTGCATCAACAATTGACGCTAAGTCACCCGAACATAATTGCTCAATCAATTCCGCATAGGGCATCAACATCCCTTCGGTTGGCTCGTCCACGTGTACCGAACGCAGCGTAGTGGCGATTTTTTCGTTGATGTTCGCTTCACCTTTCCAACTTACCGATGCAAGCAGATCCAGCAGCACTTGCTTGTTTTCTGGCTGTGCAATCCATTGGCTTAACCCCAACTCTTTCATATCTGTTGCGTTAATTTGACAAGCAGTCAAACTTAAGAACAGTGCCAAATGTTTTGGCAACTGGTTTAGGAAGTACGTCGCACCTACATCTGGGTAAAGGCCAATTTTAATCTCTGGCATTGCAAAGCGTGTGGTCGTTTCTGCAACGCGATGGCTGGCACCCATAAATAAGCCCACACCGCCGCCCATCAAATAACCATGTCCCCACGCGATGATCGGTTTTGGATAAGTATGAATAAGATGGTCACAGCGATATTCGAGGTCAAAGAAGGTTTCCATCGCTGAAAACGCAGAATCAAAATCTTGCTCTTTGTTTTCAAGTGCGCGATAGATCGCTTGAATATCTCCGCCAGCACAAAACGCTTTTTCACCTTGAGCATGCAAGAATACCGCGACGACGCTGTCGTCCGTTTGCCATTCATTAAGCTGTTTGTACAACTTCTCAATCATCACGTAACTCAACGCGTTGAGAGCTGCTGGGTTATCAAGCTCTAGCACACCAATAATAGAGCCATCAGCGCACTCAAGTTTTGAAACATTTACTGTACCTGTCATTTGGCCTCCGCTAGCTGTTTGTCCATTGTGGCTTGCGCTTTTGCAAAAACGCATTCACACCCTCAGTCTGATCTTGTGTATTGAACAGCTGTAAAAACAGTTCACGCTCCAAAACCAACCCAGCTGCATGAGTTTGGCTGCGTCGACCTTGAATTAGCGTTTTGCACGCAGACACAGATTTCGGTGATTGACCTGCAACACGCTGTGCTAGCTCCATAGCCGCTTCGAGTGCTTGACCTTTCGCCACCACCTCTTCGACTAACCCAATTTTTTCCGCTCGCTCGGCCGTCACACGCTCGCCACACAGGATCATACGCTTCGCCCAACCTTCACCTACCAACGCGGTCAGGTTTTGCGTCCCACCCGCACACGGCAACAAACCTACCGATGCTTCAGGAAGTGCCATTTGTACTTGTTCTTCTGCGATACGAATGTCACACGCCATCGCCACTTCCAGACCGCCGCCCATCGCATAGCCATTAATCGCTGCGATAGAAACCCCATCGAATGCAGACAGCGCTTCAAACGCTTCACCAAATGCGAACGCCATGTTTGCTGCTTGTGATTTATCACCCGATGCAAAGTTATTAAGATCTGCTCCAGCAGAAAAGAATTTCTCGCCTTCGCCTGTTAAAACCAACGCATAAATAGAGCGATCATTACTGAGTTCAATCGCCAACTCTTTTAGCTGATTCAAAGATTCAAGCGTCCAAGTGTTTGCTGGCGGGTTACTAATCGTGAGCTTGGCGATATGCGCTTCACGCTCTAATTTGATTTGTGCCGTCATAATCTTTCAGTCCTTTGTTATTTCTTTAGGTATGGCTGTGTCTCGCTGACTAAAGCAGCTCTACGCCTTCCGTGAGTAAACGTCTTGAAATGATCAGACGCATGATTTCGTTGGTACCTTCAAGAATTTGGTGAACACGAACGTCTCGGAAATGGCGCTCGACTGGATATTCTTTGATGTAGCCATACCCACCGTGAATTTGCAGCGCCTGATCGCAGACTTTAAAGCCCACATCAGTAGCAAAGCGTTTTGCCATGGCACAGTACGCACTTTTTTCTGCGTGCTGAGCATCGAGTTTAGCGGCAGCGAGTCGCACCATTTGACGCGCAGCGACCAGCTCAGTCGCCATATCAGCAAGCTTGAACTGCAACGCTTGAAATTGCGCCAGTGAACGGCCGAACTGTTTGCGTTCGTTCATATATTGCTTGGCTTCGTTCAGTGCTTGTTGCGCAGTACCGACGGAACAAGTAGCGATATTGATTCGACCGCCATCAAGGCCAAGCATGGCGAACTTAAAGCCCTCTCCCTCTTCACCCAACAGATAGTCAGCCGGAATGCGGACATTTTCGAAGGTAATCATGCGAGTTGGCTGGCAGTTCCAACCCATTTTGGCTTCTTTTTTACCGTAGCTAATGCCTTCGCAATCAGCAGGAACAACGAATGCAGAAACGCCACCCGCTCCTCCACCACACGAACGCGCCATCACGACCAATACATCTGTATCACCCGCACCCGAGATAAACACTTTTGCGCCATTGAGGACAAACTCATCGCCATCACGCACTGCGCTAGTCGTTAGAGAAGCGGCGTCAGAGCCGGCATTAGGTTCGGTTAAACAGTAGGAAGCGAGCTTTTCACCAGAAATTAGATCCACGCTAAATTGCTGCGCCACTTCGGCTTTGGCAAAGCTGGTGATCATCCACGTCGCCATGTTGTGAATGGTCATAAACGCAGTAGTCGCGGTACAACCCATAGCCAACTGCTCGAAAATGATCGCCGCATCCAAACGAGATAACCCCAAGCCACCATGCTCTGGAGGCGTATAGATGCTCAGAAAACCAAGCTCACCTGCTTGACGCAGTACATCTTTAGGGAAGTGATGGTTTTCATCCCACTCGGCCGCATGAGGCGCTAACATTTGGTCTGCAAACTGCTTTGCTACTTCGGCAAACGCGAGTTGATCTTCGTTTAATTCAAAATCCATCTTGAAGTCCTAAGGTCTAATTCGTTGCATTTGTATCCGAGCCAAGCCCTCTAAAAGGATGAAGGGCTTGGCTAGAGGTGTCGCTAATCCAGTAATTAGCTAAGTTGAATAGTCATGTTTGGACCGCTTGGAATGTCATCTTCAAACCAACGCGCGGTGACAGTTTTCGTCTCGGTGTAGAAGCGAACCGCTTGTTTACCGTAAGCATGCAGGTCGCCGTAGAAGCTGCCTTTCCACCCAGTAAACGAAAAGAACGGCAATGGCACCGGAATCGGTACGTTGATTCCTACGTTACCTACTTCGATATTGTGTTGATACTTTCTCGCGGCAGCGCCGTTCGCCGTGAAAATAGACGTACCATTACCAAAGCGGTTTGCATTGATCAGTTCAATCGCTTCATCTAGGTCATCCACTTCCATAGTTAACAGTACAGGCCCGAAAATTTCTTCCTGATAAATCGACATGTCTGTGGTCACGTTAGTAAACAGTGTTGGCCCCACCCAGTTACCGTTCGGGAAGCCAGGTACTTGGCAGTCTGTCCCGTCCAGAACACAATTCGCGCCTGACGCTTTGCCTTCATTAATCAGATTCACCACTCGCTGCTTCGCTTGAGGGCTAATCAGTGGACCATAACCAGCGGTTTCATCATCCCACGCGCCAGGCTGAACCTGAGCTAACGCCTCTTTAAGCTCTGGAATCCATTCTTTGGTTTCGCCGACAAATACGGCAACCGAAATAGCCATACAGCGTTGGCCTGCAGCACCAACTGACGCGCCAACTAGGTTATTGATGACTTGCTGTTTGTTTGCATCCGGCATGATGACCATGTGGTTCTTAGCACCTGCAAATGACTGCACGCGTTTCAGGTTGTCTGTACCTGTTTTGTAGATGTACTCACCAACGGGCACAGAGCCAACAAAAGAGATCGCACGAACAACTGGATCAGTCAGAATGCGGTCGACTTGCTCTTTGGTCCCGTGAACAACTTGCAATACGCCTTTTGGTGCACCAGCTTGTTCAAATAGCTCTGCCAATTTCATTGCAGTCAGCGGAACTTGTTCCGAAGGTTTTAGAATAAAGGTGTTGCCACAAGCGATCGCCATCGGGAACATCCACAATGGGATCATCGCAGGGAAGTTAAAGGGTGTGATGCCAGCACAAACACCGAGCGGTTGAATGTAAGAGTAACCATCAATATTGGTCGCGACGTTTTCCACCGTTTCGCCCATCATTGAGCTACAAATGTTCGCCGCTTGTTCTACGACTTCAATCCCACGCCAAATGTCACCCTTTGCATCCGCGAGGGTTTTGCCTGTCTCACTTGAAAGCAGTATCGCCAACTCATCGTGTTGCTCTTTTAGCAGATGTTGGTAACGCAACATCAATCTAGCACGCTCCGGCGCTGCAACTTCTTTCCAGCGTTTGAACGTTTCTGTTGCGCTGGCAATCGCCGCATTCATTTCCGACTCCGTGGCACAAGGTACTTGTGCAATCACTTCGTTGGTTGCCGGGTTGGTTACATCTAGCCATTGTTTTGAATCGGAGATGGCAAATTCACCACCGATATACTGCTTTACTTGTTCTGTCATGATGACATCCTTGTATTTTTCAGCTTGTTACTGACTACTGTTATGTAAGTGAAACTTTGTTGAGAGTGATTTAGCAGATTTCAATCGCGATAGCGGTAGCCTCACCACCACCAATACAAAGCGATGCAACGCCACGCTTACCACCAGTTTGTTTTAGCGCATGAATCAAAGTGACAAGGATTCGATTGCCACTTGCGCCTATTGGATGCCCCAGCGCACAAGCCCCTCCGCGAGGGTTCACTTTGCTCTCGTCCAGTTCAAGTGCTTTCACCGCGTATTGAGTCACAACAGCAAAAGCTTCATTGATTTCCCAAAGGTCCACGTCCGATTTGTCCCAGCCCGTTTTTTCCAGCAGCGATTCAATCGCGAAGACTGGTGCGATGGTGAACTCATCAGGCTGTCTTGCATGCGAGCTGTACGCGACAATTTTGGCTAGAGGCTGAAGGTTTTCCTGACGACCAAACTCACTATCGACTAAGATCATTGCCGACGCACCATCCGAAATGGAACTAGAGTTTGCTGCGGTTACGCCGCCATCTTTGGCAAACGCAGGGCGTAAGGTAGGAATTTTAGTGACGTCGAGTTTGCTCGGTTGCTCATCATCTACAACCAAGGTTTCGCCGCGTCGACTTTTTACGTTAACGGGCACGATCTCTTCTTTGAACAAACCTTGTTCGATTGCTTGCTGCGCACGAGTCACCGACTGCTGCGCCCAGGCATCCATACTTTCACGGCTGAACTGATACTTTTGCGCCGTCTGTTCTGCAAAGACACCCATCAGCTCGCCTTGGTAGGCATCCTGCAACCCGTCATAAAACATGTGATCAAGCACTTGCTCGTGACCTAAACGGAAACCATCACGCGCTTTCTTTAATAGATAAGGAGAAGACGACATGTTTTCCATGCCACCAGCGATGACAGCATGCGCATTACCAGATTGAATAAGGTCATATGCCAGCATCACGGTTTTCATACCCGATCCACAAACTTTGTTCAGTGTCGTACAACCAATCGATTGTGGCATTTCAGCTTTAAGGCTTGCTTGTCTTGCAGGGGCTTGCCCCACACCGGCGGGTAAAACGCACCCCATCAACACTTCGTCTATTTTGTGCACATCGAGTTGGCTTTCGGCTAGCGCCCCTTGAATGGCTTTCGCACCGAGTTCCGTGACATCTGTTGAAGCTAATGCACCTTGAAAAGAGCCGATAGGCGTTCGCTTAGCGGCAACAATCCATGTTTCATTTTTCATTCCATTAACCTTTTGTTGACGTTTACGTCATAACTATACTAACATTTACGTTAACGTCAAGTTTGAGGTTATTGTTTGTTCGAGTAATTCTTTGATTTCGAGTAAATGCGAGTGATATCAAGGCTCAAGAGTGGATGTTGTTTGTTTACTTTAACGTTAACGAATTGTATATTCATGTAAATGTTATACGAAAGTCGTAAGGTTAAGGAATGAACACATTTAAGATCAGCGAGCTCGCGAAAGAGTTCGACATTACTACTCGAAGCATTCGCTTCTACGAAGATTTAGGTCTCCTAACTCCGGAACGTAAAGGCAACACACGAATCTACAATGGTCGCGATCGAATTCGACTAAAACTGATTTTGCGAGGTAAGCGATTGGGCTTTTCTCTTGCAGATATCAAAGAGTTATTTGAACTCTACGATACCGATCAAAGTACTGAGCAGTTGAACTATATGATTCGGTTGATCGAAGAGAAGAAGGCAGCATTGCAACAGCAAGCAAACGACATTCAAGCGGTAATGATGGAGTTAAATGCTGCGCAGTTGCGATGCCAAAACACACTGAGATCCATGAAAGGCGAAAAAGTCACCTAACACCTCAACTCTGGGATGTAGGTGACGTAAAGGCAAGGACACGCAATGAAATCTACCTACTCTTCCCTGAACTTTGTTTATGACGAAAATACCGATTTGCTTCGCGAGCAAATCAATAGTTTTGCTGCAAGAGAAATTGCGCCGCTAGCGCAATCTATCGACCAAACTAACGACTTTCCAAACCATCTTTGGTCCAAATTAGGTGACATGGGTCTTTTAGGTGTAACCACCAGCGAAGAGTTTGGTGGTGCAGGCATGGGCTATCTCGCCCACGTTATCGCTATGGAAGAAATCAGCCGAGCATCCGCTTCGGTTGCGTTAAGTTACGGCGCTCACTCCAACCTTTGCGTCAACCAAATCCACCGTAACGGCTCACAAGCGCAAAAAGAGAAATACCTACCTAAGCTCATCTCCGGTGAACATATCGGCGCCCTTGCTATGAGTGAACCCGGCGCCGGCTCTGATGTGGTCTCTATGCAGCTTAAAGCCGAACGTAAAGGCGATATTTTCCTATTAAATGGCAACAAAATGTGGATCACCAACGGCCCTGATGCACACACCTATGTTGTCTACGCAAAAACCGACCCAAGCCAGCACTCCAAAGGCATCACGGCGTTTATTATGGAACGCGGATTCCCTGGATTTACTCAAGCACAAAAACTCGACAAGTTGGGCATGCGCGGCTCGAATACGTGTGAGCTGGTCTTCCAAAACTGCGAAGTCCCTGCGGAGAATATTCTCGGCGAAGAAAACCAAGGCGTGAAAGTATTGATGAGCGGCCTCGACTACGAACGTGTGGTGCTTGCAGGCGGCCCACTTGGCATCATGCAGGCGTGTATGGATATCGTTGTGCCTTACATTCACGACCGTAAACAGTTCGGTAAATCCATCGGTGAATTCCAGCTAGTTCAAGCAAAAATCGCGGATATGTACACACAAATGAATGCCGCTAAAGCGTATGTTTACGCCGTCGCTGCCGCTTGTGATCGCGGTGAAACCACACGTAAAGATTCTGCTGGCGCGATCCTCTACGGCGCAGAGCTGGCAACCAAGATGGCACTGGATGCGATTCAACTACTTGGCGGTAACGGCTACATCAACGAGTTTGATACGGGCCGTTTGTTGCGAGATGCCAAGCTGTATGAAATCGGTGCGGGCACGTCAGAAATTCGCCGCATGCTTATTGGTCGCGAATTGTTTAACGAAAGCGCCTAATCATCATACCTAGGCGGTTCGAACTCGAAACAACTTCCTTATTCAATCTAAATCTTATTCAACCTAAATAAAGACGGGTGGTGACACCCGTCTACCGAATGGAGATCGGCTATTTATGGCTTGTTTGACGACCAATATTAATACCCATTCAGAGCAGTATCAGGAAAACTACCGCTCTATGGCGTCACTTGTAGATCAACTTTATACCGTGACTGCGCAAATCGAAGATGGTGGCGGTGAGAAAGCCCGCGAGCATCAGCAGAAGAAAGGCAAACTTCCGGTACGTGAGCGCATTCTTGCCCTACTCGACCCTGGTTCGTCCTTTCTAGAAATTGGTCAATTTGCTGGCTGGGATGTGTATCCAGATTACGTTCCATGTGCTGGAGTGGTTGCCGGTGTGGGTGTAATTGACGGCACCGAGTGTATGATCGTTGCCAACGACGTGACGGTAAAAGGCGGCAGTTACTACCCACTCACCGTGAAAAAGCACTTAAGAGCACAAGAAATTGCAGAAAAATGCCAACTGCCGTGTGTTTACTTAGTCGACTCTGGCGGCGCTAACCTACCCCGCCAAGATGAGGTATTCCCAGATAAAGACCATTTTGGCCGTATTTTCTACAACCAAGCCCGTATGTCGGCCAAAGGCATTCCACAAATTGCGGTGGTGATGGGGCTGTGTACCGCTGGCGGTGCTTATGTTCCTGCCATGTGCGATGTTTCCATCATTGTAAAAGAACAAGGCACGATCTTCTTAGCGGGCCCTCCTCTGGTAAAAGCAGCAACAGGCGAAGAAGTCAGTGCGGAAGATCTTGGCGGCGCAGACGTTCACTGCCGTACATCTGGTGTGGCGGACTATTACGCAGAAAACGACCACCATGCATTAGAGCTGGCAAGACAAGCGGTTTCACAAATCAACCACTTGAAACCCGTCCAACTCAAGCAAAAAACGCCACAGGAACCACGCTTTCCTGCGCGAGAGCTGTACGGCATCGTCGGAACCGATCTTAAAAAGCCGTTTGATGTAAAAGAAGTGATTGCCAGAATTGTTGATGATTCACAATTTGATGAATTTAAAGCCTTGTTCGGTGAAACCTTAGTCTGTGGCTTTGCCCATATTCACGGTATGCCGATTGGCATTGTCGCTAACAACGGCATTCTATTTTCAGAATCCGCACAAAAAGGCGCGCATTTTATTGAGCTGTGCGCACAGCGCAAAATTCCTCTGCTTTTCTTGCAGAACATCACTGGCTTTATGGTCGGTCAGAAGTACGAAGCCGAAGGCATCGCCAAACATGGCGCGAAAATGGTAACTGCTGTTGCGTGTGCAGACGTGCCGAAGTTTACCGTAGTGATTGGTGGATCGTATGGCGCAGGAAACTACGGCATGTGTGGCCGCGCTTATGATCCAACCATGATGTGGATGTGGCCAAACGCGCGCATCTCCGTCATGGGTGGAGAGCAAGCGGCTGGCGTGATGGCGCAAGTGACCCGCGATATCAAAACTCGTAAAGGTGAAAGCTGGAGCGTAGAGGAAGAAGAAGCGTTCAAACGTCCAATTGCGGAGCAATATCAGACTCAAAGCCATGCATACTACGCCAGTGCTCGTTTGTGGGACGACGGCATTATTGATCCCGCCAAAACCCGTGATGTTGTCGGCATTGCTCTGTCTGCTGCGCTTAATGCGCCAATAGCAGACAGTAAATTTGGCATCTTCCGCATGTAGTCGGATGCAAGGCAAGCCTTAACTCCTCGCGAATACCGATGTTTAAAAAGTAATGGTTAGCGAGCATTGAAATACAGACTGAAATGTCAGACAAAGGAAGTCACATGACCGGACTACTGCTTGAAAAAGACAGCAATGGCGTTGCTTGGTTGAGCCTCAATCGACCAGAGAAACACAACGCGTTTAATGATGAATTAATTGCTTCACTTATCGACACCTTGGAAAAACTTGAGAGAGACAACTCTCTACGTGCATTGGTACTAACGGCGCAAAGTAAACACTTTTCTGCGGGTGCGGATCTTGGCTGGATGCAGTCAATGGCCACCAAAACCGAGGGGGAAAATCTGCAAGATGCACAGCAGTTAGCGTTGCTCTTGCACAAACTGGATACCTTTAGCAAACCAACCATTGCTATGGTGCATGGCGCTGCATTTGGCGGCGCACTTGGGCTTATCTGCTGCTGCGATATCGCTATCGGTACACCTGAAAGCCGCTTCTGTTTGAGTGAAGTGAAACTCGGTTTGTTACCCGCGACAATCGGACCCTACGTCATTCGAGCGATTGGACAACGACAAAGCCGACGCTACTTTTTAACCGCGGAACTGATTGATGCCGAAACCGCACTATCGATGAGTATTCTTCATCAGATAGACTCTCAACCACGTGAAGCCGTCAATCGCACCATTGATCACCTGCTCAACAACGGTCCACAAGCCATGCAGGCTGCAAAAGCACTTTGTTTACGCTGTGATAACCAACCTATCGATCATTCATTAATTGAATACACCAGCCAAACTATTGCAACCGCTCGCGTGTCCAGTGAAGGACAAGAAGGACTAGCTGCATTTTTTGAAAAGCGCGCCGCCAATTGGAGGAATCATGTTTAAAAGAATACTGATCGCAAACCGCGGTGAAATTGCCTGCCGAATCATTAAAACCGCAAAAAGCATGGCTATCGAGACGGTTGCCGTCTATTCCGAAGCGGATCGCAGCAGCTTACATGTTAAACAAGCGGATTTCGCTGAATTCATTGGCCCCGCTCCGGCGAGTGAATCGTATCTCGATATCGATGCGATTATCGGTGCTGCGAAAAAATGGCAAGCCGATGCTATCCACCCTGGGTATGGTTTTCTTTCCGAGAACCCGAAACTGGCGAAAACGTGCAGCGAAAATGGCATCGCCTTTATTGGCCCTTCCACCAGCGCAATTGAGGCAATGGGTTCTAAATCTCAAGCCAAGGCAATCATGTCAGAGGCGAACGTGCCCTTGGTTCCCGGCTATCACGGCACAGACAACAGCGTAGAGCACTTATTAGCGGAAGCTGAAAAAATCGGTTACCCAGTGATGCTTAAAGCAACCCAAGGGGGCGGCGGTAAAGGCATGCGAGTGGTCAATAGCGCAGCCGAAATGCCTCTGGCCATCGACGGTGCGCAGCGTGAAGCACTTTCAAGCTTTGGCGATAAGCAGCTTCTAATCGAAAAATGTATATTGCAGCCTCGCCACGTTGAAGTTCAGGTATTTGCTGACCAACATGGCAACTGTGTCTATCTTTCTGATCGCGATTGCTCCATTCAACGCCGTCACCAAAAAGTAGTCGAAGAAGCACCAGCTCCCGGTCTTAGTGATGAACTGCGTAAACAAATGGGTGAAGCTGCGGTTCAGGCCGCTCAAGCGATCGACTATGTTGGCGCTGGCACGGTGGAGTTCTTACTCGATAGCCGAGGTCAGTTCTACTTCATGGAGATGAATACCCGTCTGCAAGTTGAACACCCTGTCACTGAATTGATCACCGGCGTTGATTTGGTGGAGTGGCAATTCAAAGTCGCAGCTGGCGAGCATTTACCTATTTCGCAATCGGAAATCACCCACAACGGTCATTCAATTGAGCTGCGAATTTACGCAGAAGATACAGACAATGACTTTATGCCGTCGACTGGCCGCATTGATTACTTAAAAGAACCCGTATCAGACAGTAGTGTGCGCCTAGCGTGCGTACGCGTTGATAGTGGTGTTACCCAAGGCGATAGCATCAGCGAATATTACGATCCAATGATCAGCAAACTGATCGTCTGGGGGCAAACTCGTGATATCGCTCTAAAGCAGATTAAGCAGGCGTTAACTCAATATCACGTACGTGGCGTAACGACAAACATTGGTTATCTGCACAGTATTATTTCGCAGCCAGCCTTTGCCGAGATTGAGCTCGATACAGGTTTCCTCGTCACACATCAACAAGGCATAAATGAGCAGCAAGACGTGCCGGATTCTATTTGGCTAACGTTGGCGGCTGTTGCTCACTGGAATGATCTCATTTCAAAATCAGACAACTCAACGTTACCCGCGCCAACCAAACGAGGTTTTAGACTGTCAGTTGACAACGTTTACCGATTTAACTTCACGGATGCCAATGCCAACCATCAGGTACGTTTGCAACAATCATCGCAAGATACAGGATCTCACTTCACTGTCCGATGCGGTGAGGAGTTGCATCAGGTCATCCTGCTTGAAAGTGGCAACCAGTTTATCGTCGATATTGATAATGTGCGTTACACCTTTAATGCACTTAGCGACGAGCAACAAACAACACTGTTTTATCTTGGCCAGCAACGCACGTTTGCTCATCAACCTAACTTTGACTCTGCAAAAGATATTGACGATGAGCTAAGTCCAACCGCGCCACTCAACGGCATAATTTCGGCTGTCATGGTGACTAAAGGTGACGAAGTGGCGGCGGGCGATCCGCTTTTGGTACTCGAAGCAATGAAAATGGAATACACCATCACGGCTCCGGTAGCAGCAAAAGTCGACGAATTGTTTTATCAGCACGGGGACCAAGTACAGCATGGCTCCATACTGCTGCATTTGGCTTCGTCATCGGATAACACCAGTGAAGATAAGGAGCTCGCGTATGCTGCCAACGAAAGTTAATATTGTTGAAGTCGGTGCACGCGATGGCCTGCAAAATGAAACGGCAGTGTCGCTGGTCGATAAAATACGTTTGATCAATCAACTAAGCACCAGTGGTTTAAAACACATTGAAGCAGGGTCTTTCGTCTCCCCAAAGTGGGTACCACAAATGGCCGATTCCGATCAGGTGTTTGCGGGTATCACTCGACAGCCTGATGTAGTGTACAGTGCGCTAACACCGAACCTAGCAGGGTTGGAACGTGCGCTCGAAAGTGGTGTAAAGCAAATTGCTGTATTTGGCTCTGCTTCAGAGGCGTTCAGCCAGAAGAACATTAACTGCAGCATTGCGGAGAGCCTAGCCCGTTTTGAGCCCGTTATCGAATTGGCGAACCAGCACAACATTCCTGTGCGCGGGTACTTGTCTTGTACCATGGTGTGCCCATATGAGGGAGTAATCAAGCCAGAGCAAACTACCAAGGTCGCCAATACGTTGTTTGATATGGGATGTTATGAGATTTCGCTCGGTGATACTGTCGGTAAAGCAACGCCTAATCGCGTTATCGCCATGCTGGATTCGTTGTTAACGCTACTGCCAAAAGACGCGCTCGCAGTACATTTTCATGACACTTATGGGCAAGCATTAGCCAATATCTATCAAGCCTTGTTAATGGGCATCAACACCATTGATAGCGCAGTAGCGGGGCTCGGCGGCTGCCCTTACGCGAAAGGAGCCAGTGGTAATGTTGCAACGGAAGATGTACTTTATCTGTGTGAGCAACTTGGGATTGAAACGGGCGTTGACCTTAGCGTCATCAATGAAGCGGGTTGGCAAATTTGCCGTGCGTTAGGAAAGTCTCCTGCTTCTAGGGTCGCATTAGCTCTGGGCGATCCGTATAGCTTGTAAATCATCAACAACCAATCAGGTAATGTATTTCAACGGGCATGCAGACGTACGTGCCCGTTTTTTGTTGTTACTCATAAAAACCTTAACGCTCAACGGTCTTCATCACATTAATTAGTGTCTGATTTCAGCTACAATTTAGTTTCAAACCGAACATATAAAACAGGATCAGGTAAATGCTCATAACATTTCGTTGTCGAAGCCACTCAAACGTCACAATGTTTGGTGATATTGCATTAGATATGCTCAAAATGATGGGTCACAGCGGCACGGTGCCGGGATCAATTTCCGCTCAAGATGTTCCTGACGCGCTATCAAGATTAACTTCTGCTCTATCTGCGAAAAATGCAGCTGAAGAAAACCTCCCTACTGATGTAGACGAAGAGGAAGAACAAGCAGAGCCCGCGGTAAGCCTAGGACGCAGAGCGTTTCCACTGATTGAGTTGCTAAAATCAGCAATCAAAGAAGAATGCGAAGTCATGTGGGACAACCAATAACGCCTTCAAACTGGTTTCTAGCGAGGTGAATCCGTGTTGTGACCGCCTCGCTATGGTTACTCGACACCAAGATAAGAACACCAATACCGCTTATCGCCCTATCCGTTTCTCTCCCTAGACAACTTGATTTGCCCATCAATGTGCACATCTCGTTGTGGAAACGCGATTTCAATGCCGTGCTTTTCGAAAGCTTCGTAGATTTCAAAACGTATGGCACTTGCGACCGAGCGAATACCGCCCTCAACCGTTGAGTTAATCCAAAAATAAGATTCGAAGATCAAAGCATTGTCACCAAAGTCTTGAAAAAACACATCTGGCGCTGGCGAACTCAGAACTTGCGCTTGCTGCGAAGTCACCTCCGCCATTAAGGCAGCAACCTGTTTGACATCGCTCCCATACGCGACGCCGACGACGACCGAGCCACGGACTAATCTGTCGCATAACGTCCAGTTGATCACCACGTTCTCAATCAATTGACTGTTGGGAATGAGCATGTGAACGCCATCGGTTCGCCTGATTCGCGTTGAACGCGTATTTATTTGCTCGACAGTGCCTTTGGCGCCCTCAACCTCTAAAAAGTCCCCAATTCGGATTGGCTTTTCACCAATCAAAATCCAGCCACTTATGAAGTTGTTAATGATGTTTTGCGCACCAAAACCGAAGCCGATAGCGATGGCACCAGACAGAAAGGCGAACGCGGTGATTGGCACATTGATCATCGAAAGTGTGGTCATAAAAATAATGGCGAGAGCGATGACAAATAATATCCGTTTAACCAAATGAATAACGTTTGGATCTTTCCCCGATGAGGACATTCTTGACGTAACGGTTTTGATTAAAATTTTGGACAACCATAAAGCGACAATCACCCATGTCGGCACCATCAATATCGCCCACAACGTGATAGGTTGTTCGTTAAAGGTAAACAGTGTTGTTTCTAAAAATGAAATGACCCGTTCGAACATAAAGTGCTCACTCTTGATTCATCGTTGCCAGCAAGCCAGAGCGCATAAGTCATAAATTTTTGGATCAATCGATAGCGCAGCGGCTCAATTAAGTTCTTCTTATTAACTATATTGTAATCTACGTAAAACGCTTCGAGTGGTTTCCCACTTTGGCTTCAACCGATTAAGCCATTTAGGGAATACGTCTTTGTGAACTAAACGAGCCAATCAACCAACTGGATACGCAAGGCAAATCAGTGATAACTTTCTGATTTTTAAGCATCAAATTTTCACTTCGAATCACTCTCACCTATTATGCACCTTATTGCAAATAACATTGATGGAATGATTGTTATGTCAGAACTGACTCGGATGCGCTCTGGAGAAACCTATAATTGTCTGGATGAAGAACTAAAGCTAATGCGCGCCAAAACTGCGCAGCTTGTCTTCCAATTTAACCACGAGCCAAACCCAGATATCCGTAGACAACTATTGGCGGAAATGGGCGTCCAATTAAAAAACAGCGCCTGTATAGAGCCACCGCTACAACTTACCTACGGTTGTCACTTGTCCATCGGAGAAAACACCTACATCAACTGGGATGCCATTATTCTGGACAATGGGCAGGTTGAGGTTGGCGCGAACGTCATGATTGGGCCTAGAGTGCAAATTTACACAGCCGCTCATTCACTCGATACACAAAGACGCTTAGCCGGAGATGAGATCGCCAAACCGGTAACAATTGGCAATAACGTTTGGATTGGTGGGGGCGCAATCATACTGCCGGGCGTGACCATTGGCGATGAGGCCATCGTCGGCGCTGGTTCTGTCGTAACCAAAGACGTTGCGCCGGGCGATCGAGTCGTTGGAAATCCGGCGCGCTCCATTAAACCAAAAAACTGAAGAAAGTCGCTATTTCGCCAAATGATCGCGAATAATGTTGGCAAGCAGATTGAGAGCATGAACGTATTTGTCATTGAGCTCAAAAGAAGCGTTAAGACGAATACAGTGATCGTATTGTTCTGTCAGGCTGAACATCTTTCCCGGTGCGATGCTGATATTATCTTTTAGCGCTTCTCGATATATCTGCAAGGCGTCGATATGCTTGGGAAGCTCTAACCAAATAAAGTACCCGCCGCTTTGGCTTAACACGTTGACTGCTTCAGGTAACAGCTCACTAAGCAGATCCGTCATCTTACTTTTACGTTCAAACAGCTTTTTCCGTAACTGCTTCAAATGCGATTCATAATTGCGGCTTGTTAAATAGTGCACCAATGTCATTTGCACTGGTGCACTCGTCGCTAATGTACTCATTAACTGTAACTTCTGTACCTCTAGCGCCCGCTTTCCCGCCGCAACCCAACCAATACGTAGCCCTGCTATTAATGATTTTGAAAACGAGGAGCACAACATGGTATTGCCCGTGTCATCAAACATTCTTAGTGGGTAAACCGAGTCATTCCCTGGATGCAGTTCGCTGTACACATCATCTTCAATCACTGGCACGTTATATCGCTGTGTCAGCTCAATCAGCTTTTGTTTTTTCTCGTTGGTGAGCGTAAAACCCAGAGGATTTTGGAAGTTCGACATCAGCCAACATGCTTTCACATCGTGTGTTTGCAGCGCTCGTTCCAGTGAGTCTAGGTCAATGCCCGTGACTGGGTCTGTTCTTACTGAGAGCGCTTTCAAACCTAACCGCTCTAAGGATTGCAAAGCACCATAGAAGGCAGGCGACTCCACAACCACCCAATCTCCCGGTCTTGTACAAGCTTGCAAACTGAGCGTTAACGCCTCCAGCGCGCCTGCCGTAATGACAATTTCATCGGGTGAAATTTCAATGCCTTTCGCAGCATAACGCTTCGCGATGATGGTGCGTAATTGTTCGTTTCCCGGCGGTAAGTTATCAAAGGTGGTGGAAATCGGCATATTGCGAGCGGCTGCGCTCATCGCCCGATTCACGTGATAGCGTGGGTACAAACTTGGGTCTGGATAGGCAAAGCCAAAATTGATCATGGATGGATTTTTACTCGCCTGCAGAACATCAAAGATAAACTCATTGATGTCTACCTGCTCTGTCCACGAAACCGCGGCTGGCGCTTGGGGTTCATTTGAGCTCTTAATATTGGGCGCGACTCGATAACCAGATCGCGGCTGTGACGTTACCCAGCCTTGAGATTCCAGAATTTGATAGGCATGCAACACCGTCATCAAGCTTAAACCCGAGTGTTCAGATTGGCGACGCAGCGAAGGCAGCTTGTCACCCGGATGCCATATCCCCGATTTTATCTGCCTTTTAAGCTGTTCCACTAACTCTTGATACTTCGCCAAACGCAAATCCCCTTCCCTAAAGCCGAATTCAAAATAATAACACTTCAATATTTAATCTGTTATAGGTTTATAGTCACTGTCTGTACCTACTTCCCTCATTCCGCTCCTCTTAAAATAGCTCTCTCATAAAACTTAAAAGATCAAAGGAAGTTTAATGTTTGGCCTCGACGCATTTATGCTTGCACGGATACAGTTCGCCTTTACGGTATCCTTTCATATTATTTTCCCCGCTATCACCATAGGTTTGGCCACCTATCTCGCCGTGCTGGAAGGCTTATGGCTAAAAACACGTAATCCCGATTACCAAAAGCTCTATCACTTCTGGTCGAAAATTTTTGCGGTTAACTTTGGAATGGGTGTTGTATCTGGTCTTGTCATGGCCTATCAATTCGGCACCAACTGGAGTGGTTTCTCCGACTTCGCTGGTTCTATCACAGGCCCATTACTGACTTATGAAGTGTTAACGGCTTTCTTTCTCGAAGCCGGATTTCTTGGCGTAATGCTGTTTGGGTGGCGTCGCGTCGGCGAAAAGCTGCACTTTTTTGCAACCTCGATGGTGGCGTTAGGAACGATCATTTCGACGTTCTGGATTCTCGCCTCCAACAGTTGGATGCAAACGCCACAAGGCTATGAAATTGTCGACGGACGTGTGGTGCCAACCGACTGGTTTGCTATCGTTTTCAATCCTTCATTTCCTTATCGTTTGGCGCACATGAGCGTCGCGGCTTTCGTCAGTTCAGCACTCTTTGTAGGCGCGTCAGCCGCTTGGCATTTATTGAGAGGCAATCAATCGACTGCGGTAAAAACCATGTTTTCGATGTCGCTCGGGATCTTAGTGTTCCTTGCGCCACTCCAAGCCGTGATTGGCGATGTGCACGGGCTAAACACCTTGGAACACCAGCCCGCCAAAATCGCTGCCATCGAAGGACATTGGGATAACAGCGATGGCAAACCAACCCCATTGATATTGTTCGGCATGCCAAACATGGAACAAGAACGCACAGACTATGCCTTAGAAATTCCTGTTTTAGGAAGTTTGATCCTACGCCACAGTTTAACTGAGCCAATCCCGGCGCTGAAAGACTTCCCGAAAGAGGAACGACCGAACTCACCTATCGTCTTTTGGTCATTTCGAATCATGGTCGGGCTAGGACTTCTGATGATGTTTCAGAGCTTCTACAGCATATGGTTACGAAAAAAGAACACGCTTTATACTTCGCGTTGGTTCCTCAAGTTTTCATTGTTTATGGGGCCATCTGGTCTTATCGCAATACTCGCTGGCTGGTTTACGACAGAGGTTGGTCGGCAACCTTGGGTCGTGTATGGCGTACAAAAAACGCGTGATGCGGTTTCTGCACACGGAGACCTACAAATGAGCATCAGCCTGCTGTGTTTCCTTGTTGTATACAGCTTGGTATTTGGTTTTGGTTATTACTACATGATCCACCAAATCAAGAAAGGCCCCGATGCAATCGAACACGATGAGCACGACATGACGACCGTTTCAGGTCGCATTTAGAATTTGTCACAAAGTGAAGGTAGAAAATATGCATTTTGATTTATCCGTGATTTGGTTCGCGATCATCGTTTTTGCCACTTTGATGTACATCATCATGGATGGCTTCGATTTGGGTATTGGAATACTGATGCCCTTCATCAAGGATGAAAAACAAAAAGACGTCATGGTCAACAGTGTCGCGCCAGTTTGGGACGGCAACGAAACTTGGATTGTGCTTGGAGGCGCATCTCTATTTGGCGCTTTTCCGATGGCTTACGCGGTGATTATTGAAGCGCTAACCATCCCTTTAACGTTGATGTTGATTGCTTTGATCTTTCGTGGCGTCGCGTTTGAGTTTCGCTTTAAAGCATTGGAAAGCCACTTAAAGTTCTGGGATCGCTCTTTTATGGTCGGCTCGATTTTAACCACGTTTTTCCAAGGCATCGTTGTTGGCGCGGTAATTCAAGGCTTTGCGGTGGAAAACCGCGTCTTCGTAGGTAGCCAACTCGACTGGCTCAGCCCTTTTCCCATCTTTTGTGGTTTGGGTTTAGTCGCAACGTACGCGCTGCTTGGTAGCACATGGCTCATCATGAAGACGGAAGGTGAACTGCAAAACACGATGTACCGCTTCACTAACAAAACACTACTGGCAATGATCTCCGCATTAGTCATTGTGAGCGCTTGGACTCCACTTGCTTACCCTGCCATTGCGGAAAGATGGTTTTCTCTGCCTAATTTGTTCTACTTACTGCCCGTAGCTGTCATTACTGGGCTGGTATGTTTGAAGATTGCCGACTCCGTTAAAAAGCGTAAAGAGCGCAGCCCTTTCGTGATGGCGTTAGTGATCGTGATTCTCGGGTTCGCTGGGCTTGGCATCAGTATCTGGCCAAATATCATTCCTCCTAGCATATCAATATGGGAAGCAGCGGCTCCTGCAAGCAGTCAGCGCTTTATGCTCGTTGGAGCAGTGATCATCATCCCGATCATTCTGGCTTACACCTTTTGGAGTTACTACGTCTTCTCCGGAAAAGTAAAAGAAGGCGAAGCGTACCATTAACGAGTTGATAAGGAGTGAGTATGAAAATCAAAAATTGGTGCCGCCAATGGGCTTGGATGGTTGGAATATGGGTCGTTAGCGTCGCTGCATTAGGGTTAGTGTCTATGTTATTTCGCGTCATGATGACCGCTGCCGGGTTAAAAT
Organism: Vibrio sp. 1167; assembly: GCF_033340375.1. Lineage (NCBI taxonomy): Bacteria > Pseudomonadati > Pseudomonadota > Gammaproteobacteria > Vibrionales > Vibrionaceae > Vibrio > Vibrio sp. 1167. Next base: position 508,520 of record NZ_JAWOWK010000003.1, on the reverse strand, counting down.
CTTAGCTCGGCACTTTTAAGTCAATAAAAAATGGATGCCTCTAGATCTTGTGTAAGAGCTAGAGGCGTTGAACCTAATACTCAATCTTAATGAAAAAGCCAAGCGTTAAGAATCTACTCAAAACATTCTTTCATAAGTCTACATTGCCTGAAGTCGTTCATGCATGCTTACGAGATCAAAAGGTTCAAGCTTTTTCGCAATGCTCAGTAATGCTTCCTTTTTATCTTGCGGTAAACTTTGAAACTTCGACTCTAAACGTAAATCCACTTTGCTAAAAAGTAGCTTTCTAATTTGACTAGCTTTTGCCTTTGATAATTGCAATCCATCATTATCGGAGGTTTCAATTATCATGATAATTCTTGCTAAATCACTGAATTCATCATCAGAGCATAAATAAAGTGATTGTTTGTATAAATAGCCAACCGAAATTTCAAAATCAATATTAAGCGCTTGAATCTGAACGACAATGTTTTCACTCACATCATTTTGAGAAGCAGAGTTGATACAATCATCAAATCGCCTTTCAAATGTAACAAATCGATTATTGAGCTCGTCCAACATAGTCGTATCTTTTGCGAATGATTCTATAGGTAAAACCAATAAGAACATTGGCAGTAGGTATTTTTTCAGCGACCGACTATTCACAATCAAGTCCTTCTTCTAAAAAACTTTCATGCGGTATTGGTGCAATTGTTTCTTTCAAATTCAAGTCCATTAAACTCGCCAAATGGCTTTCATTAAACTCTGATAGCTTTTGCAGCTTTAGACTGGCTTCATTAAACTCTTGGTAGAACTTATCAGGTTGAGGTATCACGACTGTTTTTATGTTTGCTCGTGTTGCCGCAAGCATACCCGAATAAGAGTCTTCAAAGGCAATACAGTTACTTGAATCTACACCTAGTTTATTGATTGTTAAAAGGTAGACATCTGGCTCTGGCTTACCCTGCTCTACATCGTCTGACGATGATATCGCGTCAAAGTAACTGGCAATACCGAGTTTGTTCAAAATGATGGGAATGAGTTGATAAGGTGAATTAGTAGACAACCCTATCTTAAACCCTTTTTCCTTAAGCAATTTGAGTGTTTCTGTAACACCCTCTAATTCGCATCCTTTTTCAATTATTAATGCCTCCACTTTATCCACAACAGCATTCTCTACTTCCTCTAGGCTCTTTTCTTGCCAAGGATTACGTTCATACCAAAACCTTGTTACTTCACCTGTCGTCATAGTTGCAGTCTGCTTTGACAGCACTTCGGTCACTTGGACACCAACTGATGAAAACACCTGCTTTTCCGCTTCCTTCCACAAAGGTTCTGAATCAATCAGCAACCCGTCCATATCAAAGACCGCAGCGTATATCATTGGTACATCCTCAGTAAGTTCTATTCGTTGAGTAAGATTTGTCTATTCAACCAAAGCATAGCTTTGCATATAACGAGTGAGAGTATCACATTTGCCTGTGGCTATCAGAGCCAGTTCGATGACTCATCTTTAAGCCTCAACATGACCGATATGCATGGCTACTTTTAGCGCTTGTTTATTGAGATTAGATGCCTCCCAAGCAACAACAACATGACTAGTGAGAGGGATATCCTCAATCTCGGCGACTGTCGCGGAATCATCGAGATGTTCAGCCAGTGAGCGCGGAACGAGAGCAATACCTAACCCAGCCTGCGCCATGGCAATCGTCGTGCGAAGTTGCGGTGCTGCGAACTGTGGTTCGAGCCTTACTCCTGCGTCGGCAAAAAGTGTACTCATGCCATCAAACAGTGCGGGTCCAGTCTCTCGTGGAAACAGTAAAATTTTATGACCTCTCAACTGTTTCATCTGGATACAGGGATATTTTGCCAGTTCGTGCCCCGCCGGAATCACCGCGACAAACGGGTCGTTAAACAACACCTTGTGCTCAAAAGGCTCACTGGCGTAACACGGTAGCCGCATGATTGCGAGATCAAGTTGTTTGCTTTTTAACTGAGTGGCAAGCTCTGGCATTGATAGTTCCGCCGTCTGTAAATGAACCCCATTCTCTTGAATACGCCCAATCCTCTCCAATACCTTAATGCAGGTTGATGTTGACGTCGCGAACCCAATTTTAACCTGCGTATTTTCACCACGGGCAATCTGTCGGGCTTTTGCTTTAGCGCGTTCCACATCAGCAAGAATATTTACCGCATCCGTATAAAAGACTTGCCCTGCATGGGTCAGTTCTACTCCTCTAGACAAGCGCTTAAATAAGTCCACGCCAAGCTCGTGCTCTAGCTTTTTGATTTGTTGACTCAAAGGAGGTTGCGCAATCCCTAACTGTTCAGCTGCTCGGGTAAAGTGACGAGTCTCGGCGACCGAGACAAAATACTTCAGGTAGCGAAATTCCATATATTTTCCATATCAAAATAAATCTTTTTTATATTGGATTTAGCACCGTGTAGAAGTCAATCTAAATATACTCTTCATTGCATAACTGGTCTTACTCATGCGTGGATTTTATAACCCTCTATGTGCTTGTTCGCTTGAAGTAGCGAAAGAATTTTCTGAATACCATCACGTTACCGGAGATGGTGAGATTTATCAGACTTCGTTAATGAGTGCTTTGATCGCTGGTGTTTACGAAGGCTCGACAACCATAGAAGAACTACTGAAACATGGGGATTTTGGTTTAGGTACGTTCAATGAATTGGATGGTGAGTTGATTGCGTTTGATAAGGAAGTTTTTCAACTCAAGTCGGATGGCTCCGCAAACCCGGCAGACCTGGCGCAAAAAACGCCCTTTGCTGTCATGACTTTTTTTAAGCCTGATATCGAGCTGCCACTAACATCGCGCATGTCACGTCATGAAGTCCATAGCCTCATAGACGACATGGTTCCAAGCGATAACCTATTTTGCGCAGTGCGCATTGATGGCGTTTTCGATTCAGTTCGTACTCGTACCGTACCTAAACAAACACGCCCTTATCGACCAATGCTTGAAGTGGTCAAAGAACAACCAACATTCCGCTTCACACATAAGCAAGGCGTGGTCGCCGGCTTTCGCAGTCCTAAATATACGACTGGCATCAATGTGCCCGGCTATCACGAACACTTTATTACTGATGACCGCCAAGGAGGTGGTCATATTCAGGATTACAGCATTTCGTCAGGGTTCCTCCAGATTGGCAAAGTCTCGCGGCTAGTGATTGATACCCCGGTATCGACAGACTTTCTCAACGCCAATTTGGCTCCGGAAGATATAAATACCGCTATAGAAAAGGCGGAAAAGTAACAAAGTCAGGCAAATAATAAGGACAACAAATGCAATCCAAATCTTCAAATAAGAATGGAGCTCAGTTGATCGCTCAACAGCTAGAGTCTCTCGGCATTAAGTACATATTCGGTATTCCCGGTGCAAAAATCGATCGACTGTTCGATGCGATTGAAGACACTAACATCCAAATGATTCCGGTACGCCACGAGGCTAACGGCGCATTTATGGCGGGCGTTATGGGAAGACTAACCGGCAAAGCAGGCGTCACCATGGTTACGTCAGGCCCTGGCTGTGGAAATCTAGTTACGGGGGTGGCAACAGCAAACTCCGAAGGCGATCCGCTGATTGCTATCGGTGGTGCGGTGAAACGAACTGACCAGCAAAAACAAACACACCAGAGCATGGATACCGTCAGTATTTTTCGCTCTATAACTAAGTTCAGTGCTGAAGTGCAGCATGTGGACGCCGCAAGCGAGATCATGGCGAACGCATTTCGTATCGCAGAGTCAGGTCGTCCTGGGGCTTGCTTTTTGAGTCTCCCCCAAGATGTTTTATCCGAGCAAACCCAAACGGACATTATTGTCCCCTCGCCTTACACACAGCCTGGTTGCGCAGACATCGCAGCAATCGAAGAAGCGGTCAGTCGAATCAGTAAAGCAAAGCGCTGTGTGGTTTTACTTGGCCTTCACGCGAGCCGCAGTAAAAACGCTGCTGCTATCGCCCGATTTCTTCAAAATACGCAGCTACCCGTTGTCGGCACTTACCAAGCCGCCGGCACGGTAGACATCAATTACTATCATCACTTTGCTGGGCGTGTCGGTTTGTTTAATAACCAACCTGGCGATGTTTTACTGCGGGACGCCGATTTAATTCTCACCATCGGCTTTAGCCCAATAGAGTATGACCCTGAGCTTTGGAACAGCCACCGCAACCCAGTGATTCACCTCGATATTGAACCGGCAGAATACCAACTTAATTATCAGCCTTGTGTTGAAATCGTCGGAAACATTGCGCAGTCATTAGACAAAATGGGCAGCTATATCTCTGAATATGCTCGCCTTTCCCCAACGGCACTTTCAGTACTGGAAGAGGTAGCACTGCAACGGCAAGTGATCAAGACCTATCCCAATGTCTATAACAAGCAAGGGTTTCATCCACTGGCGCTAATTAAAGCCATGCAATCTATCATCACACCAGATACCACGCTATGCCTTGATATGGGGAGCTTCCACATCTGGATCGCTCGTTACTTAAGCTGTTTTCGAGCTCGCCAAATGCTGGTGTCTAACGGCCAACAAACAATGGGCGTTGCACTACCATGGGCCATTGGTGCCAGCCTACTAAAACCTGGTAGCAAAGTGGTATCGATATCGGGAGACGGCGGTTTTATGCAATCGAGCATGGAGTTGGAAACCGCGGTTAGACTGAACTGCAATATCGTCCATATTGTGTGGGTTGATAACGCCTACAACATGGTAGAAATGCAAGAGATCAACAAATATCAGCGCTGCTCTGGTGTGAAATTTGGACCAATTGATTTCAAGGCCTACGCCGAATCATTTGGCGCGAAAGGCTTCGCAGTGACTAGTCAACACGAATTGCTACCGACATTGAATAAAGCCATGGACGTTGAAGGACCAACAGTGGTGGCTATCCCCGTAGATTACAGCGACAACGACAAACTGATGTTGCCGCGCACAGAGAAAAATCAAGATCCCGTTTTTGTAAGTTTCGAAGGAGAAATCGCATGAGAGGATTAAAAAATAAAGTCGCACTCGTGACTGGCTCTGCCAATGGCATTGGTTTGGCCATCGCAAAACGTTTGTATGAAGAAGGCGCAAACGTCGCTCTTGCCGATTGGAATGAAGAGCAGTTGGCAAACGCCGTTGAGGGCTTTGATAAACAGCGTGTGTCTGCGCATTCTATTGATGTTTCTGACCCAGACAAAGTCGCAGCACTGATTTCTGGTGTTGTTACCCGTTTCGGTAAACTGGATATTTTAGTAAACAATGCTGGCGTACATGTCCCTGGTTCCGTGATTGAAGGTAGTGTGGAAGACTGGAAGAAGATCTCTGGTGTAAACATTGATGGTGTTGTTTATTGCGCGAAGTTTGCTTTGCCTGAACTCTTAAAAACGAAAGGTTGTATGGTAAATACCGCGTCCGTTTCCGGTTTGGGTGGCGACTGGGGTGCCGCATTCTATTGCGCGAGTAAAGGCGCAGTGGTGAACCTTACCCGAGCGATGGCATTGGACCATGGTGCGGATGGGGTAAGAATTAACGCCGTATGCCCAAGCTTAGTAAAAACCAACATGACGAACGGCTGGCCGCAGGAAATCCGCGATAAATTCAATGAGCGCATTGCGCTTGGCCGAGCAGCCGAACCTGAAGAAATTGCGTCTGTCGTGACTTTCTTGGCAAGTGATGACGCATCTTTCATTAATGGCGTAAACCTACCTGTAGACGGCGGTGCCACCGCATCAGATGGTCAACCTAAAATAGTATAAGCATTAACACTGACTGAGCAGAATTTTTAACTGTAAGGTATCCACGCCAAAAAAGAGCCGAGTTTGTACTCGGCTCTTGTGTGTCTGTTCTTAAGCCTGCGACGTTGCTAAACCTGCCGACGCGCCGCCTAATAACACATGATTAAACTCCATTCGAGATTCTTGGGCTTGTTCAGACAGTTCTTGCTTCTTCTGTTGAGCCAACTCAAGCGCTTCGGTTAGTTGCTGTAGCTCTGCTTGCATCTCTTCTGGTAAATGATGGTCCGAAAATCCAGATTCACAGCTGTGTTCTAAGGCAAATGCGCGAATTCTCTTACGCATGCTCATCAGGGCCGCCATTGCTTCGCGCTCTTCTTCAGCCGCCTGTTGAGCTAAGTCTTTAAAGCGCTCAAATTTCGCCAAAGCCATTCCCTCTGTTGACCAAGGGTCAATTTCCGGCAGTTCTTCAATGTTAATGGTTGGCTCTTCGTATTCTGCTTGATGTTTAATATCTAGGCTCGCCGCGCGAACAAAGGACACCATCAACATCACCGAGATAACTAACAACGGTAAACCGCCCACGATCGCAGCGGTTTGTAATGTCGATAAACCTCCCATGAACATTAGAACGGTTGGCAGAAAAGACAAAGTAAACGCCCAGAACAAACGGTTCCAGCGCATCGGTTCTTCCGTCACATCATTTTGAACCACAGACGCAAGAATGTACGAGATAGAGTCAAACGAAGTCGCCGTAAAAATGATACACAATAGTGTAAAAACACCAATAACGATTGGCCCTAACGGTAATGTGTCTAACGTTGCAAAAATAGCCGCTGGCGCGCCTGATTCGTTGAGGATTGCGATGACATCAAGCTCACCCGTCAATTGCAACGATAAACCATAGTTACCTAAAACAATGAAGAATAAGAAACAACCTAAAGAACCGTAAAATATAGAACCTACGACCATCTGTTTGATCGTTCTTCCACGCGAGATACGCGCAACAAACAATCCCATACAAGGAGCAAAGACTAACCACCATGCCCAGTAGAAAATAGTCCAGTCTTGCGGGAAGTGTGTATCTGTAAACTCACCATAACCACCAAACGGCTCCGCCCAGGTAGCCATAACAAAGAAGTTAGACAACATACGACCAATAGAATCTAAGCCTGTTTCTAACATGAACACGGTTGGCCCAAGGGCGAGTACAAAGAGTAACAAGCCCATCGCACCCCAGAAGTTAATGTTACTAAGGAATTTGATCCCCTTCTCAAGCCCTGCATACGCGGAGTAACCAAAAATCGCAGTACAGAGAAGTAATACAGCCACTTGGCTGAAGGTATTGTTTGGAAGACCGAAGATATGATGTAGACCACCGTTGATAAGAGGTGCTGCTAAGCCAAGCGTAGTCGCCGCGCCACCCAACATACCAAAAATAAACAGCACATCAATAAACTTGCCAATACCACCGTTTGCGCGCTTTTCTCCTAATACAGGCATTAACGCACTAGAGATTTTCAAAACAGGTTGTTTGCGTACATAAAAGAAGTAAGCGATAGGCAGAGCAGGAATAAGGTAAATTGACCAAGCGATCGGTCCCCAGTGAAACAGACCATAAGTCGCGGCCCAGCGAATGGCTTCTTCACTGCCTGCTTCCAACTGAAATGGTGGTGATTGATAGTAGTATGCCCACTCGATACACCCCCAATACAGAATACTTGCGCCAATACCTCCACAAAATAGCATTGCAGCCCATGAGGCGTTACCAAATTCTGGTTGCTCGTCGGCTTCACCAAGTTTGATTTGGCCAAGATCGCTGAACACGGTGTAAATCATAAAACACATTGCTGCGATACCCAGTGCGAGGTATAACACACCAAGCTTATCGGTCATGAAAAATTTGGCCGAAGCTATCCAATCCGCACCTTGTGTGGGAAATAAAATTAAGGGTATAACGACGCTGAGTAAAAGAAAGAGTGAGCCTAAGAAGGTAGGCTTATCGATGAGAGAAAATGATTTGTCCATATTATATATCCTTATGTTTTCAAAGGACATGATCTACACTTCTCACAACTTCGCCAATTCACAACACTTATCGTTACCACAAGAATAATTGTCTTTAAAAGATGCATTATGTGACGCTGATTTTGTATTCATTATTTGATGCCATAGCGTTTAAATACGGCAACTTTTCTGCCACACCATCCAGCGCTCTCTACCTTTAAAAACCTCAACACTGTTTGCCACCACTGAGGCTTCCACAAGCTTAAACGTCGGTTCTAGATAACCCTCCAACTCCCCACTTCGCAAACAAAATGGAGGGAAGCGAGAGTGGTACTTATCATCTATAACGAAATAACCAATTAACAAACCGTCTCTTGGCAGCAATTTATCCACCATAGCAAAGTAATCTGGCCACTGGTCTCTCGGTAGTTCAGCGAGAAAGGATTGATTTTGGCGCAACATGGATGGATGCAGAACTCGCAGCCCCAGCCAATGACAGCGCTTGGCAGACGTTTAACGCCAAAGTGACATTCCCCAAAGCGGGCTACTACGAAGTTTGGGCAAAAGCGACTGATGACCAAGAGGTGGGCCAACCTTTTGCTATCGCATGGAACCCGAAAGGTTACCTCAACAACACCTTCCACCGAATCGCGCTGATTGTTAAGGGTTAAACATGAAGGGGGAATAACAGTGAAAGCAACATTCTTAAATAAGCGGGTTTTCCCGCTCTCGTTTACTTTTCTCGCGCTGTTAAGTTACTCAGCCTTAGCAAACACTGACGAGTTGATAGCCGCAGGCGAACAGCAAGCGATGGTGTGTAAAGCTTGTCACCAGTTTGAAAAATGGAGGAAGTGTTTGTGGGGCCGCCGCCTCTTTGGGGCTTAGCAGAGCGTGATATTGCCGGCGTCAATTACAGCGAAGCCATCAAACAGCATCAAGGTCAATGGGACGCAGAAAAACTGGATGCTTTTTTTGGCGTCACCACCGGAGTTTGCTCCGGGCACAAACATGGTCTTTCCCGGCGTAAAAGACCCGGGTGCGTGAGCCGCAATCATTGCATGGCTAGCAACCCAAAACCCTACGCCACCAGATTGGAATACTGTTTCATCTGAAGTGGAGGTCAAATCAGCTGGTGATGGGATATTAGCGCCAGGAGAGAATATGGAACTCGTCGCGGCAGTCTGCTCAGCCTGTCATTCGTTACACATGGTCACACAACAATGACTAAGCCATTCTGAAATACCTTTCGACCTATTATGGGGGGTAACTCCCGCCTTTAAAACTAACGCTTATTGATATTTTACATACGTATTCTTCCTATGTGAGTATCCCCTCAACAGGAATAGATTGAAGTAACCTCTGTTATTTCACAGTATGTATCGATGAGGTTTAAAAGATTGAAGGCAGAAGAGTTTTTTGACAACCATTACCTTTCTATTTGGGTTTTTCTTGTTGGCGTGGCAGTCATTACCTTGATTATGATGGGAGGCGGCATTGCAGTAACGTTGCTGGCAATATTGATTGACCAGTCGTCTGAGCACTTAACTACTGATACTTTCTTGGCTCTAAACTTTTCTTTTGCTGGGGTCATGACTCTACTGCTTGTTATCCCAAACATGATGATTGTTAGAGGCAAACCTAAAGCGGCAGAAATCAACTTAATCAATATTTACTTTCAGTTCCTTGTTTACGCTCTTGGCCTATTCCTTCTTGAAGATGAACATAAACTTTTTTTTTTAGTTTTGTACTTTTTCCTATTATCGGTCTCTGGCTCATGGCATCGACCAAATATCATACATTTGTGACTTACTTTTCAGCGATTAAAAAAGAACCAGACAGTTTCCGCGAATACTTTCTAAAGAATTCTCATTGACGACTAACGTTTCTGCCACACCATCCATTGCTCTCTGCCTTTAAAAACCTCAACACTGTTTGCCACCACTGAGGACTTCACAAGTTCAAACGTGGGCTCTAGAAAAGCTGCCAACTCCCCACTTCGCAAACAAAATGGTGGGAAGCGAGAGTGGTAATCATCATCTATAACGAAATAACCAATTAACAAACCGTCTCTTGGCAGCAATTTATCCACCATAGCAAAGTATTCTGACCACATGTCTCTCGATAGTGCTGCGAGAAAGGCCCGCTCGTAAATGACATCAAACGAGTGAGAAAAATCGGCATTAAATACATCACCCAATACGACTTTATCTTTGTAGTTACCTAACGTTGATTGCGCCATTTTTACCGCTTCTTGGCTGTAATCCATCGCGATCACGTCATGCCCATATTGAATAAAAGTGCTCAGTTCATAAGCGGCACCACACCCAGGAATAAACACTGAATGGCCTACATGAAGTGAATTGTCGAGATAATCCTTGAGTTCTTGAGGTGTCGATTGGGCATCCCAAGGCATAGTGCCTCGGATAAACAAATCATCCCAGAATTGTGTGTTAATCATTGGTGCCTGTTTCATTTACCCGCTCCCTGATTGCGGTAGTAAAAAATAAAGGGATACGCAGCGCAATGTGGTATCCCTTTTCTAGCCTTTTGTCTGACGTTGTTAGTTTTTTATGACAACCACTTTCTACTGCACTTATGCCACCAATGAGTTAACTGCGAAGATCATTGATTAACGGCTGCTCCGCTTGGTTCGGTACAAACTGGACATTGCCTTTCAGTTTAGTGACTGACTGTAGTGTTGCTTGAATGTCCTCTGCTGATACATGCACATCATGACAACAGAAAGTAATGGCATCGTTGAAGCCATCGCGCTCAATTTTCAAGGAGCCTTTAATATCGTGGCGACGACAGACTTCTTGGATCTGATGCGGATAAACAAACAGCCCTTTTACTTTCACCGCAGAGTCTGCTCGTCCCATCCAGCCCTTAATTCGTGCATTCGTGCGTGAAGAATCAGAACTAATCTCTAGATATGCCGATAAATCTCCCGTTGCGTAGCGAATCAGCGGGAACTTCTCATCAAGCGACGTTACAACGACTTCACCGACTTCTCCCGGTTGTACAGGAACACCATCAGGATCAACGATTTCAACAATAATATCTTCGGCAATCACTAATCCTTGTTCACCAGACACTTGATAAGCAATCAAACCAAGCTCTGCACTTGCGTAGGCTTGAAAGACTGCAATGCCTTTTTCCTCAAACATCTGTTCCATGTCTGCTGTAACCGCTTCACCAGAGACCAGAGCTTTCTCAAAGCTAGGCAGCTCATCGTATGTCTCTTGGTACTTTTGTAGCAACGTCAGCAAATACGAAGGTGTGCCAGTGTAACCATTAGGTTGAAGCTGTTTAATTGCCTCTATTTGCGCTTCGGTATTGCCTACTCCAGCCGGAAATACAGCGCAACCACAAGCTCTTGCGCCACCATCCATAATAAATCCGCCAGGAGAGAAATGGTAAGAGAGCGTGTTATGCACTAAATCACCCGCACAGAACCCAGCAGCGTGAAACGCGCGCCCCATACGCCAGAAATCGGCCTCATCCGTTTGAGCCTCATATAAAGGCCCAGGAGACTGAAAAACACGCGCCATTTGACCAATGGCAACGCTATTTAAGCCACCAAACGGCGGTTTAAGTTGCTGCTGATTAGGTACATTGAACTTACGTGTAATCGGGAACTGAGCAAGCCCTTCACGATTGTTTGCCAATGTAGGCTCTAACCCAGAAAAATGCGCCGCGTAATGTTCGCTATTGACTTTCGAATTTTCAATCAACGTTGGCAGACGTTGAAACAACGACTCTTCTCGCGCCTGTAGAGACAACGATTCTTTCGCATCAAATAGTTCGTTCATCCTTGCTCCTTACAACCAACGCTTACGACGTTTGTAAGATTTCAGATTCTTAAAGCTCTTGCGATCTTCATCGCCGCCGCCAAGGTAGAATTCTTTTACGTCTTCATTGTTTAGCAATTCGTGCTTGCTGCCATCTAGTACGATTTTGCCTGATTCCATGATGTAACCGTAATCGGCCGCTTGAAGAGCGAAGTTGGCATTCTGTTCAACCAAAAGCATGGTAATACCTTGCTCTTTGTTGATCTTGTTAATAATGCTGAATACTTCTTTAACTAGCAGTGGAGAAAGCCCCATAGACGGTTCGTCCAACAAAATCATCTTCGGTCGAGCCATTAACGCTCGGCCAATCGCTAACATTTGTTGCTCACCGCCAGACAAATAGCCCGCCAGGCCAGTGCGCTCTTTGAGTCGCGGGAAATAGTCAAACACCATTTCGATGTCTTGTTCAACTTCGTTGTCAGTGCGTGTATAAGCGCCTAAGCGAAGATTTTCTATTACCGTCATATCTTCAACAATTCGGCGCCCTTCCATAACTTGGAAGATGCCCGAACGGACGATCTCTTCCGGGCTTTTGTTGTCTATACGCTCGCCCATGAAGTTGATTTCGCCGCGCGTCACTTCACCATCTTCGGTTTTCAATAAACCAGAGATGGCTTTCAACGTTGTGGATTTACCCGCACCGTTGGCGCCCAGTAAGGTCACAATCTGCCCTTTTGGAACTTCTAAACTCACACCGCGAAGTACTAGTATTACTTCGTCGTAGACGACTTCAATGTTGTTCACTGAAAGCAGTATTTCTGCCGGTTCGATATTCGTTGCTAATTCAGCCATCAAGCTACTCCTTGCTAGGGTGAGAGTGTTCTCTCACCCATCCTTATTTTCAGTAAGCTTTGTTATTAATAAGTCGTAGATTAGTAACCTAGCCAATCGTCACGACGTGACAATGTCACCTGTGATACTTTCTTGATATCAACTGCGCCGCCATCGTTGTTGCCCATAAAGACGTTCACGGTTGTTGTGCCTCGGTGATCTTCCGGTTTCCAGTTCGCAGGGACACAAACACCTTCTAAGCCTTGTGGTACCCAGTTGTCATAGACATACATGCCCTTCTTGATGTTTTCACCTGTGATGCCACCATTATCTTTCGCCCACTCCATCGTTTCTTTCATATAGAACGCAGAACAGATACCGCGAATGTAATGGTGAGTTCTGAATTCGCCCGGCTCTGATTCAGACTGCTTAGAAATCTCACGGACCAGTTTCATGCCCTCATTATCATCTCCCCAAAACGCCGTCATACCTGGGAAAACGTAATCTTTAAGGCCATCGCCTGCTGCTTCAAGCACTGGCTTGTCGCCGCCCCAAATGTTTGCCATGTACTGGAACTCTGTCCCAACCGTGTTACAAGACTTCACTAGTGAGATAACCGAGCTACCGATATTGGCAATGTAACCGTAGTTGGTGCCTGACTCTTTCAGCGACAAACATTGCGCTTTGAAGTCCCCTGGTTTTAGTGACACAACGACTGGGTTTTGCACATCAAAACCAAGCTCTTTGGCGTACTCTGCACACGCTTCTTTTGGCGCATTCGGGAATGGATGGTTATCGCCAATGTGCGTAAATTTCGGCGCACCTTGATTGCCCTTAGATTCCCAATCTTCTTTCGCCCACTTAACTAGCGCACGGCACGCATCTGAGTACGACGCACCATAAAAGAAGTTATAAGGCGCTGGTTTCGCGGTTTTTGGGTTTTTACCGGTTGGGTCAGTTAAGTGACCAGAGTAAGAAGCAGAGAACACCGGCACTTTGTCTTTGGTGACAAACGAAATAAGTGCTTCGGTATCCGCCGTACCCCAGCCTTGCAGCGCAACCATGTCTTTACGCGCCACCCAACGTTTATAGTTAGAAATCGCCACTGGTACTTTGTACGCCATGTCTACTGTTTCAAATTCGAGCTCGGTACCGTTAATGCCACCGTTTTGGTTAATCCAACGCAATGCGTCTCGCACGCCAGAACCATAAGGCTTGCTCACATAGGCCGTTGGTCCAGAAAAATCGACTAATTGTCCGACAAACACAGAATCTTTTGCCCAAGTTGCGGTAGTAAACAGTGCAGATGACAGCACCAACGTTGTCGCTAAATGTCCTTTGTTCATAACTCGTTGTCCTTGTTATTGAGGTATATTCCACTTAATTCCACGTTAATATGAGAACGGATAGTGTTTCCAATATGCTCGAATCTGTTGCCAGCGATGCGATAATCCTTGAGGTTCGAAAATGAGGAACAGCATGATGACTAAACCAATCGCCATCTCTTTGAAGTAAGCCAGACCATCAGTGAAAGCGGTGGTATCACCAAACGCTGAAAGCCCCGTTACGCCAAACTCTAAAACTTCAGGCAGAAGTACGATAAATATCGTACCCATCAGCGTACCTTTGACTGAGCCTAAGCCACCAATGATGATCATGGCCAAAAACTGGATAGACATCATGATGGTGAAACCTTCTGCTGATACAAACCCTAGATAATGTCCGTAGAGTGCACCCCCGATGCCCGCATAGAATGCACACACTCCAAATGAGAGCAGACGATACTTGGTTAGGTTGATGCCCATGATCTCTGCTGACAGATAGTGATCTCGTACTGAGACAAACGCGCGACCGTCACGAGAACGGATTAAGTTTGATGCCCACATATACATGAAGATCAGCGCAAACAGAGCGATGTAGAAGAAGCTTTCGTCAGTCGTAAACTCAAAGCCAAACAAATTAATTGGGTTCGCGCTTGCACCGTATGAGCCGCCACTGAACCAATCTGCGCGAGCAAAGAAGTCCTCTAAAATAAACTGCGCCGCCAACGTTGCGATAGCTAGATATAAACCTTTAATTCGAGCCGCTGGCAGACCAAACAGCATCCCCACAATCATGGTTAAGTAACCCGCAAGCGGAATCGCAAACACGACTGGAATGTTAAACTGGTTATTTAGCCAAGCCGATGCAAAGGCGCCAAAGCCAAAGAACGCACCGTGACCTAGCGAAATTTGTCCGGTAAAACCAACCAGAATGTTTAAGCCCAATGCCGCGATACCGAGGTATGCAATCTGAATAAACAGGTTTAGGAAGTAAATATCCAAGACCAGCGGTGCTGCCAGCATGGCGATGACACCTGCAATCGCAAGGCTTCTGATGGTTTTGGTTTCAAAAATTGGCGTATCGCTTTTGTATGTGGTTCGAAAATCCCCACACGGGCGCATGCTAAGTTGAGCCATGTTATTTCTCCTTAAATACGCTCAATATCTTTGGTACCAAACAGGCCATATGGCTTGAAGGCAAGAATGATTAACAGCACATAGAATGGTGCGATGTTGTACAAGTTACCCACTTGCAGGTATTGGCTATCAAAAAACTCAGCCAAGTTTTCTAGCACCCCGATGGTGATACCACCGACAATTGCGCCGACTACCGAATCTAAGCCACCTAAAATAACGGCTGGGAAAACTTTGATACCAATAATGGATAGCGCGTCAGATACGCCGTTAACGATACCGATAACAATCCCTGCTGTTGCAGATACCATTGCCGAAATGGCCCAACTGATGGCGAACACTTTCTTGATGGAAATGCCAAGACTCTGGGCTACTTGCTGGTTGAATGCCGTTGCGCGCATTGCCAGACCCATTTTGCTGAATTTGAAGAACCAGTAGAACGCGCCCATGATGAGCATTGAGAAGATCAAGCTCAGAATGTAAGCAAACTCAACATTCAAACCTCCGATATTCACCACGTTGGTTTCGAACACTTGCGGGTACGACACAGCAGAGACACCGAATATCCACTTCATCAGCGCTTGGAAAAACATCGATAGACCAATGGTCACCATGATCACAGAGATAATCGGTTCACCAATCAACGGTCTGAGCACAATGGTTTGCACGGCGATACCAAAAATCATCATGAACGCGAGCGTGAGTAAAAAGCCTATAAAAAACGGTAACTGTAGGTGTACCAATGCCGCCCAACATACCCATGCGCCAATCAACAGGAACTCACCCTGAGCAAAGTTGACCACCTGGGTCGATTTGTAAATCAATACAAAGCACATGGCGACAACGCCATACAACATGCCAACGATCACGCCATTAATGACGAGTTGCAGTAATAAATCCGTATTCACTATGCGATCCTCCGTTGTTCGCTATCCACTAGTGTTGGCTCATGCTCAATAAGCGTTTCAATAACTAGCGACGTTTGAATGCGTGTTTTGGTGCCATCTTGATAAGTGATCACTGTATCGACATCGACTTTTGGATCGTCGCTGTAGATGGTTTCGATGATGTCTCCGTATTTCTCTGCAACCACACCACGGCGTACTTTACGTGTGCGAGTTAGCTCTCCATCGTCGGCATCCAGCTCTTTGTAAAGTAGAATGAATTTGCTGATCTTCTGTGCATCCGGTAGGGATTCGTTCACTTTTTGAACTTCTTCACGAATCGCTTGGTACACTTCTGGTTGAGCAGATAAGTTGGTGTAGTTGGTAAATGCCAAGCCGCGTTGCTCTGCCCACTTCGCGACGATCGCATAGCGAATACAGATGATGGCAGACAGCCAAGGTCGACCTTTACCTACCACCACGGCTTCTGCAATAAACGGCGAGAACTTGAGTTTGTTTTCAATGAACTGCGGAGAGTAGCGGTCGCCGTGGCTGGTTTCCGACATATCTTTCAGACGATCAATCACCACCAAGTGACCGGAATCTTTAAAATAACCCGCATCGCCTGTGTGCATCCAACCATCTTGAACATCTTCATCATATGCTGCTTGGTTGTTTAAGTAGCCAGTAAACATGCCTGTACTTTTCGCGATGATTTCACCAACGCCATTGCTGTCCGGGTTGATGACTTTCACTTCTGCATTATCAAACGCAACACCAACGGAATCGTAATCCACATCATCCGCTTGGTGCACGGTGTATGCGCCACACATTTCGGTCTGACCATAAAGCTGCTTAAGTGGCACACCAATAGCTTGTAGGTAACGGAAAGTGTCAGGCCCCATCGCCGCACCGCCCGTTGCAGCAGATGTTAGGTTCGAAAAGCCTAAACGGTCTCGCAAAGCACGCAAAAGAATCCATTCGGCGAGTTTAGAACGTTTGCCCTGCTCTAACGCTTTGTTGGCTAAGCTCATGCCCAGTTTGTACATCTTTTGCTTAAACGGTGTCGAATCCATCATTCGTGCAGACACGTCTGCCACAATGTTTTCCCACACACGTGGCGCTAACAGCACAAAGTTTGGACCGATTTCACGCAAGTCGGACATCATGGTTTCTTGTTCTTCCACAAAGTTAACGATTTGACGAGAAATCAACGCCTGACCAACCACGTAAACCTGCTCCATAATCCAAGGCAAAGGCAGAACAGAAACGTAGTTGTCGCCTGGGGAACGAGGGTCTGCACGCAAGTAAGCCGCACAGTGATCCAAGAACGTGCCACTGTGTAGCTGAGCCAATTTTGGTTTAGAAGTCGTACCCGACGTTGTACAAAGAATTGAAAGATCGCTGCCTTTGGTTTCAACAACCATATTGAGATATTTGTCTGGGTCCGCTTTATCAATCAGCTGACCTTTTTTGTAGACCTGTTCAACATCAATCAATCTTGGATCATCGTATTTACGCATTCCACGAGGATCGCAGTAAATAATGTATTCAACGCTAGGAATTTCATCACCAAGCTCAAGCAGCTTGTCGCATTGCTCTTCATCTTCGGCAATCACGACTTTTGCTTTGGCATAGTTGATAAGGTACGCCACCTCTTCGTGCATAGAATCTTGATAGATGCCCAGCGAGAAACCTTTGATCGCATGTGCCGCTAACTCGCCCCATACCCATTCCGGGCGGTTATCACCTAACAAACCAACGACATCTTGCTCACCAATACCCAAATCTCGTAGTGCCAGTGCCATCCACTTGACGCGGTTTTCATAATCCTTCCAAGTGAACTCTCGCCATATACCAAACTCCTTTTCACGCATTGCGACTTGTTCGGGCCAGTTCTTGGCATTGTGTTGCAACACTTTTGGAAAGGTATCTAAGCGGGTTATATCTGCCCAATCATTATGTTGCTGTGCCATTATGCACTCTCCTCTAATGTCGGTAACTCTTCGCCTAAGTACGCTTGTTTCACATGTGGGTTGGCCATCACTTCTTCAGGCTCACCCGTAGCAATGTGTTTACCGAAATCCAAAACCAAAACGCGATTAGAGATGTCCATGACCACGCCCATGTCGTGCTCAATCATGATGATCGTGATATCTAATTCTTCATTCAGATCCATGATGTAACGTGCCATGTCTTCCTTTTCTTCCAAGTTCATACCTGCCATTGGTTCATCAAGCAGCAGTAACTTAGGTTTTAAGGCAATGGCACGAGCAAGCTCTACACGCTTACGTAAGCCGTAAGATAGGGTGCCTGCAGTCGCTTTTCGGATGTGCTGGATTTCTAGAAAATCGATCACGTCTTCCACATATTTGCGGTGCGCCATCTCTTCTTTCTGCGCATTGGAGAACCAATAGAGTGGCCCCGTGACGAAGTTGTTTTTTAGTAGGTGGTGTCGGCCAACCATGATGTTGTCCAGTACCGACATGTGAGAAAAGAGCGCTAAGTTTTGGAAGGTTCTTCCCAACCCTAACTCAGCTCGTTGGCTAGGTGTCCGTTTAGTTACATCATCTCCAGCGAAGATTACAGAGCCTTTGTTTGGTGTGTATCGACCAGAGATGCAATTGAGCATTGAGGTTTTACCTGCACCGTTTGGGCCAATGATTGAAAAAATTTCCTTTTCATTCACATGGAAGCTCACGTCAGTTAAAGCTTTCACCCCACCAAAAGCCAATGAAATATCGTTTACCTGCAACAGAGGCGATTCCGATACCATAGTTGATCTCCCTTTCGTTATTTTAAGTGCGTTCCATTGAGCACTATTTGATCAAACCTAACTTTGATACTGGTAACCGCTTTTATACCTATGCATCAACTTTGTATTCAGTTTACGTAAACGTCAATTTAAAATCAGAATAGTGCCTGAAAGATTAAGTTGCAATCGAGTTCATCGAGAAAGATTTGAACTAACGCAAACTTTAAGTAAATAAATTGTTAATAAAAATTATTCTCAAACGCTTACATATTTGGATAGTTCGGACCACCACCACCTTCTGGCGGAGTCCAGGTAATATTTTGACTTGGATCTTTGATGTCGCAGGTCTTACAGTGGATACAGTTGGCCGCATTTATTTGCAGCTCTGGCTGCTGCTCCCCCTGTACGATTTCATACACGCCAGCCGGACAATAGCGCTGTGCTGGCTCTGCATATAATTCAAGGTTCTGCTCAATAGGGATCCGCTGGTTCTCCAGTCGTAAGTGGCATGGTTGATCTTCCTCATGGAAGATATTGGATAGATAAACAGAAGAGAGGCGATCGAAACTTAACACGCCATCAGGCTTCGGATAGACAATTTCATTGCTGCTTTCCGCCAATAACAGAGACTGATGATCAGGCTTATCACAGCGGATATGCCACTTAGCTTTGCCTTTTAATACGTTATGTTCCAGCAGCGCTAAACCACCGCCCAGCCACGATCCAAAGCGGTGAATGCCACTTGAGAAGTTACGTGCTTGATAAAGCTCTTCATACAGCCAAGACTGTTTGAAATGCTTTTGATAATCAGCAGTAACTGACTGACTCTCAAGGGCTTCACATACTGCTTCAGCGGCAAGCATGCCAGATTTTATTGCCGTGTGTGTGCCTTTGATTTTAGCGCCGTTAAGTGTTCCTGCATCGCATCCAATTAATAAACCACCAGCAAATTGCTGAGTGGGAAGCGAATGAAAGCCACCCTTGGTGATCGCCCTTGCGCCATAGCTAATACGCTTCCCATTTTTGAGGTATTGCTCAATCAACGGGTGGTGTTTAAAACGTTGAAACTCATCAAATGGACTCAAGTGCGGATTCTTATAATTCAAGTCAACAATCAACCCGACGGCAACTTGGTTTCCCTCTAAATGGTAGAGATAACTGCCACCTGTAGCTTCATTTGATAGCGGCCAACCTAATCCGTGCACTACTAAACCTTGCTGATGCTGCTCTGATGGGATTTCCCACAGCTCTTTAAAACCGATAGCGTAATGTTGAGGCGTTTTCTCTTCAGCAAGATTAAATCGGTTAATCAACTGCTTACCAATATGCCCCCGTGCGCCTTCAGCAAATAAAGTAAACTTCGCTCGCAGTTCAATACCAGGTTCGAAATTTCCTTTTTGTTCACCATTTTTGTCTAACCCCATATCGCCCGTGATCACGCCACAAACACGACTATCTTCATCGATGATCGCTTGACTGGCGGTAAAACCTGGGTAGATCTCCACCCCCAAGTTCTCAGCCTGCAACGCCATCCATCGGCATAGACTGCCCAAACTTATGATGTAATTACCTTTGTTATGTAACGTATTAGGCACCGCCCAAGAAGGCAGTTCATGACCATTGATGTCATTGCCTAGATAGTAGGTTTTATCTTGGTTTACTTTGGTATTGAGCGGAGCGCCTTTCTCTTGCCAGTCGGGAAAAAGCTCATCCAAACTTCGCGTTTCAAACACCGCACCCGATAAAATATGCGCTCCAACTTCAGAGCCTTTTTCTACCACGCAAACAGAGAGGTCTTGTTCTTTTTCTGCTGCTAATTGTTTGATTCGGCATGCCGCAGACAAGCCTGCGGGACCTGCGCCTACAATCAGAACATCAAATTCCATGCAGTCTCTTTCCATGATTGCATTCCTTTTTCTTTGCATGTTGCCAACTTGTTAATCAACAATATATTTAAAGTTGACGCAAACGTAAAGGTAAATTAACATCATTTTAAAGACGTCATCACATCGTCTTCACTGTAAACACATAGTCTTCACTGTAAAAGGAATCTAACGTGAAAATACTAGTGCCAATCAAAAGGGTCATTGATCCCTACGTTAAAGTTCGCGTGAAAGCGGACCATAGCGATGTTGAAACCAATAACGTCAAGATGACGATTAATCCATTTTGCGAAATAGCCGTTGAAGAAGCCGTACGACTAAAGGAGCAAGGTATTGCAGATGAAGTCATCGTTGTCAGTGCCGGCGGTAGCCAGTGTCAGGAGCAACTACGTACTGCGCTTGCGTTAGGTGCCGATCGCGCTATTCATATCGATACTGAAGACAAAATAGAGCCATTGGTCGTCGCTAAGCTGCTCAAAGCTCTGGTTGAGCAAGAACAAGCACAGCTTGTGATTACGGGTAAACAATCCATTGATACGGACAACAACCAAGTGGCTCAGATGCTGGCCGCCCTACTTGACTGGCCTCAAGCAACTTTCGCTTCCGACGTGAAGATAGAAGATCAAAAAGTTCAGGTCGTGAGAGAAGTGGACGGCGGCTTGATGACGGTCGCGATGAACTTACCTGCGGTGATCAGTACTGACTTACGCCTGAATGAACCGCGTTTTGCCTCTTTGCCTAATATCATGAAAGCTAAGCGCAAGCCGTTAGATACCATCACACCTGACAGTCTGGGTGTTGAAGTGGTATTTAGCCAAACCATTCAAGAAATCACACCGCCAGCGCAAAGAAAAGGTGGCATCAAGGTTGAATCTGTCTCAGAGCTTCTCGATAAGCTGCGTAACGAAGCGAAGGTGATTTCATGAAGAACTTAATCATAGCAGAGCATGACAATAACCAATTGCATGCTGACACACTCAAAGTGGTTAATGCAGCAAAACAAGTCAGCCAAGACAATGTTTTGATCGTAGTGGGCCACCAGTGTGAAGAAGTCGCTCAACAAGCTTGTCGCGTTGATGGTATATCAAACGTAATTTGTGTCGATGATGAGCAACTTAAGCATCAATTTGCCGAGAGTATCGCACCTATTGTAGTGAGTGTTGCTGAAGGTTTTGACGCAATCTGGGCTAGCTCATCATCAAAAGGGAAAGATCTTGCACCGCGAGTAGCAGCGAAGTTCGGCGTTGGGCAAATTTCCGATATTGTCCAAGTTATCGATGAAAACACTTTTATCCGCCCTATTTACGCAGGAAACGCATTTGCCAAAGTGACCACCAGCGACAAGGTTCGCGTCATCACCGTGCGCGCGTCTGCGTTTGAGCCGGTTACTTGTCACAACCAAGCTGATATTAAGCATCAGCAGGTCACTATCTCAGCTCCAATGGTTGAATTGGTTTCTGTCGATAAAACCGTGTCAGAACGTCCTGAATTAAGCGCGGCAGAGGTGGTTGTGTCAGGTGGACGCGGGGTCGGTAGCAAAGAGAACTTCGCGTTGATCGAACAAGTTGCCGATAAACTAGGTGCTGCCATTGGCGCTTCTCGCGCGGCAGTTGATGCCGGGTTTGTTGCCAACGACTTACAAGTGGGTCAAACCGGTAAAATCGTTGCACCTAAGCTTTATATAGCGGTTGGGATTTCCGGTGCCATCCAGCATCTTGCAGGAATGAAGGAATCCAAAGTGATTGTCGCGATCAACAAAGATCCAGAATCTCCTATCTTTGAAGTTGCCGACTATGGATTGGTTGGTGATTTATTTGAGGTACTACCTCAGCTTGCCGAACAACTTTAAACGATCAGATAAGGGGCGAACACCGCTATGTTCGCCCCTTTATTTTGTTTTTGGTCATATTCAAAAGAATTGAAATTAGAGGGACCTATGCCAAATTCTGCACCTATTTGGTCACCATCTGCTGAGCGCGTCAGCAATAGCAACTTATTACGGTTCATCGAAAAGGTTAATAAAGACAAAGCCGAAGGTACCGTAATCAACAATTACACGTCTCTACACCAGTGGTCCATTGAGCACAATGATGAATTTTGGCGACATACTTGGCAGTTTTGCAACGTAATCGGAGATATAGGTTCGCAAATCAAGAGCCTTGGCAGTCCCAAATGGACACAAACAGGTTCTAATCATCACCATGTAAATAGAGACACAGTATGGTTTGCTGACGCCACGCTGAACTACGCAGAGAACCTCCTATCTCAGGCTGAGCAATCACCAGAGCGTGAGTTTATTGTTTTTAGCAATGAAAGCGGTGAACACCGACAACTCACCGGTAAACAGTTGCTTGAACAAGTTTCTGCCATTCAACAATGGCTACTCAATTGTGGTGTCGGTAAAGGCGATGTCGTTGCGGGTTATTTGCCCTACCTTCCTGAAACCGTTATAGCCATGTTGGCTACTACAAGCCTTGGCGCTATTTGGACTTCAACCTCTCCTGATTTTGGTATCGATAGCGTCGTAGAGCGTTTTGGTCAGGTTAAGCCGAAAGTTCTTTTTTGCTGTGATGGCTACCAGTTCGGAGGCAAAGCTTTCGATATGACGGACAAGAACACCACTCTTAGTAGTAAGTTAAGCAGTGCCTCCGAAGAGACTACTATTAGCGTATGCCAAATCGAATATTTACAAAACGCTAAGAGAGCTACCACTTCTGACTTTGTCTCTTGGTCCGATATTACTCACCACTTTTCTCCACAATCAATTCAATATCAACCAATGCTGTTTAATGACCCGTTATTCATTTTGTATTCTTCTGGTACAACAGGTCAACCTAAGTGTATTGTCCATTCCGCAGGCGGTACCTTGCTCAATCACCTCAAAGAACATCAACTGCATTGCGACATCAAATCGCAAGACAAGGTTTTCTACTACACAACATGTGGTTGGATGATGTGGAACTGGCATGTTTCCGCTCTTGCGAGTGGAGCAACCTTAGTGATTTACGACGGTAGTCCGGTTTATCCTGATCACTCCGTCTTATGGCGATTAGCAGAAGAACATAACGTGTCGCTGTTTGGTACTTCAGCGAAATACTTAGAAGCACTGGAACAGGCAAACTGCTCTCCAAAACTAGAACATAACCTGAAGTCACTCAAAACTCTTTGCTCAACTGGTTCGGTGCTTTACCCAGAACAATTTAGTTATGTCTATCAGCACATCAAGCAGGACTTGCATCTCGCTTCTATCGCTGGCGGCACGGATATTTGCGGATGCTTTGTACTGGGAAACCCTATCTCACCAGTTTACAAAGGTGAATGCCAAGGCGCAGGGCTGGGAATCGACGCACGTGCTCTAGAGGATGATGGACATACTATTACGCAAAAACGCGGCGAACTGACTTGTAATAACTCGCTACCTAACTTCCCTATTGGCTTCTGGCACGACAACGGCGAACTTTATCACAACGCTTATTGGAGCAAGTTTACCGATATCTGGCACCATGGCGACGATGTGATGCAAACCGAACATGGCGGCTTTATTTTTTATGGCCGTAGTGACGCAACCTTAAATCCAGGCGGCGTACGCATCGGTACCGCTGAAATCTATCAGAAAGTGAACGCGTTACCCGAGGTTGAAGACTCCATCGCTGTCGGCAAGTTAAACCAGCAGTCTGAAGAAATCTGGTTACTAGTAAAACTCGCTCACAACGTCGAGTTAACCCAACAACTCACCGATTCAATTCGCCAAACATTGAAAACAAAATGTTCACCGCGCCATGTCCCACGACAAATTTTTGCTATCAGTGATATTCCTAAAACGCGCTCAGGCAAATTGGTTGAGCTAGCAGTGAAACAATTGGTAAACGGACAAGCTGTAAAAAACATTGGTGCTATTGCTAACCCAGAAGTGCTGGAAGAAATTAAAACGCTTTTCAACATAGAAAGTGACGCCACTGTCACTTAGAGACTCAACAAGTCTTCCAACAATACAGACGGGTATAACCTAACTGTATTTTTAGCTCGCTCAATAACTCCTCCCCACTTTCGTGGAAACTGCGCGAAATATGCTTCATGTACACAAAAAAGGTGAGATAATTCTATCTCACCTTTGAGCCATATGAGCTGGAGCATTAGTTTGGGGGTTAAGCTTTTATCAGTTGGCTCATATCTTCGCGAACTTGTGGCACCGTTAAACCAACGATGATTTGAAGGCTCTCTTGATTTCTAACAATATTCACCGCTCCGTGCTGTGTGAAAAATGCGTTCTCCTTTACAAGAGAGACATCTTTAACTTTAACACGCAAACGCGTCGCGCAATTAGTTAACAATTCAATGTTTTCTTTTCCACCCAGACCTTCAATAAAGGCACTAGCTTGTGACGGACTTGCGCTACTGTTATGGACCGCTTTCGCTTCTTTGTAGTCAGCTTTGGAATACAACTTACTATCTGCACCTTCACGTCCCGGAGTAAGTATGTTGTATTTTAAAATAAGCGCGCGAAACGTAACAAAGTAAACACCAGTAAACATGAGACCAATAATAATCTGAATCACGTATGTTCCTGCATGGTTACCAGCCAAAGGCAACCAGTTTTGGAAAATGAAGTCTATCAAGCCAGTCTGAAAGTTACCGGAAACACCAAACATAAAGGCGATCGTTGCCATTGTCGCAGATAACAACGCATGCAAAGCAAACAGCGCAGGTGCGATAAATAAGAATGTAAACTCTATTGGTTCGGTTATCCCTGTAAGAATTGCTGTGATTGCGGCTCCGAGCACTAACCCCATCACCATCTTTTTATTTTCTTTTTTCGCAACTGAATAGAGTGCTAGTGCGATACCCGTACAACCAAACACTTTACCCATTCCCGTCAACATCAAACCACCCTGAGGAAATTGTGTCGTTAAACTTTCCGAGCTCTGGGCGAATGTCTGTATATTTTGAATCCAATAGGCAACCGTTCCGCCATCGACTGCAACTGGCCCATAAAAAACGGGACCATATACGAAATGATGCAACCCCGTTGGTATCATGATTCGCTCTAAAAACGTAAATAGCCATACCCCTAACGATCCAGCAGAAACCAAAAATGATTGCAGATTGTTAATACCATGCTGAATACTTGGCCAAGTCAAACAAGTTAGAATTGCCATCACGACCATAATGGGGAAACTAATGATCACAACCAATGGCGTTCCGCCAAATACAGCCGCCCAATCCGGTAGCTTTTTATCAAAGAATCGGTTGTGAACCCAAACAGAGAGACTTGCAATTAAAATGGCACCTAGTAAGTTGGTATCAAGCGTTAGAATGCCACCAACTTCAGTCAAACCTCGCTCACCTTCCGTATAGTTCACGCCCAGTTCTGGTCCCCAAAATTGAAGGATTCCACCAATAACGTAGTTAAACGTAATGTAGGAAACGAGTGTTGCAAGTACAGCGCGACCAGATGCTTTTTTAGCTAAAGCGATAGGTAACCCAACGGCAAAAATAAGTGCCATATTTTTAAATACAGCGAGAGATGCCTGTAAAATGATCGTCGAGACTTTAACCCAAGCACTCCCCTCTAGTGCCCAAGGAAACACTTCTTGATTTAACAGCACAACAGAGAAACCCAATAACATGCCCGCTGCTGGAAATAATAGAACGGGAACAAACATCGCGGCTCCGAACCTTTGAATAATGTCTTTCATATAAACCTCTTGTTTCATTCACGGAGCCTACAAGTAGGCCCCGAACGTCCAGTTGTTATTGAAAAAATTGAGGAAGGTAGGCTTTATTTTCTTCTAGTAATTGTTTTGTTATTTCTTTAGCTTTTGGCACATTAACCACGGTACGGTTAAGTGTGAGTGCATTAATCAGCTTTTGCTGACTTCCTTCGTACCAAGCATCCACAACTAATTTCTCGTAACCAAGTTGGCTCTCAATCATGGCTTTTTGGAAGGTTGGGATTTTTCCTACAGTAAAAGCTTTCGGTCCATCACTAGTTAGCGCAGCTGGAACTTCTACCATGGCGTCATTTTGTAAATTTGTAATAGCACCATTATTCGGTACGATGACGAGATACACATCGCTCAAGTT
Source organism: Vibrio sp. 1167 (assembly GCF_033340375.1). NCBI lineage: Bacteria > Pseudomonadati > Pseudomonadota > Gammaproteobacteria > Vibrionales > Vibrionaceae > Vibrio > Vibrio sp. 1167. The sequence goes on along the minus strand of NZ_JAWOWK010000003.1, from coordinate 482,108 downwards.
GTAGGCAAGCGAAGCCGCAACTCTCACCATGTATCGACCATGGATATCGGCATGCAGTGTTTCGTGCTTCGTGGTGCCCGCTTCAATTATTCTTGCGTTCAATTCGAACACTCGTTTCTCACGGCCGTTAATTACCTGCCTTGCGCGGGTATTGTTGATATCCTCTTTCGCCACCATTTTTTCAGGGTACAAATAGTACTGAAGATACGTATTCGGCAAAAACTCTGGATTATCAGCAAGCATTGTTCTCATGTTTTTGAATGTGGCTTGCCACGATGGGTCATCCGCTATTTCCGCATCAACCGCACTGATCCCTTCTTTTAGGATGATATTTTTAATTTTGTCCGTTAAGTCTTCACCCTGTTTGTTACGAATTTTGGTAAACCAGCCATAGTGATTAAGCCCAAAATATTCAGGAACGAAGTCCCAAATTTCACATCCTAACAATTGCGCATAGCTGACCATAATCGCTGCTGGCATATCACAGATATTTAGAATTCGCTTATCATGCGGAAATTCACGATTTAAAGCTTCAGCGACAATTGCCGCCGGGTTGGTGTAATTAAGAATCCACGCATCTGGACACGTTTGTCGGATCTCGTTCACTAGCTGGATCATGTCGCCGATAGAGCGAAGTCCATATGCCATTCCTCCCGCGCCACATGTCTCTTGCCCAACACAAGAGTTGGATAGCGGGATTTGTTCATCGCGCTCGCGCATGGCCAACCCACCAGTGCGGATCTGGATAAAGAAAAAGTCCGAATCTGCGAATGCGACAGATTTATCCGTTGTATAAACAAACTCTTCAACTTCTGGATAGTGTTCTCGCAATAGAATTTCAGTAGCTAATGCATTCGATTCTTGGCGTTTCTCATCTATGTCGTAAAACACGACTTTTGCGAGTGGAAAGTTATCTTTTTCGGCAATAAGGCTGTTCATCATACCAAGTGTGTATGTACTGCCAGCACCAACAATCGTTAATTTTTGACGTTTCATTTCGCTACCTCAAATGTTTATCCTGAAAATGTATAAAATAAGTATTAATACTTTTATGATACATTTAAAGTGTAAGCACAAAGATACGAGATAAAAATCACACAAAGATCCTAAGGAAAAGTATTAACTACATCTCAGATCACATTCTTGCTATCATGATCCAAGACTTAGCGAGGTATTATGAAACCCAAATACATAGACATTGCGGAACGATTAGAAAAAAAGATCAAAGATGGGGAACTACAACCTAAATCGATGCTTCCAAAAGAGAGTAATTTGCAAGAAGAGTTTTCCGTAAGCCGCGTAACCATCAGAAAAAGCTTACAAATTCTGGTCGACAATAATTTAATTAGTCGGACAAGAGGTAGTGGAACTTATGTAAACGATCTAAAAGCCCAACATGATGCCTTACATTTGCTGGGTTTTATCGAGGAAGTCAGTAAACAGGGGAAAACGCCTAGCTCTCAAGTCATAAAGTTCGAACTTAAAAAACCGAATGAACAGGTTGCTAAGCAGTTAAATCTCTCGCCCAATGATGATACATATGAAATACATAGACTCAGATGTATTAATGATGAGCCTGAAATTTACGAAGTCACTCATATGCCAGCAGTGTTATTTCCAGACTTGAGCATAGCCATAATGAATGGTTCTAAATATGAGTACATTGAAAATAGCAAAGGATTGAAAATTGCGAAAAGCAGTCAGTCTGTCAAACCGTATTTGTTAGATGCAGAGACGGCCTCATACCTGAATGAATCAGAAGCTTCCCCTATTCTAAAAGTTGAGTCCACTGGTTACCTAGAAGATGGTCGTGCATTTGAATATACCGTCAATTACTTCCGACTTCATCAATACAGCTTCGAGTTTATTTCAACTAGGACGTAGTACTATTCGACGCTAATGGTTAATCATTGCGCCAAATCTTATATCCGACCTCTCGCATTGCTCTGCCGAGCAGGTGGGAGGCGACTGGCGCAGTGAGAACGATAAACAACATCGTACCGATAACCCGAGAGATCACGGTAACTTCAGGGAGTGAGAAAGCGACCGCTAATAACAAGCAGCTCACTCCGACAGTTCCAGCTTTGGTCGCTGCATGCATTCGGGTATACAAATCAGGAAGCCTCAGGACACCTAGACTTGCAACCAAGGTCAACAATGTTCCTAAGCATAAAAATAGTCCAATCAACACGTCCATTATTCTTTCTCCTTTCTTTTAACGATCAAACGTGCAAATGCGATCGTGCCGAGAAATGCGACCAAACCTAATGTAATGGCGATGTCTAACAGAGCGTCCTCACCGCTGTCTAAGGTGTAAACCGTAATAAATCCGATAGTGATAAATGAAATCAGATCTAACGCCACAACTCGATCAGCTAGCGTTGGTCCTAGAATTAAACGAGCAAAAGCCATAACAAAGCTGAGTAGTAGCCCAGAATAGGCAAAAGTGACCGTTATTTGCAGCCAACTATCCACGCGTCACCTCCAAAATTCGATGCTCTAACCCATCTTTAATTCCGCGAATAACCTCTTCATGTTCAGGTGCAAACATGGCATGAACGATAAGATACTTTTTATCAGCCGTAACATCCAAACTAAGCGTGCCCGGTGTTAAAGAAACCATGTTCGCCAGTAATGTGATTTCTAGATCAGAATCGACCTCCAGAGGGACATAAACGATATCAGGCTGACTCAAATGAGTAGGTGTCACAACGTCCCACACCACTTTCGCAACCGATATAACCATTTCATAAGCGAAGTACATCAATAACTTCAATGCAGATGCAAAACGTTGAAAATAGCTCGTTTTCAATCCAAATGGTTGACTCAACCTTAAAGCAAAAAAACCGACCGTAAATCCGACAACAAAATTCAGACTCGAATAGCTGCCGTTAAGCATCATCCACGCTAACGCTAAGAAAAAATTGAGGAATAGATAGATCATGCATTTCCTCCTAACACCACTCTGATGTATTCAGTCGGATTTAACAGTTGTTCTGCAGCTTGAACGGAAAATTGATAAAAAGGCTCCGCCACTAAGCCAATGATTAGCGTCAACGTTGTCAATACAATAATTGGAACGCAGTACAACCAATGTACTTTGGCCTGCAGAGTCTGTTCTGGCTTCTCTCTAAATGGCTTTTTCCAAAATGCCTCACTCCAAATTTTCGTCATCGAGTAGACAGTAAGCAACCCCACCAATAACGCGGTACCTGCTAACCAGTAATACTCAGCCTGTATGCTCGACTTGATGACCAATAGCTTTCCCCAGAAACCCGATAGCGGTGGGAAACCGGCCAGAGAAAACGCAGGGACAAGAAACAAGAACGCTAACCAAGGCATAGCTCTGTATACCCCACCCAAATGTTCAAGTTGACTAGAGCCATATTTGCGCTCGATGAATCCACCTATTAAGAACAAATTCGCTTTTACAATGATGTGATGAACAATGTAGAAAATGGCACCGGCTAAAGCTAAGGGAGTGTAAATAGCCAACCCCATGATCATATAACCTATTTGGCTAATAATATGAAAAGAAAGAATTTTCTTAATGTCGAATTGGCTAGCCGCTCCTAAAACGCCCGTTAACATGGTTAGCCCTGCGACCCAAATTAACGTCGGTTGCCAACCACTCTCGGCGAGCGGAAATACCAAGGTAAAGACTCTTATCAACGCGTATACACCGACTTTAGTAAGCAACGCGGCAAACAGTGCCACCACACCGCTTGGTAACGTGTGATAAGAAGCTGGCAACCAAGCAAATAAAGGAAAGAGTGCCGCTTTAATAGAAAAGGCAAACAAAAATAGCGCGGACAGCATCATGTTGATGCTCAATTCATTTTCCCCTACTTTGGTGTAGAGATCGGCCAAGTTCAAGGTGCCCGTTGCGCCATACAATAAACCGATAGCAAGCAAAAATACCAGCGTCGAAATCAGGTTCAACATCACGTACTTTACTGCACCATCAACTTGAGTTTTCGTTGCATCTAACACCATTAAACCAAATGATGAAATGAGCATGACCTCAAACCAAACATACAGATTAAAAATATCTCCAGTCAGGAAAGCACCATAAACGCCAGCAAGCAACACGTGCATTAACGCATGGTAATTGCTATAGGAGGGCTTTCGGTGAAGGTCCGCCATCGCGTAGAAAACACATATCGCACCAATCACCGCCGTTATCATCACCATAGCAACGCTGAGGTAATCTGCGACAAACACGATACCAAATGGCGCACTCCACTGACCAAAAGCAACGGCTTGAATACCATTACTTATGATGTTTTCTGTGAGAAAGCCCGCAACGAAAAGGTTCGAAATCGCACTTACACCGCTCAACCACTCAACACTTTTTGTTGAGCGACGGACGAAGAAGATAGTCAACGCCGTACTCAGCGAGAGAACAACCGGTAACGTAAGCAAAATCGAACTCATTGACCCTCCTCAGAACGTTGCATTTCATCGACGTTTGCAGTTCCAGTGTCTTTATAAGCTCGATAGAACAGCATTAAAGCAAAAATAAGTAGTCCAAAACCGATGACTATCGCAGTTAAGATAAGCGCTTGAGGTAAAGGATTTGCCGCGCTATCTGGTGGTAAAAGAGCATTATCGCCAATCAATGGCGGTTCTCCGGGCGTCAGCCTCCCAGCGGTAAAAATAGCAAGGTTAACCGCACTACTGAGTAACATGATGCCGAACAAAAGGCGCAAGATATGCTTTTCAAGCATTAAATAAACACCTGCTGCGACAAATACTCCAACGACAACACTCCAGACTATTTCCATCACTCTAGCTCCTCATTAATACGAAGCAGCATACCCATCACGCCACCTATAACGGCAAGGTAAACACCAACATCAAAAACCAATGGCGTCCCTAGTGGTATCACGTCTTTCCACCACAGTCCGGTCAAAAACGGTTTATCAAACGCAAAGCTCAAAGCACCAGAAACTAAGCTCAATGCGATGCCAGATAACGCAATGAGAAACGGTTTGAAATACAACCTAGAACGAACGTATTTCGGTGATTCCGCGAACATGAGAAGTGATAAACCAATAACGGCAATCAACGCACCAATAAAGCCACCACCCGGTTCGTTATGACCACGTAACAACAGATACACTGAAAATACGAGCATGAGTGCCGAAACGATGTGTGCCGTGGTTGCAAAAATTAATGATTGGATACGATTTTGCTTTTTCGCTCTTGTCTTAAGCAAACTCACTGCCGCAATCCCAGCAATAACAACGACGACAACTTCTCCCAATGTATCAAATGCGCGAAAGTCGACCAGAATAACGTTAACAATGTTTCGCCCATGTCCACCCGGGACACTGTTTTCTGCAAAGAAATCTGACACCGAAGAGTCCATCGGCTGAGACGTGATTCCTAACAAAAGTAAAGTAACCGAAACACCTATCACACCTGCTATGCAAATATTCGCTACTTTACGTTTTATTGAATGCTTGGGCACGGTGGTTAGACGTGGCATATGACGCATTAACAATGCAAGAAAGACCACCATTAATGTTTCCACTAACAGTAAAGTCTTCGCAACGTCCGGGGCGCTATAAATCATAAAAACAAGCGTAGTCATGAAGCCAATCATACCAAGCGCAGAAATCGCAAGAAGTCTTGCGTGGGACAACGTACATACGAGCGCAGCACCAATCAACAATAAGGCAATACCAATCTCATAGAAAGTGACACTTGAAAGTTCGCCAACCAAAGGCAGAGGAATAAGCGCTACCTGACTCAGTAACGCAACGGCAAGTACCGTGAAAAATAATAGGACATAGCGACTCAATTTCTTTTGCTGTAACCGCGCCGTTTGCCACTTCGCCACTGTCATCATGCCATCTAATAGTCGTTCAAAAATATTCTCCGCTTTGGGGACGAATAGATGTAACCGCTGAAAAAATGCAGACACAGTAGGATAAACACGGTACACCACATACCCCAACGCTAGCGTAATAACGCTTAACACTAACGGTACATTCACGCCATGCCATAATGATGTCGCTTTAAGAGCTACTGTGGGCAGAATGTCAGCAGAGCCCGGAAAAATAATATTGCGATCTAACCAATTTAAACCGAATAACGGGACTAGGAGACTGCCAAGAGCCAGGAGCAAAGGCGAGATCCACATGGCTTTTTTTGTCTCAACTGGCTTAGTTTCAATCGGCACGACATCACGGCGAGCAAAGAATGGTCTCGCAATAAGCATAATGGTTAGCGCGACCATCAGTATATTCACGATTAATAGTACAAAGGCGATCCAGTTATTGAGCTCTACTGCGGACTTGTACATGTATTCTTTGCTCAAAAAGCCTAACAACGGCGGGAACCCCGCTTTAGACAATGCAGCTAAACTCCCCGCAACCATGCTGATGACGAGAACTGACTTCAGACCGTACAATTGATCAATATCTCGTGTTCCTGTCGCTTTGTCGATATTACCCACCACCATAAACAGCGCAGCTTTATAGAAAGAGTGAGCGAGAATAAACATCAATACTGCACTAACGGCCAAATCTGTGCCCATACCTAGTAATAATGTTAATTTACCCAAAGCAACATTCGTGCTGTAGGCTAGCATCAGCTTCAAGTCAGTTTGTTTTAATGCGACAAATGTGCACCAAATGGCCGTGATACTCCCAGTGATGACTAAAGCATAAAACCAGATCTCGCTGTGGGCATAAACTGGCGATAAACGTGCTAATAGGTAAATGCCTGCCTTTACCATTGTTGCCGAGTGTAAATACGCACTGACCGGAGTGGGAGCTGCCATCGCGTTAGGTAGCCAAAAATGAAACGGGAATTGCGCAGATTTAGTAAATGCACCGAGTAGTATGAGCACTAGAGATGGGATAAACCATTCATGCTGCGCAATAGTGTCTGCCTGCTCGATAATGGTATTTAGCTCATAACTCCCTGCCATTGCTCCCAGCAAGATAAGACCAGCTAGCAACGCTAGCCCACCAGCACCGGTAACAATCAGCGACTGCAAGGCGTTTTTCCGAGACGTTTTATTTTCGTGATTAAACCCGATCAGTAAGTAAGAAGTGATGGTGGTGAGTTCCCAGAAAACAAATAACAACAGAATGTTATCGCTCATCACAATCCCTAGCATGGCAAGCATGAATAGGGTTAGATACAAATGAAAGGAAAACCGGCTATCACTTTCTCGTAAATAAGCCAACGCGTAGATTTGAATCAGTGCGCCAATCCCACTGATCAGTCCCGCAAAAAGAAATGAAAGACCATCTAATCTAAAGCTAAGGTTGATATCGAGGCTTGGTATCCATTCCGCATTCCAGCTCACGCCTGCAGGAGTATAGATATAGAAGAGAAAAGAGAAGATTAAAACTGGCAGCGCAGGGAAAATCAGTAAGACCAACTGATTATCTAGGTTTTTCGGCAGGTTTTCTTTACCCGTTATGTTATTCAACATCGCAGCCCATTCGTTATTATAAGAAGGTACGCGCTATTCGGCGCAAATGACAAACTCCACTGTATTGTTTTAGCCCAAGCGCTTCAAAAACGATCATGAAACCAAGGGAAAAGTAGCAAACAGTAATCACTGAGTGCTACTTAGAGGAACGCCGATACAAACCGCTATTTGCTGTCTGCTACGGCATAAGAACGTAGGTCACTACTTACGTGTTCTTGGCTGAATGTATATGGATTATCGTCATCAGCTAACTCGAATGCATCGTAGGTGCAGTCACCGATATCATTTCTCGGACAAACATAAACATTCGAACGTTCTATCATTTCTGTGTGGCATTTCGGGCATAGGTTTTTCATGTCACTCTCCTCTGATAACTTATTGATACATTGATAATTCCATGTTCTAGAGATCCATCTCCCTCCTTTACCTAAAACATCACTTAAACCCAACTTTGTTACACCCCAATTACTGAATCGGTGAGACAAAACCATCGGGCTTAAGAGCGACCAAACTACAGTTAATCGATTGCAAAATATTTTCAGCCGTATTACCAATGACATAACCAGATATACCAGTCCTCGCTAAGGTACCCATGACCAACACGTCTACCTCAATACTTTCTACGTAATCTGGAATCTTTTCGTCGGGTTTTCCATGAAGGTGGTGAATCACAATTTCACCTGTAATCCCAGACTCCTCCAACAGCTGTTGCAGAGCTTGTTTATGATCGGCTTTTGCCTTATCGAGTTCATGTTTCAACTCAGCATCATCGACTTGAATCCAAGCGTTACCATTAAGGTAGTTTTCTAAGTAATACTCCCAGCAAGAAATCACGTGTAAACGACTATCGCAGGTGTCGGCTATCGAACGCGATAATTCGAGTAAGCGCACGGCTAATGAGTGCTGTTCATCGCTTGCCGTTAATGGGTCGATAGCCACAGCAACACGGCGTTTATCTCTTGGCTTATCAATTGGTCGGTGCAACCAAAGCGGACAAGGGCATTTTCGTAACAGAGTCATATCAATAGCTTTGAAACCCTCAGCACCTTCACCGAGCGGTTCAGCTTCTTTGATGATGAGATCTTTGTTATCAGCTAATGCTTCTTGAATAATACAGACAGCGGGCTTTTCACTGCTTTTCACAGTAAGAGGAAATGCGAGATCCTCTTCAGAGAGTCCCAGCTTCTGTCTATATTCGTGAATACTTTGTTTGAGGGAGTCTTGCAGCGATTGCTCATAACTTTGCTGATACTGGATCATGTCTGTTGGGAAATCAGGACACGCTATTAGCCCTGAGACAGGCACTTTGTTGCTAGATGCAATCCTCATCGCTTGTTCGAGGGCGTCACTATGGCCTGGCAATCCTTGTGTTGCAAAAAGTATGTTTGCGAATCGTTTCATACACACCTCCTTGTTTGGTTAAATATTAACCACCCACAAAGTATAATACCTAACGGATAATTGTAACGGCTTGTGACGTTGATGAAATCAATTCTCATTAAGAGACGGATATTGCTTCATTTTGTTTTACGTCACACTCTCCTTTCTTCACAACTATCGCCTTCGACCTAAATAAATTCCGCTACCTAAAGTTGAGACCAAATAAAAACCCAAATTACTCAAAGTTTTTTCTCACCTTGAGTAACTTGGGTATAAGCAATAACACACTTAGTGTCCGGATTTAAATGGATGACCTAAATTTTCACGCAACTTAGTTTAAAGATGCCATCTCAATCACGAATCGATATGCAAAGTTTTACGGCTTTAGTGACCTAAAATCGCCGTAACTCAATGTTAAGGTTGTTGTTTTGTCGGTGCCAAAGCAATTTCACGAACACATACACCTTGCGGTTGCTGATAAGCAAACAGCACTGCGCGTGCGATGTCATCTGCGGCCAACACACCGCCCATATCCACCTTCCAGGCGTCATAACCATCTTTAATATCTTGAGACGTTGTATGTGAAAGTAATTCCGTTTCCACTGCACCAGGTGCAATCGTGGTAACGCGAACATTCGATGACGCAACTTCTTCACGTACGTTTTCAGAAATAGCATGAACCGCAAATTTGGTACCGCAATAAGCAGCATGATCAGGGAATGTTTTCTTGCCCGCAATAGAGCTGATGTTAATGATCGTACCACTGTTACGTGCTTTCATAGGTGCTAGGACGGACTGCATGCCATTGAGCAAGCCAATTACGTTCACATCAAACATGCGCTTCCACTCCGATGCTTCCTGAGTATCTATCTGACCGAGAAGCATAACGCCTGCGTTATTTACAAGTGCATCTACCGGACCATACAACGCTTCAGCTTTCTCTATTGCAGCCTCGAAAGAAGCTTTGTCGGTCACATCTACCTTTTCACAAAGCGTATTTGGTAAGTTTAATGCTTCCAAACGTTCTACACGTCTTGCTAACAAAAGAAGAGCATGGCCCTGGTCACTGAAGTGACGTGCAATCGCTTCACCAATGCCTGAACTAGCGCCTGTAATAACAATTAACTTTTTCATTTTGAATCCTTAATCGAACGGTTTACATCAGTGGCGGTAAGTTTAAGAAAACTTTGTTTGTTGATATATACCGACCTAGTTGAAACACTGTTGTTATACTGCAACAATACTTTTTTGAATTATGAAGAAGTCATCATGCAAACACACATCAACCTTGCGGATATTCGCTCTTTCGTCCTAATCGCTCAACTAGGAAACTTCACGAAAGCAGCAGAGCAACTTGGCGTTTCTCGCTCACACGTTTCACGTCAAATAACAAATCTGGAGCAACAGATTGGTGTCACTTTGCTACAAAGGACCACTCGAACACTGAACCTCACCGAAGCAGGCAAGGTTCTGTATAAACAGTGTGAAACTGCCCTTCACAATATTGATCAAGCTGTTATGGCAGTGGTTGATGATGTAGAAGACTTAAGAGGTGACATTCGTATCAACTGTGTGGGGGGCTATTTAGGAGAAGACGTTGTCGCAGATATCGTTGCTCAATTTCTAATCCAACACCCACAAGTGAGCATTAACTTAGATTTTAGTAGCCATCGTGTCGATTTAATCGCGGATGAATTCGATATCGCTTTTCGAATGGGAAAGTTAGACGACTCCAACTTTATCGCTCGCAAACTGATCGATGTGGAAATGGGGACATACGCAAGCCCAAACTATTTAGAAACATATGGCTATCCTTCGCATCCAAAGGACTTAGAAAAACACGTTTGTTTGACAGGTAGTGTGACACGGTGGGCATTTGAGAACACGAATACAAAGCAGTCAACGGAACACCAGATACGTGGACAGTTACGATGTAAGAGCGGCAGAGTAATGATAAAAGCAGCCTTGGCGGGAAATGGCATCATCCGTGTGCCAACACTTTATTGCCAACAAGAACTCCAGACAGGCAAGCTAAAAGAAGTGTTTACCGACTGGAGCATTCCGAGTGTGGAATTTTCACTCCTTTATCATCACGACCGACATCAACCAAAACGCATCCGAGCCTTTGTTGATTTTACCACGCAATACTTTCGCAAACTGCAGAGTAAAGACAAGTAACCTGCACGTTGGTACCTGTCTATGTATGTTTTATAGGCTGAGCCTGCGAACCTGGGGTTTGTTCTAGAAAGAGTGTGAGCATTTTGACGCTTAAGGCTTGGTTTTCATAAACGTCAGAGGTGTTTGTCCAGTTTGCTTTTTGAAAAATGCAATAAAAGCACTGTCTGACGAAAACTCCAGCCAATCGGCAACTGCGCTGACTGGCATTCCCGTTGATAACAATTCAACTGCTTTTAAAAGCCTCCACTGTTGCCGCCAATCTTGATAATTCATGCCCGTTTCCGACTTAAATAATCGTGTTACCGTCTTGGTGCTTGCCCCAACTTTGCTTGCAAGAGTAGTAAGCGAAGGAGCCAGAAATGAAGGTTCAACCAACTCTCGACGAAACGTTGTTAAGCGCCGATGCGATGGCAAAGGCAACTGAAACGAATAACGTTTCGCAGCATAAAACTCCTCCCAAAAAAGCGCCGTCGTATTTACCATCTCGCTGCTAGGCTTATCCCACTCCCAAAATGACATTTTATCAATAAGAGCTTGGAGTAAATTATTCACTTCTATCATCGTGATCTTACTCGGACAGGCAAACTCCTCACAATCAAAATACAAAGATCGATACGCCACCACATTCGTCAGTAGTGCGCGATGCGGCGTATTAGGTGGGATCCAAACCGCCTTTGTCGGTGGCAAAATACAAATCGAGTCTTCCAGAGCAAAACTCATACAACCTTGAGGTGCGTACAATAACTGCCCTTTCTTGTGCATATGTATACCTGACTCGTGCTTGCCAATATCCGCAGCAATTCCCACTACACAATTAGAAATTTTGTCTGCATCAAATTGTGTTTTTTCGTTAATAAGCGCCATTTTGTCCGAATGTTGATGTATTTGGTTTTTATGTTGTTATTAGATCAATCATAGCCTCATTTATACTGCCCGCCAACTTCATTAACGATGGGTAACAATATGAATACTAAGCCCTCCTTATGGCTCATGCTGGTTATGTTGATGTTTCCGCAAATTGTAGAAACTATTTATAGCCCAGCGCTGAGCTCAATCGCTCTTTCATTTGATGTAAACCACGCACAAGCAGCCCAAACATTGTCGATTTACTTCCTAGCTTTTGCCATTGGCGTTGTAGTTTGGGGAGTTCTCGCAGATAAACTGGGAAGAAGGCCCACCATGCTTATTGGGCTCTTTATCTATGGTTGCGCATCTTTACTCGCAACTCAAACCGAAAGCTTTGCTGTTGTCATGACCGCGCGAGCCCTAAGCGCATTTGGTATCGCGGTAGGATCCGTTGTCACACAGACCATGCTTCGTGACGCGTTTGACGGTCAAGAACTGAGTAAAGTCTTTAGCTTAATGGGGATGGGTATATCAATCAGCCCGGTAGTTGGCATGCTATTAGGCGGGCAGCTTACAGCGCTTGGTGGATACCGTTATGTGTTTTTTGCCTTGTTTTTAATCGCGTTAGTATTGCTCTCTTTTAACGTTATTAAGCTTCCTGAAACACAGAAGGAACAGACACCAGTACGGTTGCATCAACTTAGCTGGAAAATGGTAAGAGACGCGCGAATTTGGCGCTCAGGATTACTGGTTGCTTTGTATAACATTGCTCTATTTTCTTATTACCAGCTTGGCGCATTTACTTTCTCAGCACTTGGGTATAACTCCGAACAATTTGGATACAGTGGCATGGTACTGGGGTTAGGCACTCTGCTTGGAAGTTATTTAAACAAATCCCTAGTGTCCAAAAATGTTCGAAAAAGCCAGCTACTTTGGTTCTCAGCAATATTGATTAGCGTTGGATCAGTCGGTGTGTTGATTCTGAACCAATCAATCTGGTTTGTTGCTCCAATGGTGTTAGTCGTCATGTCTTATGGGATTGCGATACCCAACATACTCAGTGATGCACTCGTTAATTATAAACAACAGGTTGGCAGCGCAGGCGCTTTATTTGGGCTCATGTACTACATCATGATCGGGACGGGATTAGCGATGGCTGGAACAGCACAAAACTTAGGTGTCGTTCTATTAGCATGTAGCTGTTTAGCGATTTTATTAGCGTTTTCTAAAAGGCAAGTTCATACCAACTTGTGACCAGATACTACGCATTGCTTGCCTAATCTTCCGAAGATTGGTCTACATCTTTTCTAACGGTTAACTAAAACGTAAATAAAAAGCGCCTGTCGGCGCTTTTTATCTGAACATTTCTTATCCAAACATCTCGAGTAAATTTTCTAGAAAAGCTAACTCTTTATTACAATGAATTTTATTTAGGCTCTCACTGGAATCTATTGCTATTTAACCCCAAGCTTCAAACTCATTGGGCTTTACGTGCTTTATTTTTAATCTAACGTTAGGATCCAGAGCTGTTTCAGTCCCCATTTCACAGAAGTATTCAACAGCATCTTCGTCTTCAATCATGTCAACGGAGTTCTCAACGACACTCAACCGTCCACCACCTCTAGTCAATGAAAAGTACGCATTCTTGTTTTCATTTACTTCAAATTTCAAAGGAATGAATTCAGGCTCTTCAAGAGAAATATCTATCCATTTATAGTTATCTAAACTCTTCCCTTGTCGTGGGGTATAAACTCTTTTCAACCCATTTTCGTCAACTACAAAGTACATCGAATTCTCGGCTTGATTAAAGCAAGCTTTCAAACTGCCACCTTTATTTTCTAAATCACATGCGAATACGACAGATTCTTGATCACAGCCTTCGCTTGCGTGAGCGCTTGTAAAATATGGCAGCAGTACCACTAGTATTAAATTAAGTAATCTCATTCAAAAGTCTCCAGCTTCAAAAGTCTTTGTAAATTTTCAAACCGCTTAATATAGCTATCAGTATTCTTATTTACGATGGCTGTGATAGCCTGAGAATCGGAGTATTCAACACCGTTATCAGCCAATTTATAAAGATTATTAGTTACCCAAAAAAACGCTGCGGAGCGAACGGCATACTTGGCTTCAAATAAGAGATCTGGATTATCTAAAAAAGATACGTTTATATCTTCACTCCACTCTCGCTTATTTTTCGAGTGCCATTTATCAAAGGTTGCATAGTTGTTTTTACCAGTTAGTTGTTTTAGTCCTCTACCTCTGAATTTCCAACCGTCATTTACTTTATCATTACCCATACGACCACCATATGCTATGTTAGCAACTCTGATAAAGTCAGCTTTGGTTAAAGTACTACCATCGCGCTTCGTGTTCTTACCTGGCACACTTTCATCATAAGAAAGCTCTTTAGCGGATACCTTGTCACGTGCAAAATTTCTAAACGTTAATACTAATCCTCTAAAACTATATCTAAATAGTTCCTCCGTTGATAGGTTAGAACCAGTTTCTTGCATTATTTGTGCAAAGAAATGAGCACGTCTTAAAGGCGTATCAAGTTTGTAAAACTCCACATGGGCATTTAATTCATTCACAACCCCCCGCAAGAACTCAATCTTAGAGTTTTTAACCCTAGGGTATACCTCTTGTAGCATTGCTAGAGTAAACTTAAAGCCACCTTGAGTTTGAGGAACAAAAGGCCAATAATGCCAAAGGCTCTTATCATCGCTTAGTTGCAAATCACCATGTAAATCTTGCATCCATGAGAACTTATCTGCTCTTTCCAGTTCGAATTGTGAGAAAAGATCAAAGCTATCCATCACTTGATCGCGCCATGGGGAGTTACGGTAGTCTTCTTCAGTCACAAAACCAGCGGAGCACTTAATATCTAGAGCTTCCTTCGCAGTCTGATGGATTGATTCATAAAGACTTTGTGACGACGCTGTATGCCAATCTGTAGGATGTTTCACAATAAATCGCTCAAAGTGTTTACGCTTACCGTCTAAGTATACTTTGGCATCGCGAGCAGTGAACGAGGAGAAGTCCGTTACTTGATCTTCTGTCACAGATTCAAGTAATTGCTGAATAAACGAATTACTCATATCAACGGCACCGCTACTATCGGCCCCATCGAGAACAACAAGTGGATTTTCTTCCGCATTTTTGGGAGAAATCTGTTTTTTGAAAAATTCGGGCGGCTCCTCAAAAGAGAACATCTCGATATGCACACGATTATCTTCTTTCTTAGTTCCAATTGCATCGTTACTGTACTCATGCAGTCCCATGTAACCGATATCTTCCCCAGCTGAAACCTTTATCCCCTCTCTAAATAGGAGTGGGAGTAAAGAAACCACACTACCGTCCCTAATCATTGCCGCCTTGTCCGACATCCATTTAGGTTCTGAAACTGGTTCTGATAGGACAGCAGAGGAATCTTCTAAAATGTCAAAGTCACTATTGAGACCCGAAGCAAACCAAACAATCTTGTTTAACAGTGCTTTTTCGCTACCACTTGCCGATTTACCATTCTCTACCACACGGCACTTTATCATTTTGTAGGTATTTTTGTCGATCTGGTATGGATGGGTCTCCTTCTCTTCTGCATACAGGTATTCAAGTAATGTTCCTTTAGACATCGACTGTTTTTTTTCACCAGAATTAGTAGGCACATCACTATGTTTGAAAGTGCGTACATTTCTCGCTTCTTGTAAACGGTAACGCGTGGTTATAGATGAATTGGCGCCAATATCTGAAGGTGGCGCAAGGTGCATATAAAGTGTATAGAACTTAAATACATCTTCATTATCTTCGGGGTTTACAGCCTCATGCTCGATAAGCACAAAGTTATTACTATACTTAAACTCTTGCTCTTGGTACGTTGATGTTAGGTAATCAGGATTTATGCGAAATGCCACTATTTTTCCATCAAGCATCGCTTGAATAGGTCTGAGCCCTTTCCCCCACGGTAACATTTTTGATGTTAAGTGAATGCCACTATGCCAACCGTACCCTTGTCCTATTAAATAACGACCGCTCTTAGCTTGATCAAACAATTTCGTAAAATCACTGAGCGTGTAGTAAGCGTCACCTTCTCGTTGCGCTATCGGAAAAACTGCATCCATGATTTAAATGTCCTAGTCAGAAAAGTTATCGTCAAAAGTGACAAATGATGGGCGGTTCAAGTTGTTTGACTTCGTGTACACCACCGCATTAACCCTACCTAAATTAGTAGCAAAGCTAGATTGGCTCGCTATGTTAACGGTACTCCCAAGGGCCATTGCCGATATAGAAATTAGGGTGTCATTTTTGGTTTCGAAAATTTGGCTAATGACGTCAGGAAGTGCTTGTTTGAAGTGGTTAAGTGCTTTTTTATAACCGTTTATACCCTCTTCAACAGAACTCAACGATCTTGCAGAAGCTTGGCTTTGTATGAAATCTAAACGACCGATGATTTCACTGTTTAGCTCATCGATGTATGAACAGATTTGATTGTTTATCAACGTCCATAAAACAAACTGCAAATACTTCACAGTATTCCCAGTCCCTAAAAAGCGAAGCTTCGCTAATAATTCATAGGGAGGCTCAAACACATCAGCTTGATATAAGACTCTCAATATATCGCCATTTTCGTGCACTTGCTCCAAGAGCAGTTCAACTAAAGGTTCATATTTCTCTAGCGCAGTAGTATCAGTTTGGATGTGATAAAGTGCCGAAACATAAGCATCAGAAAAATCTTTAGAGTGATTTTGACTAATCGCATAAGGAGACGATATACGGCTTTGCTCTAACACAATATCTTTAAAGTCATCATCACTGAAGGATGGGGACATCAATATGCCCCAGTCATTAGCAACCCCAACACGATCTTCCCAAAATGGCGAGCGGCGACCTGCGACAAACGTACAAAAATCATTCGGATCAGGGTAAGTTTCCGTAACAATATTTTCAGCTAAAGATTGGTTCGGGGTGTAAGAGTCTTGAGTTTCGCTGAGCACTAACCTGCATTCTTTTAGAGCGAGACCATTAACAGATGCTTTTCCGCTAGAATCCAGCACTCCACTCCCAATGACAGCACCTGAAGGTTCGACTAAAGAAAATTGTGCATTAGAGTAAGGGAGCCCATTTGGATATTTGCATTCTATATCCAGCGTATACGTCCCTTCCTGCTCTTCACTCACAGAAACCGATGGGTTTTGTACGCCGCCAAGACACACAGTGTTGGCTTTGTTCATGGTCATTTGATCGGACAGGCGACATACGCCCTTACCTTCAAATTTAACCGTTGGTGAGGCTGAAATGAATTTTGCTTCAGCTTCTATCGTGCCAGAGGAAACGCCTTTTCTGTCACCGCCCGCATCGCCGGTACTTTTTGAGAACGTACTGCCCTTGATAGCGACACTGTTACCGCCATCCATAGAGACTGTCGTAGTCCCACCAGCAAGGTCTACTGATTTAGCATTGTTGCCATAAGGGATAGGAACGACTGGCTTGCCGACCTTAGTTAAACAAACATCTGGGAGCGTTGCATTCGCTTCACCACCTGAGCCTTTATGAACTACCGAAAGTCCATTCGCACCAACTGTTACGCCCATAACCAATCCATTTGAATTTTATTGATTGAATGATAAAAGAGATCGCAAACTACAATCTCTCTAAATAACTAGTGAATTTCACTAAAAGACCAGTGATATTCACAATAAGCCCTAAAACTGGCAGAAGATCTCATTTTTAGATTTCTGGTTATCTATACACTTCAAGCAGTTGCTGGAATTTTAAGTCTATGACGATGTAGGTTGCCGCATACATAAGCGCAAACGTCATCGCACTAAGACTTAAGATCAGCTTGGGTGAAATTACCCTTTTTAACGGCTTCTTTAGGTATTTAGCTTTAAGGTTGATTAAAGAAACTTTTTCTTGTTCTGCTAGGCGGTCATCTCGCACTAATCGATAAATGGTGCTGCCAATTTCCGCTAACTTTTCGTTGCCACGCTCTTCACGGCCGTACTTGCCTTGGAAACCAAGTTGAAGCAATAAATAGAGAAACTCTATAACGTGACGGTATTTGCGAGGGTCGGCTTTTAAGCGGTCGAGAATAACGAAAAACTTGTCACCACCAGATGTTTCGTTGTGGAATTCAGACAGTAAGCTGTTCTGGCTCCAGTGACTATTTGCCCCCCACTCTTGTCGACAAACAGATTCATCAATCGCCGCACACAAGCAGTAACGAATAACAAGAACCGAAGCACGATCGAGCTCCATTTCATTAAGTTTTCGTTCACCTTTTCGAATCTCACGTGCCACTTGTTCACGAAATGGCATCGGGTCATCAAGCCAAGGGATCGAAGACATACAAGACAGACTGGCGATCAACCATGAGAACTGGTCCACTAGCGGGTTAATACCCATGTTGTCGATAGATAGATCTTGTACTGCGATGTTTCTCGACAAGTCAGGCGCTGGCATTACCTCCATTGGTTTGCCAGGCTCTGGTTGGAATAAGACTACGGTGACGTCGGTTTCTGCGTAACTCATAGACGAACGGCCCAAAGTTGCAATGATAAGTTAGCGAAATCGCCCGCAACGTGAATCGCAATCGCAGCAGTGTTCTTCAATGCCATCCACTCTTCGCCCGTTTTATCGAGCTCGAAATAGGTGTAGCCAGCGTGATACGGCAGCGCGCGTGGCACAACTGGCATTGGTTTGATCTCAATCCCAGGCAGTTGAAGGTTAATCAAGTCACGTATGTTATCGATAGAACCGATCTTCGTTTGGCTGACAAACTGGGTATGCAGAACATCCAAGGTCACGTCGGCTTTAACTGCGAGGATAAAGGTTGTCGTATCAATGATCTTATTGTCAGGGATTGCTGCCGTTCTGATGCCATAGTTCTGATCTTTTAAGGTCAGTGGAATTGCTCTTTGCTCAGACATCACGCTCAATGTCATTTTCGCACTGTCTAGGACGCGAGAAAGACAGCTAGTAAGATCACCATGATTGTACTTCGTAAACTCAATAGGTCGGCGTGTCGTTGAGCACAGCGTCGAAAGCTCACCCTCTGCCTGAAGAAGAATTCGATACAAAGACTCAGGATGCACAGCTTCTGTGCTGGCGAAATGCCAAAACAAGGGTTCGTATCGGTTGAGCGCTTGCAATAGCATAAAGTCAGAAACCGATGATACACCTTGTTGATCCACCACCCCTAATCGCTGGACTATCGATTCCGCGCGATGCTTCAACATAGAAGCAAACTCGGTCCCAAATTTACTCAGTACTGTCGACGCATGAATATCGATACAGGTAGGAATGAAACTATCATCTAAGATCACGCTGCCATCAGGCTTCACTTCTGAGATCTTTAAGATCGGAATAGACGTGTAAGCACTCTTATCTTCATGATCGTACATCAAGCAAAAGTTAAGCTTACCGACGACGATATTTGCCATGTCTTCCGAATCATAACAAGCGTCAACCGCTTCTTGAGATTCCATCGTATAGCGCGCACCGTCTTTTTTGGTACCAAATAACTCAGAACGTTCCGATGGTAACGGACAGCACAAATAAACGACTTTATCGGCAATCGAAGGATCTACATCTTTCACTTCAGGCAGCTCAGCAAGCAACGGAAGCTCAAATGGTGTCCGGTCTTGTAAAATACCTTCAGCACGAGTAATACCGATTTTACCCAGTGCTAGTAACTGAGAGTTGATTTCTAAACGTTTAATTCCCCAATGCAAAGGCGATGCATTGGCACTCAGTAGGCTCGATAGTTTACTTTGCGAACGATCGAGTTGTTGAAAATGCTGCGGCTTCATGAACATTCCATCTTGCCAAACAACTGGATTGTATAAAGACATGTTTCTATCCCTTAAAAGTAAACCTGTTCAATGCCGCGAGTGTTATCAGAAATTAACTCACTGCCCTCTAACTTGAGCTTGATGTAGTACTCGCTCTTCTCTTCAATAACTTCCACTTTTCGCCATGACGAACCATCAATATCACGAAAAGCCACTGAAAAACCGACGGCACGAGTGTCAGGGTCTAGCGTTAGCATTTCATGAACTTTTCCACCTGGCTGTATTTGATATTCGTAACGTTTGATGTACTCATCACCCAACGACGCTTTATCGCTCTCAAACAAGGCAAAGAAATCTAAGCTTCGGAACAATACTGGCGAACTTAATTCGTGAAGACGGAGAATAACTGGAGATGACTGGCCCCCATTTCTCACATTGAGTACAGGTGATGCCTCAATAACCAATTCAATCGACGAAGTTTCTGGTGTGATACCTGTGGACTCTTTAAATTGATCCCACATGGAACAACCGGACAACATGGCAAATCCGAGTAATACGGCGATACTACGCATGGTTTCCCTTAATCACTTTGTTATAGTTTTTCTTAATCAGCCCTTTTAAGGATGTTTCATTAAGCAGGCGACGATTATTAGTGTAGAAATCTAGGTATTCGGCCCACAGCTTTGACTTAGTTGAGAACAAAGACTGGCTAGCGACCCTGTTAGCAAATGCTACGGGATCGTTCGTTTCAGACTGTTCTAAAACGAGCTCATTCAGTGCTTTGTTAAACATAACTTGGTGGTCGTTCAGCTCATCGAGCATTTGTTCAACCAGTTCATTTGGAGCCAGTAATTGCTGACTATTCAAAGTGAGCATTAGCTCTGCAATGTTCGAGTTAGCCTCACTCGCACTCTGCTCATCCTTTAACGATTCCACTTCGTGCAACTCTTTCTGTAGGTTATCAATACATAAACGCAAGCAAGTGCCCATTTGCTTGAATAACTGCGCCTCGTTTGTCATCAACTCTGGATTTCGAATACCCAAACCATCAAAAAACGCTTGCGCTATATCTTGAGAGCAAACGGCCGCATCAGTATCGACTTGTGCTTTCGTCGTACTGTTTATCGCGTGCTCTGCCGTAGGTATTTGAAGTTGCTGATTAGTGTTAGGAGAAGGCGTAAAAGATTGGGTCATCTCTTCCCATTTTGACCCTGTGTTAGCCTGCTCTACGACCATCTCAGTAACATTAGGCGTACGATGTTGTCTTTGAATCGTGCTATCTGGGGCTACCGTGCCAGGTTGCATCACCTCAGCTGAGGCAATATCGGCTCTATGTGCCTTACCGCTTTCTGGCGCTAATGCATCATTGACTGATGCGTTACTCTTGGTTTCCGCAGCCATCCAGTCTTCAGGGATTAGGCTTGGCTGATCGAATTCGGAATATATACTGAAACTGTCATCGACCACCTGACGCGTGCTTTCCACGGTTCTAGGTTGTTCAGATTCTGTACGCTCATTATCACGAATTAAGTAATCGTCATCTCGCTGCATCGAAAAGTTAAGGTGAGCAACAGGATCATGACAATCAATGTCATCCTGTTTAGTCTCCATAAACAAATCTTCTAAGGCACCGACTTTTTCTTCCTCTTCGACAACCGCATCTCCTAGACTAACCAGAGGATCGCTAGATACTCGCTCAGGAGCAATATCAGCGGCGATGTCTAGTGTTGAGGTAACGTGCTCAAGAGAAACACCAATCTCATATTGCCCTAAAGAAATGATGTCGCCATCAACTATCGCAACGGGTTGATTTTTTAGTATTTTATTCCCATTTACCATTGTGCCATTAGTTGATACGTCACTTATATAGTAGGTATCTCCATACACGCTGAGCAAACAATGAGTGCCCGATATAAAGCGGTTGTGATCGGCTAAAGACACGCTACAGCTTGGGGAACGACCTATCGAACCACCACTTTCAGGCATTTCAATATGCTTTGCACCGGTGTATTCCTCTGGACACTTTGAGATAAATAAAACTAGCTGATTTGAGTACATTTACGAACCTCAAAAGAGCAAAGAAACTGATAGTTCAAGCCCACCAATTCCATCATTTACAACCGGAAGGATATAAGAGGCCTGCGGGATAATTTGTATATGGGCGTCAGGATTACTGCCTAACTTTATAGCAGTACCAAGGGTCACAACCGCACCTAACTCAAACTGGTCGATGTCTTCAACACTCTCATAACGATAGCCCTCTTGGTCTACTTGCCAGCGATTAGAATATTGCGAGTAACCGACAGACAAGCCCGCACCAACGTATGGCGTGAAAACACTCCAAGAAGTCAACGCATATTGAGGAACAACACGAAGTTCATAGTTCGTCGCTTCTTGATATAAGCCGTTTGCTGGCGCTTCAATATCTTCTGCTAGATAGTTTAGCCCTAACCACCAACGCCAACGGTTATTGTTTTCATCAATAGGACGAGTATGAACCAAGCCGAACCTAAGCGTATCCTGCTCACCACTTTTACCTTCATCGTATTTAATGCTATCGATAGTCAACATACTGGTAGAGAGTCCATATCGCTCCCCTTTTGCCATTGCAACAGAAGAAAATAGACACATGGCTGAAATCAGCCCAATTTGACTTGGTTTTAGCATTTCGTCCCTCTAGGAAAACCGATATTCTACTTAGAGGCGAAAGATATCAATTATATTCTCTTTTTCAATAAGCCTAAAAAAACACCTATAATTTAATACATTTCAACTATCAGGTTGGTTGTTTTACCTACAAACAAAAACTAAAGAACCGACTACAGATTAAGTGACGAGACAGTAAATCTTTCTATTTAAATAGAAGTAACAGAATTTGATTGCTAATTGAACAAAACGTAATCTCCGATAACAATTTAGTTACTTTTTAATCAACGTTCTTATCTTCATATATAAGTTTCTTCTTATAAATAGACTTAACTATTGATATTAATATTATGAACAAAGATCACACTAAAAGTAATTTAATTTCTTTTAATGAATTTTTATTATCTAATCCGCTTATTTTGTCTATAGAATTGCGGCAGATGTGCACTGCTTATAATTTAATATAACAGTAGTGAAATCCTATATAACTTAATACTTCTATATGATCAGTTGGAACTTTCCTTATGTTTTTTACCGACTTCGCTCGAAGACCAATCGATGAAAATAACCCAAGCGGCTCTAATCCTAATGGTTCTGAGGATTTTGACGAAATTAAACGTCAAATAAACAACCTGAATAAAGTCACAGGGAGAGTCTCGTGGAAAACGGTTCAAACACTCTCAAAAAAGATCTTGAGTACCCAAGCGAAAGACCTACGTTGTTGCTGTTACTTTACCGTTGCGTCAACCTATAACGACGGCTTAAGAGGCCTTGTTGAAGGGTTAAACTCAATACTTGATGTGTGTGTCGTATATTGGTTCAACGCGTATCCAGAGCATTCAAAGTCAAAGGCACGAATGAGCGCTATTGAATGGATGGTAGAGCATACTGAAAAACGAATTAATAAGCATCGGGCGTTACCAGAAGAGCTTCCATTGATAGAGGCAGCACATCAATTATGCTTGAGGATTGAGGAAGAGCTTCGTCTTCATTACGGTATTGAAGCGCCGTCATTAGGTCGCATTCGCCGTATTTTGAATCAATGGATTGAGCAGATAAAAGAACAACAAATTGCGGCTGAGTTACGCGAGAAAAAACAAGCCAACACTAGCGCTCCTGCAGCAACGCAGAAGGCACCTGAAATTAAAGTGAATGTGTCTCCCTCTCCCTCACCGGTGTCATCACCCAACCTAAATAGCCAAGAGAAAGCATCACCGGCAAAGTCTGGTCGATTTATGATCTACTTCGTTATTGGTTTGATTGTTACTGCGATATGTTCACATTTCATGTACGAGCAACAACGTTATCGAACATTGGAGCAAAAAATTAATCAAGCTTCACTTAATGAACTTGTAAATTTGGTCGCCTCGTTAGATTACGAAAATAAAAAATATGCTCAGTCATTGAAAACGCAGGCCATTAATCGTGTCGATATTATGATGAATAACTGGTTTTTAGACTCGGCAAAAGTAAGTAACGTCAGCGAGCTCGATAGCTTGACCAATGAATTAATCGCAATCTATCCGGATTCGTCTTCTGCACAGCAGCTACGTCAAAACTTTTTGACACAGAGCGCCCATTTAGAAGACCAGTTTATGGATGTTTATAAGCGATTCTCAGACGCAAGAACGGTGTTTGCCAACGTAGCTAGACAGAATGTAGATAAGAACTCTGAAAAGGCGTACGAATACAGTAACTCGTTATTCCCGCTTTTAGGTCGTATTGAATACGCTGAAAAGTATTCACAGCAAAAGGAAATTGACCGCGCAACCCTTTTACTGAACATCTACCTATATAAATTGAGTCAGCTACAAGCTGAAAAAACTGACAATAAATAACAATACAATTAAAGAAGTTTTAGGCTTATGTTCAAACAAAAACTGTTTAGAAATCCAGTGGTGATTTCTACTATATTGATGTTTTTAGTGGTTGCAATTATCACCACTATTTATCTGCTTTTTCTTGACGAAATCGATCAACTTTATCTTTGGCTGACCCTTGGTGCTATCGCCATTGTTTACGTCACTTTTCAATTCACATTATGGTTGAAGAAAAAGAACAACGCTAAAGCTCAACATTTGGAAACCGAGGAAGAAGCACTTTCTATGGTTATCCAGCCTCTTCTTGCTAACTCAGGCAAGAAACCAATTTACCTGATGCTTGGTAATAAAGGGTCAGGGCGACGTCAATTTTTATTTAATTCTAGTGCAATTAAACCGATGGATCGCACTAGAACCGCTAAGAATGACTTTTTTGAATGGTACGAATCTGACAGCGCTGTGTACATCAAACCAGACCAACGCTTAGTGTTCCAGGAAGTATCAAGCAGTGATGCTTCTTTATGGAATACGTTCATTGAAGAAGTTATTCATCATCGACCTCGAAAGCCATTTTCTGGGTGTCTATTCTTCACCGATTTCGAGTTCATGATCGTCTCTGAGCCAGAGCAAAAAGAGTACACCATTTCGTCGTTATTGGCGCGCTTGAGTACCATCAACTCTAAAACGTCTTCAGCATTGCCAATCTATTTGATTATGTCAAAGCTAGACAAGTTAGATGGCTTTAAAGAATACATGCACTTTAGCTCTCTCAAGACACGTGTTGAGTTCCTCTCTATCCCACTAAAAGAAGCCAAAGGTGTATTTGCAGAGTACTACCGCGATAGCTATCGAAATCTAGTGAGAGTGCTTGAAAGTAATGCGCTAGATGCATCCGCTAATTCAACGGACATTGATGAGAAACAAGCAATACTCGCTTTCCCTAAGCAGTTTGAGCTATGTCAGTCTGAAGTCAGCTATGTGCTTGAGCGTCTATGTGATGTTAACAACGGTGTCTATTCACTAGACATCCGTGAGATTTTCTTTAGTTCGAGTCTGCAAGGCGGTCGCAAGTACAATTTACTTGCAAAAAGTTGTAGTAATTACTTCAACTTACCTATTATCGCGTCAGAGCATACTCAGTTAACAGAAACGCCTTATTTCTCTCGCTTTCTGATTGATTCACAAATATTGCCGGAAAGCGACTTTGCGGGCGAAAACAAGACGTATCTTCGTCTAATTCAGAGACAAAGCCGTTTGGCAATACTCGGCTCTATTATCCTGCTTACTGGGGGCAGTTACTTCTTTTTCACGACATTAGACAGTAACTTACATGTGATGAATCAACTCTTGAGTATCGATGACAAATCACAAGTGGAGCAAGATGCAAGATTCGATGAGCTTTTAGCGAAGGCGACGAAAGCAATAGAGCCTTCTTATGGGGCGTGGCTTAAAGGTTCTAAGGCTTTGGATGAAGAGATATTACCACTCAACATTAGCCGTTTGGATCAAAGCACTCGCATCGCTTACGAAGCATTACTTAAGGACGTTGCTCAACAGTTGATACCTCTCATTGAGAAAGGTTACCGTCTACAACTGACACAAAATCAAAACACTTTTACACGCGCTTTACCTCTATTGAAGGGGTATCTAATGCTAAACGATCCAACAAAGCGTGATATCCGTTTTTTGCGTCATCAAACTCTCCAAATGATGAACGACTTGAGCAACCAAAATGACGTCGTCAATCAGGCGATGCGCTATTTGGACGCTTACTTTCGCACACAGTTTGATCCAATTGATATCAATATGGATCTTGTTCGCGCAACACGTCGCTCATTGCTAGCAAATTCGAATGTTGATCTCGTTTATGCAGGCATTTTAAACGAAGCAAATTCGATTGATTTAGGAACCCTAGATCTGCAACGAGCTGTGGGTTTTGAGTTTAGTAATGTGTTCAACACACCAATCGATAGCGAACGCTTGATCGTAGATAAGATCTATACCTCCACTGGTTTTAGCACTTTTTATCGACCACGCGTGGACCTAATGTCACAACAAGTCATCAGTGACAACTGGGTTTTAGGTCTGTCACAACACGTTATTCCTACTAGTGAAGAACAAGAAGCCTTCAAAGAGGAAGTACGTAAAAAATATACTGACGACTACATCAGTAATTGGCGCAATGCGCTGAGTGAACTAAAAGTCCAGAACTATGACAATGTCGGCGATCTAACGAACGCGATAGACTTAATCTCGGGCCCTTCTTCACCAATGACAACCGTACTGAAGCAGGTCTATGCCAACACACAATTTTCACCCGTTGGTGAAAAAAATGCTCTGATTTCAAAGCTAGACCCGAAACTCGTGGCAGCGGCAGACTCCGCATCAGACGCAGTAGAGGAAGTAGTTAAGCCTGATTACTTGTTGATGAAACGTGTTGAACAAGCTTTTCACTTATTAAACCAACTTCAGGTCAGTGAAACACCAAACTCCCCTACTCCTTGGGATGAGACCGTAACAGCGCTAAGCCGTGTTCGCACGTATATGAAAGACATTGCTGATGCACCTGACCCGCAAATGGCGGCGCTAGCGGCAGCTCAGCATCGAATGAACAGCAGTGAAGCTGACCCATTAATAAAACTTAAACAGATTGCCCAAAAATCACCGGAACCCGTTCGTAGCTGGTTGTTAGATGTGGTTCAACAAAGCTGGTCAGTCATGATTAAAGAGTCCGCTAAAGGCATTCAAACCCAATGGTACAGCGAGATTTACACCAAGTTTAAAGAGATAGGGCTAGGACGATACCCATTTGATCTAACAGCGACCGAGGAAATCTCAATTGAAGATTTTGAATTACTGTTTGCTTCAGGTGGCTTGTTAGACACATTTATTCAGAAAAATTTTGCACCGTTCTACGATACCAATTTGTGGACGCCAAAACAGGTGGATGGCGAGACGATGCCAATCTCTCCGGCTCTGTTAGTGCAACTGCGTAACTATAACGTTATTCGAGACACATTAATTAATAAAAGCACTAACCGCGTTCATATTCCGTTTAGTGCAAGAGTACTCGATCTTGATTCTAGTGCGATTAGAGCGAGCTTAAAAATTGCAGATACCAATATAAGTTACTACCACGGTCCAAGCCGCATTCGTGAAATGGCATGGCCACCGCAAAATGGTGACTTCAATATTAGTATCACACTCCAGGATGTAACCGATGAAGGCAGACAGCACGTTTTAAATAAGAGTGGTCAATGGGCGATATACAGATTGCTAGGTGACTCGACCTTGACAAACACTCATAACGGCAGCTTTGTCAGTGACATAAAAGTGTCAGGGAGGGACTTGAGCTTACGCATCACTCCGTTGACACAGAAAAACCCATTCACTCTTGCTGAGCTGTATAACTTTACGCTCCCTGAGTCGATTTAATAACAATATAAAAACAAAATAGGCAGAACACATGATTTCAAACATGACTTTACAAGGTTTAGATAAATTAGATCGAAAAATACTTTCAAGTCTATTGTCGAATGGGCGAGAGTCGATTGCGAATCTATCCCGAAACATTGGTTTGTCTCGAACAGCAGTAGCAGAAAGAATTAATCGTTTAGAAAAGACCGGTATTATCAAAGGCTATACCGCACAGATTCGTGTAGAAAATGAAGGGCGAAAAGCCGCTAGTTATCTACTGATCTCTTGTGAAAAGGGTAAGAAGAATGATGTAACGAATGCACTTAAAGAAATCCCTGAGGTTCGCTTAACGAGCGTTGTTGGTGGCAACTTTGATATTATTGCCCTAATTGAAGCGCCCGACCTGCAGTCTATTCATCATCTTTGTAATGAAATTGAATCATTTAACGGCATTCAAAGGCTTGATACTACCGTTGTACTGCACCAGCCGATCAGTCGTTAAGCTTTTCTGACCTCTTCGAGGAAAACATAAAGGGCCGCTCGTTGAGCGGCTTTCTTATATGCTTCCGATAAGTCGAATTTTGGCGTCTTTATCACCTGGGTTACCAAGCCAGAACGTTTGACCTAGTTGGTTCCCTTCTCCATTACCCAGTTTGTTTTCTGGAATACTGTCGAGGTTAACTGTCAACTTTAGGTCCCACGACATTGGGTCACGCAGAATAAAGCGCATCAAGCCCACCAGCGTCTTATGTAACTCACCATCGTAGGAAAACTGCTTAAACGTTTCAAAATCAATGTTGTCGATACACAAGTTAAACTTGCCGTTCAAATCCGCAATGCTTTGTCCCAAGTGTAAGCTTTGCCCCAATACACAATTGGAACGATTGAGTTTGTTACGCTGGCTTTCAGCGATTTCTACGCGTCTATAAACCCATTCTTCGATTCGCACATTCGGCAGTGAAAAGTAGTGCGAAACAATACCGGAAATAAGCTTAGGTGAACGTGTACGCGTAGATAACTGGTTCACGTAAGACAGAACTTTCGCTCGATCTAACTCCGCGACTTCACAATCTTGCATAACGCTAGAGAGACCAGCCAAATGCAGTATGCGCCCAGAAAACGCATCGCTTGCCCCGCTTTTGTACTGCACGTGATATCGGTATTTCTTCCAAACACGATACAGTAAGCTTGTATAGCGGTTGTGGAAAAAGTCGAAGAAATCCTTCACTGGGTTATCATCGGGATCACGACCGACGAGTTTCTCAGTGTAAGACGCTGGCAGGGGCGAGCTTGAACCATGCAAGCCAAGAAAGTTCGTCTCAATACGTGAATATTGCTTTCCGTTTCTTTCCATATGAGTAATAAAATCCATATCACTCTTTGGAAAGCACAGGTTTGGCGACACGCTGAACTCAATTCGCTCTTGATGGAAGTATTTGTTCTCGCCCACGGCAACAAAATTTGAGTTTGGCTCCAACTGGTAGTGTTTCTCTAACAGCAACACCGCTTGGTAGAAACTAAACTCATTCGACTTATCAGAAAGTGTGTTAATCATAGTATCGTCTGCTGCCCGATTAGGCTTGCCCAGTTGTAAACCTCGCCCGTCGCTTCATCGAACACCTCTAGTTCGGTAAAGGAGTTCACACTCGAATACAAACGGATAAATTCATTCAATACCGTGGCCATAAGGAACATATCGCCTTCATTTACGAAGAACTTAGAGTCCGTCACGAGCTTGAATTGGTTACCACGCACAGATACACCACGAAATACGCGATCGATTGGTTTCATCTCTGAAGAAATAATGCCATCAAGTCGATGAATCGACGCGCGGTGGGCTTGTCTATCGACTCGAGAGTGGAAGTCGTAAGTCGAGAGCAACACTTTCAACACATCGATATTGGCCAAAGACAAGTAGTTGAGCGACATGTTGGCAATCAACTGCCATTGAAGTTCACCATTAACCTGAGGACTTACTGACTGTGTTGGCTTAGTAATGTTTTTAAACGTCGCATACGTTGGCGATTTGTGCGTCGCGTACGTGATATCTCCTACTGACAGGCGCTCCGCTAAGTCTGCGTTACTGCATTGCAGTTTCATCAATACTGTTTCAGTCCCTAAATCCGCGATGTCGCCATTGTGAGTATGGAATGAGATATAGCGCTCTAACCCTCTTCCGCTTACTCGCTCGCCCACTTTGGATTTGTAGAATTCTCGCTTATCACGCTGGTTGATTTGGTGCTCAAACGATTCAAATTCAATCAGTGGTTTTCGGCGACGCTCGTCTTTACTCCAGCTCTCCACTTGCTCAATGGAATAAACCTCGTAATGCTCCTGAGTGTTACTTTGTGGACGCACCTTGTACTCGTTTCGTCGATGCTCTAAGCGGATTGGATCGCCGTCTTTTTCAAACAAGTTAACCGCAGGTGTGCAGTGCAACCTTAAGTGTTTATCTTTAAGTACCACTTCTGAAGGCAAAGCACGCTTAAAGTGGAATTTGATTTTGACCGTGCTGCGTTGCGGAATGCCTTTTAGCCACTCTAAGCCCTTGATGTCGAAGAACATGAACTTATCTGGCAAAGAGAAGAATTCTTGCAGCAAACGGTAGCCTGCAAAGGAATTTTTGCTGTAAGGCAACAGCGCCTCGTCCTCTTCATGCCCGGCTGGCTTAACGTATTCTGGCCCTAAACGATGTTTGTAGCCGCCACCAACATCCAGCTCGACGTAATCTAGATAACGGAACATCCATAAGAAGACGGTGCGAGTAATATGAATCTCACCATGCAGATGCAATCGCAGCGTGTCTAAGCCGATCCGAGACAGTTCCAGGCCATGCTCCGTCGATAACGTCACATCAATCATCGAACTGGTGCGGCTGTTAGTTTGTTCAATGTTAGTAATCGTAATTGGGTATAGATTGACGTCATAACAAGTACGGAACAAACACTGCGTGCCTTCTACCTGCTCGCTGGCCATTTCCGCACCACGTTTCACCACGGTTTTCTCAGTAACACTTCCGGTATGCGGTTTTAGTTCGCTAATGCACAAAGACGGGATCGAACGCATGTAATGTGGCCACAGCAAAGTCATCAGAGATTGCGTTAGCTCAGGAAGTTCATCGTCAATCTTTTCGCGGATGCGTCCGGTCAAAAAAGCAAAACCTTCCAGCAGTCGTTCGACATCTGGATCAAAAGTTCCTTCAGAGAGAAAGTGAGTTAACTTCGGATGATATTTGGCAAACTCACTACCCGACTCGCGTAAATACGTGAGTTCATCTTGAAAGTATTTACTGTTACTCAAGTGGCACCTACTAAACGTTAAATTGGCCGTCGGTTCCCATGTAGACATCGATCGACATTGGGACTTTACCGCCGTTATGGGAAACTTCGCCGCGAATACCAAAGCCGAGTTGTAATGGATTATGGTGGTCTTCACGGTAATGAACCTCGACATTAAACAGTCGGGGCTCAAAGCGTTCTATGGTTGACGTGATGTTTTTTTGAATATGGCGAACGAGGTTTGTGTTGTTAGAAAGTACGTCGTTAAAATCTGGCAGACCATACTCATTGTCGATCATTGCGTTGCCGGAGTGCGTATTCAACAAGTCAGCGAGATGCGAGTGAATGGATTCAATCAAATGCTTATGAGACACCACTTTCTCGTAGCAGTTTTTTGGTTCTCCTAGCTCGATCCGCTCTAAAAGACGGTAACCTTTTTCCATATGCGGTCCTACGAAAAAAGCAGCCAGTCTTCACTGGCTGCTTGATGGTTTCAGTAATGGGTTATTGGTCTAGCTTACCAACTAGAGACAAGTCGAAGCTTGCGCCCATGTACTTGAAGTGAGGACGTACAGACATCGATACTTTGTACCAGCCTGGATCGCCTTCTACGTCTGATACTTCAACCTTCGCAGCACGAAGCGGACGGCGACCACGAACTTCCGCTGGCGGGTTCTCTTGGTCAGAAACGTATTGACGAATCCACTTGTTCAATTCGATTTCTAGGTCAGAACGCTCTTTCCAAGAACCAATTTGCTCACGCTGTAGCACTTTTATGTAGTGCGCTAAACGGTTGATAATGAACATGTAAGGAAGCTGAGTACCTAGCTTGTAGTTCATCTCGGCTTGTTTGCCTTCCGGCGTGTTCGCAAACACTTTTGGTTTTTGAACAGAGTTTGCAGAGAAGAACGCCGCATTGTCAGAACCTTTACGCATGGTTAGCGCAATGAAACCTTCTTCTGCTAGCTCATACTCACGACGGTCAGAAACCAGGATCTCGGTTGGGATCTTAGTCTCGATTTGACCCATAGCTTCAAAGTTGTAAACCGGTAGATCTTGTACAGTACCACCGCTTTGAGGACCAATAATATTCGGACACCAACGGTACTTAGCAAATGATTCACTGATCTTAGACGCCATCGCGTACGCTGAGTTGCCCCATAGGTAGTTATCATGGCTGTCTGTTACTTGCTCATCGTAGTCAAACGCCTTGATTGGGTTATCTTCAACAGAGTAAGGTGTACGTAGCATAAAGCGAGACGTACATAGACCTAGGTAGCGCGCATCTTCGTGCTCACGCAGACCACGCCATTTCGCGTACTGTGGACCTTCGAATACAGACTTCAGATCTTTTAGGTTTGGCAGCTCTTCGTAGCTGTCTAGACCAAAGAATTTAGCCGATGCCGACGTGATGAATGGTGCGTGAGACATTGCACCTACGTTAGCCATGTATTCCATCAATTTGATGTCAGGCGACGAAGCTGACATAGCGTAATCACAAATGACGGCGCCAACAGGTTTACCACCGAACTGGCCGTATTCACGTGTGTAGATTTGCTTGTACAGGCCAGACTTCACCACCTCTGGAGCGTCTTCGAAGTCATCAAGAACTTCGTCTTTCTTCGCAGAGATCAGTTCAATTTGAATGTTCTCGCGGAAGTCAGTGTGATCAACCAGGTACTTAAGGCCACGCCACGTTGATTCAATCGCTTGAACTTCTTCGTTGTGAAGAATTGCATCAACTTGCTTAGACAATTTTTGGTCGATTTCAGAGATCATCAGATCAACCAGAGATTGGTCGACTTTCTCTGTGTTCGAACTGCTTAGTAGCTCACTGATGAATGCTTCTACGCCGCGTTTTGCAACGTCAAAACCTTCATCACTTGGCTTTAAACGTGTTTCGTTAAGAATGCTATCCAGAAGTGAGCCTGATTCAACTAAGGCTGCTTCTTGTTCTGGCGCTTGTGCTTCTGCAGACATGATATCCCTTACTCTTCTTTCGCGTCTTGGTCGTTGCCAATGCTTAGTTCATCCAACAGTTTCTTTCTCGCTTCTTCATCTTGAAGAACCGATGCGATCTTCTTACGGAACGCAGGCACGTTTCCTAGAGGACCTTTAAGTGCAACCAAGGCTTCGCGAAGCTCAAGTAGGCTGTTTAGTTCAGGTACACTTTTCGCGATCGCTTCAGGAGAGAAGTCCTTCATGTTTTGGAAGGTCAGATCAACACCAATCTGGCCGCCTTCTTCATCAGAAAGACGGTTTTCAACGTTGACTTTAACGTTTGGAGACATGCCCTCTAGCACTTCGTTAAAGTTGTCTTTGTCGATGTTAATTGGAGTACGTTCTTCAATTGGTGTCTCATCTGCACGCGCAGTAAAGTCGCCAACTACCATCATGCTTAGCGGCAGCTCTACGTCTTCTTGCGTATCGCCAGTTGCTGGAACATAACGGATATTAATTCGCTCTTTAGGAGCCACCGAGCCGTCACGTGACATAATTCGTTCCTTATCTAACTCTTTAATTAGTCGTAAATTGCTTTCCACTCTTCATACTTCTCAGGTAGAAGATCCTTGCTTCCAAATAACCGATGGAGTGTTTTTCGAATTAGGTCTTCTAACTGTGACGATAAGTGGGGTTCCCAGCTCGCGAGATTAAACGCTTTTTGTACTTCCCACCCCTTCTCAAGATACGGCAAACACAACGGGTATAATCCAACAGACTGGTAAGCTGCTATCAATTGTAAATACAGCATGAACTGCCCACGTCCCGAGCTATCCAGCTCAAGTTTACGGGCAAGCTCTGCGGCACATTCCCCTAGATTTTCTAGAGTGATATCCTCCATTGGCAGCGAGTCTTCCTGCGAAATCACAACCGTTTGAACAACGGGTTGAGAAGTCGAAGAAGTAGTATCTTGAGTCGATAACCAGCTCAAGGTCGCTTCATCTGCAAATGGTATAGAATTCTTAAATGAGAGGTGCTCGATGCCCTCTAGCGATTCAACAAAACGCGTCACTTCTTGTTTCACAGCAAACGCTGCATCATCAAAGCCCAAGTTATTAAGCATCGAATACACGAAGTAATGGCCCGTCAGCCAAAACGGCGCATCCGTTAATGTGCGCTCCAAACGCTTAATGGTGTCGATGTCGCTTTCTTGGTCAGCTTTATCTCGGTATTCCGCTTGTTGATCGGACGACACTGCCAAGCTCAAAGGCGTTTGATTATTTTGGTGGTCGGGTAGACCATCAATGTCATCCCAAGTCAGATGACGATAAATCCGGTAAGCCAGCGGATCACTTGGGTTCGCATGAAGCATGACTTCCGCAACCTTCTTCAAGGTGCGCTTAGAAGCCGTCGGCGAAGAGAAGTCCGTATCGACATCCACTTCTTTTGCCACCGCTTTCTTAACTGGCGCAGGTTTAGGGGCCGGCGGAACCGCCTTCACCGGTGCGGTTTGCACTTCACTCTGCGCTGGCGTTTCTGCGGCAGCAGGCTGCGTAGCTGGTGCAGGCGCCGCTTGTTCGACGTTAACGACTGCTTCATCGCTCTGCTCATCAGCCGCCGCTTGTTGAGATAAAACATTGAGTTGAGTGCGAATCTCAAAGAAATCCGCTTCTGAGTCTTGATAAACCTCGTCGTACTGACGCTGCACTTCTTCAATAGTCGAAATGCAGTTTGATACCAAATCCCATGACTGAGCGCTTTCCGCTAACTTGCTGCTGACCAGTTTAAACTGATGGTTCAACCATTCGACCGCGCCATCTCGACCCCGCTTTCGCGAAGGATACAGTTCAACGCCAAAGCGATTTAACGCCTCACTAAGCAGCTTCAACCCTTGTTCAAAGCCTTGCAGACCAAACTCTTCTGTTAGCGCGCGAACGAGGTAACAAATGGCTTTTAAGTCTTTACTGTGGTGCTCTAGAACTTCAGTCGCGTGCGTTTTTACCACGCTCCAATCTACTGTTTCGCCAAACAAGGAACCGAATTTCTTCACTTCGGACTCCATCATTTCATAGCAAAACTCGTAACGGGCATCGTTTCCCACTGGAGATTCATCAGAAATAGGATTAAGCAGACGATCGATATCAATGTTGGACAAAATTCACGTCTCCTTCAGTCAAGTAATCTCTCAACGCACGCGCTACCGCAATTGCGCCATTTGCTGGCTTAGATAATCGATGGCTCTGCTCAATCGCATCCGACGCCATGCTATCTAGAATTTTCGTGATTTCTGTAAATTTACTTGGTGCATTCCGTTCTAAATCGGCAAGGGATTCATGTAGCTTTTGTTTGTCGTAAACGGATTGCTCCATCACGGTGCTAAACAAAATAAATTCGCTTCTTGCGACGATTAAATCCTTTATTTTTTTGTCTAGTTCTGGCGTATTACCGAAGTAGGCTTTGGCTAATTCGGCTTCTTCAATTGCTTTGGTGTAAAAGTGCGCCTCTGCATGTTTATCGATGGAGTCATTAATATTTTCCATCACAGCCTTTGGTAAGATTTGGTTGTAAAAATAGGCTTGTGACTGGTTTAACAACCATGCCTCTTTCATTTCATTTTCTGCGAGCTTAGCTTCACCATCTAAAATTAAGCGAGCAATCTGCTTATCTCGACTGCCAGCTATGGCAGATACTTTCATGGAATCGATAGACGCGACATTTAACCCAGACATCACTTTAGTCAACGCCTCATCCGCATATGGAAACAGAGCACCGTCACGAACAAGGGTTTCTCGCAAGGTGACAAGCTCCTTACGTAATTCGACTAATGCCATTGGTAAGCCATCCGCTAACGATTGATACGACGTTAACTGAGCCTGTTTTTCTTCATATAAATTCGAGAGGCTTAACTGCTGAGCTTGATATGCTGTTCGATAAGCTTCTGTCATATCAATACTCTGAGTAGCTTGAGACAATTCTTCTTTGATTTTCCATGGAGGCTGAGCCAAAAAAGAAGCCGTTTCAGAGGGCGTAATAACGTGAGTTACAGTAGTGACACCTCGGGAAAAAATGGCATCCAATTGATCTTTATTCTGTTGATACAAATAACTTCCTGCTGTTGCCAGCACACTCAACACTAAGCTCGCCTCTAATATTTTAAAGCGACCATACGCCGTTTTATCATTTGGCTTACAGTGTGTAAGCAGCAAGTCCGCGTTACGCAAGCTACTGAAAATTGGTGCGTTAGAATTTGAGCTAATTGATTGCGTATCGATTCGCGCTAACTGTTGAGCAAAAGAAATAGCGGTATAGCCATGCCCTCTTGGTTTGTTGATGACTTCTTTCAGCAATTTCCAAATATGAGCCGGGATCAAAGCCGGACGCTTTCGATCTTTTAACTGCTTATTCCAAGCATCACCAAATATTGATCCTAAAAATAGGTGTCCAGCGAGCAAAGCGAGAGAGTAAACATCATCTTGCGGTTCCGCGATGCCAGTTTCTATATAAAGAGGGGAAGCGTAGCTCAAGCTTGCTTCTGCGTAAGGTTCTGTCTCTCCAATGTAACGAGCAGCGCCGAAATCAATGAGCTTAACGTAATCGCCTTCACTCACTAATACGTTAGATGGTTTAATATCAAGATGGCAGATACCTCTTGTATGCATAAACTCTAGAGCGCCAGCGAGTTGATACACCAACCAAGCGATGTGGTCGTGGCGGAAGCCTTTAGAAGAATGACGCTCCATTTTTTCTGCCAGTGATTCACCTTGGATCCACTCGTACATCAAATATGGGCGTTCGAATTCGTTGCCGATTTTTACAAAGTTAGCCACGCTAGGGTGTTGAGAAAGCTCCAGCCTGCTCGCTTCGTTAATCAACATTTTGCTCGCAAATTCTGGCGAGTCATCATTGATAACTTTGCAACAGATTTGCTTCTCTGGCTGCCCTTTTTTTGCAAGATGGTAAACCGTTGTCTTACCATTTTTAGAAGGAAGCTTGTCTAATACATCAAACTGTGAAAAAAGCACGTACTCAAGCTTCGGCTTATTTTTTTCTGCTAGCCTTTGCTCATTCAGTTTCTTTTTCTCAATAGCTTTAACAACCAACTGATCGATATATCCTTTGGCTGTACTCTGATTATTAGACACTTAGTACTCTTTGATAGAATAAATATTATTAGAGTTGAATAATATTTTCTTGAACGTACTTGTATCAAGGTTGGTATTTAAAACAAACAGTAAGCCTATTATTTTAGTTATTATTACTAACTTATTAGACCTTTTTACTTACGCTTTCACTGCATGAGTTATACGCTTTTTCGTGTTACAAACTTCAACCTAATAATATGAGTATATTTTCATTGCCATTTGATCGATGAGTGCCCACTAACATTGCAGTAATTGGAGAACTCCTTTGTCACCATGAAAGTCGAACATTAACAATGTAGTTGGTTGCTTAAAGTGGTGCTCTCTGACCGCAAAGGCAATTAAAGCGAGAGAAGAACAACTACCCATTGTGCCCCACAACTCATTGATAAGCTGCGGTTGTTCTGGGTTCGTGAATCGTTCTGCTTTCGCCCCCAGAGCAAAGCCGTAATCTTCCGAATGCATGCGCAGGTTCGTCATATCGGAATACACTTCACCAAATGAATCGAGCTTTTTACTCGCACGTTGAACAAGTCGAAACATGCCTCTTCGGTCTGAAGTGTTTAATTCCGTATCAATGTAGCCAAGCTGCGCTTGAGGCTTAAGTTTCAATGTTTCTACGGTGTTTTTTCGACAAAGAATTAAACCCGCCCCACCCTCGCTCGGAATAACGCCCCATGGATTATTGGTACTCATTACCATCGCATCGTCGATGAGTGTTTGCATCGAACTCACCAAGGAATCGACACTGATACACATCATAGCATCATATTTATCCAATGATTTCATGGCCTGGAGAACGAAACTGGGCCCACTGGCATGAACAGCATTCACCACAGAGAGAAATTCAGCATAGTTACTTTCACCAAGCCATTCTTGCACCTTTACTAGTGAAACAGACGCAGGCACAGCTATAAGCAAAGGTATTGGTCTCAATGAACGTGGTAACTGTGCTAACAATGAATCAAGCAAGTGGGTGATTAATTCACACGTTTTCTCAAACTGCTCACTTTCTTTGGTGTATTCGATTTTGGCGTAAGTAAAACGCTCGATACCATCATCCCCTACACATTGGTCGAATCTTCCTAAATCAGCATACGAAACTGCACTAGCAATATCTAAATTCATACCGGTTGGCGTCATCACTTCCATCCCTAGCACGTAACGGCCTGTTGAATTATGCATGCTCGCT
Organism: Vibrio sp. 1167; assembly: GCF_033340375.1. Classification (NCBI taxonomy): domain Bacteria; kingdom Pseudomonadati; phylum Pseudomonadota; class Gammaproteobacteria; order Vibrionales; family Vibrionaceae; genus Vibrio; species Vibrio sp. 1167. The sequence continues at coordinate 444,025 of NZ_JAWOWK010000003.1, read as the reverse complement.
TACCTCTTCCAACTTAGTGATCGATGTCGACACCAACAAATGCTCCTTGCCCTGACAAGGAAACGCAGCCGTGTAACTGATTGATATAGTTTTCTTTTCCGCATCAACGAATAAGGTGTACATCGCCATATCAGCTTGATAACTTTGACCTTTAAACGTCGCGATCGCACGGTATTTTTCTTTAGGAATTCGAAATGAAAGCGTGTCATCATGACAAAAACCACTCATCATCAAACGCTCCCCCCCACGAAGGAAGCCTTTGCACTGTTGATCAATAGGCGCGCTTTGGAAGAACCGCTTATCAAAATCGAGTGGCAACATTGGCTTGCGATTCTCAATCCAATCGTCATCGAACGTGCCGGCCAGCTTCTGGCGCGCCTCAAAGAACGGAGGCACTGGCCCGAACCCCGCAACGCGTAGTTTTTTCGCGGCGGCACTCCAGTCCTCTCGGGGATAAAAAATCGAGGGCACTTTCTGTTCAAGCAATTCTTTGTTGGAATCGGCAACACCACCGCCTATTCGGTTACGTAAATCACCGCCTACCGCGCAAGTGTAATCAATGTCTTTTTCAATAAATGGGACTGGATTGCTCAGCGTGATACTGCCAGCATGCTCAACCCATACGCGTTCCCCGTGAATAGCGAGAGTCTTATCGATATGACCATCAATCAGCACACGACACTCTTGGTATGTCACTGGCTTTTTCGCGTAGCTGCGCGCTTTGCCGTAAACAAGTACATCTGTGTTTTCTTTGGTATACGCGAACTCGTGGTCAACTTTCATCGCAGAGAAGCCTTCTTCGCCCAAATATTGGGGATCATCGAAGATTTCACTTTCACCTAATTCGTGCCAAACCACACCATCGAATTGCCATGTGCGTTTGGCGACTACAACCCAGACTTCATCGCCGTTTTCGTCACGTTGAAAACGACCTTTAAGTGATAGCTCAGGGTGCGCCTCAATATCCCATAACTGCATTGCTATTCCTTAAGTTGAATCGTTCGCTCGCAGAAGGTGCGGCCTTTAAATTGTTGAAGTTCCAGTCTTGTTGATGAATCGGCATTGCCATATCCCAAGGCACGTAGGCTCTGGATTGAATACAGAGTTGACGCCATAGCCAATCTCGGAACAGCACATCAACGTTAGCATCTTGCATCGCAGCTAACGTAGACTCGAAGCTCAATGCGTAACCCAAGCGGCTTGGTAGATTTTGGATGTATTTTTCATCTTCCACCCACTCATTGAGCAGATCGACGATCTCTTCCCATTCATACTCGACACCAACATCTTGCGGATTCAGAGGAAGAAGCTTTCCGTAGACGACATACAAGGCTTGAAGCCAAATTTCACCTTCAGCTTCCTCCAGACTTTCCAAGTGCTCGATGATTTGGGGCACCAGTTTCCAATTACCACCCAGCGCAAAATCAACAGGTGCTAATGAAGAAGAGATATCAAACGCCTCAAACTCTTTTAACTCAAGTAACTTGGCATAAGTGAGCACTTGCGCTGATGGTAATCCATTTGGTTCGATGCCAAAGCACTGACGGAACCAAGTGCCTCTGTCACGTTTGGTAATCAAACGTTCAAATAGATATTGTTCGCTGCCTGCATTGTCATTGAGCCAATCAATCCCCTCTTTCACGTCTTGTAAAGCGAGCAGTGGCAAAGCAACATGAGAGCTAATGATGCTGGCTTTGTGCCAGCGCTTGATGAGAGAAACACTTAATGTTTGACGTACACGTAAGCATTCAAAGTAAAACGCACTGGATGTCGCATTACCCTCAATAAGCTCCGAAAGCGTGCTATCCATAGATTCAACCGGAGATTGTACGGCAATGACCATTGCGGTTTTAGCGTCAATATCTTCGAGTAAACTCAATCCGCACAAAAGGTTATCCAACTCTGAGCCCAACTCGCCCTGTAGCATCAGCCAGCTGTAGATTTCTGGCTCCTGGCCTCTTAACTGATGAATCAACCCCGGTGCTAGCCGATAAAACGACAAGTACACCTGCTTCAGTTCTTCAATTTGGCGTTCGATCAGCTTGAGATACGCCAACTCACGACTTGGATAACCCCTTTTGTGAATTTGAACTCGCTGCCTGATTAAAAACCCGATACTTTCAGAAGCAATGGACAGCTTTTCATTACAGAAATCCAGCCATATTACTGGCAACTGGGAAAGGTCATTCACAGCGCGATCAGCTTTTGCTAACGCGCCTTCGACTTCTTGATTGGTTATGGGTGCCTTTAGGTGCTCGACACCGATTCTTTGTCGCATCTAGTTATCCGTTATTAGCGTGCCATAACGCGATTGCAATTAGTTAATACAAAGTAATTAGCTAACTCGACGTAAATTAGCTAATGCTAGGTAATTAGTTAATTGCGATCGTTCCGCCTTGAATTTTTTGTGCTTTTTCTGCTTGAGAAGTGACGTACTTCGCTTTAGTGGTAATTCGTCCATCGCGCCCGCTATAGCGAGTTTCTGTCTCACCACTTTTGACTACCAACTCTTGTTCTGTCTCGATAACCATCTTCTTCGCTCGCAATACAAACTCGTCAGAGTCATCCAGAATGGAGAAGAAAATGTCCGTCACAAGAGGCAAGCTTAAGTCGTCGTTCAAAAATTCAACTCGACAACTTAATCGATTATCGATAGCCATTTGCAGCTCAGAACGACGAAAGCCACGTCCTAGTCTCGCAGTGAGTGGCTGCTTAAATGGGTTACCATCAAAATCAACTCGCACACTGCCCGTAGACTCATTGATAGCCACTATTCTTCCAAAACGCGAAAAGCAAGCCGTTGATTCGGCTTGCTGCTCTGATATTACTTCTGTTGTAAGAGGTTGTTTTTCCATTGTTAGTTAACCACTACGTTGCCACCTTTCACGACGACTTTGTCACTGCCTTCGATCGTAATAGCCGAGCCTGATAACTTTATTGAACCATCACTGTTCATCACTAAAGAGGAACCACCCGTTTTCAATACAATCTTGTCGCCACTGATAATTTGCGTTGCACCATCGGCTTTATAAGCGGTGTTCCCTTTCACTGATACCGTTAAGTTGCCACCAATCGTCTGGTTATCATCCGCACCAATATCTGAACTCTTAGACGCACCGATAGTAAGGTTACTGTTTTCGCCAATATCTAAGTCATCATTTTTACCGATCTTAGTCGTACGGTTATCACCAATTTCTAAGTCAGAATTGTTTTTCACATACTGGGCTTCGTTCGCGTTGTATGTGACGGTAACGTCTTGCTCGACTGTCTCGGTAAACGTACTGTTTACTTGTGTCGTTTTATGTCCATGAATGGTTTCTTTATGGTCACCATGAACTTCATTCGTTTGGTGACGTGCAACCTTCAAGAATTCATCTTGACCGATATCACGGTAACGGTTGTTGAGCACCTTGGTCGACATGTCTTTTTGAGCGTGAATATAGACTTCTTCTTGGTTCGCTTCGTCTTCAAAACTCAACTCGTTGTAACCTGTTCCTTTGTGCGTTTGCGTGCGGAACGTGGTACGAGTTTTGTTTTCTGGCAAAGAGTACGGTGGGAAATGCAAACCGTTGTAAACTGCGCCCGTAACTAACGGACGATCTGGATCCCCCTCAAGGAAAGTCACTACGACTTCATGGCCAATACGCGGCAAATAAACTGCGCCCCATGTTGGCGCCGCCATGGATTGGCTTACACGAATCCAACAGCTTGAATGTTCGTTGTTATCACCGTAGCGATCCCAATGGAACTGTACTTTCACTCGACCAAGCTTGTCGGTGTAAATCTCTTCACCTTCTGGTCCTACAACAACCGCCGTTTGAGGGCCATCAACCACTGGTGCTGCTAGTTTAGGCGCTTTAAACACCACATCACGTGGAATACACGAGAACTGGTTGTAGTAAGTGGTTGGCATACCACTCGCTTCATCTTCATGCACTTGCGGATCTTGACCTGTGTGCATTACAGACAACATAAGGTAATCGCGGTTAATCTCAGAACGCGGGTGGTCACTGACGTTAAAGCTGTAACCAGATGCTAAGCGCATTACGTCACTCGTTGCTTCCACTTGTTGATTATCGACTATGTGTTCCGACATCCACTCCGTGGTTCTCACCTGACCCATCAGCGGGTCAACGTATCGTCCAGGATAATCAAACTGCTTGAGATCTTGGTCTAGCTCGCCAGCCTGTGTCATCTCTTGTGGAATTTTAGGGTGTTCGTAGTTGTAATCTGTGTACGTAACCTGTCCTGTTCTAACGCGGTTAACTAACTCGAGATCAGAGATATGTTCGCGATCGGCAACACCGCCACCATCGGCATGATAAACAATCGGCCCAATGTAAGAAGCATTTAGTGGCGAGCTTATCAAAGGTGCAATCGCGTCATTACTGTCGACAATGACCATCGTATGATTTGAATCGCTATGGTCAAAGTAATACCACATACCGTGTTCAGCCATCATACGCTGCACGAAGTGCAAGTCAGACTCACGGTATTGCAGAACGTATTCTTTTGGAGGATAAGTACCCGACACTTCAAATCGGTAATCGGTGACTGCCCCATCATCGAGTACTTCTGTGATGATGTCTTGCGCTGACTTTTGCTGGAAAATACGACAATCTTGGCGCTGAGATAAGAACCAAGCTTGAGGAACCAAGACTAATTGATAACGAGAAAAACGACGTCCAGTCCCTAAGTAACGAACTTCATTCACCACGCCGTTGAACACGCGCGCAGCCCCAACACCTTGTCCGTAAAGTGTCAACGTTCCTGCTTTACGTATTAACTCATCGAACGAGATATCTGGATCAAGTGAAAGTAATGAGAGATTGATGTGGAAAGGCTTAGATAACTCTTCATGAACATGAAAGCTCTCAACCCGAAATTCATGCCCACATCCAGGCACTTCAAATTTAAATTCTACGTCATTCACCATATCTTTTACCTGATACAAATAATCGAATTAGGGCCAACAATCGTTGGCCCTGAATCTTTACGCGACGAGCAATTAAGCTTCGCGTGGAGCACGCCAGTCGTCGTTACCCGCAGTACCACAGTTTTCGTGAGTTACTTCGATCGCACGGTAAGTGAACTTAAGCACTTCTTCTGTCACGCGGTCAGCTGTTGCTGCGTCTTGACAGTGGTTCATACGAGTTTGGATATCGACAAGTAGCGCATCAATCAATTTGATTGAGTAGTAGTGCTCTTGTTTACCTTGAACTGAAGTACGGTAGAAGCGGATCACACACTCAGGAAGTTTTTCGCCAGATACTAGTGCGTTGAATAGTAGTGGAGATGAGCGATCTTGAACTTTAGTTACAACAAGTGGACGGTGTACACGTTGACCAGTTGGCTGACCACTTTGTGGATCACGTGGAACTGTTAGCACGTGATCAAGTTCTTGTACTAGGAACTCATCAACATGAGCTTCTTGCCATGTGTTACCTACTGAATCTGCAGAGTAAGTATCTTTAGTAATATGGCCTTGAGTCTCACCTTGGATAGACATATATGCTGGAGTTGGCATCGCTATTTCCTTTTCTAAAATCTGTTTTGTTTAAATCACCAAATCGCTTATCACCGCGACCACTTGGTATAATCAAAGTCCGTGCCAACTTTAAAAATGTAATAAAAACAACAATTTAAATAAATTAAGACATTATTCACTAATATCTTGAGTACAATTTATTGGATAAAAAACCAAAAAGTTGGATTAAGATAATAATAAATTGTTCTAACTTTAAAAAGTGAAAATAACCATATAAAACCGTGTAAATAAAGTCATTAAAACTAATAAATCCGACACTTTTACTATCAATTAATTTAGAATAACAACGCCATTAAAATAACCACAAACATTAATGTCACAATAATCATTAAAAATAACCAACAAACGATAGTCAAAATATCTTGATAAAAAAAGAACGCAATCACTTTTAGTATAATAGCTGCTACCTCTTTTCCTCTAAAGAATAAAATGGCTATGATAAATATAAACCTTTCTTCATTAATTCAGCGTCTACACCCGATTGCAAAAGTAGCATTAGAAGACGCCGCTGCACTTGCAGTCTCTGAAAAAGCAAACGAAGTTCAAATTGAGCATTATTTACTGAGTCTATTAGAAAGGCCAAATAGTGATTTTGACGTCTTATTAAGTCATTTTGATTGTTCTGAGAACTTATTAAGACAATCGGTTCGATCCACACTCGACACCAACGCCAAAGGAAATGGCAGCAAACCTGTTTTTTCTGCTTTATTAATCGAATGGTTGCAAGAAAGTTGGCTGGTTTCTTCTTTAGATCTATCCGAAACACAAATCCGCTCTGGTGCCTTACTCCTTACTCTTGTTAGCAACCCTCTCCGTTACGGCCAACATGGTTATGCCTCTATCCTTGAAGCGGTAAACCCTGACAGCCTTAAGCGTAACTTTGCAGAGCTAACAAGCCACTCTATTGAGGCGCAAGTTGCTACTTCAGAGAAAACACAAGCTCGTGAGGATGGCTCAGCACTGAGCAAGTTCACAACCGACTTCACTGGTAAAGCACGCAAAGGCGAAATCGACCCTGTTTTCTGCCGCGACCAAGAAATCCGCCAAATCGTGGACATTCTTGCTCGTCGCCGTAAAAACAACCCTATTGCTGTTGGTGAACCGGGCGTTGGTAAAACCGCAGTAGTAGAAGGTTTGGCACTTAAGATTGTACAAGGTGACGTACCAGACAACCTCAAAGGTGTTGAGCTTTACGGCCTGGACATGGGTCTTCTGCAAGCTGGTGCAAGCGTAAAAGGCGAATTCGAAAAACGCCTAAACGCAGTATTGGATGAAGTGAAAAACTCGCCAACCCCTATCATTCTTTTCATCGATGAAGCACACACCCTTGTTGGCGGCGGTAACCAAGCGGGCGGCAGTGACGCGGCAAACTTGCTAAAACCAGCCCTAGCACGTGGTGAAGTGAAAACCATCGCCGCAACAACATGGTCGGAATACAAGAAGTACTTCGAGAAAGATCCTGCCCTTGCACGTCGTTTCCAATTGGTGAAACTCGACGAACCATCTCCTGAACAAGCAGCATTGATCATTCGTGGTCTGCGCCCTGCTTATGAAAAATCACATAACGTTTACGTGCGTGACGATGCTATCACTGCTGCGGCAGCACTTTCTGCTCGTTACATCTCTGGCCGTCAACTGCCAGACAAAGCGATCGATGTACTAGATACGGCGTGTGCACGAGTGAACATCAGCCTTAATGCCATTCCTGCTTCTGTTGAGACTCTGCAGCAAGAACTTGCAGCTCAACAGCGCGAGCTAGAAGCTCTTGAGCGTGACGCTCTGCAGCAAACTGGCGACAAGCACAGCCTTGCTAACATTCCAGATCTAAAACAGGCAATGGAAGCAACGAAAGAAGAGCTAGCAGAACAAGAAGTGCAATGGCACAAAGAAAAAGAGCAGATCCAAGAGATGATTGCTCTACGCTCTCGCTTACATGAACTGGTCTTTGGCGAAACAAATGAAGAAGAGCTTGTTGCAGACGAAGATTCAGAACAAGAGCAAGACGTTTCTCCATATGCAGAAATGGATGAAGAAGCCGTTCGCATTGCCATTTCGGCCTGCCAAGAACAGCTAGATGTAATCCGCAATGGCAACCCACTGGTTCACTTTGAAGTGGGCCCAGATGAAGTCAGCCATGTGATCTCGGACTGGACTGGTATTCCAATGGGTAAGATGCTTCAAGACGAAGCAGAAACCACGCTAAAACTGAAAGAAAGCCTAACACAAAGCATCAAAGGCCAAGAATACGCTATCGATGCACTGTCTGAAGGCATTCAAACTGCGAAAGCTGGTCTAGGTAACCCAGACGCACCAACAGGCGTATTCCTGCTGGTTGGCCCAAGTGGCGTGGGTAAAACCGAAACGGCCCGTGCGATCGCAGATCAAATGTTTGGTGGTGAGCGCTTTATGACGACCATTAACATGTCTGAGTTCCAAGAGAAGCACACGGTATCTCGCCTAATCGGTTCACCTCCGGGTTACGTAGGTTACGGCGAAGGCGGCATGCTGACAGAAGCGGTTCGTCAACGTCCATATTCTGTTGTTCTTCTTGATGAAGTGGAAAAAGCCGACCCTGAAGTGTTGAACCTGTTCTACCAAGTGTTCGACAAAGGCACGCTGAACGACGGCGAAGGCCGCACAATCGACTTCAAGAACACGCTGATCATCATGACCAGTAACCTTGCGACGCATGAGATCGAATCTTTGGTTCATCAATCCAAAGACATCGATGCAAACATCATCGCAGAAGCTATTCGCCCTACTTTGAACCAACACTTCAAGCCGGCGCTGTTGGCACGTATGTCAGTACTACCATTTGTTCCGCTGTCTGATGAAGCAATGACAGAAATTATTCACCACAAGCTGAACAAAGTTTCTCAGCGTCTACAGAGCCATCACAAGTTGTCTCTGAGCTACGAAGAAAGCTTGGTTGAGTTCGTACTAGGTAACTGTCGCCTTGCTGAAACGGGCGCGCGTAACATCGACGCGGTCATCAACCGTCAGTTACTGCCGCAACTATCGACTCAGCTATTAGTGCATGACAAGGATGATTCACATACGCAAATCGAAGTGTCTGTCGATGAGCAAGGAACACTAACCTATGCGTTCAGCTAACCATAGCGAACTTAGTAACGCCCTACTTGCGATCAGTCAGTCTTTGGCTGATCGCAGCCAGCTTACCCAAACCTTGGATGCCGTGTTGACCGCTGCGAGACAAATGACCCTCGCAAAGCACGGCATCATTTACGTTTTGGACCAGACTGGGCAGGCGTTGATTCCAAGTACCGCTCACCATAACGATAAAACTATCGTTTCCCACCCTTGGGAAGCATTACAGTTAGACTCAGCCAGTGAGAACGATCCATTCAACTTTGCCATTCGTAATGGTGAAGTGGTGTTGATTAACGAGTTGTATAAGTACAACGGCTATGACTGCGAAAGCATCTATCAAACAGAACAGACACTGGGATTAAAAAGCGAGAACTTACTGGCTTGGCCTTTGATTGATAGCGAAAGCAAAACCATTGGGCTGTTAGTCTTACTCGATTTGAACGTCATCGACAACGAGGCAGCCTTGACGGAGTTTTGTCGAATGGCAGCGAGTAATATTCGCCAAGCCGTTTGGTTAGAGCAATACGGGCAAGTAATAAAAAATCTCAATGCCGACAATCAAGCCCTAGTGCGCGAGAACACTCAGCTCAAAAAACGTACCCAGAAAGCCTATCAAGGTCCTATTGCAGAGAGCGAAGAAATGCTCAATGTCTTGAATCGCCTTGATAAGGTGCTATCTCTTCCTGTCGACGTTCTGTTACATGGTGAGACTGGTGCCGGTAAAGAAGTGATCGCGAAATACATTCACGAAAACTCTAACCGAGCAGAACAACCCTTGATCGTTCAAAACTGTGCGGCTATTCCAGAGCAGTTATTGGAATCTGAGCTTTTTGGGCATAAGAAAGGTTCATTTACGGGCGCGGACAAAGACAAAGTCGGTTTGTTTGAAGCAGCCAACGGCGGCACGCTTTTCCTAGATGAAATTGGCGATATGCCAATGCTACTACAAGCGAAGTTACTGCGTGTACTGCAAGAGCGTAAAGTTCGCCCTATCGGTACCAGCAAAGAGATTGAAGTGGACGTGCGCGTTATCGCTGCAACCCACTGTAATCTTATGCAGCAAATCAAAGATGGCGGATTCCGTGCCGACTTGTTCTATCGCTTAAATGTCTTCCCTATTACATTGCCGCCCCTGAGAGCCCGTAAGTCGGACATTATTCCCCTTGCTGAACATTTCGTGCAACACACAACCAACACGCTAGGTTTGCCGCAAGCGCCAGGGTTAAGTGCCAATGTACGTAAACAGCTGCTTGCCTACCAATACCCAGGGAACGTGCGTGAGCTTAAAAACATCATCGAGCGCTCGGTACTACTGTCCGATTTTGAAACCATCACTCATATCGAGTTTGGTGAACAAATCCCAGAAGATGTACCAAGTATCGACATGAAAGCAGCTTCACCTACCCCAGAGCAACCTGCTTACGAGCAGCAAGCACAAGTGGATTTAGAAGACGTTTCAAAGAGCCTTAAGGACGTTGTCAGCCAATACGAGCGTACAGTAATCATCGATTGCTTAAATGCCTGCAATTGGCACACCAAGAAGGCCGCTGAGCAATTGGCGCTGCCAATGAGCACACTCAACCACAAGATGAAGAAATACGACATTTCTGCAGCGGGTTAAGCGAGAAGCGAGAAGCGAGAAGCGAGAAGCGAGAAGCGAGAAGCGAGAAGCGAGAAGCGAGAAGCGAGAAGCGAGAAATCTTACTTCAGTTTCCATTGATAAGAAAAGAAAAACCGCCCGAAGGCGGTTTTTTTATTTATTGAGAATCGACGCTTCAATGATAGTTGCTAAGTATGGGTCTCTAATCCAAGTTACCAAACGTTCTGTACGCTCTTCAGGTTTCAGTTTTGCCCAGTTGATGTACATATCTTTATCAACTTTATAGCTTGGGTCTTCACAATCAGAAAAATAAGATAACTCATCTACATTTTTGTACTGCCTGCCCAACGACATCTCAAAGCTTTCAAGTTTAAACGGCGTTTTTTCCGCTGTATTACGTTGTACTAGAGAGGACACCTTTAGAACTGCTTCTTGGAATCGACCAGATGTCGAGACAACGGGTCCAAATGGTCGAAGCCCCTTGATTTCTTGCCCGTTCAGCGCTTTAAATGCGAACTCGAAACGAGACGCGTAGACCACCTTACCATCGAAATCTTCATCCATGTCTATGTTGGATAGAGCCTCAGAGACAAAATCTGCGTCTATATTTTTGTTAATCACATCGCTGTCATCTAGCGTCCATTTAGAACCGTCTTTCTTTAGTATCCCAATATAAGTAAGGTTACTTAGATACTCAGGACCAGCGGTAGTTTCAGATCCGAATACGGCTTCATTATCAAAAGTAGTAGATAGCTTTAGTGAAACTGGAACACTTTGCCATTCGAGGTTTTGTCCCTCATACGACTCTTTTCTGTGCTTGCCACCAATAAGCATAACTTCCATAGCGAATGACTTATTCGAAGTCCAATCAAAACCTTTGAGCTCATCAGCAGTAGTGAACATACTGTCTTCGTTCATAAACTGTCGTTTATTTCCGTAGTTGACCGCAATCGCACTGTGCTTAATGTCATCGATAACAGGCTTTGTCGGGCCTTTATGAACTTTACTATGTAAGACAAAATCTAGCGTTAACAAATCTTTCTCTGACACACTATTTCCGTTCGCAATAAAGCCCGATTTAGCAGAGAGTGTATAGTTATGGTTTGTATCGACTCCTACAGGAATCTGTCTAGGTGACGTAATAAATCGTCCGACTGTCTTGTCCACTCGTACTGGTAGCTTATAGTTGCTTCCAGATAGAGTGAACTCATAGGTCATATTTTTGAAGCCACCGCTGTTTACATATTCTTTGAGTACATCTTGTTGGGAGTCAATTTTTATCACCTGCCCAAAAATCGGACCGAGAGCAACTTGAGATAAGTATCCGCTATAATCGACTAAATCGTGCTTAGCGATCAAAGGCTTCACTCCAGAGAAGACATCATCGCCAAAGTAAAAATACGGTTCAAACTCACAACCAATAAGGACTTTGCCGTCTGCTTTTTCCGCCTCAAAAAATTCGGCCAACTCACCTTTGGGATCTACACTAAATTCCTCGTGTTTCATCGGCTTGAACATCAAATTAAACTTAGGTCCACTGGTATTAAGTAAACCGTCAGTGCGCTGATAAGACATCTCACACTGAAACACATTTGACGTCATCTGTTTCAGACTTTGTTTGCCTAACACCATTTGCCACTTCAAACGGTGGAAAGGCGATAATCGCACCTTTTTATTTGCTTTTAATCGTACCTTCTCCCACTCATCAAAGGTGACCCATTTAGAGTTGTCATGAGGCTCAGAGACTAATAACCTAACGAACCCTAGGTCCTCTTCTGATAATTTTTTAGACTCAACATTAAACTGTGTCGCAAACTCCACTAAGCCTCGTTGTTGATCGCGATTATAGAGCTTGTCTTGCACTGGAAACGCGACATTAAACGCCCCAGAAACGTCTTTCCTTTTTGGAGCAATATAGTTGGCTTTGTTACGAGTAATGATTTGTTCAGCTATTTCTTCACCGTAACTTTCAACTAATTGCTTGCGTCCCTCACGACGCATGAGTTCTTGGATCCACAAGTTGCACAAGTTTTCTTTTAACTCTGTGTTTAATATCCAACCATCGGTTTCAATATATCGCTGAATGTATTCATCGATAGCTAATATTCGCCACTGTTCTGTGAACTCTTGTTCGCCCTCAGCACAAGCTCTTTGAATCAAAAGCACCAAACCATTAATAGCAAGTGCACGGCGTTGATAGCGCTTAATCAGCTCCTTTGCACCCGTAGCTTTTCCTAAGTGCTCAACTAACGCATCTGATGACGTAAAATACACCTCAGTCAATTGCGTATTAATCTCAGCCAATGAATCAATAATCTCTGTGGTTTCATGGCTAAGTTGTTCAATTGCAGATACGCTTTTTCTAACCTCGTTGTAAGAAGACAAGTAATAATCAAAGAGTGCAGAGTCAAGCAACTGGGCACCACTCATCAGCATTTTTCCGCCTTCTTTGACAACGAAAAAGCCTCTTGCTGCCTGCCCTATTATCGGAGCATAGCAAGCCATACCAACGATCATCTCGAAGATAGCTAGCTTGAGCTCTTTTGCAATTGCTTCTTCTCCCAAGTTCGCATTTAACTGAGCTAAACGCGCTTGCTCCATAGCCTTAAAGCCGAGTCGACTCGGTGGAATTCTCGCCGCAAACTCTTGTAGGTAGATTCGAACCTCAACACGTCGGTTAATATTAAGTTGCGCGTTTTCGCGTTTGATTTCGTTGTTTGGTACCTCGACTATCGGTCGACGTTCGCCAAAAAATCGAATGTCACTAACTGAAGAAAAGAACTCAGCAACATGCTGCGCTCGCTGCTGCGAAAGGTTTTGGTTATATTCTGAATCACCGTTTTGACAGGCATGCCCTTCGATTTCAACAACGGCATTTGGAATCTTAGATAATTCTTTATCGACAGCAGCCAAATATGACAAGTGAGGGGCTTGAACCTGGTTGTTATCAAAAGGAAAAACCAAACGTAAACCGGCACCTTTATGGTCTTTAACAAACATTGCACTGTCTTCAGCAACGTCATTAGGAATGCTGTCAGTAAACGTTACATTGTCGCCTAACTTATCTATGATTTGCTTAAGTAGTAATTCCCCGCTCTTCAGACTTTCTTTCCAGACAGGTACCCAGTTCAGATAATCGCGTGATACCTGCTCAAAATAACTTTTCCTGAGTTTAGCTTTCTCTTCTGCTAAGCGTAATTGCTCGCTTTTGTCAGTGATCGCTTTTATCTCATAGAAGGTGTTGATTGCATTGAGCCCTGCACCAGCAAAGGGCGACAAAAAGCTTTTGATACTGCCGTTACCTGTCAACCACGTTCTAGCAGCACTCCCCGCCACAACGTGGGCATTACCATTTCTCGCAGGTTCAATCACCTTGGTAAAGAACTTACTTTTGTCAAACCCCTTCTCTTTGAGGAGCACTTTTAAGCCCACTTGTGCTGCACGCTCGGATTCCGATGCCGCTTGGCGTAAATCTTGAAGAGTTTGGTAAGCTGCTGCGGTAGCCGATACCCCAAATGAAAACTCCAATGCCGAAATCATGGCTGGAGGTAATGCGCCCTTATCTACTTGCCCCCAAAACGTGTTTGCTAAACTTCCAACCACGTCGTGTTTACTGGAGGGATTTTGATGAATATTAATGCCAGCATTAACCAAACTTGGCGTAACTTTTGTACCAATCTCCCACAGCGCAGCACTCATACTGGCAGTCGTTCCGCTATTCTCTAGTTTTTCAAGCTCTCCCATTCGGAAGGCTTGTAGAGCTTTAAACTGCGTAGGAAATTGGTATATCAAAGACTCTTCAAGTGAGATCATGTCGCCCGCAACAACCGCGATCTTACCAAACGGTGTCGTTTGGCTAAGCGTGATGTACTCTCGTAGCTCGTAGGTGACTCTGGAGATAAGTCCAAACTCATCATACTCTTTGGTTACATTAGTGGCATTCTGGGCAAATTCGGGAATTTTACCTGCTAACTCTCGGTCGAAAACCACTTCAATGGTGTACATGCCATCAGTAAAATCCTCTGACGCCAACGGAAACAACGCGATTGGACGATGCGAACCGCTGATTTTATCAAGTTTAGCCTGCGTTACAGTGTCCTCTTCTTGTAAGCTTTTATGTGTACTCGTTGTCTCGTCGAAACGCTTTACATCAACAATAGCGAGGTCATAATCATCGGTTGAAAACGCTACAGCGAGAAATGAAAAAGTTGGCACGATAAAACCACGAATGGGCTTATCTTCAGGTACAGAGTCATACCATTTGTTATATGTAACTTGCTCATCAGTTAGCGCTTGAGTACCTACTTCATATTTTGGTGCGAGCTGTGAACGCTTTACTTCTGTAACAGCATATTCCACTTTTTTTTCTAGCGAGTTAAGCGTTTGATCACCGCCATACCCCTTTAGCTTTTCTAAGATAGAAGCGAGGTCTGCGCACGCCTTTTTGATTGGGCGAGCCTTACTCTGCGCACCAATCGCCAACTCTGTAAGCATTGACCATTCAGGAAAAGACAGCTTATACGTCTTCTGTGTTAGTTCATGTACGGGCGAACGCAGTGCCAAAACCTGATTGACGTTGGTTTTTGGGTTTTTCTGCGTTGAATCACCGAGTACATGTAAACGGCCTAAATCGTCTGTCGCCCAAAGAGCAGCGCTTTCCTCACCTAAATTTATGGCAATAGGAAGACGTGACATAGGGCGGATATTTTTCAACTCTTCTAATGAGGTCAGATCTTTTTCGATATTAATCGCTCTATATTGAGGGGTCTGTGCATCCCCAATATTAGGAAAATCGACACCGAACAAATAGACATCTGTTGGTAAATACTTAAAGTTATTACTCATCGTTATCTACCTCCAGAAAGCGTCCATAATTAGCATCGGCATTATATAACACTGGTGTTATCGTGTTTTGACCAGATTGAATCACCTTCCATGACTGAGCACCATTTCCATTCATTTCATAACGGAGATCTGGCCCATAACGTCTTATGGTTATTATTGCTGCTCCTCTTTGTGTTTCATTACCGTTGTTACTGATATTGCCCACTTTAGCATAAACGTTCTTTTCATCGCCTTCCTTAGAAAACGCAAGCCACGTTTTTTCTTCAACGTTGATCAACACTTTACGGTACGAGTTTACTGCCCACACGTATTTTCCATTAGGGCTGATGGCAATTTGGCGGTAGATACGCTTTTCAATATCGACGGAGTCTTCAAACTCTTTTTCAGGTAAAATCGTGTATAAGCGTTTGAGTGTCTTGGCGTCATAAACTCCCACCCCCAAGCCCGCGGCATTGATTAACTTGCCATCTACAATGACCGTATCTTCAGACAACGGTACATCTACCTCTTCTTTGGTTCCCGTAGCTAGTGTGTATTTAAAACGCTTAAAACCATCTGAGAAATAGATGTAACTAGAGTCGTCCGCCCAGACTAAATATGGCTTGGTGCGCGCACTGCCCAACTGAATGGTCTGTTGCGTTTTTAAGTCAAAGATCGCTTTTATCAGAGGCTCGCCATAACTGTATGCGTATGCCACATAACGATTATTAGGGGAACGGCTCGTCACAAAGGTCTGAGGTGACGCCATACTTGGCATATCATCCGTAACTAAACGTAAATCTGTCCCATCAATTTTCACGCTCCAAATTTTGTAGCCATTTTCGTAATCGTTTACGAGAGGGTCTCGTGAGCTGACATTATTCCACCAAAACTGAATTCGAGGTTTGTCATAAGAGCTCGCATCAGACAAGTCTTCACGAGGCCACTCTTTTGCTCTGCGAACAGCATAGCCTGGTTTTACGGGAAGTGTACCTGGGTATTCAGGCTTGGACAGATCTTCAGAGTAAACAATAAAGTTGTGCTCACTTTGCCATTGGCAGCGTGGTCCGGTTACATCTATGCGATCGAGTGACGTTGTTTCACCGACATCGTAACAAGCCTTCTGAGTAGGTTCTTTTTCTACGGATTGTGTTGTTACCGTATTCGAAGTTTGATTACTTTCTTCACCACAGCCATTTAATAACATAACTGTCGAAAGAAGCGTGATACTTAACGTTGTTCGTTTCATTTTATAATAGTTCCGTGAGTTCAATGTCTTGATAAATAACTGACATTAAGACCGTTTTATCTGAGTTATGAGATCGGCAATGACGAGTGAGATTGACCCTTTTAACTTCTGGTAACCAACCGCTAAACACGACTTCTTTACAATACTCATCCACAAACTCAGCCTCGCGCAAAAAAATCTTTTGGCTCCATATTTCATCAACACACGCCAGTTGGAAAAAATCATCCGGTTGATCGCACTGAGGGTTACTTTTATATGTGATTACAATGCCTTCACTTGGTGAGTTAACAACAGCGGCAGCAACACCTTGCTCGTTTTGGCTGATGATATTGTAATCTGATTTGCTTGGCGCTTGAGTATCTAGATTCGGCAGCGAAATCACAGGTTCAGAGCTCGCATCAAAGTTGTGAGCGGAAGAATAATCACTGAGGTTAACTTTAACCGCTTTTTCATTATTTCCACTCTTTAATTCATTGAGTTGCTGAGTATTGAGTTGAGTCCGAGAATAGAAGAGAGCAACATCACTTTGTACGCTACCGTTTATTTTGTATGGAAGCCAAATATGAGGCAAAGGAACACCAAGAGGCTCTCTCTTTGTTTTACTTCCAGCCTTAAATGGACTCAATTCGGTTTGAAGTAATTCTGTGTATGTTTCGCCTTCGTTGGGCCAACCCGCAACCACTACCTCAACTTCTTCTGCAGTAAGACCAAAAACACGGGCGCAAGCATATTCGTCCAACACACCCTCAAAGACTTTTTTACCGTCTTGGTACAACTGAAACGCTTCCCCTGACAGAAATGCTTCGGAGTCTTCGTCATATAAGCTAATATCGACTGATCTTTGAGGCGAGGACTTAGTGCTTTGGTAGAGTGATAGATCGACATCAGAAAAGCGTCCGTCGTTTTGAACTTGGATTTCTCGCCAAACTTCTGATTGCCAAACGACATAAATATAACCGCGATCGATAGATACATACCCTGAATCACTCTTATGAACTGGAACTACTGGCACCAACACGTTGTCCCACTCATCCATCTGAGTTTCTTTATCAACGGGTTGCAGGTCTTCGGCGAGTTTAAGCAAGATTGGCTGAGGCTGGTCGGAGCAAGGAATTTTGATATAAAGCGTTTTACCTTCAGCATCGAGATCTTTAAACGTCGCGAGGCTGCGGTGTTTGTTTTCTGTATCAGCCTTGCCTACAGTCACTTTTTCTTTTTGAGCTTCGGTTTTTCCCAACATCAAACATGCCGCGTTGCTAGACCACTGCCCTGCAAACTCGACAACGATTTTTTGATCTGGGCTTGGCTCAGAGGGGACATGCGTGTAACTACGAACTAAAGCAACATCGTCGGTAACCTGCTTGTATCCTGCTTTAAAAGCTTTGCTTTCATTCGAAGCAGGTACAGAGTCAACGAGTGATTTAAGTCTAGGGAAGCTTTGCAGCTGAGAGTCCGTCAATGGCGACCGACGTGCAACGGTAGATAATGACACCCAATTGCCTTTTCCCAATTCGATTCTTATAGCAGCTAGTAATGCGCTGGTCGTTTTTTTGGCAGAGATGGAAATCTTTTGCGCCAATTCTTTAGGGAGGTTTCTAAGGATGTCATCTGAATTTCGCAAACGCGAAAGCTGTCCTATACACTCGTCCGGTGTAAGAACATAAGATAGCTCGTTGGAGGATAGCTTCGAGCTAGGTATAAATTTGCAAACTAAATGCATTTGAATTCTCCACAACCAACATCGTAAATATGGCTGCGGTGACAATTAAGCTGATAAGGCTTACAAGTACGATTTGGTCTGCGTATCCTACTTACTTAGCCATTTATTTTCAACGAGATAGAAAAATCGCCCGAAATCAAAAACACCAAAAAAATGGTGATTTTTACTATTAAAACATGCGATTTGACCACAATAAAAGCCAGTAACATCACCCACTCTGTCAAAATGGTAAAATCTTACTATCTAAAAAAATTTAATTTATGGACTGAAGTTAACAAAAATCGTAGTAACGTGTGCTTCAGGTAAGCACGAGGAAATTCAGAAGTTTATGAGGTGCCCTCCTCAGCAACAAACAACAAATTGACTGTTACTGAGGAAGTTTAAATAAAAAGGTGAGCGCATTACGCACTCACAAAAGTAACTGCTCTGAAGCTTGCTAGGATTAAATTTGCTTCATCGCGAGTTAAAGAGGTGAGGTATTACCCATCGACCTCATGCAGAACACTATACTCAGAGTATAGAAACGAGCGTAAATATATAATATTTAAAAAGATTTTCAACGCGACACATTCACCACAGCTCCTGCCGAGCGACCATCACAATCACGTCATACACACCTAAAAGCAACATTGGCCTAGTTATTATAGTTATTCAGCCTTGTATTAAGACGATTCATTAATTCGAGTAACTTATCAATAAAGGCAATTATTTTGATAAATATCACAAAAAGTCCCAAAGAAATAAAGCGAGCTAAACGCTCGCTTTATTTATGCCGCATTTTTTAAAGTTTTGTTATCACTAAAATATCGGTTGTAAACAGCACCTAAGGAGGCTGTACTTGCGAAACGATCATAGTTAAATGTTGCTTGAGCCTCTTCGGCAGAGGCGGAAAGCTTGTTGGTACCATTTACATAAATCGTCACTACCCCCTCCTTCAGTCCTGAAAGATCTAAATCAGTTGTCCATGAGTCTGAAAGCACGGTAGCCATGCCTGTGGCTTCTGTACCATCAGCGTCGACTGCTTTGATATCTATGAACTCACCATCTTCAAATCGTTCACTGCTACCACTTACTGTCACGCTTTCCACTCCAGTAACATCGTTGATAACGTCTAGGTGTATTGTCGGTGTAATTGGCATGGAGTAAGCCGTGTTCTGACTACCGGTATTTCCTGATAAGTCTTGGTAGTCACGAACAAGCAACGCCACATTGAGCTCCGACGTACTTGGTACCACCACATCACCAGTCCAAACGCTTGGGTCCGCGGTTGCCACTAATGAGGTGATCGTCGTGCCACCTAACTCCGCCGCGGCGGACTGCAGATCTTTATCGAATTCTAGCGTTACCGTCACGCTTTGGCCGATGGCTTGGTGCTCAGGCGTAAACGTCACGTTAGTCAGCGTTGGCAGAGACTGCGCCAGTGTAAAGCTCTGGCTTTCACTCACTTCAATGCCCGCTGAGTTCGTCCCCGTCACCATCACAGTATAAGTGCCATTGGTTTGGTGACTCATATCCATTGCGTCACTGACCCAAGTGCCACCAGCTTGTACCGTTGCACTGCTGCTTTTTAGTACCGTCGCGCTGCCTTGGGCTTTCACTTCAAGACGCAGGGACTGGCCGTCAAAACGTGTCGACGTGCCTTCGAATTGTAGCGTGGCGGCATGCGCTTCATCCACACTGCCCACTGGCGTAATAGCTAAGGCTGGTGTAATCGGCATGGAGTAAGCCGTGCTCTGACTTCCGGTATTCCCTGAGAAGTCTTGGTAGTCACGAACAAGCAACGCCACATTGAGCTCTGACGTGCTTGGTACCACCACATCACCAGTCCAAACGCTTGGGTCCGCGGTTGCCACTAATGAGGTGATCGTCGTGCCACCTAACTCCGCCGCGGCGGACTGCAGATCTTTATCGAATTCCAGCGTTACCGTCACGCTTTGGCCGATGGCTTGGTGCTCAGGCGTAAACGTCACGTTAGTCAGCGTTGGCAAAGACTGCGCCAGTGTAAAGCTCTGACTTTCACTCACTTCAATGCCCGCTGAGTTCGTCCCCGTCACCATCACGATGTAAGTGCCATTGGTTTGATGACTCATATCCATTGCGTCACTGACCCAAGTGCCACCAGCTTGTACCGTTGCACTGCTGCTTTTTAGTACCGTCGCGCTGCCTTGGGCTTTCACTTCAAGACGCAGGGACTGGCCGTCAAAACGTGTCGACGTGCCTTCGAATTGTAGCGTGGCGGCATGCGCTTCATCCACACTGCCCACTGGCGTAATAGCTAAGGCTGGTGTAATCGGCATGGAGTAAGCCGTGCTCTGACTTCCGGTATTCCCTGAGAAGTCTTGGTAGTCACGAACAAGCAACGCCACATTGAGCTCTGACGTGCTTGGTACCACCACATCACCAGTCCAAACACTTGGGTCCGCGGTTGCCACTAATGAAGTGATCGTTGTACCACCTAACTCCGCTGCGGCGGATTGCAGATCTTTATCGAATTCCAGCGTCACCGTCACGCTTTGGCCGATGGCTTGGTGCTCAGGCGTAAACGTCACGTTAGTCAGCGTTGGCAGAGACTGCGCGAGTGTAAAGCTCTGGCTTTCACTCACTTCAATGCCCGCTGAGTTCGTCCCCGTCACCATCACGATGTAAGTGCCATTGGTTTGATGACTCATATCAATCGCGTTACTGGTCCAAGTGCCACCGGCTTGTACTGTCGCGCTGCTGCTTTTCAATACCGTCGCGCTGCCTTGGGCTTTCACTTCAAGACGCAGGGACTGGCCGTCAAAACGTGTCGACGTACCTTCGAATTGTAGCGTGGCGGCATGCGTTTCATCCACACTGCCCACTGGCGTAATAGCTAAGGTTGGCGTGATTGGCAATTCGTGAGCGGTGTTATCCTCACCTATGTTGCCAGTCAAATCTTTAAACTGACTAACAACCAAGTCGACACTTAACAGCGCGGTGCTCGGAACTTGTACATCACCAACCCAGACCTTTTTATCTGCCGTTGCTGACAGAGAACTAATGCGATTGCCGCCAAGCGTAGCGGTCGCCTCTTGGATCTCTTTGTCAAACTCAAGCGATACATTCACGCTTTGACCCACACTCTGATGCTCGGGGCTAAATGTCACATTGGTCAGTTTTGGTAAGGTTCCTTCAACCGCGATACTTAAGCTGCTTCCTTTTCCAGGAATGGTGTTGGTACTTTGGTAGCTATCGTCCTCTACCTGTATTGTTATGTTTTTATCTTGCTTTTCTGGACTGATGTAATTAACCGTCCACGTAACGTTGTCTGAAGTGGACCACGTATCTTGCTTTAACGTTCCTGTTGCGCCGTTATCACTAGCGACAAGATGGACATCTGAGATATCAAAGTTCGTAACTTCTTCTGTAAAGTTAAACGCGAGCGTAATCTCTTCGCCTCCAAAAAGAGGGGCGCTTGAAGCAGCAGATATACTTAGCCCGGGAACGGTTGCAGCTTCCACATGCGCGTCAATAGAACTCTCGTTCTTATTATCCACTTTGTCTGTTGCTGCCACCGTGATCGTATGATCGCCTTTCGGTAACAAATAGCTTATAACATAAGGCCCCGCTTCAGTTGTCGGCTCAGTAATCGCTTGAGGAGCCACAGTGCTGCCACCACTCACCGCTTTTGACGTGACGAGGTTTAAATTTTTATCTGTAATGTATGCGCTAATTTCTAGCTGATACTTATCGTTTGTCGGCACCTTAGAGGTTTGATTAGCACTTAAGCCCGAAATACTTGGAGCGTCATAATCAACAATAGATTCGATAACCTTTCCATCATAACTTTTGCCTAGTAATTCAAAGCTTGTATTCTCTCTTCCAACTGAGTCCGTCACCGTCACCTTAAGGGTATATGACCCTTGGTTATCGACGGCAAAGTTCATCATTCCATTACCACTAGATGAGATAACATCACCTGAGTAACGCAAGGAATCACCGAGGCTTGGAATAAGCTCCACAGAATATTGTGAAGCTTTCACTCTTTCTCCTTCCACCGTAGATACCGTAAACGGCTGGCTTGCCTTGGTTAAAAACAGTTTCCCACCCTGCAAACTCGTAATTCCATCGAAATCAACTGTGACTTTAGGAACACTAATATCAATGACTTTTCTGATATCAGAATACAGTCCGACGCTATCTGTCGCTTTGATATCAACCGTGATTGAACCACGCCCCTCTAACTGAGATTTCGGTAGTTCAAAGTACGTAGATGAACCGTTCCCATCCTCTACTCTTTCTTCTTGATAGCTTGGGTTTAAAACCGAATAGTTTACTTTTGCCAGGCTGCTACCAGTGTCCGTTATGTCGAAACGAAAACGAACATTATCTGGATTTGTTGGCGATTCAGTTACGATAATCTCATCGCCAACACTTGGAGGTGTGTTGTCAACTTTAATATCAACGGTCGCTTCACCGACTCTCGACCACACATCCGTTGCAGTAATCGTTGTCCTGATCGTTTTTCCATCCGCATCGCTAGGAAGTTCACTTGTAAATGTTGAACACTTGTAGGTTGGATCATCTGCACACACCTCTAATTGTGCAAACTTCTCCGGATTATCTTTATAGTTGTAGGATTCCGTTCCAAATCTGGCCATCACATTGTCTAGTCTAGAGTTTTCATACAGCTTAATTCTGAACTTGGCGACAAGCTGCTGACCATTAATGGTTGTGTTTCCAACCGGATCAGTAATTTCGACGACTACCGAACCTTTAGGTAATTCAAGCAGTAGATCGTGCTCTGGCGTCAAGTTTCCTGCTAAATCAGATAAGTTCTTGATTTTGTATTCTTGAGTTGTACTCAGGCCATCAATAATATCGGCATAGGATTCAGAATACGTACACTTGATATTTCCAACACCTTTGGCACAAGTCGTTGGTGTATAAGCTTTGTTGCCAAGATTACGAACCAACTTTGGATATTCATCTGAACTTTCGGTATTCACGCCTGATAAAGCATCATTGAAAGAGAGCTCAAATGTGAGCATCTTCTTCTTCAAAGCTTCATCAAACCAAACATCACTTCCTTTAAAACTGTATGAGTTACCATCTACGACTGTCGGTGCATCAATATCCACCATCGAGAAATTGAACTTGTTGATCGTTTCACGCCCATTTGTACCCAAGGTTTTAGTGATCAAAGTAACAGGTGCTTTGGTCATGTTTTGCCCAACATTGACACTACAACTGTAAGGTTCTTGCGATACGTTGATAACACCAGAAGTTGGTTGCTCATTAGTTGGTGGCGCATCTAGAGAGTTGTATTCTTCACGAACCCAACACTCTAACGTTTTGGCTTTGACCGCACTCAATGTAGTAAAGGTGACATCAAGAACACCATCAGATAAGTAATTTTGGAAGTCCAGCGGGCTTTCAACTGTTAGAACCACGCCTTCACGCTGTACGCTAAAGGTTTGGTTTACTTTTCCAACCTTTCGGTCTTTTTCATCAAGGTAACGAACTTTGTTATAAACTTTGATATCAAGTTCATAATTACCATCTTTGGCAATTTGTGTAGAAAGCAACGTTGCAGTCCAAGTGCCATCTGCGGTTTCTGAGAACGTAAAGTTAGTCCCGTTTTGCTCTCCAGAGAATCTATACGTTGAGTCAATTCGATCAACGCCACTATCATCAACAATATCAAGCGTAAGTACGATATTCCCATCTTGATAGATGGTGTTGTTTGTAATTGGCGTTCCATCCGTGTAACTCATCGCCAGCGTCACCTGCGGGATTGAGTTGTACACTTTGACGGTAAAATCTTGCTCATCACTGGTTAAGGTTGTGTTGCCACGAACATCAGACCCTTTTAAACGAATCTTGTGTGTACCCGAACCTAAATCACCAAGACTCACTTTGAGATCCTCATTGATTTTTGTACCAGGAGAGCCAGGTAATGGTTCCAGATCGCTAAACGTCCAATACTCTAGGCTTTCTCTATTTACGCCATTAATTGAAACATCACCGTTTGCATTTAGGTCTAGCGCCGTTAGGTCAAAGACATAGTTACCTAAGTAGTAGTCATTCGCATTGAAACCACTTAATCCTAATGTTGGTCCATCACGATCAAGAATAACCTTGTGCGCGTTAGAACTAGACTCAAAACCATAAATATCGGTTGCTTTTACATATAATGACGTTGTTTTTTCATCTTCAGAAATGTCTATTTTATCTGTGTCACTCTTGATAAGAGACATGACAAACTCTTTAGATGAATCCGTTGGCACAATTGTCTTAATTGGCGAATCTTTACCACTTTGATACAGCGAGACTTGCTCAAGGTCTGAATCGTCTATTACGGATTTAAATCGCACGTTGAACTCACGCCCTATAACATAGTTCTCTTTGGACAATGTGTCTTCAACCCAAGGCGTATTTAGGATGATTTCAGGGCCTTTGTTATCGACTTGGAAGGTAAATTTCCCTGTTGTACTAACATTGGCAGGGTAAGCGTTGTCCGTCGCAGTGACGTAAAATTCATTCCATTCATCGTAATCAAATGCTTTTGAAACCAGTTGGACTTTGACGTCAGGCTGTTCACCAACTAGGTATGGTACGTCACACGCCTCTGTTAGAGGGTCACAGCTTTCTAATGTCAGAGCCTGACCAGATCCGCGGCGCAAATCTATTTTTACGTTATTGCCAGAGCTTAACGTCCCCCAATCAATGACAGGTGTCCATTGGTTATTACCACCTAAACGGCTTTGAACCTGCTCACTTTTTACAATAGGAGCTTCAGAGTCGATACGAATATTGAATCTCGGAGCGGTGCTAGTTAACTCTGAAACGGAGTTACCTAAGTTGTCCTCTGCTGCGGCAACAACTAACCAATCTCCATCACCAGGATAAATCGTAGAGCCTTGATTTGAACAAATCTCTCCCGTACATAGTTTGACTTTAAACGCGTCTTTCGAGTTACTTGCAAAGTTTTCTGGTGTGTATGTTACTTTTTCACCGGTTTGCTGGTAGAAAACAAGGCCCCTCGAGGCAAGCTTATCACCAACAATATCCTCAACCTTGAAGGTTAATTCATGAGTATTGTTCGCATTTAAATAAATACCGTTTTCTACAGGTTTACCATCGACATCATTGGGTGGAAGGTAACTGGCCTTAGGGAAATCGTTATCAATAAACACCGATTCTATAAACGGAGATTTACCATTATAACCATACGCATTGCCATGTGGGTCCATAGCACTGGTCTCCACGGCAAACTCTATAATGTCTTTTAGTTCACTAGACTGGGAGTTAAGGGTGAAGAAGTACTCTTTTCGATAAGCATTGCTGTTGCCTGAGTTTTCTACGATGTTGATGTCCAGTGGTATTTCAATATTTGGCTCATTGGCTTGATACCACATCGTGCTAAACTTCGGACCGTAAGCGTCGGTTCCTACAATACCAGAAGGATCGTCTAGGACAATTTTAGAAACAACCTCGCCAGCGATATAAAGCCTATTACCAACCATCGTCTCTCTACCGCTTTCAATGGTTAATTTTGGCTGCGGAGGCAAGGTATCGATACTGCTACCCTCTGTATCAAAAATGTTCTTACCATTTAAGTCAGGATTAGCCATCGAAATATCATCAGCATAGAGCTGCGCGATATTGGTCTCAATACCGTATTTGCTCGCCATGATTTCATAATAGGATTGCGCCAGATCTTTTCGGTAAGTTTCAGCGCCAAACGTGTAAGAATCGAGCGTAACTTGACTTCCTCCTGCCCCTACACCATTTGCTTTTCCATCGTAGCTAAAATCATCGTAAATAGCAGATGCAAAATCTAATGAGTTATTTCTTGGCATTCTCTCGGCAATACTATCAATTGCTTCAACAAGGAATCGGTGTAGATAGTCATTTGATGGCTTGTCTGGAATCGCTTTAGTCGCAAGCATTTCATTGGTTGCATAAGACACAACCGTTGGGTCAAACCCAAAGAATGAGTTGTTATTCGTACCTGATAACGCGTAGCGCACCTCATCAAGAATTTGAATCGCACGTTCTGAAGTTTTCTCTCCCGCTGTCACTTGATCCCACTGGAAATCAAACAAACCAGTCTGATATGTCGATAGTTCAGTAATATAGTAAGTTTGAGAACCTTTGAGCTTAAAATACACACCAATATTGGCCTTGTTTAAGTCAACCGTTACTTTCTTGGTCCCTGGATCTCTTTTCCATTGGTAATAGTATGGCTCACTGCCTTCGATACCAATTAAACGAACACGCATGAAATCATAATTCACTACGTCAGTTGTGGTTTCACAACTCGCTACGTCAAGAGCCATGGACTGGTCACTTTCCAGTTGCTGGATAGTGGTACAACTTGCAAGTGAAGTGAATTCACCACTTGGGCTCAACCCTTCAAGTTGAGCTCGCGCACCAATAAATGGTGTCACCACTTTTATGGTTGGTAGGTCAAAGCTACTTCTAAAATATACTTCTCTTGGAGTGCTTTCGTTATCAGACTCATCGATGGTTTGAATGACTAACTTTTGACTACTGTTTTCTGATACCGATTTAAAGCTGTCACCCAAAATATCTCTTACAAATGGAATGTAATAAATGACATCCTCAACTCGCCCATTGCTATCTAACAGCGTTTCGTGCGGAATTTTTGCGATGTAATCGTCATCTGATGCCGTTGTATCAATAACTTGCTGAAGTGAGTAGTTGTTATCGTTGTTTTGGCTTACGTAGTACTTGACGACGAGCTTAAGCTTATTAGCGTTGGAGCCTAAAACCGTATCGGTATTTACGTCTGATACTTTCACACGAACATAAGGGATTTTATTCTCTTTCAATAAATTAGCGTTGAAGTTACTAAAATCTATCCCTTTTAATGAGCTCTGAATCCCTAAACTTGCATACGCATAGTCAATCTTCAGGAAATCGCGGCTTGCTTGAACATTGTCTGGGGTGTACGTATCTTGAGAGTAGATACCATCGTAAGTGGTTCGTTCACCATCTAACCCCACATTTACGTACGTCATTGACGTACCTTCAGGATAGGTTATCGTCTGTGCTGGCGCTTGATCGTCACGACTTACTGCATGCTGCGCAGAGCCCGTATTGCCTTTGCTATCCCTCGCTCGAACCTCAAAGACCGTCGTAGATAGGAATTCATCAGTTGGGTAAGCCTTACTAAACTCACAAGCATTTCCAGACTCTACAGTGACAGGAGAACATGTGACGCCCTCATGTAAGCCATCTTTAAATGAAATACTGACCGAACTAATCTCTTGCGAGCTTTCTTTTACAACCCCTTTCAGAACGTATTCTTTAAGTTGGTTATTAATTGCACTCGCCGATGTAATATCGATAACAGGCGCATCGTTATCCCACTCAAAGTTGATATGAAGACCCGAATGGCTGCCTGGAATTAACTCATTACCCAGTACATCCGCTGTATATAAGACTAACCGTGCTGCTGTTACGTTTGAGAGCCCAGTGGCAGGGTTTATATCTACACTATCGATCTCTTTGGTATTAATGTTAACTTTAACGTTGGTCTCTCGAAGGCCAACTTCAAAATCATCAAATTCAACCGAACAGAATGTGCTTCCAAAATCTTGTATGTCGTTACATTGAAATTCACCAGACCAAGAGCCATTAATCTGATACTGAATAAAGGCGGATACGTCTTCTACACCGATATCATCAACAATTTTTAGGTCAACTTTATCGGTGCCTGCAAGTACATCACGGTCAATGCGTGTCACGATAGGCGCTGTGGTATCAATCTCCGTCCCATCTCGCGGTAGAATGACGCCATCTGTACTGCCATATGTACCTAAGTCATTAAGCTTCTTACTAAAGTCGACATAGTCGGCAGCATCAGTACCTGAAATATTGATACTTGGGTCGTTTACCACGATCAAAACGTGCTGAGATAAGTCACGTGTGTAAACGTCGCTGTTTATCTTTTTCTGTCCAAAGCTGAGGGGAGTCACTGCTCCTGAAGTCTTGCTCACTTCAAGACCATCAAGAACACCATCTGCAATAACATCCCGATATTGGATGTCAGCGAAGTGCATCGAAGTGTAGACGTTATCGCTGTTGCCGTATTTTTTTATAAGATCGTAAGAGTAAGACGAGTATGCTGTTAATAAAGCACCGTATTGATGCCCAGTACTAGCAAAACTGCTTTGCCCACCTTTGGTAATATCAATAGGTTTGGTCTCATTTACGTCAAAACCATACATGCTATTGATACTATCCAAAGCGGTTGAAAAGGCACTCTCATCTGTGGCCCCCTGAGAAATTTTGTACTTTGCCAAGCCTGCTGCCAAGTTCGACAGCGGAGTAAGCATTAACTTTTGCTCACTCCCCTCTTTAAAGTTCACAACACCTTCAAATTTAAGTGTCTTCGCATTACTCACAGATACCGTTTCATTTGTAAACGGATCGGTATAACTCCCCTCTTTTGCAACAACAAAAAGAGGCATTGACGACGATTCAAACTCTAGCAGATAGTTTCCGAAGGCATCAGACGTCGTGTTAGCCAACTTCCGACCTAAGTTTCCATTTTTGAACTCGAAAACCTCAATCTTGGCGCCATTGACTGGGGCGTCAAACACCATACCGGAAATGCTTCCTTTGCTTCTAGCTGGAGGTGTGTTGTCTCCTCCATCACCACCACCACATGCACTCAATAAAAGAGATGTAAGCGTAAGACCTAATGTTAATTTCAGCGTATTTTTAGCGAACATAGTAATTTGGCAAAATATATTTTCCCGAGATTATATTATTGAAAAATATTTTCTCAACGTGACATTAACACCAACAAAATAGGCATAAACACCAAGCCAACCGTCACTTTGACTGAATTATTAAAATTATTTTTACATCCTATAATCATTAACTTAGTTAAAACAGAGGAATTACTCATGCTTTAATGCTAGTTTTTATTTAAAATATTATACTCTACGCACAACTGTCAGTATTGATAAACCAACAAAACTAATGACTATTTTAATAATAAAAAGGAGTGTGCAAGCTCCTACCGTAGCCCTTATCACTACTGCGTTAATCATATTGATTAGCGTATCGCTTTCTCACTACTTCCTCACTCCTGTGGATAGGCTACCTACCATCAAGCCTTTAGAATTCGAAAGTGAGAATGTGCAGCCACCAATTAAAAAGAATACTCGTAGGCAAAAAATCACTATCGGTGTTGTTGAATACTCTTTTGTCGCTTCATTATTAAAATCAGGAGTGAGTCAAAAAGAGATCAACTTGCTATTAGCACTTATCAAAAGCAAGTTTAATATTATTGACTCTATTAAAAGAGGTGATAACTTTATCTTAAGAACTAAATTAAATAGTAAAAATGAAACTTACATTAGTTCTTTTTACTATTTAGGCAGTAAAACTGATTTATTTATTATCAATGATGGTCACGGTAACGTATTTGATGAGCATGGTGTGTCGATAAATAATCAGTTCATGTTTTCTTCACCCTTTGATAAAAACTACAGAGTGAGCTCTGACTATGACTTAAAGCGAACACATCCAGTGACCAATATAACGACTCCGCACTTAGGCACTGATTATGCCACACCTGTAGGTACACCGATTCGTAGTATTGCTGATGGCATCGTTTTAAAGTCCCGCTACAACCATTTTGCAGGCAACTACATTAATATCCGCCACACAAATGGCTCTGTATCACGCTACCTACACTTATCTCAGCGCAACGTCCATGTTGGTGAGAAGATTAGCCGAGGACAAGTGATAGGGAAAACGGGTAACACAGGAAGAACAACAGGGCCGCATTTACATCTTGAACTGCACATCAATGGTGTTCCGGTTGATTACGAGCGATACATTCAAAGGCACCCAAACACTGACGTAAATATAGAAATGCTGATTGCAGCGAGAAAAGAAAAAGCAGAATTAACAGCGGAATGGCAACGGTATAAGTAGTCAAACAGGTAACAACAGCCACTTCGATTCGCTCTTTCTTCATTTATCTGAAGCGAGTCCTCGTAACCCTCTGAGCGCTTCGTAGTCTGTCGCACTAACCAATTTCAGGATCAAAAAGAGCCGCTACATGCGGCTCTTAATGATTCTAATCTTTATTTACATACCCATGAATTGATACTTTGTGACATCACGTTTCAAACTCAGAAATTCAACCATAAACGTTATTACATAAAAGAAACTCATAACTAGTATTACTAAGTAGTCATAGAAAAAATCAATTGGTAACTACGAGACAATAAAAATGAAACGGCTTACTAGTATACTAGTAGTCGAACACATCTAGTAGATCGAGATCGAATTCGACACCACGCAGGTCATGCTCATTACACAAGTTCTTTAGCTTGTCATCGCAATAAAGCAACGCACATCCTTCCATCAACGACTTGAAAACGTACTTATCTGCAACGCTCAACTCGATGAACTTAAGCGACTTCAAGCCAACCGGATGCTCATCAATATACTCGTGTTTCGTATTTTCCTGGTCTTCTTCTCCAAAACTCATGACATTGAAAACCTGAAACTTCTCACCATCAATCACTATAGGTAAAAACTCACCATCTGTTTCAATGTATGGTTTAAGCACTTCAGCCGCTCGCAGCGTCAGCACTAAACACGTTCCCCAAACAGATATGTCAGGTTTTTTTACCGATGTCTTGTAGTGAGCCGTAAATTGAACACTCTCTTCTACCCAAACATCAGACAAGCCCTCTGCTCTTACTGGCTCATTGAAAAGCCTATTCAACAGGTCATCATCGCCCGCATCTATGGCCCTCTGATACGGATCATGCTCAAGAACTTTAAAGTAACGATTGAGGTTTCTTACCTGGTATATACTCATTAAGCTGGTTTCCAAACTGGTTCTTTCTTCACAAGAATTTGAAGATAATGACAAATATTATCTTCATGACACTTAATTCTAGTCCCAAAAACGCGTTTACAGTTTCAAATTTCGACTAATATTCCAACCTATCTCTAAAAACCGTTGCATGTATACACGAATACATCGCCGCTAAGAAAACTGAGACAAAAAGAGCGCTACTTACGGCTCATAATGATTCAAACCTCCTATCGAAACAACCATAAAGTGATATCTACGATTTCTTTCACTTCAATAGCTTACTCAAAAAGCAACCATTTGTTGATATCACTTAAAGGAACCATAAGTTGATATTTTTGTGAACCCGACAGTTTACTAAAAAACCATAGGTAAGAAAGTTACCTTCAGTATTACTGTACAACCACTTCATGTAAAGATTTCTCTGCGGGAAAAGGAATATAGCTAACCCAGCCGTATTGATATTTAGCTTCACTTGCTTCTGCACCGACCAATAGGTTTCTCAGTATTTATCCGTTGGACGTCAGACGCAAAGCTGGAGGCCAATCTAACTATCAGCCAGCATGCGAACAATTACTTGAGACTCAGGATCTTTAATAATATGCGCTTGGGATAACGCCAGTTCTTTAAGTACATTCAACCCGACCTCGACTAAATATTGGTAAGAGATACCAACCATGATATACATACGACGTTTGTTGCTATGACTAAAATTACAAACAGTTGAGCTCCAAATAACACTGTACTAACTAGAAATGTAAAGGCCATCTGCCGTCTAAAACACGGGAGTGAATAAACCAATATCAACCAAGCTACCTGAGCAGCTTCCGAATTCAACAAACCCACCTTTTTTGTTCGGCTTCAGAAATAAAATCATGGTACCTGCGGCAGTGTTGCTCAGGGTGCCTTTCAGAGCCAAACCAATCGCTAAACCCGCTGCCCCCACTAAAGCTACCAAACTGGCAACATCTACAAGTGCGACTAAACAAACCGCATAAGAAGCCACTTGAGACAGCGAGCGATAATTTCATCTCCACCACTGACTTTGTCTGTCTTTTTAAATATCCCGAGGTTGACGAGCTTGGATACCACATAAGCCAAGATAAAATTGTCAAGAGCGTATTTTGCAAGATCAGCACAACGAGTGCCTAATGCGTATCATAAAAAACCGTAATGTGTTCCATAGTTACTGCGTGACTCAATAAGTTCACTGTTCAATATTTATGTATTAAAGCGCTCCATAGATTAGATAACTGTTGTATCCCAAATAACACACCAACAGAACA
Organism: Vibrio sp. 1167; assembly: GCF_033340375.1. Taxonomy (NCBI): domain Bacteria; kingdom Pseudomonadati; phylum Pseudomonadota; class Gammaproteobacteria; order Vibrionales; family Vibrionaceae; genus Vibrio; species Vibrio sp. 1167. Next base: position 411,846 of record NZ_JAWOWK010000003.1, on the reverse strand, counting down.
ACGCCCTCACTGAGAGAAATTGTCTGTGATTTGCCAAAACGAGCAGCGGTCAACAACAGTAATCCCGTGACAAAAAGCATCGATGTCCAGTCACGCCAGAAGACTTCAGCACCAATATTGGCAATAGGTGTAATGGTGCCCGCAATACCGATGACTGCTAAGGAGTTAAACATATTTGAGCCTACCACATTACCCACAGCTATATCATGCTCGCCTTTACGAGCCGCCACTATAGATGCCGCTAATTAGGGTAACGACATTCCTAAGGTCACAATAGTTAGGCCAATCAATAAATCGCTGACACCGAGTTGTTGTGGGATTTCCACAGCTCCCCACACCAAAATGCGCGAGCTGATAATCAGTAACACTAACCCTGTAAACAGCCAGAAAATGGAAGACTTCTGTGACATACGTTGGCTAGAGAGTTCGTAGCCCATCTATTGCTCTAAGTAGTCTCCCTTTGAGCGTAGTGCGCTCCAGATTGACCAACCAATCAAAAGCATGAATCCACCAATCAAAGTCCAGGCTTCTAACGTGCTGATATGGTGATTCCATAGCATTGCACCAACGCCAAGCGTAATGACTAAAAGTATGGAAAAAGTCCCTTACGAGAGTATTCAGTATCAATGGATCAGAACAAATCCATTGCACCGTAAACACTAAACTCAATTTTAACTGGTAATGCCACGTGTTTCGAATCAATATTAAATACTTTGTTAAATAGCTAGGCGAAACCTATAAGCCTATATCTCGATTCATTTTCTCTCCTCGGTTAAATTTATTTGATTCTGTTTTAGCTAACTCTTCATATTCTTCACATCGGTAGTCCAGACGAGTGCTTTTAGAACCAAGCGGGTCTTTGTTGCGTAATTCGGTCAGAGCACCAAACTGCCTGAAGTTGAGCAATTCTTATACAGTACACTGAGTTTCAGGCATACCAAACCCTGTAAGTTTGTTCAACTCTTTAATCATGGCGTAAGTTTCATCAACCTGAGCATTGTAGTTTCTCTGGCTTAACCGCTCAACTAACAACTTCTTCACTCGATACATTGCTGTCTCTGATAGTGAGCGTTTATGGTAGCCGTATCGTTTTTTTCCACTTACACTTGGATACGTATGACATCGTGACAATCCCCTGTGTCATAAGCGCCATCACCTAATATCGCTATGATTTTACGACTTGTTTGCTTGAGCAAGTAAGGGAGGACTTCTGCATAGGTAACATTAGATAAAATCAGTTCTGCCGCAACGATTTCGTAAGTGCTGGTATCGATAGCTCAATGCCATTTTCTCCAGACTCTACACTTCCCGCCAGTCCATGCTTCTTGACCTTCCGTTTACCTTCACCATAGACCTTGAGACCTGCCGCATCGAGGGCTAGATGATATATTACACATCTAGTCTTTGGTTTAAATAAAACCTCGACTTGCTTAGCTCTTCGACTGATACAACTGTAATGTGGACAGGCTATAGGGACGTTAGCCAATGAAAAAAACAGAATCGATAAACCCTTGCAATGTTCTCAACGGTATTGAGAAAACTCGTTTCACTATAAGCACAGTGATAATGGCTAAACCTCTGAACTGACAAGGTTTACCACGTTTACCTTGCTTATTCTACTTCCACTTGCGAATGGCTTCTTCATCAATCCAGAAAGTGAGAGAACCACGGTTGATTAGAGATGTCATCCATGGCCAAACTGGTTTCAAGATCGTACTACTCTGAGGTAGTGCTCGATAGTCCAAATTGGAGCCAGTTTACCGACTTAGTCGACCAAATATATAGTAAATTTAACGAAGAAAGTGCTAACTAAAAGATAGCTATTCATTCTTGTTTTGCAATAAAGCAATGGGATGAAGCAAGGCATCCTTAGTACTGACATCCAACACTTTTACTTTTCGAAAACGTTCCGGTTCTTTGATCGCGACATCATGAGCAAAGATCACAAACTTCGCTTTCTCGATGTCTTTCTCGGTAATTCGGTTGATGACGCCATTCGCCCCTTGGGTTTCGACTTTAATCTTAATGCCGAGTGCACAAGCCGCTTTTTCCAATGACTTCGCCGCTAAGAACGTATGTGCCACTCCTGATGGGCAAGATGTAACCGCCAAAACATCCGCCTCACCTTCGCCTTGAACGGAGCCATATACTTGAGAATGACCTGTATAACTCTCATCTTCGGTCACGGTTTTCTTTAGTGCAATCACGATCAACGCGGTGGTAACAGAACCAGCAATCGTGCCGATGATGTAACCGATTTTTCCATCCACAACAGGGAGAACAATCCAACCACCCCACGGTGCATGGTTCATTACGTGGAACATAAAGCCAATCACGTTACCGACAATGCCACCCGCCACAATAGCGGGTAACACTCGTGCAGGGTCGCCAGCGGCAAAAGGAATCGCACCTTCGCTAATACCGATCATCCCCATAATACCTGCGGCTTTCCCCGCTTCGCGTTCATCTCGCTTGAATTTACTCGGCGCCAAAAACGTGGCTAGTGCCATACCCAATGGCGGCGTACAAATCGCAATACCGACCCCGCCCATCAACCATGGTTGCGTGTTCACTTGGGTTTGAGCAAACAACGTCGCCACTTTGTTAATTGGGCCGCCCATATCAAACGCGGTCATTGCCCCAAGCACAGTACCGAGCATCACCTTGCCCGAGCCCGCCATGCCCGTCAGCACCTCGTTCATGCTGGTCATTGCGCTGGCAATAGGAGCACCTATCACCCACATCACCGCGCCGCAAGTAACAAACGTCCCCACTAGCGGATAAATAAAAATCGAGCCGAGTGAACTCATGCTGTCTGGTAGCTGAATTTTCTTTAATAGCCAAACGACAAAGCCAGCAAAAAAGCCGACCACAATCGCACCTAAAAAACCCGTATTGTAATGACTGACCGAAATCCAAGATCCAATCATACCCGGCGCAAGGCCCGGCTTGTCGGCAATGGAATAAGCAATGTAACCGCCAAGCACGGCAGTAAACAATGTCAGGCCAGCAATCCCCATTTGGGCAATATCGGCCAGAATGCCCTCTTGTGGTACACCACCGTGACCAGAGATCATCACCGACAACGACAACAGCACACCGCCCGCAACGATAAACGGGATCATGTGGGATGTGCCAAACAGCAGGTGCTCTTTAATGCGACCAAGTTTTTGCGCCCAAGGGCTCAGGGGTTCTGATGCAAATTCTAAAGAAGTTGGGAGAAATTCATTGGATTGGGTTTGAATATCAGTCAGCATCTCAAGCGCTTCTTCTCGCGATTGAGCCAACTTGAGCTTTTCAACAAAGCCGTCTTCGATAATTTTGGTGGAAATTTGTGCCAATACTTCAATGTGATGATGGTCATCACCATCTGGAGACGCCAGCATGAAAAACACATCGGACAGCTCGCCATCTTCGGCACCATAATCAATCCCATTACAGCTGATCCCGACCGCGACAGCCGGTTTCGCTACAGCATCACTTTTGGCATGAGGGATCGCAATACCATCATCAAATCCTGTGTTACCGATCTCTTCTCGTTTCCAGATATCTGCCAAGAACTGGCTTTGACTATTGAGCTTGCCGGCGGCCTCTAGCATCTCGACCAGCTCTTTGAGCGCTTCATCTTTGGTTTGAGCTTTTAGATCTAAACATATCGTTTCCAGCTCAATTAGGTTTGTGATGTCCATTGTTTTACCTTCCAATATTCACGCTCGAATATATACCCAAGTGAGTTTGAGATACAGGATCCCCTGGCTCGTATGCGTTCCTACTCATTTTATGAGGGCATAGATTAACCAGTGCCTACCCTTTGATATATAGGACTAAAAGTGCATTAACTGGATTAATGTAACATGAGATTCAAACTGTGATAGAGCTCTTGCGTTAATCCAGCTCAAATCAATTCAATCTGCGGTGGCTGTGCTAATATCCACAAAAAATAAAATGGATAGAACATGAAAATCGTAGCGGTGACAGCATGCCCTACAGGCATCGCTCATACTTATATGGCGGCAGATGCACTCATGAAAGCTGCGCCAAAACATAACGTGCAAATTAAAGTAGAAACTCAAGGTGCGATGGGGATAGAAAATCAGCTCACTCCTCACGATATCGCTCAAGCGGATCGGGTTTTGATCGTGTCGGATATTGAGATAGAACAACCAGGCCGATTCGAAGGGACACGCAAAATTCAAATCCCCATTGAAGAGGCTTTGCTAAACGTCGACAAAGTATTCCTCGCCCACTGCCGCGACTAAATTTGTAGATGAACGAATACCAAATCACCTTTTTCGTCGATAATGCAAATGCCAGTGCGCATGTTGCTCTGCCACTCAATCGAGTGGCAAAAAAGTTCAAAAGTACCTTACATATCATTAATGTAACGCAAAATCGTGTTGCGGAACTCACCAAGTCCGTGGCGATTTTGCAAGCAGGTCTACAAAAAGGTGATTTGTGTCAAATCACAGCGATTGGCATTGACGCAGAGCTGGCCTGCTTCGTCATCAAAGACATAATTGCTGAACACTTTACTGTGGTGGGGTCTCATATCAACTATCAGTTTTCTAGCCAACTAGCCGAGCGTTTACCGCAGATTTGCCCACCTTGTGAAATCAAATGGCAGTACGCCAAAGCGCATACCGAGCTCACCAAGTTTGAATGCCTCAAAGGACTAGCTCAGCTCATCCACCCCATTTATCCCGACGAACTGATTCTTGCTTTTATTAAACGCGAAGAACGTTCATCAACTTGCGTGACTCCGGGGATCGCTCTACCTCATGTAATGTTTTCAGGTGTTGACCATATTTCCATTGCCGTTATTGCAAATGAAAAGTCGATGGATTGGGCTTCGAAAATGGGCGATGTTCATCTGGCTATAGCACTGGTGATACCAGAAAAGCCGACCCGAGAACAGATCATTGTGGCTACTAACCTCACACGAAATCTGCTTACCGAACAAATGGCGGAACGCCTACTACTAACAAAAAGCAGCGTCGACTTACAAGCGCTGCTGATGTACGCCATGTCGAGGCTGCTTGCTTAAACTTCTCTATGATCTACGCTCTCAGAGTGAAAGCTCAAATCGAACCACGATATTCCGTCGGCGTTCTGCCTGTACGGCTCTTAAATACTCGGCAGAAATAGTTCACGTCTTTAAATCCACAGCGCACTGACACGTCATTGAGTTTGAAGTTGTATTTCTTGAGCATAAACTTCGCGCGATCCACGCGCACCCAAGTAATGTAGTCTGCCAAGGTCATGTGCCCCTGCTGACGGAACAAGCGCGACAAATGGTTCGAGGAAATACAGAATCTCGACGCAATGCTGTCACGCGTGATTGGGCGATGGAAGTTCTCTTGAATGTAGATGCAGATCCCTTGATAGAGATCTTGCACACGGCTATGTGACTGCTGCTCGACTGGTGCATCCAACATCGTCTTCGCGTATTGCAGCAATGCTTGCAGTAAAAGCTCATCCATTGGTTTTTTAGTATTCTCACGAGCCAGTGAGCTCAACGCTTCTAAGATGTTATCTATCGCAAATCCTGAGCGCGTTTGGATGCTATGCTTTTGAATATCGTAAAAGTTTGCCTCACCTTTGCGTTTGCTCACCAAACTCAACCCAAGTTGTCGACGCCCAAACAAAATACTTAACACTGAGCAATTGGTATCCCAGTCTGGTTTATTCCAACAGTTAGGTGCAATAAATATCGCGTCGCCTTTTTTAGCAACGATGTGCGTTACTTTTCGATCATGACTTTCCATTTCATTAATATATTCCCCATCCAGAACCAACTCTAGGCGAGAGAAATTAACTTGATAGCTAAATTCAGGCGGCGTATGAAAATCTCCTGCAAACCAAATATTATGAAATGGCTCTCTTTCATTTAATACCGCTGAAATTAAATCATGAAAAATCATTGTTTCACACTCTATATATGCATCAATGATGCTATTTACTATAGATATACACCGGACTGGACTCTTGTGCTATTGAGCAAAATCACACTTCCACTTTGATGTTACAAAAATCCAGTTAACACATCAAATTTCCAGTAACAAAAACTCTATCAACAACACTCAATCCCTTTTCAAATGGGAGAAAAACCACATTTCACTTATCGTTTAGCTTCTTATCCATCATGTCACAGATATGCAGGTAGATTTGCCCAGTGAACGATCTAAATCACACTATAGTTAGTCGGTTACAATCCTCCAGTAAATGCATTTTTTCTTCACTACAGTCTTTTTCTCTGTAATTTAAAAATACCCCTGAAATAAAAATTATATTTATAGGGGTTCGACAATGATCACCAAACTAATAAATGAAGACTTAATTAAGCTTGATCTTAAAGCGTCTTCAAAAGAAGACGTATTTAAAGAACTGGTTGCCGTTCTTCATGACCAAGGTCGTATTTCTGACCAAAAACAATTTCTTGCAGATATAAAAGCACGTGAAGAATTAGGAAATACCGGATTTGAAGATGGCGTGGCAATTCCACACGCGAAAAGCGCCGCTGTGATTGAACCGGCGGTTGTGATCGGCGTAAGCAAATCAGGTATCGAATACGGCGCGGAAGACGGTTTGCCTTCAAAGCTGTTCTTCATGATCGCTTCTCCAGACGGTGGCGATAACCACCACATCGAAGTACTTGCAGAACTGTCTTCAAAACTGATTGAAGATGGTTTCATCGATGCGTTCTTAGACGCAGCAAACAGCCAAGACGCACTGGCACTCCTTCTTGCTAAAGAAGAACCGCAACCAGTGACAGATGCTCCAGCGAACCAAGGTTTCATCATTGGTGTTACCGGTTGTCCTGCGGGCGTTGCTCACACCTACCTAGCAGCAGAAGCGCTAGAGAAAGGCGCCGCGGCGATGGGTTACGAAATCAAGGTTGAAACGAACGGTTCAATCGGTGTGAAAAACAGCCCAACCGCAGGAGAAATCGAGCGTGCAGATGCCATCATCGTCGCATGTGACAAGCAAGTTGACATGAACCGCTTCGCGGGAAAACGCGTGGTTAAAACCAACGTAAAAGCCCCAATCCGCGATGCTCAAGGACTGATTAATGAAGCGTTAAACGCACCGACGTACCAAGCTGAGTCCAATGGCAATACGCAAGCGTCGGTTGCCGACAAAGCTTCTCAAGCTCGTTCTGACTTATATCGCTACTTGATGAACGGCGTATCACACATGATCCCATTCGTCGTAACCGGTGGTCTGCTGATTGCCCTTGCTCTTGCTGTAGGCGGTCAGCCAAGTGAAGCGGGCATGGCGATTCCTGAAGGCAGCATGTGGAACCAAATCCTCAATGTCGGTGTGGTTGCCTTTACGCTGATGATCCCAATCCTTGCCGGTTACATTGCTTACGCGATTGCTGACCGCCCAGCTCTAGCTCCTGGCTTGATCGGTGGTTGGATTGCAAACAACGGTTCTTTCTACGGCGCAGACGCTGGTACAGGCTTTATCGGTGCCATCATCGCAGGTCTGCTTGTGGGTTACTTCGTGAAGTGGATTACGTCGATTAACTACCACAAATTCATCCAACCTTTGGTGCCAATCATGATCGCACCAATCACAGGTTCGCTATTCATCGCAGCTCTATTCATCTTCGTTATCGGCGCGCCAATCGCAAGCCTAATGGACGGTCTGACTGCGCTACTAACTAGCATGAGTACAGGTAACGTCGTTCTACTGGGTATCGTACTTGGTGGTATGGCTGGCTTCGATATGGGTGGTCCATTCAACAAGGTCGCATTCCTATTCTCTGTGGGCATGATTGCGAGCGGTCAAACTCAATTTATGGGTGCGATGGCGTGTGCAATCCCTGTTGCACCTCTAGGCATGGCACTGGCAACGGCGCTTGGTCGTAAGTTCGACCTGTTCGAAGAATCAGAAACCGAAGCAGGTAAAGCCGCAGGTGCAATGGGCCTGGTGGGTATCTCTGAGGGTGCTATTCCATTCGCAGCGCAAGATCCAATGTCAGTGATTCCTGCAAACGTACTTGGCTCAATGGTGGCGGCAGTAATGGCGTTCTCATTCGGCATCACCAACAGCGTTGCTCACGGCGGTCCCGTGGTCGCTCTACTTGGCGCGATGAACCACCCAGTCCTTGCTCTGATTTGTATGGCAGCTGGCGCAACGGTTACCGCAGTAACGTGTGTAACGTTGAAGAAAGTACGTAAAGCAAAAATGATGCAAGCAGCTGCTTAATCCCCCTCCCCCAAATGGCTCCTATGGCTTGGGCAATGTCGCCCAAGCCATGATTTTCTCTCATGGTGACACTCTATGTCTGATTTAACGATGTCCGATACACAAACGATTCAAACTCAAGCTGCGCATCCGACGTTTTTCCTGATGAACAACGTGATTCAAAACTACGCTTGGGGCAGTACTACTTCTGTTAACCAACTGTTTGGCATTGAAAACCCAACGGGCGAACCACAAGCAGAAGTATGGATGGGCGCGCATCCCAACGGTTGCTCATTGGTGATGGTAAACGGTGAGGAGACCAAACTGTCTTCACTGATTACTCAAGACATGAATGCCTTTCTGAGTGAAGAAGTCGCAAACCGTTTTGGTGAACTTCCATACCTGTTTAAAGTGCTTGCTGCTGAGAAAGCGCTGTCGATTCAGGTTCACCCAAACAAACAACAAGCAGAATTAGGCTTTGCACTGGAAGAAAAACAAGGCATCCCCCTAACCGCTGCAAACCGTAACTACAAAGATCCAAACCACAAACCTGAGTTGGTTTACGCGCTAACCGAATACCAAGCGATGAATGGCTTCCGCCCAACAAGTGAAATCATCAGCTTCTTCTCTGAGCTGGCGATTCCTGAGCTGCAAGGCTTGGTGGATGATCTTATCGCAAACCAAACACCAACGGGCTTGGCGACGTTCTTCTCGGGTCTACTGTCACTAGAGGGCGAACAGAAAGAGATGGCGTTGACGGTGCTATTGGCTCAAGCTCGCATCACCGACTTACCTCTGTTCAACCTCATTCTTGAACTAGAGAAGCAATACCCTGGCGATATTGGTTTGTTTGCGCCACTTATGCTTAATGTGATTACCCTACAACCGGGTGATGCCATGTTCTTGGATGCAGAAACGCCACACGCTTACTTGAAGGGTACGGGGCTTGAGATCATGGCAAACTCAGACAACGTACTGCGCGCGGGTCTGACACCAAAATACATGGACGTGAAAGAACTTGTTGCATGCACACGTTTCAACGAGAAGCCGTTCGACAGCCTATTGCTCGCACCAACTGAAATCGACGATATGTTGGAATACCCAATCCCAGTCGACGATTTCAAATTCGCCATCGTTAAACAAGCTCACCAGCGTACTCTTGACGTTCAAACCGCTGAGATCCTTATGCCTCTGGATAACAAGCTTGTGCTAACTCACGCAAACGGCGAAACATGCGTGGTTGAAAAAGGACAATCTGTTTTCATTCCGGCTTACGCAAAACAGGTCACTTTGGATTGTGAAGGTCGTGTTGTGCGCGCTTACAGTTAGTGAACGCTAATTAAGCTTCCTTCATACTGTTACATTTTATAGTTCAGCCAATAACCGCCGTTATTGGCTTTTGATATTCATTCATCCTAGTTTTATATTGATATATTGGAGAGCTAAATCACACTTAAGCTTGTGTGATACAAAAATATAGTTATTGGATTTTTTTTACTATTTCAGAAAACCGTAACATTAATTAAATTTGCCTCATTACTTCAGTACCAATGAGTCAAAAAATGATAACAGAACTAACAAACGTCAATTTAATTAAAGGCAACCTTCAAGATAATAATAAAAAAGAAGTCTTTGAAGAGCTAGCGCAAATGCTATTCGAAAATAATCGAATCAGCAGCAGAGAGGCTTTTTTAACCGACATCGAAGCGCGTGAAGCATTAAGCGTAACTTCAATGGACGGCATCGCTTACCCACACGCAAAAAGCAAAGCGGTTACAGAGCCTGCAACCGCTGTTGGCGTAAAGCGCGAAGGCATCGAGTATGGCGACGAAGAGGGAGTCAAACCGACCGTATTCTTCATGATTGCCTCACCAGATAACGGTGCCGACCACCATATTTATGTTCTTCAAGAATTATTCGGTAAATTTAGCGAAGAGTTTATTGAAGATATTCATAACGCAAAAGACGAAAACCAAATACTAAATATTTTAATTAATTCATAAGGCGTGAAATTATGAGTACAATCACAGCTCAAGCTAGTAATAATAGCGATTTCAAAAAAATCCTAAGTACCATGAAAGGTCACCTTTTATTCGGTACTTCTCACATGCTTCCATTTATCGTTGCGGGTGGTGTACTACTGGCGCTAGCGGTAATGGCATCAGGTAAAGGTGCGGTTCCTGCGGACGGTTTATTGGCTGATATTTCTAATATCGGTATTAAAGGTCTGGTGCTGTTCCCAATTATTCTTGGTGGCTTCATCGGTTACTCAATTGCAGACAAACCAGCACTAGCTCCAGCGATGATCTCTTCTGGCATCATGGCTGACATGGGCGGCGGCTTCCTTGGTTGTATCGTAGCGGGCTTCATCGCTGGTGGTGTGGTATTCCAACTTAAGAAGATCCCTCTTTCTGCTAACATGACTGCGTTGGGCGCTTACTTCATCTACCCTCTACTAGGTACGCTTATCTCTGCAGGTATCGTTCTATGGGGTATCGGTGAGCCAATCAAGATCTTCATGGCTTCTATGAACGAATTCCTAGCTTCTATGGCTGGCGCTTCTAAAGTGGTTCTAGGTACGATTCTTGGTGGTATGACTGCTTTCGATATGGGCGGTCCAATCAACAAAGTAGCAACGCTATTCGCTCAAACTCAAGTTGATACTCAACCATGGCTAATGGGTGGTGTTGGTATCGCAATCTGTACGCCTCCTCTAGGTATGGCGCTAGCAACATTCCTATTCAAGAAGAAGTTCACTAAGCAAGAACAAGAAGCAGGTAAAGCAGCAGCAATCATGGGTTCTATCGGTATCTCTGAAGGTGCTATCCCATTCGCAGCAAACGACCCTGTACGCGTTCTTCCTTCAATCGTTGCTGGCGGTATCGTTGGCTGTGTGTTCGGCTTCCTAACAGACGTACTACTACACGCACCATGGGGCGGTCTAATCACAGCTCCTGTATCAAGCAACATCCCAATGTACGTTGTGGGTATCGCACTAGGCTCACTAACAACAGCAGTTATCGTTGGCTTCTGGAAACCAGTTGCTGAAGAAGAAGCAGAAGACGAAATCGTTGAAGCAGCACCTGCACAAGCTCAAGCGGCTCCAGCAGCAGGCGAAGGCGAGTACGACATCGTAGCAGTAACATGTTGCCCATCTGGCGTAGCACACACATTCATGGCAGCGAAAGCACTAGAGAAAGCAGGTGCGGCAGCTGGTCTGAAAATCAAAGTAGAAACTCAAGGTCAAAACGGTATCCAGAACCGCATCACTGACCTAGATGTAGCAAACGCGAAGCTGGTTATTCTAGCTCACGATATCCAAGTAAAAGACGCTCACCGCTTTGCAAAAGCAAACGTTGTTGAGTGTTCAACGAAAGAAGCGATGCGTAACGCAGCGACTCTTGTGAAAGCTTAAACCTTAAGCTCCTCCCCCTAAGAGCCCTTTCCCCCAAAGGGCTCTATTTCAAGTTTTTAAGTTTTAGTAATACCCCTGATTTTTTTAATTATATAACCCTACAATTTACAAGGCTTTAAAAATGAAATTCAAACCTTCCCTACTCGCTTGCGCAGTTCTCAGTGGTCTAGTCGGTCTGACTGGCTGTAACGACGACACAACCAACATTTATGAAGGCGGTGACACCAACCCTGCACTGCCGGATATTCCTGACGGCGGCAAGCCAGTATGTCCTCCAGTTGGCGATGGCGACTGTGATGACAAGCCAAACCCAGAAACACCTGAAATCGACATGGGCGTTCACATCCCGGTAGATTTCGCCGATATGGACGTAACACGCTACGTCAACCCATTCATCGGCACAGGTAACCTAGGCAACACCTACCCTGGTGCAACCACACCACACGGCATGGTGCAGCTTTCTCCAAACAACGGTTCTAACGGCTGGGAATACATTTCAGGCTACTACTACCACGACGCACGTACTTCCGGTTTCTCTCATACCCACCTTTCCGGAGCAGGTGCTGGCGACTTGAACGACATTCTCGTCATGCCAATCAACTCGCGTTCGGATTACATGATTGATGAAGGTTCGGCAACGCTAAACCTAGAAGCGTCTCGCTTCCAACATCGTGACGAGCAAGCTACGGCAGGCTACTACAAAGTCGATCTATTGGATTACGACATCAAAGCAGAATTGACGGCGTCGGATCGCGTTGGTGTACACCGTTACACCTTCCCTCGTGATGAGAAGTCAGAAATCATCGTGAACACTGGCTTCAAAATTAACTGGGACTACACCTCAGATTCTTACTTGAAATGGGACAAAGACAATAACCGTCTTGAAGGTCACCGTTTCTCTGACGGCTGGGCACCAAGCCAAAAAGAATTCTTCGTGATGGAATTCGACCAACCAATCAAAAACGTTCGCTTTACTTACTACGATAAAGAGCAAGGTCGTTACATGGACGTGCCAGAAGGCATTACAGAAATCGGAAACGAAACACGCGGCAAGTACCAATACGCGCGCGCTTACGTTGAGTTCGACACATCCAAAGACGGCTTAACGGTTGAAGCGAAATTGGCGCTATCAAACGTTGAGATCGGCGAGAATGGCAAGTCTGGTGCTTCTCTTAACATGACAGAAGTTGCGGGCATGAACTTCGACCAAGTACGCGAAGCGGCAACGAAGAAATGGGAAGACGAACTCGGCAAGATCCAAGTATCTGGCGACGAAGATTACAAACAGACCTTCTACACCGCGATGTACCACTCGTACCTAGGTCAAACCATTCACTCTGACTTAGATGGTCGCTACCGCCAAGTTCACCAAGGTCGCAACGCTTACCCAGATGGCAACACACCTTGGGGCGATAAGATTGATACGCTGAAAGAGTCGATCCGCACTGCCGATGCCAACAAAGATGGCAAAGCAGACTTCACGCGCTACGACACTTTCTCTTTGTGGGATACCTACCGCGCAGTTCAACCGTTGTCTTCGATTCTTGAGCCAGACCGCTTAGCAGACGTGGTGCTGTCTATGCTGTCTTACGCCGAAGAAGAATGGGTGGATGACAAAGGCAACGTGCGCAAAGGTCGTCTGCCTGAGTGGACATTCAAAGGCAACGAAACCGGCATGATGATGGGCATGCACTCAACGCCTGTGATTCACGATGTGTTGTCGAAAGGCTCACTAGAAAAACGCATGATCGATCTTGTCTTTACAGAAGCAGAGCGCAAAGACGTGAAAGAGCGCTTGGTTGAAGCGATGATCACTGACGCGCGCGCCGCAACGAGCCAAGGCGTAGCATGGATCAAAGAGTACGAAGAACAAGGTTACGTGCCAGCGCAATTGCACGACACTCCACCAGATTCTTACGGCAGTCACTCACCATTTAAAGACTCTTGGACAGCATCTTACTCGCTTGAATACTCAATGAACGACTGGGCAATCGCGCAATCGATCAAAGAAGTATTTGGTGAAGAAGATCCACGCTACACTGAGTTCGCTAACCGTTCTAAAAACTGGCAAGCGCAATTCGACTTCGGTGGTAAGCAATACCAAGGTTGGTTCAAAGCCCGTGACTACGATGGCGAGTTTATCGATGCAAGTTGGGTAGACCCAATCACTGGTCGCGCGGTTGGTAAAGACTGGCGTCCAGACATGTTTAACTGGGCATTCTCTGAATCGAATGGCTGGCAATACTCGTTCAGTGTTCAGCACGACATTCATGGCTTGATTGACCTGATGACACGCTTCGACAAGACACAAAACCCTGAAGCAGAACGCGGTGACTTGTTCGCAGCTCGCTTGGATGAATACTGGTCAACCTACCCAGATCGCAACGCAGGCGACAACCAATTCCCAGTGTTCAACACAGGTAACGTTGGTCAGCACGTTCAAGGTAACGAACCAGATATCCACGTGCCGTACTTGTACAACTACGTCGGTCAGCCTTGGAAAGGTCAGGCAGCCATCGCCGCAGCAACCAACATTTGCTACAAGAACACCGCTGACGGCATTTGTGGTAACGACGACTTCGGTACGCTCTCTGCGTGGTTCGTGTTCCGTGCGCTTGGTTTCTACCCAGTAAACGCTTCTTCTGGCATCTACGAAATCGGTACTCCGCTGTTTGAAAGCGCGTCTATCGATGTCGGCAACAACCAGAAGTTCACGGTGACCGCGAAGAACGTTAACCGCGAAAACATCTTCATTCAATCGGCTCGCTACAACGGCAAAGACTTCAACCGCAGTTACCTAACTCATGACGAAATCATGTACGGCGGTGAGTTGGAGTTCGTGATGGGCGACAAACCAAATCAACGTTGGGGCTCTCTAGAGCAAGATCTTCCACCAGCACAAGGCATCGGTGAGTTCTTGCATGAAGACGAGATGCCAGCAGGTTCTCGTTAATCCCAATAGTGACAACTCAGCCGGGGGAACGCATCTCCCGGCTATCCCTACAAGCAAATTTTATAAGCAGTCCTTTATAAACAGTCTCTTATAAACACTTTTTATATACGAATAACGACAAAACGGTATGCACATGTTTAAACGTAATCTTATCTCTTTGGCTATCCTGGTTGGTCTGACGGGTGGCTTAGCTGGCTGTAACAGCGACAACGATTCTTCCTCTTCACTGCCGGGTGATCCAATTGTTGATCTTGCGGTATTGAAATACGTCGATCCTATGATCGGCACAGCAGCTTCTGGTCATACATTCCCGGGCGCGACGGTACCGGCAGGTATGGTTCAACTGTCTCCAGATACTTTCATCGGTTCTAACACAGACCATGAATCAGGACTTAACCCTTGGCACTCGGCATCTGGCTACTGGGATTCATCCAACTACGAAACTGGCGAAGTGGTTAACACTGACGTTCCGCTGTACGGCTTCTCACATACTCACCTTTCAGGTACAGGCGCAACGGACTTAGGCGACATCTTGGTTCTGCCATACGCAGACATGGCGAACACACAACTGAACTCTTTCGACAAAGCCAATGAAGAAGCAAGCGCAGGCTACTACAAAACCAAGCTAAACCAAGGTCAAATCGAAGTAGAACTGAGCGCAACTAAACGCGTTGGTTTGCACAAATACACCTTTGCTGATGGCGCAGACCGCAACGTGAAGTTCGATTTGGGTCATACCCTAATGAACAACAACGGCAAGTCTTTGAAGAACAAAGTAGAAGTGGTGGACGAATACACCATTCGCGGTCGTAAAACATCAACAGGCTGGTTCCAAGGGCAAGATCACCAAGGTCAAGACATCTTCTTCTACGCGAAATTCAACCAACCAATCGCCAAGGCAATGTTGGGCGAACAAGACCTAGAGCCAACGCGCGAAATGCGTGATGGTGCGGTTTACTCAGGCGATGACCTGACGGCTTACCTAAACTTCGGCACAGGCGAAGAGCCAATTGAGATCCGCGTGGGTATCTCTCCTGTAAACTGGCAAGGCGCACAGAAAAACTTAGAAGCGGAAGCACCAAGTTTCGATCTAGCAAAAGTGAAAGAAGACGCGGAATACGCGTGGGCTGAGAAGCTGGCGAAAATCAAAGTAGAAGGCGGCACAGACGCAGAGAAAACCAACTTCTACACTGGCATGTACCACATGATGATCGCGCCAATCGAGTTCTACGATGTGGATGGTCAATACGTGGATATGCTTGGCACGGTGCGCACACTGAAAGATGGCGACACGCCAAACTACTCGATTTACTCAACGTGGGATACGTTCCGCGCGGTTCACCCAATGTGGACCATCATCGACCCAGACCAAGCAACGCTTTACGTGAAAGACTTGATTCGTAAATCCAACGACGAGTTTGGTCTATTGCCGAAATGGGAAGGTCACGGCTCAGAAACCGGCACCATGATCGGCTACCCATCGGCAGCGATTCTGGGCGATGCGGTAACCAAAGGCTTGATTGATGCAGAGCAGGCTTACACGGCGTCGGTGAAATCAGCACGTTACACACCGCATGAGTACCCACAGATTCATGACGACATCCTAAGCTCACTTATGGCAGGTCAGTTGAACTACCACGAGAAAGAACAGTGTGTTCGTTACCCGAACTGGAACTCAGTGTCGTACTCGTTGGAATTCTCCTTCTACGATTGGACGATCGCAGAAATGGCAAAAGCCGCTGGCGATATGGACGCGTACGAAGAGTTCAAAGCTCGTTCTTACAACTCTTTGAAACACTGGGATGCAAAAGCAGGTAACGCAGACGGCACGGGCTTCTTTGTACCAACAGAATTGAAAGAAGGCGATCCATGTGCACTGAAATACGCTTCAACTGACTTCGACCCTTACAAATCTGACGCGTTCTACTACACAGAAGGTAACGCGTGGCAATGGCAATGGGCGTTCATGCAAGACTTAGACAAGCTGACTGAAATCATGGGCGGCACACAAGGTCTGAACGACAAGCTGAACAACCTATTTACTGCCGATCCAAATGGCGGCGAAGCGCACCAAGATATGACAGGCTACATCGGTCAGTACATTCACGGCAATGAGCCTTCGCACCACGTCATCTACTTGTACAACCGTACTGAAGAATCTTACAAGGCGCAGGAATACCTAGACCAAGTTTACGACCAGTTCTACAAACCGACACCAGACGGCATCATCGGTAACGAAGACGTGGGTCAAATGTCGGCGTGGTACTTGATGTCAGCACTGGGCTTCTACCAAATCTCGCCAACCGATCCAACCTACAGCATCGGTCGTCCAATCTTCGACAAAGCGACGGTAGACATTGGCTCTGGCACCTTCACGGTAACGGCTGAGAACAACGGTCCAGACAACATGTACATCAAAGAAGTAACCATCAACGGTAAGCCTCTGGATGTGTACAACACCTTCCAGCACAGCGAATTCAAAGCAGGCGGCGAACTGCACTTCGTGATGACAGCTGACAAGTCTGAAGCAATGCAAGCCAACCTAGGCGAATAATGATTTTGAGGGGACCTCGTGTCCCCTTTTCTCGTGGAATAAAAACAATGAAACTAAAAAGAACCCTACTCTCTACTGCAGTGTTAACCGCCATGCTTGGTCTTGCTGGTTGTGGCAGCGACTCTGATCCAGAAACTCCAGTTATCTCTACCCCTACTTTGGAATTCGTTGATACCTTGATCGGCACTAAAGGTCTTGGCAACGTTAACCCTTCTCCAGTTATGCCAGAAGGTATGATTCAACCTTCACCAGATAACTTCGATCCAAACGGTTGGAATGGGAAAGGCTCGCCTGTTGAATACGATCCTGTGCACAGCCTGCTTTCTGGCTTCTCAATGACCCACATTTCCGGCGCAGGTAAAGGCGACCTAAACGACTTCGCTTTCTTGCCATACACAGGCTTTAATACCGATGCCGTGACCATGGATAAAAGCTCGGAAGTGGCAGAAGTTGGTTACTACTCGGTTGACCTTGTAGAAACTGGCGTAAAAGCCGAGCTTTCGGCAACTGACCGCGTGGCGTTCCAACGTTACACTTTCAAACCGGGTGAAGACCGCAAAGTACGTATCGATCTTCAACACGAACTGTTGGAGCAATACGGCAACCACTCTCGCAGCATCTACTACAAACGCGTTAACGATACCACCGTCGTAGGCGCGCGTACCTCAAACGAATGGGGTCAATGGCAAACCGTGTTCTTCGCGGCAGAATTCTCTGATCCAATCATTGAAGAGAACCTGTACACCAAGCTGGCTTCTGAAAGCAAACTGACTCCAACTGACGCTACCGAAGTCGGCTTGGAAGATTACCGTGGTTACGCAGAGCACAAACCAATGCCGGGCGAACCAGAACCTGATCCAGAACGTTTGGCGAAACGCGCAAACGATGTCCTGACGCATTTGAACTTTGGTAAGAGCGATGAGCCATTGGTGGTCAAAGTAGCGACTTCTGGCACTGGCGTTGACGGCGCACTGAAAAACCTAGAAGCAGACACTAACGGCTGGGACTTCGACAACGTCGTACAACAAAACCGCGTGGCTTGGGAAAACATCCTTGGCGAGTTTGAACTAGAAGGCGGCAACAAAGCCGACAAAACCATGTTCTACACCTCGCTCTACCGTACGTTTGTTGCTCCATTCCTATACCAAGATGTGGATGGCAAATACCGTGGCATGGATGGCAAAGTGCACCAAGCAGAAGACGGCTTAGTGAACTACTCAGTGTACTCAATGTGGGATACCTTCCGCGCCGCACACCCACTGAAAACCATCATAGATAAAGACCGCGCGATTGAACACGCACGCGATCTATTGAACAAATACCAAACAGGTGGTGTGCTGCCAAAATGGGA
This sequence comes from Vibrio sp. 1167, assembly GCF_033340375.1. Classification (NCBI taxonomy): domain Bacteria; kingdom Pseudomonadati; phylum Pseudomonadota; class Gammaproteobacteria; order Vibrionales; family Vibrionaceae; genus Vibrio; species Vibrio sp. 1167. The sequence continues at coordinate 393,380 of NZ_JAWOWK010000003.1, read as the reverse complement.
ACTGCACTCGGATTACACTGGTGAAATGGTCGGTCATCCTGCAGTCTCAGTTATCGCCGATATCATGGTCAAACACCCAGAAGCCTTTACTGCTGCCGAGTTTGATTTGGCGTTGAAAGCCGCTGACGAAACGGTCAACTTCAATCTTGATAAAACTGAAAGCTGGGTGCCTTACCAAGACGCTTGGAACGGTGACAAACGCTTTACGGTCATGACGCGTCATAACGACTACCAAGAAGACGTCGGCTTTATTCCAGCTAACACCAAATGGGCGCCGGATTCTGGTGACAAACCGGGTTACGTAGAAGGCTTGAAAGTCGATAAGTACGACGAGCTTGTGAACGAATCGGTGTCTTACGGTCTTGAGAACGCTTACTACGACTGGTGTATCGCTCAGATCGCTAAACTTGCGGGCAACGACCAACAGTACGACCGTTACATGGCACGCTCAGAATCGTTCAAGAACTACTTCGATTACAACCCAGAACAATACGGCAAGTTGCAAGACACCAAAGGCAACGCATTGGGTGCGACGGGCTTTATGCGTCCGGCTTACATGAACAGTGGCAGCAAGGTTTGGGCAAACAACCTGAAAGCCGAATGTTTGGACGAGAACATGGCGCTGTCTATCCCAGACGGTATGGACTACAACGCGTGTAAAGACCGCAAAGCACTCAACGAAAGTGACGTGTTCTGGCCTTACCGCGCCGAGCACCGTGGTGAAGACTTCACCGAAGGCAATACATGGCAATGGACATGGTTTGCACCGCACAACTTGAACGGTCTAGCCAACGTGATGGGCGGCGAGCACATCGACCGCACTGACTTCTCTCTTCCTGAAGACGTAACCGAACAAGGCAAAGCGGCATTCTTAGCCAACTTGAATGCGCTGTTTAATGCGGACTCCAACGCTGATACGAGCCAATCACACGACATGTCTGGCTACATCGGCCAGTTCGTGATGGGTAACGAGCCTGATCACCACGTACCTTACCTCTACAACTGGACGGCAGAGCCTTGGAAGACACAAGAAATCGTCGACCAAGCGATGAACGAGTTCTACCACCCAACGCATGAAGGTCTGATCGGTAACGAAGACGTCGGTCAGATGTCGGCGTGGTATGTGATGTCTGCATTGGGCTTCTACCAAGTCACTCCGGGCGAAGCAAGCTACACCATCGGTCGTCCTTTGTTCGACAAAGCCGTGATTCCAGTCGCGGACGGTAAATTCACCATCACCTCAGAAAATAACAGCCAAGAGAGCATCTACGTTAAGTCGGTGACCATCAACGGCAAACAATTGAGTGACAACTTCAGCTTCGCGCACAGCGATTTGAAAGACGGTGGTGAGCTGCATTTCGTCATGACTTCAGACAAATCTGAAGCGATGAAAGCGCAGTAACCGATACCCATCCAAATAACGAAAGGGGGCACCTAGCCCCCTAAAAAACTTCACTTCAGTGGAACCATAAAAATGAAACTAAAAAGAACCCTTATCTCTACCGCTATACTCGCTGCCATGTTTGGTCTTGCTGGTTGTAACAGTGATGACGACAACAGCAAATCTGGTACTCCATCCTTCGACACCACACTAACTCAATACGTCAATCCATTGATTGGTACAGGCGCAGATGGTCACACCTTCCCAGGGGCGGTTGTGCCTTACGGTTTAGTGCAACTTTCTCCTGATACCGAAATGGAAGGCTGGGGCTCTGCCGCAGGCTACTTCGACCACGGCAAGCTGACTGAAATCCCAGTATATGGCTTCTCCCACACTCACCTTTCTGGCACAGGCATCACCGACCTTGGTGATATCTTAGTTCTGCCTTTCACCAAGAAAGAAAACGCCGTTTTCAACACCTTCGATAAAGACAACGAAACCGCAGAAGCAGGCTACTACGCGGTTGAACTGAACAAAGGCGAAATCAAAGCCGAGCTAACCACCACACAACGTGTTGGCTTTCACCGCTACACCTTCAAAGAAGGCACTACGCCACATATTAAGTTCGATTTAGACCACACACTCAACAAAGGTCACTTCAACAACCGCACTATGAAGGGTGATTTAGAGTTCATCGACGCTTACACCATTCGCGGTTTACGTAGCTCAAACGGATGGGCGAACAACCAACACGTGTACTTCTACGCCACCTTCAACCAACCTATCGTCAAAGCCATTGCTTTAGTTGACGGCGCAGAAACGGAAATCGATGTAAACAACGACAACATCGACGCAGTGAAAACCATCGCTTACCTAGAATTCGCACCATCATCAACACCGCTAGAAATCCAAGTAGGCTTGTCACCCACAGGCACAGAAGGTGCGGAGAAGAACCTAGAGGCAGAAGCGAAAGACGTGTCATTTGATACTGCGCGCGCTCAAGCCAACGATGCATGGCACCAAGAGCTTAGCCGCATGATGGTATCTGGCGGCACAGAAGATCAGAAAGAGATCTTCTACACCGCGCTTTACCACGCCTCTATCGCGCCAATGATTTTCCAAGATGTCGACGGTCAATACCCTGCGATGCGTACTCGCATTCAAAAAGACGCGGGCGACACACCAAACTACTCTGTGTACTCCATGTGGGATACCTTCCGTGCAGCGCACCCACTGAAAACCATCATCGACCCAGAACGTGCCGAAGAGTTTGCCAACGACTTGATTCGTAAATACGAAGACGGTGGCATCTTGCCGAAATGGGAACTGCACAGCCATTACACGGGCACTATGATCGGCTTCCCTGCGGTTTCTATCATTGCTGACGCGATGGCGAAAGGCTTAGACATCGACCCACAACTTGCCAAAGAAGCGGCTGAGTTTACGGTGCGTTACCACGAGGCGTCTGAATTCCCAGATTGGACGGAAGACAACAACATCGGCGCAGCAAACGTTGTGCAAGTGAAAGTGTACGAAGAAAACGGCTTTGTTCATCATGGCTACTGGAACAGTGCCTCTTACACGCTTGAATTTGCTTATGGCGACTGGGCAATGGCAGAAATCGCGCGCATGGCTGGCGATGTAAAACTGCAAGAAGAGTTTATGACTCGTGCCGACAACTGGCTTAACCATTGGGATGCAGAGACAGGCTTCTTACGTCCGAAAAACCACCCGCAGAGCTCATCACCAAACAAACCGCCTTTGGAGTTCAACCAACCAATTGATGAAGAGCGTTTGGATGAGTGTGAAATGGTTGAATGGCCTGAAGGCTCAGGTGTAATGAAAGAGAAATTCCCACTGCTACCATTCGACCCTTACTACGTGGACGAGTTTGCCTACACCGAAGGGAACGCGTGGCAATGGAAGTTCCAACCAATGCACGATTTCAACCGTCTGAAACAAGAAATCTACCAAGCAGACTTGGCACAAGGCAAAGACACCACGCCAGAGAAAGCCTTCCGTGAAGACTTGGACGAGCTATTCAATGCGCGTTCTTCAAACACAGGTGAAGAGCTGCCAGATCTAACGGGTTACATCGGTCAGTACATGCACGGTAACGAGCCATCGCACCACATTCCTTACCTATATGCGCTAACGGATGAGCCATGGAAAGCGCAAGAGTACCTAGACCGCATCATGTCAGAGATGTACACCAGCGAGCCAACCGGGTTGATTGGTAACGAAGACGTGGGTCAGATGAGCTCTTGGTACTTGATGTCGGCAATGGGCTTCTACCAAGTGACGCCTGCGGATCCGGTCTACACCATCGGTCGTCCTATGTTTGATGAAATCACCATTCCAGTAGAAGGCGGCGAATTCACAGTCATCGCAGACAACAACAGCCCACACAACAAGTACGTGAAGTCCGTAACCATCAACGGCAAACCGCTGGATGCCAACTTCACCTTCAAGCACAGCGAAATCAAAGCGGGCGGCGAGCTTCACTTCGTCATGACGGGTGACAAGCAAGAAGCGCTTCAAGCTCAGTAACGTTTTATGTAATTCGTGTTTAAAGAATAAGCAGATAGATTAACTCAGTGGCAGGAAGTGACGCGCTTCCAGCCTAAGGAATCAAGATTATGAACTTTACGAAAACCGCTATCGCCACCGCTGTGATTGCAAGTGTTATTGGTTTGGCTGGCTGCAACGATGACGACGATAACACCTCACCAAGCGTCGATACTTCCAACCTAAAATACGTCGACCCATTCATTGGGACAGGGTTTAACGGACACACCTTCCCGGGTCCTGTTGTGCCAGAAGGCATGGTGCAACTTTCTCCAGATACCGAGCTGATCGGCTGGCACTCTTCATCAGGTTACCACTTCGATAAAAAGACCCTATTTGGCTTCTCCCACACTCACCTATCTGGCACGGGTATGGGCGGCTTAGGTGACATTCTGTTCCTGCCGTTTACCGAAGATAAAGCTAAATACATCGAAGACAGCGACGACTACCGCGAAGCGATTTCGGTCAAGATGGACAAAACCTCTGAAGTGGCAGAAGCAGGTTACTACTCTGTGAAGATTGCAGAAAACGGCATCAAAGCTGAGCTTACTGCTTCTGAACGTGTCGGCTTCCATCGTTACACCTACCCGCAAGGTCAACCACAACGTTTGAAGATTGACCTCAACTCCATCCTCAACAGCGACTGGGGTTCGACCTCTCTGCGCAACAAACTGACGGTGAGCGAAGACGGTCATACCATCACGGGTGAGCGCGATGCAGCGCACTTCTCTGGTTGGGCGAAAAACCAAAAAATCTTCTTCTATGCGACTTTCGATAAGAAGATCAAAGACGTTTACATCCTTGCCAATGGCGAACCTGTTGACGGCCTAACGGCAGAGCACGTTTCTGAATTGATTTACGATGACCAAGGTAATCCAGTTAAGCGTGTCAAAGCGGACGTTACTGCCTACATCGAATTTGAAGATGAAGGCTCACAAGAGTTGAATGCGCAAGTGGCGTTATCTGCGGTTGACCCACAAGGCGCAGAAAACAACTACGATGCCGAAGCGAATGTCTCTTTCGATACTGCGCGCAACAACGCACGTGAGAAATGGGCAAAAGCGCTCAACTTCTCTATCGAAGGGGGCACAGAAGATCAGAAAGAGATCTTCTACACTGCGCTTTACCACACCAAGATTGCGCCGATGGTGCATCAAGATGTAGATGGTCGATTCCGTGGCATGGGCAAAGGCTCGATTCGTGAAGGTGAAAGGGAATACTCCATCGCTTATGGTCAAGCGACAGAAGAGCAGCCAAACTTCTCGGTTTACTCTCTATGGGATACCCAACGTGCATTACACCCACTAAAAACCATCACAGAGCCAACCCGCGCGGTGCAATACGCGAAGAACCTAGTTCAGAAGTACACTGAAAGCGGCTTGCTGCCGAAATGGGAGCACTTAGGTGACGAAACAGGCACCATGGTCGGCTATCCAGCGGTAGCAGTTATTGCGGATGCGATCACCAAATTCCCAGAAGAGTTTACTCAACAAGAGAAAGACCTGGCGCTGAAAGCCGCGATCGACTCTTCGACTTACGACAACTACCCTGCACTGCAAGCCGATTGGGATCAGGGCGTATTGGATCGCACTTTAACCAAGCACATCGACTACATTGAGAAAAACGGCTTCACGCCAGCTATCCAACGTGTCGATGGTGAGCCAGTATTTGAAGACTACACGGTTGAGTCTGTTTCTTACGGTCTGGAAAACGCATTCTACGATTGGGCTATCGCACAAATCGCCAAAGCAGCCGGTGATACTCAAGCAGAAGAGCAATACCTTGAACGCTCAAAAGGCTACAAAAAATACTTCGATTACAACCCAACGGAATACGCAGAACATGGCGTGACGGGCTTTATGCGCCCAGTGATGATTGATGAAACCTTCATGACGCCATTCGACCCATACGGCACAGAACACGAGACAGGCAACTACACCGAAGGTAACGCGTGGCAGTGGACTTGGTTTGTACCGCATGACATCGCGGGCTTAAAAACCATCATGGGTGGCGATGCTGAGTTCCAGAAAAACCTAGAAGCCACCTTCACCGCAGAAAGCCAAGGTACAGAAACACCGGATATGTCTGGTTTGATTGGTCAAGTTGCGTTTGGTAACGAGCCTTCGCACCACATTCCTTACCTATTCAACTGGACAGCAGAACCATGGAAGACACAACAAGTCGTCGACCACATTCTTGATGACATGTACTTTGCAGCGCCAGAAGGCGTCATTGGTAACGAAGACGTGGGCGCCATGTCCGCTTGGTATGTGATGTCTGCATTAGGCTTCTACCAAGTGAACGCGGCAGAACCTATCTACACTGTGGGTCGTCCGCTATTCGACAAAGCGGTGATTCCGGTGAAAGGCGGCACGTTCACCATCACCACAGAGAACAACGCCGATGACAACATGTACATCAAGTCTGTCACCATCAATGGCAAAGCTTTGGATAACGGTTTCTTCTTCGACCATTCCGAGTTCAAACCGGGTGGTGAGTTACACTTCGTGATGACGGGCGAGCAATCTGAAGCGATGAAAGCGCCTCAATAAGCTTCACTTGAAATGTATTCCTCAGGCTAAAATAGCTTGAAGAATACAGGGGGATTTGATGTGATGAACGTATCTCCTATCTAGCTTCGTTGCGCCAAACTAATGGCGCACTTAGTATGAGTAGAAGTAACGGACAGCGTGTTGACAAAATCGGTCGAACCTTTCCAATGCTGAATTCTGCGATTTGATCTCATATGTAGATAGTTCAAGTCTCAACTCTATCTTAATGCACTTAGTAGCTTTGATGTGATCTTCGCACCTCCCTTCTAGCACCGTTGTACCAAACTAATGGTGCAACCAGTAAGAACAGGAGTAATCATCATGTCTATTAACGTTGTCGCATCGATATAACCAAAAACCTCTTTCAAGTATGCGTGTTGAGTGCTTTGATAATGGCGTATGCCTCCCCAACTTGTGCGTTGTAATTTCGAAGCGTGAGTGAAGCGCCTAGTAGTTGTTTTACGCGATACATAGCGGTCTCCGACGATGAAGGCCTGTGGTAACCATACTTTCGTTCCCACTTTTTTCGAACCATAGAGCTTTTGGTAAGAAAACAACTTCTCAATGTTTCACCTGAGCATAATCGCACCGTCAGCAATATTAATTATGTGTTAGTTAAATTGGTCAAGAGCGGTTCAACTTCAGTTGCAGTCGAAATATTGGAATCAATCTTAACTGTAGGTATGGAAGTCACGGACTTAGGTTATTTATCTAATGAGTTACTGAGCAAACATCGAGATTTACTTAACCACCTAATTACAAGGTGGTTCAAACCCTAGGTAAAAACCAATAACAACTTTGCTGTAACAATCAACTAATTGAGTAAGCCAAGGCCGGCCCAATGACTTGCAATGCTCTTCATGTACAACAAAGCGTTCCACCACCGTATGATCTATTTCTACCCTCTCAAAGACGTAAAAACTCAACATCTTTTTCCCCATCCGACGAAACTCTATTTTCACGACTCGCTCCCCCTTCTCCGCGGTCAGTAATTCGAAAGGGGCCTTCTTTTTAACCCGTTTCCGAAGGGATTCATAAGTTGGGTATTTGTACTTCGTTCCATTGTTCAGATTATGCTGACGTAATTGCCTTCGCACGCGCTTGTAGGCCCTTCTGATACGCGCTTTTCGCCCAAAGATAACTTTTTCTACAGCTTGTTTCATCAAAGCATCAACGAATGTTAGTTCTAGACTTTACTATTACCCTTATCTTTATTCCTTGGATCTATATGATCAGATACTCTGAAAACCAACCACCGGTGTATTGATATTGCACTTGGAATAATCCTGTCATATAACCGTTGTAGTACAACACGATGTGGTTCAATAGTCTTTGGAATGATTTTTCGCACTTACAGTGCTAAATAACGAAGAATGCTTAGACGAAAAGTAATTTGAGTGGCTATATTGTCAGGAAATGCAGATATATCTCGATATGTTTCTTCATCAACATCGCTGGTATCGACACCCTCTCATTTGGCTCAGGCTTTTCTTGCTGAAGTGCCGACTTCCGATGAAAACTCGAGAACGATTTCTTAGGCATAACAACCCAATTCAGATTCGAGAGGAGGTGAGGTCTCTAAGCTTGTTTTCAGTAGGCTTCGAGAGAGCAAATCACACAGGAATGGAAATATTTTTCTTCCATTTAGACAGAGGTGATGTCCTAAACTTTTCGCTGTTTGGGTACCATTCAGTTTTAACATCGTAAGGAGAGTTTGATGAAAGTGGTTCGGTTATCTCTTGAGGAATATCGATGCAAAAGTTTAAGGTTGCTAGAGATAACCTCATCCAGTATTTCTTCCTCTGTAACCAGTTCTAGCTCCAAACCTAACGCAAACGCGCCTTGTACTTTTGCTTCCCATTCACATTGAAATGCCGATTTTGAACTCTCCATATCGGATTTTACTTTATACAGCGTATATTCACCGGTATCAAACTGATACTAGAAAGTCTGGAACATAGGTATGGGTTTTGCTATTGAAGCAGTATGAAAGCCGTATCGGCTAGGAGCAAAAACGAACGATGCTAAGCTCGAAATCAAAATGATAACAAGCGGCACATTCTAAAATGATTCTACCGTGACTCTTTTTCCCATCTTAGCACTGACGTAACGGTGTATGTTTTTCACGTGATTTAGTTTAGTTTCGAGCAGGAGTGTCAAACGCAGTTTCAAGTTAAAGCAGGCTGGCTGTAGAAGGGGAAGGTAAAGCAGACATAAAACTGCCTCTTCAAAAATGTCATAAACATAAAAAGCAATAGACTTATGAAGAGGCAATATCAAATTATGGTTGCACCAAGTATCAATATATGGTTGCTTTTACACTTTTTACATTCAGTCGATTTACTCTTTACCGAACACGTTGTTCTCTTGTTCTTGAACGCGGATGAATGTAGTACGCTTGGTTAGCTCTTTAAGCTTTGCTGCACCTACGTATGTACATGTTGAGCGAACGCCTCCAAGGATGTCTTGAATAGTGCCGTGAACGCTACCACGGTATGGCAATAATACGGTTTTACCTTCAGCCGCACGGTAGCCAGCGACACCACCTGAGTGCTTGTCCATCGCGCTCTTCGACGACATGCCATAGAATTTCATGAACTTCTCGCCGTCTTTCTCGATCACTTCGCCGCCTGACTCTTCGTGACCCGCTAGCATCCCACCTAGCATTACGAAATCCGCGCCACCACCGAATGCTTTCGCTACGTCACCCGCACAAGAACAGCCACCGTCACCGACGATCATGCCACCAAGGCCGTGCGCTGCATCACCACACTCGATGATTGCAGAAAGCTGCGGGTAACCAACACCCGTTTTTACACGAGTTGTACATACAGAGCCTGGGCCGATACCCACTTTAACGATGTCTGCACCAGCTAGGATTAGCTCTTCACACATATCACCAGTAACCACGTTGCCTGCAGAAATGACCTTGTCTGGGAACTCTGCTCGCACGCGTTCAACATACTCGACCAAATGCTCTGAGTAACCATTTGCAATGTCGATACAAATGAAAATAAATTCATCTGAAAGTGCCATGATGTCTTTGGTTTTTTGGAAGTCTGCGTCAGATGTCCCAGTAGACACCATAACGTTATTCATGGTTACTTTATCTGCTGATTTAGCAAACTCAGCCCAATCTTCTACCGTGTAATGTTTGTGAACAGCGGTCATTACACCATGCTCAGCTAGGGCTTTAGCCATTGCAAAGCTACCAACCGAATCCATGTTTGCTGCGATTACTGGCACACCAGACCATTGACGACCACTATGCTTGAATGTAAAATCGCGGGTTAAATTTACTTGAGAACGGCTCTTAAGGGTAGAACGTTTCGGGCGAAACAGTACATCTTTAAAACCTAACTTAAGTTCTTGTTCGATACGCATTGTGTAATTCCTTGATTCATATGTATATGTGTCATTTCAGAGTGCGTAGTGATTTCGTTGGCAGACGAGTTCACTGTTCTTCGGACACAAAAAAACCGGAGCGTTGGCAGACGCTCCGGTTTTCAGCATTATAGGCTGTGATTTATTTCCTACAAGTCTGATATTTGAATTTTTTTTGTGATACCATCTTGAAAATCGCATATCAAAAACGCTCCCCAAGTCACCAAAACCTCTTATTATTTATAACTATCAACAACTTGAGAAAGCACTTAAGTTAACCCATTGCGCAAACCTTTGCGTCATATCTTAAAAATTAAAACGCATCACCTCTCAAATCTGCCTAAAACTCAATCACCTAATACTAAGATGCCCTGCTAATTCGTAAAAAAGTACTCAAAAAAATCGACCAATTTTCTCAAAAATGCATGAAATCTAATTAAACTCGATAGAGCTCTTGGGTGATAGCGGTACGAAGAGTGCTAACGACATCACTTGCCAAAAGACCAATTTGACCATTCTGACTCACGTTTATATCAGCAGCATGACTGTGAAGTACCACACCTAAACGTGCGGCAACAGAAATTGGTAAACCTTTGGCTAGTAATGCACTAATGACTCCAGATAACACATCTCCCATTCCCCCCGTCGCCATTCCGGCGTTACCCGCTAGACAGACGTACATTCTCGTTCCATCGTAAATAAGCGTCCCCGCGCCTTTTAAAACCACTACACCGCCATAACGCTCTTGCAGTTGTCTTGCCGCAGAGTATCGGTCACTTTCTATTTGTTGAATGGTTACATTTAGTAGTCGAGCTGCCTCTCCAGGATGCGGCGTGATCACTCGATGGTTGTCGCAAACCAGAGTGACATCGCACCGCTGGCTCAGCATCGCTAGAATATTGAGGCCATCAGCATCAACAACTTTAGGTTTCTGCTCTTGAGCCAGATATTGATAGGCTTGATAAGCCCACTCATCATCTCCAAAGCCAGGACCAAACACTAATACGTCAGCCCAGCGAATGCGTTTAGTTAAGTCGTTCTCAGTATCCCTGAGTAAGTCAGCGGTGATGCTCTGGCTCATTACTTCTGGGCAACCAACCTGCAGTGGAATAAGGCTACTCGTGTGAGTAATTGCGGCAGTTAAACCCGCTCCGGCTCTAATCGCAGCGGAGGAACATAAACGAATCGCTCCAGACATCCCTTGATTGCCACCAACACAAAGCAACTTCCCGTTGTCACCTTTATGGACCGTTGGATTTGGCTTGGGCATTAATCTTGAAACAACCTGATGATCAATACCTAATGCACTTTCTACTTCGATAGTATCAAACTTAGTATTGACGCCTAAACCACAAAAGTAGAGCTCGCCAACTCGATCTCTCGCTTGTCCAGTGCATAAGCCTTGTTTAACCCCAATGAAGGTTACAGTATGCTCGGCACGAATAGCATCACCTAAAACTGCACCTGTATTAGCACACAGACCAGAAGGAACGTCGACTGCAATCACAGGGGTATGAATTTGATTAATTTGGTCAATATAGCGACGATACTCCGAACGAACCTCACCGCTTAAACCAGTGCCTAACATGGCATCGATGATCACATCTGCTTCTAGCAATGCGGTATTCCATTCATCCCAATCATTGTTAACACCGTCGATTGACTGCCAGTCTTGGTATGCGCGCAAAGCATCACCTTTTAGCACAGATACATCACCAATTTGGAAAACATGTACATTGAGTTGAGCTTGTTTCGCAAGAGATGCAAATACGTAACCATCGCCACCGTTATTCCCTTTACCGCAAATCACTAAGATATTTTTTGATTTAGGATACAGATGTAAAAAGCGCTCATACACGGCCATACCAGCGCGTTGCATTAAGCTATACATAGAAACACCAGCCATTTGCGCAGCCAGCGTTTCACCGTTTTTTACTTGCTCTGCAGTGTAGAGTTTTAGGGCGAGATTAAAGTCCATATTCACGTTCTACGCATTGGGAAACACAATTATAAGTATACAAAAAAGCCAAGGCGGACCTTGGCTTTTGAGAAAGTTTTTTATCGCTATTGATTCTGAGACATCAGAGCTTCAGCCGTCGCGTCTTGTATAGACAAAAACAACGAGTTGATTTTTCCAGTCGGTGTGCGCATTGGGTTCAACGTAACATTCTGGTACATAAACTCCGCTTGCTGCGTAACTGGTCGAACATTGCGACAGCAGAATAAGTAAGGTCGTTGTCGCCATGTGATGAAGCTGCGACAGCCTAGGTCATACACTGGTTTTGTTTTTAATTTAAACCACTCCTGTGGGATTTCAGGGAAGATATCAAATATAGAACGACCTATCGCATCATGAGACTGCAAACCACTGTGATGAGTCATAAACCCATTCCAGACCTGTACATTGTAATCTCGATCAATGACCACTAAGCCCATGTCAACGTTTTGTACCATATCCACCATCCAATGGAATTGTTCAAACTCTGCTGGCATATTCAACATTAGAACTCCTCCATTAGATAAGACAGTTTGTTATCAAGCAGCGGCAAGGATTCGTCCACAAACATAAACAACAAGTCACAACGAATCGACGTTCCTTCAATGTTGTAGCTCACTTCGAATGTCATCGTGCGGCTGAATGCTCCAGTTGTAGATTCAATGATCGAGTCAATTGAGATGTGCTGACCAAGGAGTACCGGTGGACTTTGGAAGAATCGGACTTCAGACTGCTCGCCTAAACCATTTAAGAACGACCCCACCAAAATATTAGAAATATCCATTAGCAGCTCAAGCTCTTCTAGCTCTTCGCTGTCTGCTGGTACTTTCATCAACTTTTTGAGATCAGATACGCTTGAATCACTCAAAATCACTAGCGCTTCGCCAGCAATACCTTCGCCACAAAATCCCTGACAAACGCCCGATACGTTGTCATGCGACGCCAAGTCGCGTAGGGCCATGTGAAGTTCGCTCACTTCAAAGATATTGACGTTCGGCAGAGGTAGTTGCACAAACACATCAAAGTGACGCGCCAACGCATCGGCTGCTCGACCAATTGAAACGTTAGCCACTTCCATGTAAATATCGCGACGACGTAAAATCGGTAACTCAATAGAGACAGGCGTGATAATTTGAGGGCGAGGTTCTGGCTCGACCAACTCTTTAAGCGCCTTCTTGAGTTCATCTTTGGCGATCGGTTTTTGAATAAACGCTTTTGCACCCAGTGCGAACACACGCTCTTTCGCTTTAGGTTGGATATCCCCCGACACAACAACCACCGGAGTTTTATCCCCCAACCGTTGCATGTGCTCTAGTGTTTCAAAGCCATCCATTTCTGGCATGGTCAAATCAAGAAACATCAATTTAAACTCGTTTTTTTCGAGTTCTTCTAGCGCGTTTTTTCCGTGGATAGCAAACGTAATATCGGCATTCAATGTGGCTGGTAGTGATCTCGCCATCTGTTTGCGTGCTAACGCTGAATCATCACAGATGAGTACGGGAAAAGACATTCAATCACCTTTTTAAATTCCACAATCTGCGCCGGAGTCTAACAGATTGTTACAGCATGTAATACGAGAAAACTGACGAGTTTTTTATTTCTTTATTATTCAATAAGCATACGCAATATGAATGAATGAGTGAACAAAATGACTAAAAAGCAAGCATCACATTCGCTGTTTAGTGACATAAAACAAACATGGGTAAAACTCCTCCACCCAAAGTAAGCAAAAAGTTGCATCTAACATCCAAAGCCCATTTTTGCTCGAATTTCATTCTTTCCATTTCCATAATGGGTAAACAGTAACGCGCTAAAACTAAAAAGGCACCCTGCTAGAGGATGCCTTTAATAATAATTTCATCGATAAGATATCAATTCTATGGCACACCATGGCCTTTAGAAGCCACCCATACGCGATACCATTGCTCTCGAGTAAGTTCGATGTTCAATGCATTAACTGCAGTTTGCACACGCTCGATTTTACCAGAACCAATGATTGGAATAGGGTTAGATGGCAAACGACGTACCCAGGCATAAATTACTTGGTCAATACTCGCTGCGCCCACTTCTTCACGAATTGCTTCTAATTCGTTACGGACACGAACAGCTTGCTCAGTTTCACCGCTAAAAATTGAACCACCACCGAGGCAAGACCAAGCCATTGGTCGCGTGCGCAACATTTGCATTTGATCAAGCGTTCCATCGTGAGCAACCTCAAAGTTAAGTGGGTTGATTTCCACTTGGTTAGTAACCAACGGCTTACCTAAGCGAGATTGCAGCAGTTCAAACTGGCGTGGAGTGAAGTTAGACACACCAAAGTGCTTCACTTTGCCGACTTTGTGAAGCTCAGAAAATGCTTCTGCAACCTCGTCTGCATCCATTAACACGTCAGGACGATGAATTAAAAGTACGTCGATTTCATCCACATTCAAACGTTCTAGCGAGTTATTCACCGATTGGTAGATATGTGCTGAGCTCGTGTCGTAGTGATTGATCTTACGCTCTGGCGTTTTATCGCCACACAAATTGATGTCGCATTTCGTCACGATCTGAATTTGTTCACGAACACTCTTGTCTAAAGCTAGCGCTTCACCAAACAACGCCTCACACTCGTAATTACCGTAGATGTCGGCGTGATCGACTGTCGTAATGCCTAACTCAATGTGTTGCTTGAGGAATGACAAACGCTCTTGAGCCGTCATTCCCCACTCAACTGCACGCCAATATCCTTGAACCAGCTCTGAGAACTCTGGGCCTTTTGGTGCAGTTACTACTTTTGCAACCATGGGTTTTCTCCTTCAATTGATCTGCATTCATCGTAGTCTTGTTTTCGTACCGGCTCAACGGGTAAACTTTCGCAATTCGAACTGGAGTACGAAATATGTCTTTTGCCCAACGCCTAGCCACCCTGATCGGAGAAGAAAGCATCAGCGGGTTCGCTCGACGCGTCGATGTGTCTGAAGCTTTAATACGCAAATACCTTAAAGGCAGTGAACCTAGCCTAACTAAAGCAAATCAAATTGCAATGCGCGCCAATTGCTCTCTCGAATGGTTAGCAACGGGATGCGGTTATTTATATCGCCGTGCTGAAGTCGTGGATATGGATGCGTACAAACTTGCCTTTCAACACGTTATGAATCAGCCGTTGTCAGACGATGCAGAAGAGCTACACCGCAAGCTAATTGCAGGATATCAATACCTGCGCGCTCACAAAAAATCGGATGGTTTTTTGGATGAATCAGCAATGGCGACCTTCCTATCTCTCCATAAAGAATCTAAAAACGAGTCACTTTGACCTCGATAATTTCGCCATCACTGCGCAAGTGCACATTTAAGGACGGTGATGGCGTCAGAAACTCGTCCGGTTTTACCCAAAGCAAACTTCGAATCGTTTCTTGTGGATAGCGGTTCATCAACAAAATAACTTCTTTATCGACAAGCTCGGAAGATTTCTTTTCCAGAGCTTCAACGACATCATATTGCTCTTTTCCGATAGTGACTCTGCGTAAAACTAACCCATCCTTTCTTAAGTTGAGAAGTAAGTCATTCAGACGCTGCCACTCGTATTCAGTAAGAAACGAGAACTGAGCACTTTCTCTTCTCAAAATCACTTCACCATACAAGTGCTGCTGGTAGTACGAAAAATCATCCAAACAAAATGCGTTGATAAACGTTGAGTTGTCTCGCAACTGCACTTCGCAACCATACCAGCTTCCACTTTTTTCTATACGTTCTTTTAAATTGGAATATGGCATTGCTGACAACGTGTCTTGCCACCAGCTCGGCGTTGAAAGTGCCGGAAACGTTACCGAACAACAACATAAAGAAAGTAAGAGTCGAAGATAAAAGCGCATGCACTGCTCTAGTTGGTTGACATCGAACCAAGACATTACTAACTGCAAGAAAATGTTCAAGAGAAAAATAGTGGCAGGTGGCGATGAAAGTTATGGTGATGAAAGTTATAACGCAGAAATTAAGAAGGCGCACATGTTCGTGCGCCTCTACCTCGTTACTCAATCGTGAGTGTGCGAATCGGCGATGTCTATTGATGCATCCCGAACATAAAACGAGGACTTACCGTAGGGTTTGAATCCATCCAAATTGTGTGTAAAACCTCACATCCCTCCTTCTGAAGCAGTCATGTTGCTTTACAATTAAAGCATGGTTCATTTTTCTCAAAAAACAAGTTTTTTATCCTAAATTATGAGAGCAATAGCACAATCTGAGTGAATGAATAATATCGCGACACTTCGAACACTCAATAGTGAAAAGCTAAATTGCATCTTTATTGATTAGGTCTAGACTCTGCGAAGCGTATACTTTCTTTCGTCCCTTCCCCCAGCAACAGGAGAGCTTGTTAATGACCAAACGCGAGAGAATTGTGAAATCTGTGTTGGCGCACGTACCGAAAGATGCGATTAACCAGTTTGTCTCTCGAGGGTCAACACCATTTTCTGTTCTCATTATGGCCGCCATTGTGGGTACGTTGGCTGGTTTTGTCGGTACGTATTTCGAGCTTGCCGTTCATTTCGTTTCTGAAACACGAACAGAATGGTTAAGAAGCGAAATTGGTAATGTTCTACCGTTGTGGCTGGCAGCGGTTCTCATTAGCGCACTTTTAGCTTTTATTGGCTATTTTCTTGTGCACCGCTTTGCGCCAGAAGCGGCAGGTTCTGGTATTCCTGAAATCGAAGGGGCAATGGATAATATTCGTCCAGTGCGCTGGTGGCGAGTTCTACCAGTAAAATTCTTCGGCGGCATGGGCGCACTTGGCTCAGGTATGGTGCTGGGTCGTGAAGGCCCAACCGTTCAAATGGGTGGTGCTGTAGGTCGAATGGTGACCGATATATTCCGGGTAAAGGATGACGATACCCGCCACTCCCTGCTCGCTTCTGGTGCTGCTGGCGGTTTGGCTGCGGCTTTTAATGCCCCACTCGCAGGCATTATGTTCGTTGTGGAGGAAATGCGACCTCAGTTTCGCTACTCTTTGATCTCAATTCGCGCAGTGATCATTTCTGCCATTATGGCGAACATAGTGTTTCGCGCCATCAACGGGCAAGACGCCGTTATCACTATGCCGCAATACCAGTCGCCAGAGCTTCAAACCCTATGGCTGTTTTTATTGCTTGGCGCATTGTTTGGCGTGTTTGGCGTGATCTTCAATAAACTGATTACCGTGGCACAAGACAGTTTTGTCGCAATTCACAAAAACGATCGTAAGCGCTACTTGATTGTAGGTTCGTTACTGGGAGGCGTGTTTGGCTTGCTTCTTTTGTACGTACCCCAACTAACTGGTGGTGGTATCGGCCTTATTCCTGACATTACTAACGGTAACTACTCGGTATCCATTTTAGTTTTGCTTTTCTTTGGTCGTGTAATTACAACCCTGCTCTGTTTTGGTTCTGGTGCGCCGGGAGGCATCTTTGCACCTATGCTTGCTCTGGGAACCTTATTTGGTTATGCGTTCGGAGCAAGTGCTGATGTCTTGCTCCCTGCGCTTGATATCGAGCCTGGTGTATTTGCGATTGCAGGCATGGGTGCCCTGTTTGCTGCGACGGTACGTGCACCGATTACAGGTATTCTGTTAGTGATTGAAATGACGAATAACTACTACTTAATCCTGCCATTGATCATTACTTGTTTGGGCGCTGTGATTATTGCTCAATTGTTGGGTGGACAACCTATTTACAGCCAGCTGCTGCATCGCACAATCAAAAACGAAAAGTTACGCCAACAGGATCTACCGGAGAATCAATCAACATAACATTCTCTTTGTTATCACTTCGCTCCAGACTATCGAAGAGTTTGGAGCGATAAACTCTGCATTTTTACATCTTTTCCCAAATATTCGATACCAAACTCACAAAATTATCATTCTCTGATATTTGCTCACCACCTTTCATGAGAAACCCCTCTCCATACTTGTTAGTATTCGCTACTTAAATAGAGCATTTCATCCAAATCGTCATGTTTCGTTTCATTCAGGCAAAAATCAAATGGAGTAGATTTGAACTGGAGAAGACTTGTGCAGTTTTATAGTGTCCCGCCGTCTCAAGCCGCGTTGGCACTAGGTATGATAGGTTTAGGGCAAGCTTGGGCACTCTATGTTCCTGAGATTGGTGAACCGATACGTCCATTTTTGGCGTCACTCGGCGCACTTTTACTCGCCCCTGTACTCATAAAATATGCCGCTAATCCACGATTATTCATGGTCGACATTCGTCACCCACTGAGTGGTAGTTTAATGGCACCAATGAGTATGGCGTTACTGATCCTTGCAGATTATCTTGCCGCTGTAGCGCCTATCATCGCTTATCCACTTTGGTTTATGGCGCTTTTGCTGCATTTTACTATGATGGTGCTGTTTTTTAGCTTTCAGCTAATGAACTTCAAAATGTCCAATATCGTACCGAGTTGGTTTCTTTATCCGGTGGGGCTAATCAGTAGTTCACTAGCCGGTTCTCAACTAGGTCACAACTTATTCTCCGAAACATTAGCGATGATGTGCATCGGCATTTATTTCTTCATGCTGCCACTCGTGTTGTATCGTTTGGTGTTTTTCGGCTCTCTACCAAGGCGAGCAAGACCGACCCTCGCGATTATGGCCGCGCCGGTAAACTTGTCATTAGCAGCATACTTGGTGAACTTTCCCTTACCTGATCCGATACTGACAGGCGCATTGGCCGGGATCGCCATCACTATGACTTTATTGATCTACTTATGTTACTTCCGCTTACTTCGCTTGAAGTTTCAACCTTCTATCGCGGCAGTAACCTTTCCTTCCGTGATCAGCGCTATCGCAATGCATCGCTTAACCTCTTTTTTTGCCGAATCGCACCCTCACTGGCACTGGCTACACGACTTTGGTTTTCTAGAGCTCAGTATCGCGACTGTATTGGTTGTTTGGGTATCGGCAGGTTACGTCAAAATGTATTGGCCAGAAATCATGAAGTCATTTTCTAAACAAGTATAAAAAAAGGATGGCGTTTGCCATCCTCTTAGAAACTTGCTTAGTTACCTAGCGTAAACCGTGCAGAAATTCGGCACGCGTTGCTGGGTTGCTCTTGAAGATGCCACCCAATGCAGTTGTTGTCGTTTCGCTAGTTGCATCCATCACACCGCGAGATTTCACGCAGTAGTGTGTTGCGTCAATCGTCACTGCCACATCATCGGACTCAAGCAGCGTTTGAAGTGCAACAAGAATCTGCTGAGTCATACGCTCTTGTACTTGTGGACGCTGAGCAAAGAAGCGAACGATACGGTTGATCTTTGACAGGCCAATGATCTTTCCACGTGGAATGTAAGCCACAGCGGCCTTGCCATCAATGGTCACAAGGTGGTGTTCACAAGTACTGGTTACGGTGATGTCCTTCACGCGAACCATCTCGCTCACGTTCATCTTGTTCTCAATCACTGTGATTTTAGGAAAGTTGGAGTAATCCAGACCAGAGAAGATTTCGTCAACGTACATCTTAGCAATGCGGTGAGGGGTTTCTTCTAGGCTATCGTCGGTAAGGTCAAGTTGAAGTAGACCTAAGATCTCACGCATGTGGTGTTCGATCTTCTCTTTCTTCTCTTCACGACTTACGTTGTTTGGACGCATTGGCGTTTCCAAACCGCGTTGCTCTAGCGCTTCTTTTACTAACTTCGCTGACTCGCTCAGACCTGACATTCCACTTCCTCTTTTGTTTTACTTCAGCCTTCGTACAAACCCAATCAAAATTGCATTCATACTTTTCGCTTTGAGTTGCTCAGTTCGTGTCTTTACACCAAGTCACATCAGATGAAGGTACTGAGCTGATTTTCTTGAGCTCCGCAGGTTTTTTACCCCTTTTGGATGGCTGACAAGGATACTCGGATTTTTGAATAATTACACCCATATTTTATAGGTGGACATTCTTACTCAGTCCCCTTTTATGGTAAAGTTGCCACAAAACAAAAGAACACAGGATTTTCTCAATGGGCTGCTGCGACGCACCTGGCTTGATGCCAATTGAAGAAGCGATGGACAAAATGTTATCGCGAATCAAACCTATCCAAACAACGCTTTCTCTTCCACTTGCTGAAGCACTCGGTTTTGTACTGGCAGAAGACATCCTGTCTCCTATTCACGTACCGCCATTCGATAACTCAGCAATGGATGGCTACGCTATTCGCATTCAAGATCTTGAGTCATCTTCTGTATTGCCTCTGGCAGGTAAATCATTTGCAGGACAACCTTTTGAAGGTGAATGGCCTCAAGGTACCTGTGTTCGCATCATGACTGGCGCAAAAATCCCACAGGGTTGTGATGCCGTTATCATGCAAGAAAACACTGAAGTAACAGATGCTGGCATTCAGTTCAACCAAACCGACGTGAAGCCACAAAACAACATCCGCCCAACAGGTGACGACATCAAACAAGGCGACATCGTACTGGCAAAAGGTGCACGTTTGACACCTCGCGATATTCCGATGATTGCGTCGCTTGGTGTTAGCCATGTGACAGTAGTACGTAAGCCAAAAGTTGCTTTCTTCTCTACTGGTGATGAACTTAAACCACTGGGCGAACCGCTAGACGAAGGTCAGATCTACGACAGCAACCGTTACGGTATTAAACCACTTATCGAGAACTTCGGTTGTGAAGCCGTTGATCTTGGTATCATTCCAGATTGCCCAGAGACTCTGAAAGCAACCTTTGAACAAGCGCAAACATTGGCAGATGTGGTTGTGACCTCAGGCGGTGTTAGTGTGGGCGAAGCGGATTACACCAAAGACATTCTTGAAGAGCTTGGTGAAATCGGTTTCTGGAAGTTAGCAATCAAGCCGGGTAAACCTTTCGCATTTGGTAAGCTAAGTACAGCTTGGTTCTGTGGGCTGCCGGGTAACCCTGTTTCTGCAGTTCTTACTATGTACGTACTTGTTCAACCAATGCTGGCAAAACTTGCAGGCCATACAGAATGGAAAGCACCCGAATCTATTCCAGCAACAACCAAAACCGCCTTTAAGAAAGCGCCAGGTCGTACCGATTACCAACGTGGTATCTATACATTGGAAGATGGCAAGTTTGTCGTTGAAACAACCGGTAACCAAAGCTCTGGTGCATTCCGCTCAATGAGCCTAGCGAACTGTTTTGTTGTATTAGAACGTGAACGCGGCCGAGTTGAAGTGGGCGAAACGGTTCAGATTCAACTATTCAACTCAACCCTTTACTAGGAAGACGTTGTGGACATTCTTTCCGATCAGGAAATGTTGCGTTACAACCGCCAAATCATTCTTCGTCAATTCGACTTTGATGGGCAAGAAGCACTCAAACAAGCATCGGTACTGATGCTTGGTGCTGGCGGTTTAGGCTGCGCATCAAGCCAATATTTGGCCACTGCTGGTGTCGGTAAAATTACGCTGATTGATGATGATATCGTCGAGTTGTCTAATCTTCAGCGACAAGTTCTGCACCACGATGCGGATATTGGTCGTAAGAAGGTCGAATCGGCGGCCGATGCACTGCACGAACTTAACCCGCACATTATTGTAGATACCATCGCAAAACGTCTTGATGATACCGCGTTAGAGAGTCTGATTAAGCAGCACACTATTGTTGTCGATGCATCAGATAACGTCGATACGCGCAATCAACTTAACCGCCTATGTTTTGCGACCAAAACACCGCTGATTTCAGGCGCGGCCATTCGCATGGAAGGCCAAGTGAGTGTGTTTACTTACGATGATCCAGCGCAACCATGTTACCAGTGCTTAAGTGCCCTCTTCGGCAGCGATGCGCTAAGTTGTGTCGAAGCCGGAGTAATGGCGCCTGTTGTGGGTATTGTTGGCGCAGTGCAAGCGATGGAAGCGATTAAAGTGATTGCTGATTACGGCCAACCAAAGAAAGGAAAAATTCTGATTTTGGATGCGCTCAGCATGTCTTGGCGAGAAATGAATCTGATGAAAATGCCCTCCTGTCCGGTTTGTAGTTAGTTCTATACCTCTAATCATTCCCAAAAAGCCCAACTCGATGTTGGGCTTTTTCTCATTTTGACAATCAGATTTACAACCCTTCTTCTTACAAATCTTAGCTCTATAAAATTCAACAACTTAAAAGTTGGCACATTCCTTTCATTGCATATATCACGAACCAATGAGAGGGCGAATTATGAAAAGGACATCACTACTACTTGGGTCTCTAATAGCGAGCGCTTACGCACAAGCGGCGCCATTTGATACGTGCCCAAGCCAAGCATACCTATTCCAATCAACCCCGGTTCAAATCTATGGCGTCAATTTGGTTACAGGCTCTACGACTCTTTTAGAGGACGACACAGGTTTGGCTTCGGGCATCAACGGTGTAGGCTTTAACTTCACTGACCGTTATATCTACGGCTACGACACCACAAACAAAAAGATTGTTCGTCTTGGTAAAGACTTCCAAGCAGAAACGCTTGATGTTTCGGGCCTTCCTACCGACCACACGTTTTACGTAGGTGACGTTTACAACCACGTCTACTACTTGTACCGCAAAGGCAAAGGACTTTTCTCCATTGACCTTTCTCCGCTCGATTCTAAACCAAATGCGACATTGAGCATCGTGAAAATTAGCTCAACAGCGACAGTGAACCTGACCGACTTTGCATTCCATCCAGGCGATGGTTCCCTTTACGGCATCGACAATAACTCCGGAGTGCTATACCAGTTCAACCCATCAAATGGTAGCGCAACTGCGATAGGTGACACAGGTGAGAAAGGCACATTTGGTGCTGGCTACTTCGATGTAAACGGCAACTACTATGTGTCACGTAACCAAGATGGCAAAATCTATCGCGTTGACCTTTCGGAAGGTAACGCAGCCAATATCGCAGCAGGTATCGTTCCTGCGGTTGAGTTTGTATCCAACGGTCCAAGCTCAAGCCAAAATGACGGTGCACGTTGTGCAAATGCTCCGGTGATTAACGAAGACGAGCCAATTGATTTCGGTGATGCTCCAGACAGCTACCACACAACACTTGCGTCAAACGGCCCTCGTCACGAAGTGGACGGTGTAACTTGGCTTGGTTCCGTCGCTCCAGACGGTGATGCCGACGGTCAAGCAAACGACAACTCTGTGGGCACAGCCGATGAAGATGGTGTTGGTTTTGTATCCGCACTTGATCCAGGCTTAAGCTCAATTGTGAATGTGACAGCTTCTACTTCTGGCTACCTATCAGCATGGTTTGACTGGAACCGCGATGGTGACTTTGATGATGAAGGCGAACAGGTCTTTACTGACCAATTACTGTCTGCGGGTAATAATCCCCTACCGTTTGTCGTTTCAACCGCTGCAACGGAAGGTTCAAGCTGGAGTCGATTCCGCTTTAGCCAACAAACCGGATTAAACTACGATGGTGGTTCGACATCTGGTGAGGTGGAAGATTACCCAATTACTATCACTGGTAATGGCTACTCAGTGGAATATTTCCCGAGTGCAGAAGATTACGCCACCGTGGCTTATGAAGATAATTGGCCATACACTGCAGACTACGACATGAACGATGTGGTCGTGAAATTCCGCATCACTGAAACCAGTCTTGCTGGTCATGTTGAGAATATTCAGATTACAGGTGACCTAGCGGCTTACGGCGCAAGCTACAAAAATGGCTTCGCAATCCGACTACCGGGTGTATTGAGAAGCTCGATTGAAAATGGATTAACGACGCTATCCTTCAATGGTGTAGAGCAAGCATCTAATGGCTTGGAAAGTATTTCTGATGAAGCCATTTTCATCATCAGTGAAGACTTAAGCACACACGCGGCGAGCAGCTGTAGCTACTTCCGTACCGAGTCTGGCTGTGATGATAACGTTTCACTCACCTTTACCTTGAATGTGTACTTCACCGAAGGCTCTGACCGTTCAGCCATTCAAGCCATGCCATACGACCCGTTCATCTTCGCAACGCCGGGGACTTACCATGGCGACGGGATTACCTTCCAACCAGGTCGTAAATGGGAAGTTCACTTAGCAGACCAAGCACCAACAGAACAGTTTGATGACCAAAACCTCTTCGGTGTCGGCGTCGATGCAAGTGACCCTGCACAAGGTGTGTACTTCAAAACAGCAAACAACTTACCTTGGGCACTGTTGATAGTAGAGGATTGGGATTGGCCGCTAGAGCGTGTAGACATGGTCGATGCATACCCTCAATTCCAAACTTGGGCTGAGTCTGGTGGCGAACTAAGCACAGATTGGCACACCGCTCCAACACCTAACAAATGCTACATTCCATAGGGAGATAACATTATGAAAGCACTTATCACAATCATCATGGGATTAGCACTATCAGCTTGTGGCGGTGGCGGCGGTGGTGGTAACAGTACACCACCTCCACCAGCTCAAACGACCGTTGTAGAGGAAGACACTACCCAACAGGAAGAAACAACCGTAGAAGAGACTACCGTAACTGTAGAAGATGCAACCATGCAGGACCTAGTAGTACCGGATGGCTTTAGCTACAACCCAGTGACGGAAGGTACGCTCAATGTAGACATCAGTGGTTTCTCTTCTCAACGAGCGCACCTAAGCGTGTACAAAGAGTTCGTCGAGAACAGTTCAGGTAACTACGATGCAAAATACCCAAGCAAAGTCGCATCGGTTCCACTCAACAATGGTACAGCAAATGTCGACTTTAATGTTTCTGATAGCCAAGGTAGCCTACTTGTTGAAATTTGGTTCTATGACGGCAGTGACCCAATTCAGAAAGTCATTACTTCAGGAGACAACACTTGGACCATGTAACTGGGTAAATCGAAAGCTGTCTTTCAGAACAAATCTTCAATCTTTAACTTAAAAATCGCATCGTTCTTTTGAACATGCGATTTTTTTGTTGTAAAACAGTAAGATTATCCACCTAGCAAACTCAAGACAATGCAAGCACTGATTAGTACTGATGAACTCAATAGCCTTCTCGGCCAACCTAACGTCAAGCTCCTCGACGCTAGTATTGCGTTTCAAATCCCTTCTGAAGGCAAAAAGATTCAAGATAAGTGGATTCCAAATACTTTACGCTTCGATTACGACAATGACTTTTGCTTACCCGGTTCTTCCCTGCCGCATATGATGCCAACAGAAGAAGGCTTCAACCAAAGTGCGCAACAACTCTGTTTGAACAACGAAGATTTGATTGTGGTTTACGACAACTCTGGCACTTTAGCCGCGCCAAGAGCTTGGTGGATGTTCAAAGCTATGGGACATGATAATGTTCGAGTCTTAAATGGCGGTCTTCCTGCTTGGATTGAAGCCGGATTCCCTGTTGAAAGTACCCTATCGCAACCAAGCGAAAGAGGTAACTTTGCGGGTAAGCTCAACCAAAATGCCTTTTTGAGTGCACAAGATGTTCTTGCTCATTCAACCAATAAAAGTGCCAACATCATCGATGCCAGAGCCAAAGCACGATTCCTTGGTGAAGTGCCTGAGCCACGAGAAGGTCTACGTAGTGGGCACATTCCAAATTCGGTTTGCTTACCGTTTCAAGAACTCTTGACCAACGGTCACATTAAACCAAACTCAGAGTTGCAACAGATATTTAGCGCACTAACGATAGATAGTGACAATTCGATTATTTTTAGTTGCGGTTCCGGTGTAACCGCATGCATTTTATTACTCGCGGCGTATCAAATTGGTCTAGACAATCTGTCGGTGTACGACGGTTCTTGGACCGAATGGGGTGCTGACCACTCTCTACCTATCGAGCGTTAAGACAAGTGTCTGTTTAACAAAGTATCTTACGTTTATCTAAAGATGGTGTGTTCCAATAAACTAAACGCAGCTTCTAAACCAAACTTGTCGTTTCGAAATAGAAACTGGCTATGAGTGATTTGTCATCCCTCATAGCCTGACTACATCAAAAGCCGACTATTTCCGTTAGCGTTCAGATGTCGCGTTGCCGTGCATTTGCTCATCTAAGTTGAGCACGGTTAATGCGTTGCTAACGCTCGTGGCGATCACGTCTATCGCTCCAGTTCTTAATGCTCCGAGTAGAGCGAGTGGCTTGCTGTTCTCAGCTGCGATCGCAATGACTTCCGAGATCGGCCGAAACTCTTCAATACCAAGTCCAATTACTCGGTCACTCATTACCGTGTTCGCTACATTACCGTGAATATCAAAGAAGTCATAACCTGCAAAATCCCCTACCACACCTTGTTGAAGTCTCGACTGAACCACTTCATCAGGCGTAAACCAACCTAAGTCGACCATGTAACTGTTTTCGCTCATGTCACCAATACCAACCAAAGCGACATCGGCTTTACGTGCTAGGTCGAGCGTTTGTTTCACGGTTGCATTTTGCATAAAGGCCAACTTCTGTTCTCTGTTTTCTGCGTAAGCCGGCGCATAAAGTGTTTCAGAGGTTCCCCCATATTTCTTCGCCAACTGACGACAAATATGGTCGGCGTTATACATACCGCCACGCGGATGAATACCACCAATGCCACACACAAATTTACAATCACGCGGCGTAATAACACCAATATGGTGAGCGACAGACGACACGTTGCGCCCTTGTCCGACCGTCACCACCATGCCGTTTTTGAGCGTGCTAGTGAGATAATTGGACACCAATCCCGATACCTGTAGTCGTTGCGCTTCTTCATTCGGTTGATCAAGAGCAACAAGCGCGCGCTTAACGCCGAATCGTTCGATCAAACGTTGTTCGATCTTGGCGCTGAACACCGGATGATATTTAACGGTAATTTCAACAATGCCTTCATCACGCGCCTGCTTGAGCATTCGCCCAACCTTTGCGCGTGATATGGCAAATTTTCTCGATATCTCTTCCTGAGTCGCACCGTCTTGATAATACGCGACGGAAATCTCTGTCAACAAATCCGTGTTTTCAATGGAAATATCTTGATTAGAACTGCTCATGGTTTCTCTCGCCCTTTAAGAGGATCGATATTGTATGCAATAAGTGAACATATGCTCATTGACTTAGCATATGTTCTTTATCAATTTAAACGCTACATTTGCTCATCGCAATAACATTTTCTCACTACAATTTTTTACCCTCTTGGACAACGCTCAAGCTTTGAACAATAAGGGCAAACGTTTATTTGGGTTAACCACTAAACACACAGTAAAAAAACGTTGATGAAGTTCACTATAAGTCCATTTCAGCGATTGACTTTCAGCATAGATAGGATAAATATGGACACATCATTTACTCAGCTATCGATCAAATGTTCATAGCATTTGTTCGGTAACGAAATTTTCCGTAGTTGGCTGAGCAGATGTCTCATTAAATGCGATGAGACGGTTAGCTAACTCGCTTGCAAATGCACAAGCTGTGATAACAAAAATCACGCTTAAGCCCATTTAAATAGGATGATCGATTATGAGCAACAAGTTAGAGCAACTTCGTAAACTAACGACTGTAGTAGCAGACACTGGCGAGATTGATGCAATTAAAAAGTATCAGCCAGAAGACGCAACAACTAACCCTTCTCTTATCCTTAAAGCCGCTCAAATCGCAGAGTACGCACCTCTAATCGATGCTTCAATCGAATACGCTAAAGCACAGAGCAATGACAAAGCTCAACAAGTTCAAGACACTTGTGACATGCTTGCAGTAAACATCGGTAAAGAAATCCTAAAAACTATCCCAGGTCGTATCTCTACAGAAGTAGACGCTCGTCTATCTTACGATATGGAAGGCAGCGTAGCGAAAGCTCGTCAACTAGTGAAAATGTACAACGATGCTGGCATCACTAACGACCGTATCCTTATCAAACTGGCTTCAACTTGGGAAGGCATTCGCGCAGCTGAGATCCTAGAAAAAGAAGGCATCAACTGTAACCTAACGCTTCTATTCTCGTTCGCTCAAGCACGTGCTTGTGCAGAAGCGGGTGTATTCCTAATCTCGCCATTCGTTGGTCGTATCATGGACTGGTACAAAGCGAAAGAAGGCCGTGACTTCGAAGCTCAAGAAGATCCAGGCGTACTATCTGTAACTAAGATCTACAACTACTACAAAGAATACGGCTACAAAACTGTAGTTATGGGCGCAAGCTTCCGTAATATCGGTGAGATCTTAGAACTAGCTGGTTGTGACCGTCTAACTATCGCTCCTGCTCTACTTGCAGAGCTAGAAGCAGCTGAAGGTGAAGTAGTTGAGAAACTAGTTGATTCTAAAGGCGCAGCTGAGCGTCCAGCACCAATGACTCACGCTGAATTCCTATGGGAACATAACCAAGACCCAATGGCTGTTGAGAAGCTGGCTGAGGGTATCCGCAACTTCGCCGTTGACCAAGGCAAACTAGAAGCGATGATCGAAGCTAAGCTTTAATTGCTTACCAAAAGCGAGTAGCCCGTCTACTCGCTTTTACCATCAACACTATTTTCAAAAAATTCTATTTGAACTTGTTTCGGCGAGTTCCCTCTATTTAAATCAAATATCGAGAAGTAATCACTATGGATCGTAAACATCTAGCAAATGCAATCCGTGCGCTAAGCATGGATGGTGTTCAACAAGCTAACTCTGGTCACCCAGGTGCACCTATGGGTATGGCTGACATCGCTGAAGTTCTTTGGCGCTCTCATCTAAACCACAACCCATCAAACCCTGAGTGGGCAGACCGCGACCGTTTCGTGCTGTCTAACGGCCACGGCTCAATGCTGATTTACTCTCTACTGCACCTTGCAGGTTACGAGTTGTCTATCGACGATCTGAGAAACTTCCGTCAGCTTCACTCTAAAACTCCTGGTCACCCAGAGTATGGTTACGCGCCAGGTATCGAGACCACAACGGGTCCGCTAGGTCAAGGCATCACTAACGCGGTTGGTATGGCTCTAGCTGAAAAAGCGCTAGCAGCGCAATTCAACAAAGAAGGCCACGACATCGTTGACCACTTCACTTACGTGTTCATGGGCGACGGCTGTCTGATGGAAGGTATTTCGCACGAGGCATGTTCTCTTGCAGGTACTCTAGGTCTAGGCAAGCTGATCGCGTTCTGGGATGACAACGGCATCTCTATCGACGGTCACGTTGAAGGTTGGTTCTCTGACGATACACCTAAACGTTTCGAAGCTTACGGCTGGCACGTAATTCCAGCAGTAGACGGTCACGATGCTGACGCAATCAACGCAGCAATTGAAGCAGCGAAAGCGGATCCACGTCCTACACTTATCTGTACTAAGACTATCATCGGTTTTGGTTCACCAAACAAATCTGGTTCACACGATTGTCACGGTGCGCCATTAGGTGCAGAAGAAATCGCAGCAACACGCAAAGAACTAGGTTGGGAGCACGGTCCTTTTGAAATTCCGCAAGAAGTCTACGCAGAATGGTCAGCGAAAGAAACAGGCGCAGCTAAGGAAGCAGCGTGGAACGAGAAATTTGCAGCTTATGAAGCAGCGTACCCTGAGCTGGCAGCTGAATTTAAACGCCGCGTAAACGGTGAGCTTCCTGCACAGTGGGAAGAGAAAGCAAGCCAAATCATTGCTGATCTTCAAGCTAACCCAGCAAACATTGCATCACGTAAAGCGTCTCAAAATGCTCTAGAAGCATTTGGTGCTCTACTACCAGAGTTCATGGGTGGCTCTGCTGACCTAGCACCTTCTAACCTAACAATGTGGTCTGGTTCTAAGTCTCTAGAAGCAAGCGACTTCTCTGGTAACTACATCCACTACGGCGTACGTGAATTCGGTATGACAGCGATCATGAACGGTATCGCGCTACACGGTGGTTTCGTTCCTTACGGCGCAACATTCCTAATGTTCATGGAGTACGCACGTAACGCAATGCGTATGGCTGCGCTGATGAAAATTCAGAACATCCAAGTGTACACGCATGACTCTATCGGTCTTGGCGAAGATGGTCCAACTCACCAACCAGTTGAGCAAATGGCATCGCTACGCCTAACACCAAACATGAGCACATGGCGTCCATGTGACCAAGTTGAGTCCGCTGTAGCTTGGAAACTAGCGATTGAACGTAAAGATGCACCGACAGCACTTATCTTCTCTCGTCAAAACCTTGCGCAACAAGAGCGCACAGCAGAACAAGTAGCAGACATCGCGAAAGGTGCTTACATTCTGAAAGATTGCGAAGGCAAGCCAGAGCTAATCCTTATCGCAACAGGTTCTGAAGTTGAACTAGCAGTAGAAGCAGCAGCACAGCTAACTGCTGAAGGTAAGAAAGTACGCGTTGTTTCAATGCCATCAACAGACGCATTCGACAAACAAGACGCCGCTTACCGTGAAGCTGTACTGCCATCAGACGTAACAGCGCGTATCGCAATTGAAGCAGGTATTGCTGACTTCTGGTACAAGTACGTAGGCTTCGACGGTCGCATCATTGGTATGACTTCATTCGGTGAATCTGCACCAGCCGGCGAACTATTCAAAATGTTTGGTTTCACGACTGAAAACGTAGTGAACACAGCAAAAGAGCTACTCGCGTAATTGCAGTAAAAAGATAATCAGTTTTCTCTATTGCGAATGTGAAAACTGAAAAGCCCCACCAGCAATGGCGGGGCTTTCTTTTATCTGGCTCCTATTCGCATAAACGCAGCCAGGACATAAACATCACAACTTTCGTTACGACTATTTGTCTTCAAATCGAAGTGCGAGCTGATAGAAATCTTGTACTTGGTCTTTCAACTGTCGGCTATTTTGCTCAACTGAATGTGTTGCTGCCAAGTTTTGTTCTGCGGTCGAAGCGATAGAATGAATGTGCTGGTTTACATCACTAGATAGCTTTAACTGGTTATTCGCCGCTTCTGCTACATCAACCATCAGCCCACTCATGGTTTGCATCATCTGTTCAACTTCAGACAAACGTAACGCACTTTGTTCTGCTACTTGAGAACAGGCATCGGTTTGCTCTTTGTTTGCCAGAATATCTTTCTGCCAACTTTGAATCGTTGCCAACATAGTGGAGATAGAGGCTTGGATTTGTTCAGTTGCATTGGATGTTCGCCCAGAAAGCGCGCGGACCTCATCAGCTACAACAGCAAAACCACGACCTTGCTCCCCTGCTCTTGCCGCTTCAATCGCCGCGTTGAGTGCCAGTAAATTGGTTTGCTCTGCGATCCCACCAATCTCTTCCATCAAATGGTTCACCTTCTGCGCCTGATCACTCAGTTGATACGTCGTTTCCGTCGCTTTTTCAGCTTGAAGGCTTAACTTCGCTAGATTGGTGTGCGTTTGATCGATGGTCTCCTTCGCCATCAAGCATGACTTCAATGTATCATCAATCAACATATGGGCATCATTAGTACTCGAAGAAACCGAATTTGCCGACGACTCCACCTCTTGGGTAGCATCTCGCACACGATGAATATCGGTATTTTGCTGATTTAATGCAGCCGAGACTTCTGCCGTTGTTTGACTAAGCTCTTCGGCGCAATGCTGCAAAGGCAATGCGGAGTCAGTCATCCTTCCTAACACGGTTCGAATTCTTGCGGATAGCATTTTGATATGGAAATCGGCAATCGAAAATGCCGTGTTACCGGAATAGATCAAGCGACTTACGCTGTCATATTGCTTTTGTAACTTTTTAAGTTGCTGAGGTGTATCAATTAACTCTTGGCGGAATAACAGAGCCAGAACACTTGCAGGTAACGCACTTGCAAGCCAAGCCAACGGCCCTTCAACAGACAACGCATATGCGGTTGCAGGTGCGGTTAGTGCACCAAGTAGAATCGCATAGCGAATGGTTTCATTGATTTTCAACGACCAAGTTCGACCAGACTTCTCTGCAGCACGCATGCTTTTGTAGGCTTTTGTCGCAATATCAACCCACTCTCGCTTTGGTTTCACGCGCACTGATTGATACCCAACAACATGGTTGTCTTCGTAGATAGGGGTGACATAAGCATCAACCCAATAGTAACCGCCAGACTTAGTGGCATTCTTAACCATTCCACGCCAGGCTTTACCTTGTTTAAGGCGTGCCCACATATCACCGAAAGCGGCTTTAGGCATATCATTATGACGAACTATATTGTGGTTCTGACCGACAAGTTCTTCGTGAGTGTATTCAGCAACGCGGCAAAAGGCTTCATTACAATATGTAATAACACCTTGTAAGTTCGTTGTTGAGACGAGTTCCTCAGACTCCCTCACGAGAGTTTCTTGAGCTTTATGAGAAATATTGGCTGACATAGACGAAACTTCTTTAGTTTTTATTGATTTTCGGCAAGATATATACAGGATTTTTATTTTTATTACAAAAAGTTAGATAAAAAGTCTTATCAAATCGACATTTTTATTGTGGGAATTCACATTATCGATAAAAAGATAAAGAAGAGATTGTTGATTTGAGCTAATAAACAAACCCGACACGATCGGCCGGGTTATATATTAAGCCTCAATTAAGCGGTTTGTGATTCTGGCTTTTTATTCGTTTTTAACGCAAACATCGCGATAACGAGTAACACAAATGGAAGAACATACAAATTAAGATTCTGCCAACCTACGGTAGACTCAAGCCAACCAGATAGTAATGCGGTGATGGTGACACAACTGAACACGAAGAATTCATTAAACGCTTGAGCCTTGCTTCTGTTTTTCGCTTCATAACTTTGACTAAACAGCCCGGTTGCTGCGATAAACATAAAGTTCCACCCTATTCCTAACAGGATTAAAGCAAGACTAAAATGCCAGATAGACACTCCATGTATATTAATTCCAATACAAGCAACAAATAGCAATCCACCCGCCAAAATCATATTCTTAGCGCCAAACCGCTCTATCAGACGGCCCGTGACAAACGCAGGTGCAAACATACCCAACACGTGCCATTCGATCACTCCCGCCGCTTTATCAAAATCAAAGCCACAACCAATCATCGCTAAAGGAGTTGCTGTCATTAAAATGTTCATCACCGCGTACGCAACCATTGCCGCGATAACTGCCAGCATGAAATTAGGTCGACGAATAATCAGTCTCAGCTTATCCGCCTTAGCGTGTAGCGCCTGCGTGTGTGCAGGTGGAAAACGAATGGTTTGTAGCACAACCAACGCGGTTATATAAAGCACGACAAGCACAGCAAATGCACTAATGTATAAGCCATCATCTGACCACTGCTGCGAGTACACGGCCAGATTAGGCCCAAGGATCGCCGCTAACACCCCACCCGCCATAGATATCGAAATCGCCCTATGCCTTGCCGACTCTTCACACACTTCAATGGCAGCAAACCTGTATAGAGTACCGAAACCTATACCAACACCAAGCAAAAACGTAGACATGCAGAACAGATAGAAGTTTTGTTGACTTAATGCATACGTCGCTAGACTAGCACCCAAAATGCCAATGACATTACCAAGGCTAAAACCAAGGCGACGCCCTAACTTGCCCATAATTAGCGACGCAGGAATTGTCGCGGCCATCAGTCCCAAAAACTGCAGTGCAACTGGTAATGTGATAAAACTTGATGACGGCGCAAGTGTTTTGCCAATAAGGGCAATAACAGATATGAGTAAAATATTCCCTGTCATTAATAAGGCTTGGCAGAGGGATAGAAGCCATACATTACGATTCAATTCCAAATTCCTTTTGGTTACAACGTATACAGATAACATATAGGAAAGCAGAAACAATAGAAAGATATGAGAGTAATTCTCAACAAAAAGAGCCAGAGGCATAGTACCTCTGGCTCTTCACTATTCACTTTTCGCTTTTAAAAAGTTTTTCTGTTGAGCTTACTTGTTGCGGCGCGCTTTTACTGCATCAGAAAGCTGACGAAGTACCGTTTCCGTATCTTCCCAACCAATACATGCATCAGTAATCGACTGACCATAAGTGGCTGCTTTGCCATCCACTAAGTCTTGGCGACCTTCAACTAAATGAGACTCGATCATCACTCCAAAAATGGCTTCTTCGCCAGCAGAGATTTGCTCGGATACATCATCAGACACTAGCATTTGACGCTTGAACTGCTTCGAGCTGTTAGCATGGCTAAAATCAATCATCACTTTTTTCGGCAGACCTGCGGTGTCCAGCTCATCTTTAATTTGAGCTACATGTGCTGCACTGTAGTTTGGTTCTTTACCGCCACGTAGAATAATATGGCAGTCTGGATTACCAGCGGTTTCTACGATCGCGGAATGACCGTATTTTGTTACTGAAAGGAAGTGATGGGAAGCGCTTGCAGAACGAATCGCGTCGCTCGCTATTTTAATATTCCCGTCTGTACCGTTTTTGAAACCTACAGGACAAGAAAGACCAGAAGCTAGCTCGCGGTGAACCTGAGATTCTGTCGTACGAGCACCGATAGCGCCCCAACTGATCAAATCCGCCACGTACTGAGGTGTGATCATATCTAAGAATTCACTTGCCGTTGGCAAGCCCATATCGGTTAGATCAAGAAGAAGTTTACGTCCGATACGTAGACCATCATTTAGCTTATAGGTGTCATTTAAGTAAGGGTCATTGATAAGGCCTTTCCAACCAACGGTCGTACGCGGCTTTTCAAAATAAACTCGCATAACAACCTCAAGCTGCTCGCCCAGTTCATCACGTAATACTTTTAGCTTTTTACCGTACTCAACCGCGGCAGCCGGATCGTGAATAGAACACGGGCCAACGATCACGAGTAATCGATCGTCTTTTCCTTCAAGAATATTGTGAATGGCGTTACGGCAATCAAAAGTGGTCGAAGAAGCGGTTTCAGTCGCTGGGAACTTCTCTAATACTGCAACAGGTGGCAATAATTCTTTTACTCTATTTATTCTTACATCATCAGTTTGAAACATTACTTCTACTTCCTGGTTTTATTTCCGACCCCATTTTTACCAACTGAACTCATTGCAACATTGTTCACAAAGCGAGCAGCATCAAGGGCTGTGGTCATTTTCTGTCTAGCGTTTAAGTAACTTATCGGCTTAGGCGTAGACTTGCAATCAGTTTTTGCAAATAAAT
This sequence comes from Vibrio sp. 1167, assembly GCF_033340375.1. Taxonomy (NCBI): domain Bacteria; kingdom Pseudomonadati; phylum Pseudomonadota; class Gammaproteobacteria; order Vibrionales; family Vibrionaceae; genus Vibrio; species Vibrio sp. 1167. The sequence goes on along the minus strand of NZ_JAWOWK010000003.1, from coordinate 358,632 downwards.
GCAAATAAAAGCCACCTGTTAACTACTGCGCACAATGTAAAGTAAAGTTTACGAAAAAAAGTTCAAAATAATCATCAATTTTCTTATGCACCAAAAAATCTTTACTACAATGTAAGAAATATCAGAAGTTTGTGAGGTATTTTTGGGTAGTAAATGTTGATCAAGTTCAAATATATTGTTGCTTGATATAAAATGATTAGAATATTAAACTAATTTCTTATAAACGCTGGTTTTTTCTAATTTTTTGATAAAACGAAGTAGAAGTTAATATGCAATCAATACAAGGAAACATTATGAACAAAGTAGCAATTGCAGTAGCAGCAGTGGTAGCTGGTAGTAGCGCGCTTTTAAACTCTGCTCAAGCTGAAATGTACATCGGGGGCAAAGTGGGCATGACTACACTTGACGACGCTTGCTATCTAAATAGCCCTTGTGATGATGAAGCGTTTGGTGCAGGACTACATATCGGTTATGACTTTACCGATATCATTGGGCTAGAGTACGGCGTAGACTTCTTAGGCGACTACAAAGCTAACTCGATGTCAGGGGCTAACACGGTTAATACGATTGACGGCAATCTAACGGCTTTAACACTTGCACCTAAATTCAACTGGCACTTAAACGACTCTTGGAATCTGTTTGCTAAGATCGGTGGTGCTTACATGATGTCTGATGACGAAACAGACTTTGTCCCAACAGGTTCTTTGGGTGCTGAATACTCGATCGATAGAAACTGGAGTGTTCGCGCTGAATACCAACGTTACCAAGACATGTCTGACGACGTGTGGGACGACATGGATGCTAACTTCTTTGGTATCGGTGTTAACTACAAATTTGCAGCAGCTCCAGTTGTTGCAGCAGTTGTAACGGAAGAAGTGATCGAGCCAGATCCAGAACCAGTGATGATGAGCAAGGTGCACAAAGAAGAGTACGGTACAGGTACGTTTGAATTCGATAGTGCTAAGTTAACAGAGTCCGTTTCTGAACGTCTGGACAACTTTGTTTCATTCTTGAACGAATATCCTCAAGCTCAAGTAGAGATTACTGGTTACACGGATAGCTCAGGCCCTGCGGCATACAACCAAAAACTGTCTGAGCGTCGTGCTCAATCTGTTGCTGATTACCTAACCGCAGCTGGCATTGGTTCAGATCGTTTGACAGTTAAAGGTATGGGTGAAGAAAACCCAGTTGCTGACAACAGCACTCGCGAAGGTCGTGAGAAAAACCGTCGCGTAGAAGTTGTGGTACCTTCATTTGAATACCAAGAGCTAGTTCAACCAGAATAAGCATCTATGATTCATGATCGATGATGTGGTAAAAATTAATGGGGTGCATTTGCACCCCATTTTGATCTCATATTAAGGGATATTGCCACTATGGTTTTGGGAAAAAGATCAACTCATTATCTTGCACCATAACGCAATCCATACCAGCTGCATGCGCCGCTCGCTTCCCCAGCTCAGTATCCTCGAACACAAGACACTGTGACGCCTCCAAGTCGAGTTGTTCCGCGGCCACCAAAAAGGTATCTGGAAAGGGTTTATGGTTCTCTACATCACTCGCGGTTACTACAACATCCAACTTGTCTAATAAACCTGCATGACTTAATAAGCGCATGGCACTTTCTCGTTGGCTGCCAGTCCCGACTGCAATTTTCTTATGGCCTAAATATTCCTCTAACACGATGTTCGTGCAAGGAATAACGTCACCATGAAGCTCCATAGCAGCGAATGTTTCCATTTTAAATGTCGCGACAGTTTTAGGATCTAACGAAAGCTCATGCACACGATTTAGTTCCTCAACAATTTTAAAGCTCGGCATCCCTCCCAAACTGTGAAACCATTCCTGGCAAAACGGAAAATCAAAACGCTCAGCAGTTGCTTGCCAAGCTGCCAAGTGGGCTGGCATGGTATCGATTAGAGTACCATCCATATCAAATATGAATCCCTCATAGGGTCTAAAATCAATCGTGCTCATGTCTTTTCTTCTATTTGTGCATCTGTAATGTTAATTTATCAGCTCTTTCAATCGTCCTTACCGGCATTTACTTATCATGCTCAAAATTTCGAACTCCGTCACAATTCAAGAGTGGGAAATTCAATTATCCCCAATTAGAGCTCAAGGAAATGGTGGCCAGAACGTTAACAAGGTAGCGTCCGCTATACACCTGCGCTTTGATATCCGGCATTCAAGCTTACCTGACTTTTACAAAGAGCGATTACTTGCACTTTCTGATAGTCGTATAAGTAAAGATGGCGTGATCATCATCAAAGCGCAACAATTTCGGACACAAGAACAAAATAAGGAAGACGCCCTAAATCGGCTTCAAGCATTGATAAAAGCTGCCGCTTTACAGGAGAAGAAGCGTATTAAAACGAAACCAACCCGCGCTTCTCAACGCCGACGACTTGATACAAAAAACAAGCACGGAGCGAAAAAACAGCAACGTAAAAAAGTGCTGTATTAGTGCATGTCGTTTTCTCGACATGTTAGTTGAACAACGTTTGCTAGCCCTTGGAAATCTCATTGGATTTCTCTTTTTAGTTACTTATTCAGGAAACAACAATATGACTATTAGGCAAAAACTCTACTTCCTCGGAGTTATCGCCATTTTAGGCATCGTGGCCCTTTTGGGTACGTCATCCCATTTTGAAAATAAGAGCAATGACCTTAATCACGCCATCAAACTCGTTGGTGATCTAGAAATACGCTTACTCAACTTACGCAGAAATGAAAAAGATTTCCTACTACGTAGTAATGACAAATATCTAAATAAGTTTGACGCCAATGTTGACAAGTTTATAGACACAGAAAAAGAGCTTGCGAACATACTCAAGAGTAATGAATTACCTTCCAGTCAACAATTTAAGCAAGACTTGCTCGCATACCAAAGGGGCTTTCAGAATCTGGTCAGCGCTTACCAACGATACGGGCTTGATTCAAAGAGTGGGCTTCTCGCTGGTTACGAACAAGCACTATTAGAAGCAAAACAACGTTCAGACCACCAGCAGTTATTGGCATTAGTCCGTTTTGACTCTGCGGTAAAAGCAGGACTATTCAATAGTGACTTGCTTGAGGGGCAATATGCTCCTGAGCTTATCAAAACAGGTAAGCAATTGGCGGCCCAAAAGCAAGTTGTTGGGGTTGCTTATGACAAAGGCCTACTCGGTGAAACTCGCGCATTATCTCATGCCGTAGAAGAGCAATTTGAAACCTTTTCCACAGCCCTTAGCTCTGCTGCCGCACAACGTGATGAACAAATGTCGACCATCAAGCAGGTCATTACAGCTCTGATCTTAGTCGTTATTTTCGCATTGATTTGGCAAATTTCACGTTCAATCAATACGCGAGTGAATAGCTTACTTGGCACCATTCGAAGTATCAGCGAAACGAACAACATGGGACTTCGATCTGATTTGAAAGGTCAAGACGAGCTATTTGATATCAGTCATCACCTCAATGACCTATTGGATAAGCTTGAGCATCTAATTAGTAGTACCCAAGAAAAATCGGCGCAACTCACTGCAAGTACCGATAATATGCATCGTGAGTTAGAAGGCGTTATGGAGCAATTCCACACTCAAACTGACCACACTGCATCAATGGCGACGGCAGTTCAGCAAATGGTTGCCACAATAGGTGAAATCTCTGAAAGCACATCAGTTGCGGTAGAAGGCGTACATCAGGCAGCGAATAATGCCGAACAAGGTCGAGGAGTTGTTGAGGCGACGGTAACCAACATCGGTCAACTAACCACGATTTTATCAAACAGCCAGCAGTCGATTGGCTCGCTGAATCAGCATGTAGATAAAATTGGTGGTGCCGTGAACATCATCCAAGAAATAGCAGAGCAAACCAACCTACTAGCTCTCAACGCAGCAATTGAAGCCGCGCGAGCAGGCGAACAAGGCCGCGGGTTTGCAGTTGTCGCCGATGAAGTACGCGCCCTAGCTAGCCGAACTCATCAATCCACAGAGGAAATCACGCGGGTCGTTGCAGACATTCAAACTCAAATGTCTACAGTTGTTGCTGATATTGATCAATGTAACGATCAAGGGCAACAAACACTTAATGCTTCTGAAAAACTGGATTCTAGCCTGCAACAGATCATTACTGACATGCATTCAATTCAAGGTAATTCGGAGCGCATAGCTTCAGCAATTGAAGAACAAGGTATCGTGATGAACCAAGTTAGCGGTTCAATCACCGAGCTAAACGCAATATCTGAGAATAACATGCAATCCGCTCAGGAATGCTTGCACGAAGTGAACTCTGTCTCTGCTCAAGCTCATGATATGGATGAAGCCGTTGCACAATTCAAAACTGCGCTAAAATAACCCTTTTCAAAATAGAAAGCCCGAGGCAATCATCGCTTCGGGCTTTTTTTCAATTGTCACTTCGTGCTTACTGCGCACTTCGGATGTGATTATTCATCATCAAGAGGAACCAGCTTGGTGTTGCCGCCATGAACTTTCTCACGCTGTCTTTGCACCAGGGCGTAGAAGCCTGGGATCAAGAATGTACCTGCTAGAAGCACACACAATAGACCACCAATCAGCGACACGCCGAGTGAGTTTTGACTCACGTGCCCCGCACCAGCGGCAAAGATAAGCGGGAAGATACCCAGGATAAATGACCAAGATGTCATATTCACAGCGCGGAAACGTAACGTGCCTCCTTTAACCGCTGCACTATCGATATCAGCATCTTTTTCTTCACGCTCTTGCTTGGCGAACTCCACAATCAAAATTGCGTTTTTCGCCGCCAAGGCTATGAGCAAAACAAGACCAATTTGGGCATACAAGTTAAGCGGCGTGCCAGTTAGATTCAACGCAAGGAAGGAACCTAACGTTGCTACTGGGACCACCAAAATAATAGCCAGTGGAATACTCCAACTCTCATACTGAGCCACCATAAACAAGTAAATGAAGATCAAAGCCAGCGCAAACGCATAAATGGCTTGGTTACCCGCAAGCACTTCCTGATAAGCCATACCTGTCCATTCATACGTGTACCCTTGCGGAAGAACTTCAGCAGCAACGCGTTCCATTGCTGCAATCGCATCACCACTAGAGTAACCCGGAGCTGGTTGGCCTTGAATGATAGCACTGCGGTACATGTTGTAACGCCACGCCACATCAGGCTCAAACACTTGCTCGTAGCTCACTAGCGTACTTAACGGGACCATATCACCGTTCGAAGAACGAACATGAAAACGCTCTAGATCTTCCATGCTGCTACGGTGCTGGCTATCAGCTTGCATGGTTACGCGGAAGTTCTTACCAAACATGGTGAAGTCATTCACATAAAGCGAACCTAAGTTGCCTTGCAAGGTTTGGAAAATAGACGACAGCGAAATACCTAATTGCTGCGCTTTCTCACGATCGATATCAACGTAGTAGTGCGGAACATTCGCGCGGAACGTGCTAAACGTGTAGGCAATTTCAGGCGCTTGGTTAGCCGCTTGGATCATTTCTCCCATGACCATCGACAAGTCGGTACGACTTCGCCCTAACGTGTCTTCAAGCACAAACTCAAAACCAGACGCAGCGCCCATACCTGGAACCGCCGGTGGTCCCATCGCAAAAACAACCGCTTGAGGTAACTCTGTCGCCGCTCGCCCGTTAATACGTGCCGCGATAGCATTAGCAGAGTGCTCTCCTTGCAGCGAGTTACGAGTATCCCAGTCATGCAATTTGATAAATACAGAAGCACCGTTTGATGCTGCTGCGCCTGTCATAAACGAGTAACCGTTCGCAACCGTCACACCATCCACACCAGGCTCTTCACCGATCATTTTCATTAAATCATTGGTGACTTCTTCAGTACGTGATAAAGAGGCTGAATCTGGTAGCTGTACGTTAACCAGCAAAATGCCTTTATCTTCTTGAGGAACAAACGCTGTAGAGGTGGTTTTCGCAAAGAAAGTGACCGCTGCGATAGCAACTATAAAGAACGTCACGAGCAGTAAAGACTTCTTCACCAAGAAACCAGCGATCTGGCCATAACGCGTAGTGATGCGCTCTAAGCCTCGGTTGAAAGCCTGGAACCAGTTAGCGGTATTGCCCCCACCCTGCTTCAATACCAGAGAACAAAGTGCTGGAGACAGCGTCAATGCATTGATGGATGAAATCACAACCGAAATACAGATGGTCAAAGCGAACTGGCGATACATGATACCGGTGATACCTGGCAGCATGGCGACGGGTATGAATACCGCAAGTAGAACCAAGGTCGACGTGATGATTGGTCCCGTTACTTCTTTCATCGCTAGCAACGTCGCTTTACGCGGTGAAATGGTTGGGTCTTTCGCCATGGTAGTATCGACGTTTTCGATAACCAGAATCGCATCGTCCACCACGATACCAATCGCAAGGATCAAGCCAAACAAAGTAACCGTATTAATGGTGAAGCCCGTTGCCTGCATGATGGCAAACGTACCAATCAGAGAAACGGGGATCGCGACAACAGGAATCAACGTTGCACGCGCACTACCCAAGAACAAGTAAGTTACAGCAATCACCAATAGAATCGCTTCAATCAGTGTTTTTACTACCCCTTTGATCGATTCAGATACGAACACGGTTGTATCGTAGCTGGTCTCGTATTCCATTCCCTCTGGGAAGTTTTTGCTCAAGCCTTCAAGGAGCTCCATGACGGCCTGACCACTTTCTAACGCATTCGCATCCGATTGAAGAGACAACGTAACGATTGACGCGTCCTGGCCACGGAACTTACCGTTACCATCGTAGAACTTTTTGCCTAGTTCAACGCGAGCAACATCTTTCAGATAAACCGTAGAGCCATTGGGATTAGCTCGAAGGACTACGTTCTCAAACTCACTCACGCTTTCCAAGCGACCTTTGGTCACAAGGTTAAACTGAACTTCTTGCGGATTGTTGTATGGTGCTGCACCTACACGCCCTGCCGCAACTTGAACGTTCTGTTCAGCCAAAGCGGCGTATACGTCTGACGTGGTTAGCTTAAGGTTGGCCATTTTTTCAGGATCTAACCAAACACGCATTGCGTATTCGCCACCACCAATCACGTTAACTTCACTGATACCTTTCGCACGAGCCAACTGATCTTTTACATTCAAGTTAATGTAGTTAATCAAGAACTGATCATCGTATTTGCCATCAGGTGAATAGAAGTTAAGTACCATCAGCAAGTCAGGTGAACGCTTTTTCACCGTCACACCAACCATGCGAACTTCTTGAGGCAATTTTGACTCAATCTGTGACACGCGGTTTTGCACGTTAACTTGCGCCATATCTGGGTCGGTGCCGACATCGAACGTGACGTTTAGGCTGTAAGAGCCATCGTTCGCGCTCTTTGAAGACATGTATATCATATCCTCAACGCCGTTGACTGAGGTCTCTATGGGGTCCGCAATGGCCTGCTCGACAACTTCCGCACTCGCGCCGGTGTAGTAAGCCGAAACGCTTACTGATGGCGGGCTTATCTGTGGATACTCAGCCACTGGCAAAATCGCCAGTGAGATCGCGCCGGCTAGCGTTAATATGATCGAAATAACCAGCGCGAATTTAGGTCTCTGAATAAAGAAACGACTTAACATAGTGCCCCCTACTGCTTATCTTCAGCAGGTGTTTGAAGGCGCACTTCTACACCATTACGCACACGCTGTAGGCCTTGTGTAATAACCGTATCTTCCTGATCGAGCCCTTCTCGAATGATAATGCCTTGTTCAACCTGAGGTCCAAGCTCGACGTTACGACGCTCTGCCACACTTCCCTCAGCCATCACCATCACAAAGTCACCTTCTAAGTCAGTCTGTACGGCACGTCGTGGGATAACAATAACGTCTTTCGTGTTCTTGTCTCTCAAGTTCACTTTGATGTGCTGACCCGGAAGTAACTTCTGCTCTGGGTTTGGAACGAGCGCACGCATAGCAATCGTACCCGTTTTGGTGTCAATACGATTACCTAAGAAATCAAGCTTACCGAGATGCTCAAAAAACTGTCCATTTTCCAGTTCAAGCTGAACTTCAACGCGGTTTGATTCAGCCGAGCCATCACCTTTTACTTGATCCATACCCATAGCTAAACGCTCACTCACACTAAATGAGGTATGAACTGGATCTAAACTCACCAGAGTTGTCAGCACGCCAGATGATGGAGAAACCAGATCACCCGTACTAACTTTGGTATCACTAATACGTCCGCTAAAAGGTGCTCGGATTTGAGTATAGGAAAGGTTAACTTCAGCAAGTTTAAGTTGAGCATTTGCCGCTTCTAGCTCTGCTCTCGCACCAAGAAGTGCCGCAGTTAAAGCATCAAACTCAGATTGAGAGATACTACCGCGAGGCAACAAGTTTTTACCTCGAGTATGATCTAATTCGGCTTTTTTTAGCGCCGCTTTAGCTTGTGCAAGTGCGGCTTTAGCACTCGCGACTTGGGCTTCAAAAGAAGATGGCTCGATAGAGTAAAGGAGCTGCCCTTTTTCTACCATTTGCCCCTCTTCAAAGTGACGAGCTTTTAAGTAGCCAGAAATCTGCGCGGTAATATTGGTATCTTCTACTGCTTCAATGCGACCGATATAAGACTTGCTCGGTTGGTAGTCGATAACCGTGACATCCTGAGTCACTACGAGAGGCGCTTGACCTTTCGTTTGGGCATTATTAGCTTCCCCGCATCCAGCGAGGATTGCTGTAGCCGCCATTAGTGCGACAAGTGGTTTCTTTTGCATGTATTTACCGTCTTTATAGAACAGGATATTGTTGAATTCCTATCAACCTTACTCCTTGCTGCCACTGAAAACTTCACTGAAAAGCACCCAAGGTGTTTCTAAATGTAAACATGAGAAACAAAAGGAAAATAAAGTAATTTAGTTAACAGTGGTATTCAATGAGCAATATACATACAACTCAATCATAACTATTTAATATACGCCTTAGGAGATCGCGAATTTTAGCGTGAGCTTGGAAACACTAACGGGAGTATTGTATTCGGGCGTAAAGTGAGATTCAGTGCTCAAGATAAGAACGTTTTATGGCTAAAAAGGTAAAAAGTGACGCCTTCATACTCAAGACCCCGATTTTGACTATTTTTTTAATGTAAATGGGTTATCATTCAATTAATTCAACGCCTTCGACAGAGAGGATGACTATGATTTCTAAATGGGCGAAACGCTTTTACCAGATGGCAGAACTAGTGGCGTCTTGGAGTAAGGACCCATCAACACAAGTCGGTGCCGTTATTACTAAACAGAATCGCATTGTATCTGTTGGATTTAATGGCTATCCGCATGGTGTTTCTGACAGTGTCGACACCGATGAGCGCGAGTTGAAATACCTTAAAACACTGCACGCGGAAGAGAACGCAATTTTGTTCTCAAAACGTGACTTAGACGGATGTGATATTTGGGTAACGCATTTTCCTTGCCCTAACTGCGCGGCAAAGATCATTCAAACAGGGATCTCACACGTACACTGCCCTGAGCAGTCTGAAGACTTTTTATCTCGCTGGGGAGATAAAATCCAAGTCAGTCAAGATATGTTCGATCAAGCGGGTGTGAAAGTCGACTGGTTACCACTAGAAGACATTGAAATTGAAGACAAAGACGTGCGCTAGTATCCCATCTTAATAGTTAAATAGCCCAGGAAGATCTGGGCTATTTTGTTATTAAATCTGCAAGAGGTCTCGACGTAGTCTTTTAACTGTGTTTTTTTGCTGTGAGCTCAGCAATTTTGACAATAACGAGTACTGATTTTTCCATCATTTCAACAGAAATAAACTCATGAATTCCGTGGAAGTTAAAACCACCGGTGAAGATATTCGGGCACGGCAAACCCATAAAAGATAAACGAGCACCATCTGTACCACCACGAATAGGTTTTATAATCGGTTCCACATCACACGCTTCCATCGCTTGCTTTGCCAGCTCAATGATATGAGGGTAAGGCTCAACCATTTCTCTCATATTGTAATAGCTGTCTTTTATTTTTAGCTCTACAGAACCATGGCGTAAACCCGTGTTCATTTCATCGACGAGTTTCTGCATAAAGGCTTTTCGATCCTCAAGTCTTTGACGGTCAAAGTCTCTAATAATGTAACCTAGCTCGCTTCGTGCAACGCCCATTTCTGCCGATTTTAGATGGAAGAACCCTTCGTAACCTTCGGTTGTTTCCGGAGTTTGATCTTGGGGCATTTGAACTTGAAATTTCGCAGCCAAGTTCATCGCATTGACCATTTTGCCTTTTGCAGTACCTGGATGAACGCTAACACCATGAAAAATTACATCAGCGTTTGCTGCATTAAAGTTTTCGTATTCCAACTCACCTTGCGGGCCACCATCTATAGTGTATGCCCATTTCGCGCCAAATTTTTTAACATTAAACAAATCTGCACCACGACCGATTTCTTCATCTGGAGTAAAACCGATACAAATGTCGCCGTGTGGAATGTCTGGGTTTTCCAGTAGCAGAGCTACCGCGGAAAGAATCTCTGCGATACCGGCTTTGTTATCCGCGCCAAGTAATGTAGTGCCATCGGTAGTAATAAGATTGTGGCCATGTAGGTGATGTAAATCGGGGTATTGCACGGGAGATAACACTTCATCCCCCAACCCTAATGCAATATCGCCACCTTGGTAATCTTCGATGAATTGCGGCTTTACGTTTTTGCCAGATGCATCCGGCGCGGTATCCATATGGGCAATGAAGCCGATAGGAGGAACCTCATAGTCAATATTGGCTGGCAGTTTAGCCATCAAATAGCCATTTTTATCCAAAGTCACGTCACTTAAACCAAGCTCGATCATCTCTTTTTTAAGTAACTCAGCAAACACAAGCTGACCAGGTGAACTTGGGCAAAGCGTCACATGTGGATTGGATTGGGTATCAAACGTGACGTATCGAAGAAATCTTTCAACTAAATGTTTCATATTTATTCTCATTGTTTTGTACGATGAGGCCTTATCACGCATTGATAAGCTGACGTTGCCTCATCAAACCTCACGCTATGTTACGCTCTTAGTTCAATAAGAATTTGCTTTGAATCATTTTTTGATAAGAAAGGCTTTTGCGCTTTGCTTCCGCTCATTGAAGCATGAATTTAATCTAAAAGTTCCTCTGCCAGTACTCGCCACTCTTTAACCTTTTCACGAAAATGACGCCATTGCTTATCGGTCATCGAACGAGAAACATCTAATGTCAGTTGATCAACCAATGCAAAGTTAGAATCAATATTCAGAGAAAGCTGCTCACTATAATAACTCTCTGGCTCGAACAAGAGTCGCATAAATATATCTTGATAAGTCACAACATTAGATTTGTTGTCGAACAAGTATTCGAGCTCTTGATATACCGTGGCTCGATAATCTCTCCATAAAGGGCTGTTTAAAATAACTTGCTGAGAAAATCTTTGAGCTAATTGACGCTGATTTCCTGATAGATTCCCTAGCCATTCTTCCATCCACTCTTCAGTGTTATCCAGAATAATTTCACGCACTTCGTCTTCTGTCTTATCGGCATATTTTGCGTTTCGCTCTTGATAATGTTCTTGTACATTACTCAAAAACTCGCGTTCTTGCTCTTTCGTTAATTGCAAACTTAACGCAAAAAGATCTGGTGCTGCTTTGCTTACCACTCTATCGTAATGCGCTCGCATTCTATCTCGATTTTGTTGTAAGTAATTTAAGGTGATATCGCTCGCTTTTAATCTCTCAAGGTCTTTTAAATGTTCGATATATAATGGTAACTCCTCTTTCTTGTGCCAGTCTGCCAACAATAATAAGCGCTCTTCCACCAGGACTTCTTGTTCCCCTTGCAACGAGACATAGTCCTCTAAGTAATCGAGCACGAACCAATCGATATTGCTGTATAAAAACTTTTTCGCACAACCGGCAAGCAGAAATACGAAACAAAATAGAAGGCCATAACGAAGCGCCTTATTAGATACATCTTTTAATTTAGTCACTTATTCGTATTCCCTTTTCTGTTGATTAAGTTCTATACTCAACCTGTATCACTTAGTATTGCGGCAAACTTACACCAGTGTGACAAATATTGATTGCCACCTTAATAATATATAGAGTTTGAAATTAACTTTTTGATCACAGCTATCCGCAAAAAAGTGAGTTAGAGCGCAATTATCGGCTAAAAAACGTACCGAACGACGCTCCCTATAACGGCATATAATTTGCATGGATGTTTTTTGGATGGTTTATGGAGGCGAAGTATGGCAGCCGCTGAGCAACTTGATACCAGTGTAGAATATGAGATTCGATATTTTGAACAGGGGAAAATGCACTGCATGAGAGTCATTGCTGAAAGCAAAAAAGTGGCTTATCAGTACTATTTGGAGTGTGGTAAGCACAACAGTGACTTGTACTCTATTCGCCCAGACAAGTAAAAAAAACCGCCTAACAGGCGGTTTTTTTATTCGTCAGAATCAATATAACTGTTTGATTTTATTTATTATTACAGATTCAAATCCAACAATGTTATTTGATGTCGCCAAAGCGCTCAAGATAAAGGACGGTTGCTGCAGTACGAGAAGGAACTTGAAGCTTTTTAAGTAAACTCTTCATATGTACTTTAACCGTAGACTCAGAGATAAAAAGACGATCGGCAATTTGCTTGTTGCGGAAACCTCTTGCCACCTCTCTTAAGATCTGCGATTCACGATCGGTCAGTGTATCAAACACGTCCTCTTGCTCTGAACGTTCACTCAAATACTTAGAAACTTCTTGGCTGTATGCCTTGTCCCCTTGGTGCGCTTGTTTTAGCAACTCAACCAACTCATCGGGCTCAGTGTCTTTCAATAAATAGCCATCGGCACCACTTCGAACTATTGCTTCTATATCTGCTGGACTATCCGAAACGGTTAGAATGACAATTCTGGCTTCACAGCCATCTGCACGCAGTGCTTGCAAAGTATCAAGGCCAGACATGCCTTTCATATTAAGATCAAGAAGTACAAGATCCAGTTCCAGCTCATGCGCTTTCGCTACTGCATCCGCGCCATTACTTGCTTCTGCAATGACCTCAAACTCAGGCTCAAAGCTTAAAAGCTGGTGGATACCTCTTCGCATGAGTGGATGATCATCCACCAGCATTACTTTACACACTGTCACTGTTTACTTCCTTACTATGTTGGAATTCTAATTTTACGGTACAACCTTTGTTTATCGATGCTTCGATGTGAAGATCGGCATGCAGTCTAGCGGCCCGCTCTTGCATGATACTCATACCGTAATGATTTAATTTTTCGTCTTGATGTTCAAAGCCTATTCCATCGTCGCTAACGGTTACTGTGACTTTTCCATCATTATCGAGACATTGAATGTGAATATTATCTGCTTGCGCATGTTTGATAGCATTAATTGCCGCTTCTCTTATCAACTGTAGTAAATGAACCTGCTGATGTGCATCCAGTTCAGTTGATGAAAGTCTATTTTTTAGCGTAATGTCCGCAGCAGTTTGTTCACTGAGCGTTTCAACCATGTCTTGCAATGCTTGGCCAAAACTGCCCTCTTTAATCGTAAGACGAAACGTCGTCAGTAACTCGCGTAACTGCGTATAAGCGGCAGATAAGCCCGTATCTAGCTCGGCAATAACTTGATTAGCCTGCGCGATCGCCTTTTCGTCAGGCAAGTTCTTTACGCTTCTCTTCAACAAAGCGACCTGAATTTTCAAGTAAGAGAGTGCTTGAGCCAATGAATCATGCAACTCCCGAGCAATAGTGGCTCGCTCTTCCATCAGCAGAATTTGTTCTGCTTGGCGCTGCGCCCGATTGTAATACACGGCGCGTGATAAAATCTGCACGAAGTTGTCAATAAGAGCCTCGTTCGGACAAGGTAACCCTGCTTTCCAATATAAATAGCCCAAGTGCTCACCATCTAGCATCAGGGCTTTACCGTGGCAATCTTCATCACAATCTTGGCAGCATTCTTCTCCTTCCATCAATATCCAGCTCGGTTCTCCCAGCTGCTCGATTTCAAGTTTGACCGCTTTAATGCCCTCAAGACTGACGATATGCTGCAAAATCGCCTGGAAATTGTCTTGATTAATACGCGACGCCGTGAGTTCTTTTGACGAGTCATACAGCACCTCTAAAGACTGGTTGGCATGCTGCAATTTACGTGTTTTCTCATCAACCGCTTGTTCTAATCCTCGGTACAACTTACCAAGGTCTGTCGCCATCCGATTAAAGGTTCGAGTCAGTATTCCCATTTCATTATCGCTAGATACATTGAGCGATATATTAAATGAGCGATTTTTAATTTGCTCGCTAGCAAAAACTAAAGCACGCAGAGGCCGAACAACTTCGAGGCGCACAAAATGAACGACAAACATACTGACACAAAGAATGCCACCCAACCCTAACCCGCCGATCCAGGCTAAGTTAATCAGTTTTTGCTCCGAAAAGCTTTGTAGCTTAAATACAAACTCATCGATTTGTTCAACAAAACCGGCCACTAGGAGTTGATATTCTGCCGGGTTGTCTCCTCTCAGCACCGCCTTGAGTTCATGCCATCTGATAATAAGACGGTAGTAATCGTGAGTGATGTCTTCTGGCACAGACCAATGCTGAAGCGCTTTCATTGAAGGTGAATATATCGAATGTTCAAATGCGTCAATATGTGAAGAATAGTCAACAGATTTAACCTGAATATCATTCGCCAGACGGTAGCTTTGCATTCGCATCGAGCCAGCAACATTGACGGCTTCAGCATCGTTCAAACTGGACGCTAACGTAAAAATTGCAAAACCAGTCGTAGCGACTGAGAGCAGCAAAATAAGAAGCATCGCGGACGCAATCGTGCGCGTCACCGACTTTTTCACATTTTTAAACAATCTGAGTTCCTCGCCCATTAACAATCCTATTTGTACGTGCAATGAACCCATTACCTTTCAACTTTATCAATATGTGATCACCTGCGACGGAATTTATTGATCCAAAACAATATTGCATACCATTTACCCCCTAAGAGGTATTTATACAAATATGTCAAAAACTACAATTTCGTTAGTTTAAATGACAGTTTATTAATGAAAATTGTGGACTATGCTTAGTTTGGGTTCCAAGTTTCGAGGTGACTAAGTGGTAGACCTTTCCAGAAGAAGACTCTTTGCAAGAAAAGCGCACCCCGACAACGCCGTACGTTTGCCTTGGTTAACTAAACCGCAACAGTTTACGGACGATTGCACTCGCTGCGGTAAATGCATTGAGGCCTGTGAAACAAAGATTATAACCAAAAGTGATGGCGGATTCCCCTCGGTCGATTTTTCCATCGATGAATGCACATTTTGCTATCAATGTGCAAACGCCTGTCCTGAGCCCCTTTTCTTGCCAGAAACAGAACAACCTTGGCAAGCAAAAGCAAGTATCAACGATAACTGCTTAGCAAAACAAAATGTCGAATGCCGAAGCTGTGGGGATATGTGCGACCCGATGGCAATTCAGTTCAAATTAGAACTGGGGAAAGTAGCACAACCCAATTTAGACCTTGATGAGTGTAACGGCTGCGGCGCCTGTGTTTCAGTGTGCCCGACTTCATCCATCAATGTGAGCAATACAACAGCCTAAGCCGAATGTCGTCGGCCAAAGGCAATAAAAATAAATGAGAGAGCTATATGTCACTAAATGAAGTGCATATTTCAAGTTTGGTAGTACATGTGCTGCCGGAACATTTGGACGAAATCAAACAAAAGATAGAAGCACACGAAAATGCGGAAATCTATGGTGACAGTCCTGAAGGCAAGATTATCGTCGTACTTGAAACTGAGAACCAAGGTTTCATCACAGACACTATCGATGCCATTAATAATTTACCGAACGTCTTAAGCACGGTATTGGTTTATCACCAAATCGAAACTGGGCTTGAAGAAACGGATGAAGAAGACACTGGAACACAACATTCCCAAATCGAGGGTGAAGTATGAAAATGACAAGACGTGCGTTTGTGAAAGCAAACGCGGCTGCATCAGCTGCTGCTGTCGCAGGTGTGACACTACCAGCATCTGCAGCCAACCTGATTGCAAGCTCTGATCAAACCAAAATCACATGGGACAAAGCACCTTGTCGTTTCTGTGGTACAGGCTGTTCTGTTCTTGTTGGCACTCAAAACGGCAAAGTGGTAGCAACACAGGGTGACCCAGAAGCACCAGTAAACAAAGGTCTGAACTGCATCAAAGGTTACTTCCTTTCTAAGATCATGTACGGTCAAGACCGTCTAACTCAACCGATGCTACGAATGAAAGATGGCAAATTCCACAAAGATGGTGAATTTACACCTATCTCTTGGGATGACGCTTTCGACATCATGGCTGAGAAATGGAAAGCTTCCCTCGAGAAAAAAGGCCCAACAAGCGTAGGTATGTTTGGCTCAGGCCAATGGACAGTAATGGAAGGCTACGCTGCGTCAAAGTTAATGAAAGCAGGCTTCCGATCAAACAACATTGATCCAAACGCTCGTCACTGTATGGCTTCTGCCGTTGTAGGTTTCATGCGCGCATTCGGTATCGATGAGCCAATGGGTTGTTACGATGACTTTGAGAACGCAGACGCTTTCGTTCTTTGGGGCTCAAACATGGCAGAGATGCACCCGGTTCTATGGACTCGCATTACTGACCGCCGCCTAAGCCACCCTCACGTTAAAGTGAACGTGCTTTCTACTTACTACCATCGTTCATTTGAGTTGGCAGACCACGGCTACATTTTCAATCCTCAGTCTGACCTTGCAATTGCTAACTTCATCGCAAACTATATCATCGAAAACGATGCAGTAAACTGGGACTTCGTGAACAAACACACGAACTTCACTCAAGCAGACACTGACATAGGCTACGGTCTACGTGACGATGATCCGCTACAAAAAGCAGCGAAGAACCCGAACTCTGGCAAACTCACTTCTATCTCATTCGAAGAGTACAAGAAATCAGTAGCGCCATACACAGTAGAGAAAGCATCTGAAATCTCTGGTGTTGAGAAAGAGAAGCTTATCGAGCTTGCGAAGCAATACGCGGATCCAAACACGAAAGTGATGTCTCTATGGACAATGGGTATGAACCAGCATACTCGTGGTGTATGGATGAATAACTTGGTTTACAACATCCACCTACTAACCGGTAAGATCTCGACTCCGGGGAACAGCCCATTCTCACTAACGGGCCAACCATCAGCATGTGGTACCGCTCGTGAGGTTGGTACGTTTGCTCACCGCCTACCAGCGGACATGGTGGTTGCTAACCCTAAACACCGTAAGATTGCAGAAGACATCTGGAAACTGCCAGAAGGTACGATTCCACCAAAACCTGGCTTCCACGCCGTATTGCAAGACCGTATGCTGAATGACGGCGTTCTGAACTGTTACTGGGTTCAATGTAACAACAACATGCAAGCAGGTCCAAACATCAACACAGAACGTCTTCCAGGTTACCGCAACCCAGAAAACTTCATCGTTGTGTCTGACCCATACCCGACAGCAACAGCACAAGCAGCAGACCTTATTCTTCCTACCGCAATGTGGATTGAAAAAGAAGGTGCTTACGGTAACGCAGAGCGTCGTACTCAAGCTTGGTACCAACAAGTGGGCACGGTCGGTCAAGCAAAATCCGACCTTTGGCAGCTAATGGAGTTCTCGAAACGCTTCAAAATGGAAGAAGTGTGGCCTGAAGAGCTTCTAGCGAAAGCGCCTCAATACCGTGGTAAAACAATGTACGACGTACTTTACCGCAATGGTAACGTCGACAAATTCCCTATCGAAGAAGCTCGTGAACTGAATGACGATGCTCACCACTTCGGTTTCTATGTTCAAAAAGGTCTGTTTGAGGAATACGCAACATTTGGCCGTGGTCACGGTCATGATTTGGCTCCATACGACCGCTACCACCAAGTGCGTGGTCTACGTTGGCCTGTTGTTGATGGTAAGGAAACACAGTGGCGCTTTAAAGAAGGTTCAGACCCATACGCGAAAGAAGGTTCTGGTTGGGACTTCTACGGCAATGCTGACGGCAAAGCGAAGATCATTTCCGCGCCATACGAAGCGCCACCAGAAGTACCGAACGATGAATTTGATATGTGGTTATGTACTGGTCGTGTTCTTGAGCATTGGCACACAGGCACCATGACTCGTCGTGTACCTGAATTATACAAAGCAGTACCAGACGCAGTGTGTTACATGCACCCAGAAGACGCAAAAGCACGCAATGTTCGTCGTGGTGAAGAAGTACTCATGGCAAACAAACGCGGTGAAGTACGCGTTCGTGTTGAAACTCGCGGTCGTAACCGTCCGCCAAAAGGCTTGGTATTCGTACCGTTCTTTGATGCACGTATTTTGATTAACAAGCTTATCCTAGATGCGACTGATCCACTGTCTAAACAGACAGACTTTAAGAAGTGCCCAGTCAAAATCACTAAGATTGCTTAACCTTCAGATACTGAATGCTACGGCCGTCATTATGGCGGCCTAATAAAGAATTTAAGCCATAAAGGCGGAGATGAAATGATGAAAAAATTACTTGTCGCAGTTTTATCTGTAGGTGCGTTAGTGACAGGCATTGCGCAAGCTGAGTTGGATAATCCAGGTGGTATTGGTGGTCTAGAATCTTTACGTGGAATGTCTCAATTGGAAGATACGCGTCCAGCAGACGAGTTCAAAGACTTCCCTAAAGATCAAATCGTTGAAGACAGCTATGTTTATCAACCACCGTTGATCCCACACAGCATTCGTCACTACGAAATTTCGTTAAATGCTAACAAGTGTCTTGCATGCCATAGCTGGAAAAATGCAAAAGAGTCAGGTGCGACTAAAATTAGCGTAACGCACTATGTAAACAGAGAAGATGCGGTACTGGCAGATATGTCTCCTCGTCGTTACTTCTGTTTACAATGTCACGTTCCACAAACGGATGCAAAACCACTAGTGGAAAACGAGTTTAAGGCAGTCGATTCGCTTCAGTAATTGAAACGCGAGTACTAAGAGGTTACTTATGAAAATACTTAAAGCGTTTTGGAAGAGACTGTCGAGCCCGAGTAAAGCTGCCGCTGGTGTGGTTTTATTTCTAGGCTTCGCTGGTGGCCTTCTATTTTGGGGCGCATTCAACACAGGTATGGAAGCAACCAACACAGAAGAGTTCTGTTCTGGCTGTCACGCGCCGATCGTTGCTGAAATTCAAGAAACAATTCACTACTCCAACCGATCTGGTGTTCGTGCGATTTGTTCAGACTGTCACGTTCCTCATGAATGGACGGATAAGATCGTTCGTAAAGTACAGGCATCTAAAGAGCTATTTGCACACTTCGTAACCAAGACGATCGATACGCCAGAGAAGTTCCAAGAGCGTCGTGGACACCTCGCAGAGCGAGAGTGGGCACGTATGAAAAAGAATGACTCTCTTGAATGTCGTAACTGTCATGAGTTTGATTTCATGGATTACTCTCAGCAAGGATCACGTGCGGCAGAACAGCACTCCACCGCTCTCGCTTCAGGCGAGAAAACATGTGTAGACTGTCACAAAGGTATTGCGCACAAACTACCAGACATGAGCGGCGTTGAAGGCTGGCACTAAGGAGACTTACCATGAGTACATTAGAATCTGTAATTTGGCATATCCTTGGCTACAGTGCTATGCCAGTGATTATTCTTTCCGGCTTTGTGGCGGTAGCAGCAATCTCTCTCTGGCTGCTGTCATTTGGTAAGGATAAAGAGGTGTAACGTAATGCATCTCTACTCGTCAACTA
This sequence comes from Vibrio sp. 1167, assembly GCF_033340375.1. NCBI lineage: Bacteria > Pseudomonadati > Pseudomonadota > Gammaproteobacteria > Vibrionales > Vibrionaceae > Vibrio > Vibrio sp. 1167. The sequence goes on along the minus strand of NZ_JAWOWK010000003.1, from coordinate 338,923 downwards.
GCCTATTTGTTGACACTGAGCGCCGAGCAAATGCTCGGCGCTTTTTTTATTTATTGCTCAATGGTACTTGCCAACCATAAACAAGCAATCATACATAAAAAAAGCGACCATAAAGGCCGCTAATATTTACTGCTATAGGGAGTCGTTTAAGATTCTTTTACTGGCAGAACCTGTTTGACGTATTGTCCTGGCGCTTCATCAATAACCGGATGGTTTTCTGAGCCAATAGGGAAAGGCTCAACTTGCTCTTTAGGGTTGAATTGGAGTAACCACTCGTTCCAGTGTGTCCACCACGATCCCTCTTTGTGTTCCGCGTTATTCAACCACTCATCAGCAGAGTCATCCAAATTATCGTTCAACCAATAACCATACTTATTTTTAGCTGGCGGGTTCACGATGCCCGCAATATGACCAGACTCACCGAGGACAAATGTTTTGTTACCACCCGTGTTCAGCGCACCACGGTAAGTTCCCTGCCATAACGCAATATGGTCTTCTTTCGTTGACACAAAATAGCTAGGAATTTTGATCTTATTTAGATCAATCCATACTCCACCAATTTTGACGCCTTTATCTTGCACCAGCTTGTTCTCTAAATAGAGCTCGCGAAGCAAGAAATTGTGAGATGCAGCGCTGACGTTGGTGCTATCGCTATTCCAGTACAACAAGTCGAAATCAACCGGACTGTTACCCTTCAAGTAATTGTCGACGTAGTAGTTCCAGTACAAGCTGTTTTCACGCAGTAAACTAAACGTCACGCTTAAGGAACGGCCGTCCATATACCCTTTTGCGTTATTTTGCGCTTCAATTGCACTAACAATGGTGTCATTGATATACGCGCCGACTTCACCTGGTTGAGAGAAGTCGAGCAACGTGGTGAAGAAAGTGGCAGACTTAATGCGCTTCTTCATACGTTTTGCAGCGTAGTACGCAACCGTGCTTGCTAAAACAGTACCACCAATACAATAACCAGCCGCATTAATTTGCTCTTGTCCTGTTATATCTTCAATTGCAGCGACGGCTTTCACCACGCCTTCTGTCACGTAGTCACCAAACTCTATGTGCGCTTGTGCCTTGCCTGGGTTACGCCAAGACATCATAAATACACTGTGCCCCTGCTCTAACAACCATCGAACCATTGAGTTCTTTGCTGTTAAATCAAGGATGTAGTATTTATTGATGAAAGGTGGGACGATGAGCAGCGGCGTCGCATTCACTTTCTCTGTTAGAGGTCGATATTGAATCAACTCAAACAATTCGTTTTGAAAAACCACATTGCCCTGTGTCGTCGCAACGTCATCGCCCACGCGGAATGCATTGTTATTCGTCATACGAATTTTTAAAATGTCTGCGCTCGACTCAACGTCTTCTTTCAACTGCTCTAAGCCTGCCAGTAAGTTTTGACCGTTTTGCTCAAGTGTCAGCTTCAAAAGCTCTGGGTTAGTGGCGATGAAGTTGGAAGGAGAAAGGGCGTTAATGGCTTGGCGAGAGAAAAAAATAATACGTTCTTTCGTCTTTTCATCTAAGCCTTCCAAAGACTCGATGGTGTCCAGATAGGTCTTACTAAATAAAAGGTAGGATTGTTTGATGAAGCTATACATGGCTTCATTTTGCCACGCTTCGTTTGAGAAACGCTTATCCCCTTTTTCAGCTTCGACGATTTGTGCTTGGTTCCCTGCCAATGCAACATTCTGCCAAATTTGCAGCTGCTGTTCCCACCACTGTGCTTGCAGCTTTAAAATCGCAGCAGGCTGATTCGCAGCTTGTTCGAACAGTTTGGCAGTATCCTCAAAGTTCACTTCTTGCATGGCCTTGTTTAAAGGAGAGTTCACGACTGCCTTGTTCACTTCGAAATCATGCCACCACTGATGATTGGTTTCCTGAAGCTTCACAAGATAGTCCGAAAAGAAGTGTTGAAACATAGTCTTACTCCTATATTCGGAAAAAACAACGCCGCCCAAATCTAGGGGCGGCGAGAATCGGACAAATTACGCTGGAGTAACAGTCTTTAGATTTTCCGAAGTCATTTTCTCAACGTCTTCTTTGAACTCTTTTGCAATCGCTTGAAGCTTGTTGCTGTCATCCATCATTTGTTGAGAAAGTTTAGTAAGTACGCTTAGTTGCTGACTGTTGAAAGCAGTCAATGACGTTACGTCTTTGATTTCTGTCGCTGCTTTCATCTGGTTTAGACCCACTTCACTGTATGTGCGAATGGCGTTCAATTGAAGCTCGGTCAACACTTCTACGTTTTTTGTCACTAGCTTGTTGAACTTCAAGTAAGGTTCTAGATTTTTTTCAGTTTGATCGCTAAATGTTTTGAAGAAATCTGTGTACATGGTTTGTCTCCTAGAGAAAGAATTAAAAAATGTCCGTTTAAATAATTACTTAACTGTCTTTACAACCACAGCCGTGCCCATGCCGCCGCCCACACAAAGTGAAGCAACGCCATATTGACCATTTTGCTTATGCAGCTCGTGAACCAGCGTGACTAAGATTCGGTTGCCAGATGCACCAAGCGGGTGTCCTAGCGCGATAGCACCACCGTTAAAGTTCGCTTTATCTTGAATCGCGTTAACTGGAACTTGGTTTGTTTCCGCCAACTGATGAATCACGCCAAGTGCTTGCGCTGCAAATGCTTCGTTTAACTCGTAAACGTCGATATCATTTACTGTGAGTTCTGCTTTTTCGAGTGCTTTATTGACCGACTCAACAGGACCTAGGCCCATGATCTTCGGATCAAGACCCGATTGCGCGTAGCTTACGATCTCAGCAAGCGGCGTTAATCCATGCGCTTTAACTGCGCTTTCAGACGCCACGATAATCGCACTCGCTCCATCGTTAATGCCTGATGCATTACCCGCAGTCACAGTGCCTTCGCGGTCAAAAGCAGGACGTAGCTTGCTTAAGGCTTCCATTGTCGCGTTCGCTTTTGGGTATTCATCCGTATCAAACATCACGGTTTCACGGCGTTGCTTTACTTCCACTGGCACAATTTCGTCTTGAAATTTGCCAGCTTCGATAGCGGCTACCGCTTTCTGTTGGCTAGACAGCGCGTATTCGTCTTGCTGCTGGCGAGTTAAGCCGATTTGTTTTGCTACGTTTTCTGCCGTCACACCCATGTGATATTGGTTGTAAACATCGGTTAAACCGTCCGCTACGAGCAGATCTTTTAGCTCCAGATTGCCCATTTTGTTGCCATCACGAATGCTGCTTGGTGCAGCAAACGGAATCTGAGACATGACTTCAACACCCGCTGCTACAACGATCTCAGCATCGCCACTACGGATATGGGACACGGCATCCATGACCGTTTTCATGCCACTACCGCAAACCATGTTTACGCCATATGCAGGAACAGATTCAGGAATCCCCGCAAACAGTGCCGCTTGGCGGCCAACACCCATTCCTTGACCTGCACCAACAACGTTGCCAACAATCACTTCGTCAACCTTGTCGCCAGGCAACTTTGCCGCTTCCAACGCGCCTTTAATCGCTACTGCTGCCAGATCGCCAGCAGAAGTATTTTTCAGGCTGCCACCAAAAGCACCAATTGGAGTACGCTTCGCCGCTACGATAAATACTTTTTCCATCATCTTCTCTCCTTAGTGCATGTATAGGCCGCCGTTCACCGACAAAGTCTCTCCGGTGATGTAGGCGCCCGCATCGCTGACCAAGAAGCTCACTGATGCTGCAATTTCTTCTGGTGTCGCAAGACGTTTCATTGGAATTTGGTTCGTGATGGATTCCAGCACTTCTGGCTTCATTTGCTCAACCATTGGCGTACCCGTGTAACCCGGAGCGATAACATTAACTGTCACACCCGAGCGAGCACCTTCGTATGCTAAGGCTTTAGAGAAACCGATCATCCCAGCTTTCGCCGCCGAGTAGTTTGCTTGACCAAACTGCCCTTTAAGACCATTGACTGAAGAGATATTGATGACACGACCACCGCCTTTTTCGCACATTGCTGCAAAGAGGGGTTGCGTAACGTTGAATAAGCTATTGAGGTTGGTATTGATGACATCATTCCAAGCTTGCGCAGTCATCTTTTTAAACACGCCATCACGTGTGATTCCTGCGTTGTTGACAACAACATCAATGGTTCCTTCCTCCCCAAGCAATTGCGCCAATTTCTCTGCACACTCTGTCGTGTTTGTTACATCCAACTCAAAAAGGCGAACCTGATCTTTGGTAAACCCTTTGCTGTTGAACCACTCCAGCGCACATTCGTAGTTACCTGTGAAATAAGTAGCGATTACACGGTAACCGTCATTGACTAATTGAGAGGAAATAGCAGAACCAATTCCGCCTTTTGATCCAGTGATCAAAGCGACTTTCTTCATTGAAGACTCCATTCTTAACGGCATTTAAAAAGCAAACTTAATACACTGATGAAATAGTTCACCAACTGACGTGTTTATTTATTCTTTTGACAACCAATCCCGTGCTGCCTTTATTTTAAGTTAACCTAGAAATATTACATTTCAAATAAAAAACTCACCCAATTGCATAAGATTGATTTAGATCTCATTACCCGTGAAATGTTATAAAATGGTTAACTTTACATAAGTCATTGTTTTAAATCACACTTCCACAAAAGCTACACCAACAGAAATAGAAACATAATTATTAAATATCATGCACTTACATACAGAATGGTAGACGTTACATTATGTCATGATTTAAGATCTGAATTTTAAGCCTATATGATTACAACAAACTTGAGATTAGAATAATAATTCAATTATCAGTAAAAATAATTATCAAACATATCATTTAATTACTGCATTTAATGATAATTTAGTTATCAATTCGATTATTTTAATACAGTGATGATTAATACCGATAAAATATAATAAATTAAATATATTTAATCTAAAAATGATATAAGAGCTTGTCTCATACTGGTGCAATACGCACTATTATGACGCATAGATTAAAATATAATTTCATTTTAAATTTATATATTCGAAGAACATCAACTAGCTACTAGTGAAAGTAATCGTTCGCTTTGTAGTAGCATCCTTTTCCACTTTGCACTATCTTTGTGGCTTCTCTTTAATCACTAAATCATCAACAGATATGAATCTTGCATTGCTCAGTATGTTCATCCCTACTTTCTTTTTTGTCTCAATCACGCCTGGTATGTGCATGACTCTCGCCCTAACGTTAGGTATGAGTATCGGTTATCGTCGCACGTTATGGATGATGATAGGAGAGCTTCTCGGTGTTGCGCTGGTGTCAGTCTCTGCGGTGTTAGGTATCGCTGCGATTATGCTCAATTATCCTTGGATGTTTATCGCGTTAAAGTTCATTGGTGGCGGTTATTTACTCTATCTTGGAGTTGAAATGTGGCGGTCGCGAGGGAAACTTGCGATTAATGTCGACAACTTAGAAACACCAAAGAGTGACAATATCGCACTGATCATGCAAGGCTTCGTTACCGCAATCGCAAACCCAAAAGGCTGGGCATTTATGATTTCTCTTTTACCGCCTTTTATAGACCAAAACGCAGCACTTGCACCGCAACTGATCATACTTGTCTCCATTATTTTACTGTTTGAGTTCATTTGCATGTCTCTGTACGCTACTGGTGGTAAAGGGTTGAAACACGTATTAGGTCAGTCTAAGAATGTACGCCTAATGAACCGTATCGCAGGCACTTTAATGATGGGAGTTGGTGTCTGGTTGCTACTAAGCTAAGGCAAACTGGAAACAATGAAAAATATTCTGAATAAAATCGCTAAAGTCATGGGTGAAGTATTGGACTTTCAAGCCCGAGTTTGGGTTGTGAACGTCTATAGCGGTGAGCATAAAGGCGAGTCTTATGTCGTTAATGAAGATGCTTTCTCTGTACCTCTTCAGTGGATGAAGAAGAAAGGCTACCAAGAGTCAATGTTGAATAAAGTCGAAGCAATGAAGCGCTCACAAGTCTTAGAGTTCGATTTGGGACTTGTGAAACATCGCTTGATGCGCGTGAAATAAGCACAAAAAAGCGCCACTCAAGATGAGTGGCGCAAGCACTTTTACCTTAAACATAATGCTACGGCGCAGCGTCGATCTCAACTGGAAGATAATGTTTCGGCTCCAGTTTCAACCACTCAGGCAGCACAGTACCAATCGAAATCGAAGACCATGTACCCGACAGAACGCCAATAAACATGGCGGTTGAGAAACCAGCCAAAGGCGCTCCTCCCATAATCCATAATGCACCAACAGTGATCAATGTCGTACCAGATGTCACCATAGTGCGTGAAAACGTCGCGATAACAGCTTGGTCATTGATGTCTTCTGTTTTCCAACTCTGTTTCGCAATCAACAGCTCACGGATTCGGTCTGCAATGATGATCGAGTCATTCAATGAGTAACCTAAAATTGCTAACACCGCTGCAAAAACGGTTAAGTTGAACTCCATTTGAGTAATTGCAAAGAAGCCAAGCACTAAGATCACATCATGGGCCAAAGCAAACAGTGAACCACTCGCTAAACGCCACTCAAAACGGAAACACAAGTAACCGAGAATACTCAACACACAAATCAACAATGCTAAGCCACCTTGTTCAAACAAGTCTTGGCCAACTTGAGCGCCAACTATACTGTTGCTGACAACATCAACTTGGTGAGAGATTGGCTTCAACACCTCTTCTACACTTGGCAACGTTTGTCCATCTTCCGGCGCAGAGTAACGAATCACCCAACGGCCATCTTCACCAGAGCGTGTCACTGACGCAGATTCACCAAGCTCTGGTTGCAGAACGTCAAGCAGATCATGGTTAGTTAGCTGCTTATCTACCTTTACTTCTGTCACCATACCGCCAGTGAAGTCCAAACCTAGGTTCAACCCTTTAAAGCCTAGAGCGACTAACGCAATCACCGTTAAAATGATGGAAACTAGCGTAGTAAAGTAGCGAATTTTACGAATATTTTGTTTTAGCATTTCGACCATGATTAAACCCTCACATCACGACGGGCATCGCGGCCCCAAATTAAATTGATCATTGCTCGAGAGGCAAATACGCCTGTAAACATACTGGTTAACAAACCTAATCCGAGTGTTAAGGCAAAGCCTTGGATTGGGCCATTACCGATGGCGTACAAAATCACGGCGGTGATCATGGTAGTAATGTTGGCATCAAGGATGGTCGAGAATGCGCTGTCAAAGCCTAGATCAATTGCTTGAGCGAAGCTGCGGCCTTCACGCATTTTGTCCTTAATACGTTCGAAAATAATAACGTTGGTGTCCACTGCCATACCGACGGTTAACACTAAACCGGCAATACCCGGAAGCGTTAGAACCGCTCCTGGTAACAAGGCGATTAAGCCAAGCAAACAAAGCATGTTGGCACAAAGCGCCACGTTTGCTACCCAACCTAAGCGGCGGTACCAAAGTGCCATAAAGGTCAGTGTTAGTCCCATACCTAAAGCCAGTGCTGCAAAACCGTTTTCAATGTTTTCTGCCCCCAGAGAAGCACCGATTGTTCGCTCTTCCACAATAGTAACCGGCGCAGTTAGTGAACCCGCTCGAAGTAATAGCGCTAACTGCTGTGCATCGTCCATGCTACCAGCCCCAGTAATACGGAACTGGCTACCAAGTTGAGATTGAATAGTTGCGACGCTGATAACTCGCTCACTACGCTCAGTTACACCGCGATCGTTTGTTTTGTACTCTCGGTAAACGGTCGCCATTGGCTTGTCGATGTGAGTTGCTGAGAAGTCACTCATTTTCTTACCACCAGCGTGGTCAAGAGAAATATTTACCTCTGACATGCCCATTTTGTCGACACCAGCACGAGCGTTCACGATGTGCTCGCCCGTTAGAACTGGTCGTTTTGCCAAAATCACAGTACGACCGTCATTATCTTGAAGAACAAGATCTTGGCTGCTGTGTGCTTGGCTCGCATCTTTCACTTCATAAAACGCCAAGCTTGCTGTTGCACCAATAACGTTTTTCGCTTGAGCAGGATCTTGTACACCAGGGAGCTCAATTCGAATGCTCTCTTTACCTTGGCGTTGCACTAGTGCCTCTGTGATACCAAGTTCTTCAATACGACCACGCATGATCTTCAGGTTTTGTTGAAGAGTCGACGATTGAAATTCTTGGATATTTTGTTCACTCGGTTCAAGCACAAAGCCACGAGATGAACTTTTTGAAATCCAGCCCGGGTAGTTTTGACGCAAGAACTTGTTCACTTCCGACAATGCTTGCTCGCTGTCACTGTTTACCGTAATTCGGTTGCCACTTTCTGCTCGAACTTGAACACCACGAACACGTTGATCACGTAGATTCGCTTTGATTTCATCAATCAACGCATCACGTTGTTCTTCAAACGCTTTATTCACATCAACATTCAACAGAAACTGAACGCCACCACGAAGGTCAAGACCGAGCTTAATTGGGCTAAAGCCCATCTCATTCAACCATTCTGGCGCAACCGATACGTATGAGAAAGTGATGCTGTCGTCTTTATTTAGCTCTTTGTTTAACAACGCACGAGCTTTACTTTGCGCATCTTCACCATCGAATACAATGGTTGTTTTGCCGTCTTTTTCGATGATTTTGTCGGCTGAAATATGGTTGGTTTTTAGCAGTTGATTCAGATGAACAACCGACATTTCACTGTTGTTTTGATCCGCAAACGTCAACTGGATAGAAGGCTGTTCGCCAAACCAAGTTGGTATAGCACTTAGGGTTAAAATAATGACTGTCGTGATTAATACGACATATTTCCAAGCTGAGTAGTGATTCATCAGCTTTCTGTTCTTTTGCTGCTTTGGTGTTTTTTTCATGTAAACATCATCCCTTCACAATGAAGTGAAGCTTTTAATAACAAGGCTTAACACACGACAGATGCTCCCAGGATAAATTCAGGGTATGACATGCTCAGAACGCTCACGTCCTGTCAAATACAATCGTCGTGTTAAGAGTGCACAATGGTGCAAATAGATGGTGTTTAGGCAGAAAACTGACTATTGAGTGCGACGTACATAGCATTGGTATCTTTCCAACCAGAAATGCGATGATCGCTTGTGAAATGATAAAATGTGGACTGGTTGTGACGCCAGTTAATGTCCATCAAGCTGTATGCGTAACCCGCATCAGCGTAAAACGGAGTAGTGAGATCGCCGACAAAATCTACGTGCTCGTCATCAAGCCCTTCCCGTAAGTAAGACGTCCAGCGCTGAGAGTTAAACAAAGCAACGGAATCGAGACTTGCATGGCCTTCAGATACTGGAGATTGAGAGCTTTCTTCTGAAACTTCAGAAAAATCGACGGAAGAGTTTGGCGATACACTTGCGGCTACAAAAGGTTGTAGCTTAGAAAAGTGCGGTACGTGAGCCTTGTGGTCGATTTGCGCAGCAGATACATGCACTGGTAGCAATACCATTGCAAATAGCAGCAAAATCAACTTTCTAAGGTAAATCCAAGGCATAGGAACTCACTAAAAACACAAAGAGCCAAGTTAGGTCACTTGACTCGTTGATAGTATTCCTATTGATTATGGTTCACAACTAAAAAGTTATAAATCTCTGATTTCAGGTTTGCATCGTTATTGCATTTATCAAAACGTCTTTAGAGAACGAGTGTAATTGGTGGTGAGTTATCGATAAAAAATATCGCCCTTATCAACATCTAAGTAGATCTTATTCTCTTGCTCCAAACCGCCACAATAGATGAAGTAAACGTTGCGCTTTTTGAACGTCACAGAACGCACCCAACCCCCGAGCTCCTCAAAATCACTCGGATCACAGGTTTCATCGTCTAACAATTGCTGTGTTTTCTTACGGAAAATATCCAAGTGAACTTTTAAATCATCCGACTTCTGTAGGTATTCATCCAATATCTCTAAGCGCTCTTGCTCTTTAATAACTGGCTCTGCATCCGATAACCCTTCAGCATTCAACCATTCGGCTTTTTCTTCTCCACCCTCTTCATAGACAAGATAGCCGGAGATTCGGTACCACCCATCTACTTTTTCTAACACCGATACTTTTTCTCCCTTATAGAGCGTATCGACAACTAAAGCATTAAGGTTAGGCTTGTTGTAAACATTGACACGACGCTCAATAACGTAGTACTCGGTAACTTCCGGGGGAGCGGCTTCTAAATCCAGAATCGGTTTGGATGTTTCTTTTTGCAGTGACGATTGCTCGACTTGTGTAGCCTTTGGTGCTTCAGGTTCATCTTTCTGCATAAAGAAGAAATAGTATCCAGCCCCCGCTCCGCCGAGCAACAGCATGACAATCAATGCGACGAGAATTTTCTTCATGCCCTTTTCCTTTTCATTCTTTATTCTTATCCCACCAGCAGCACGCATGTCGTAGAAATTTGGGTATATACTCAAAAGAGCAGGTCAACTAACGCGAGCAATAATGATCAACAGACTCAATTGGATACTACTATTTCTTCTGTTCCCGATAACGGGGCACGCCAATATTCAATGTAACCCATCGTCGTGGAATGACAATCTTACCCAATTCAATCGTTTAGAGTCCAATTACAATCAGCATGTTGAGGTATTCAATACACTTTTAACCGAACATAAACAGCGTCAGTTATTGTCCGAAACCTTTTCACTGCATGAGCTCGTGCTACTTTGGCGTGCCAAGTCGAACCAAAATGTGTTCAAAGCGCAATTAAAAGCATCGATTCAATACAAAGAAGAGCTCACAACTAAAGCGAACCAGCTGCTTAAATTGAGCACACAATCCCAATGGTCAGCAAATGGGTGGGAGATACTGGCCCAAAAGTGCCGCGAGTCAAACAAAATAGCCAATCAAATAACCGCGGAATGGTATAACACCAACGCTTTGGAACTTGCTGAAGATTACAAGAGCCTCTCTTCACAATATCAAACTCTGTCACAAGTCTATGATAAAGAAGCTCGAGCGCTTCAATACGCTCAAGATGTTTCGAAGTAAAAACAGAGCCAGTTTTGAATAGACGATGTTGGTTTTTCACTCCAATATTGGACGTTATTCGTGCTTTTTATCTTTCCTTAGTCGTGAATGATATCAAATGTAAATAATGGGATTGTTCCCTTTGACAAACTTGACTAAACCATGACCAAGACAATCAATTTATAGAGACATACGTCACATTAATGCTTTACTTATGGACATTTTTTGGTTAGTTTAGCCATTAATAAAATTTAATAAAAAGTCACATTTGGCTGGAGATGATGCTACAAACATGGTTATCAATCGATTAAGTAACAGGGAATGTCCTAATGCTACCAAAGCCAAGTTTTTGTCAGTAGTTAGGCACGTAAAAGAGTTCGGTTCAATCAGTGATTTGGATCTGTGTAAAATCTTCGGAGAAACAATATGGAGTGATGGGAGGGAATACCATTCAGCCGCGTTCTCATTCAAGGTTGATAGATACACAGGTAACTGTGAAATCTCACAATACAAAAACCAATAAGGCTTAAGAATTTATAAAGCGGAGTCAGGAAACGGACTCCGCTTTTTTGATCATGGCAATCGTAAAGTCGTGCTCGGAGTATCCCTCAATCAATCGTGTATTCGGACACAGCAACCGACAATAGCGAAAGACACCTTCTTTATTGTGCGACGCTAACATTTTCATGCTAGGTAGTTTGGATTCATCCAACAAGTTAAACACACAACCTTTCTCTGTCGCTCGGTACATTTTCTCAATCATTTCAATGGTGTGATTTGGGTTGGTGGATTGATAGTTCAATGATCCGGAAGCAAAAACAAAATCGCAACGAGACAATACCAACGTTGAAAAGTCACCGCATATAAACTTACTTTGCGTGCGAAAATCTCGTTTTCTGGCTTCAGAGATAAACTGTTTTTGCTGATCAATGCCAATATAGCTTTGAGGAAGCCCCCCGTAAGTTCGATAAACGCTAACAAGTCTCCGTAGCCGCACCCAATATCTAAAATACTTGAACCGTCTAACGTTAACCCTCGGCACAACGCCTCAAAACGGCTGATCTGACTATACTTATCTGCCCATCCCAGAGTTCGGGCTCTGTCTTTACCAAACTGTCTATATCGCTTTCGATGATAGTGGGCAATCTTAAGTCTATCGAAAAATTTCATCTTTCTTATGCATAAATCGGCAAACTGCCATTTCCTTTCACTTGTCTAATCGCCAGGTGGGTATGAATATCTTTCACATTTTCTAATCGCTGTAACTTTCTAGTAAATGTTTCATAACCAGCGAGATCTTTACTGACCACCTCTAACAGGTAATCATAGGCCCCTGATACGACATGGCATGAGATCACTTCATCCATCTCAACAACGGCATGTTCAAACTCATCAATCGAAGAAGCTTGGTGGTTATTTAAACTCACTTCAACAAATACAGTCATCGCGATGCCTACAGTATCTCTGGACACAATAGCTCGATAACCACTAATTACACCTTCCTGCTCCAAACGCTTAATGCGTCTTGCACAAGGTGATGCCGACAGCCCTACTTGGTCAGCAAGTTCTGCCGTTGTCAGAGTGGCATCCTTCTGCATTAGGTTGATAAGTTGCCTGTCAATTTTATCCATTTATTCTTCCGTGCCTTTAATCACCAATAATTAACACTTATACGTAATTTATCACCAACATCAAGCCTAATTACGTCAAACTTTGCCTCCCTTTGGCAAGAGTTTTATTCAACAATTAACACATCATTTACAAATGGACATGTCGATAATGATCTTGGGATACGCATCTATATTAACGACCTTACTGCTTTGGTCTGGTTTCTTTATTTCTTTAAAAGGGGGCGCAATTTCTGCCTTGCAGCCAGCCGATATCGCGTTAGTTCGCTTTCTAATCCCAAGTATAATTTTATTACCATTTGTGATTAAGCATAAACAGCCGCTGCGCGTAGTGCCTAAACGCTACCTGGTTGGTGTTGTGGTTGGAAGCGGCCTTCCCTATCTTCTGGTCGTCGGAACGGCTATGCATTTCGCTCCCGTGGCGCACGGCAGTGCATTAGTACCTGGCACTTTGCCATTGTTTGTTTCTGCTATCGCGGTACTTTGTTATCAACAGTCGCTGAGTGCTCACCGCTTAATCGGGCTTTCTACGGTGCTGTTAGGGATTTTCGTATTCCTTCTTTCTAATAGCGGCGCAGAGTACAACTGGTCTCAATTACAAGGGCATATCCTGTTTCTAACTGGCAGCATCATGTGGGCTGCTTTCACCATCAGCGCTCGTGTCGCCAATCTTAATGCACACGTCTGTGCAGGATTCGTTGCAATCGCGTCTTTGGCTCTGCTCATCATCGCCGTTGGTTTCGGGTGGGTAGACAGTTATTTGGTGGTAACACCGTTCAGCCAGTGGCCATGGGAGGAGTTATTTGGCCACGCGATGCTACAAGGTGTTGGCGCAGGTTTAATCGCTTCTTTCACTTTCATTTATGCAATTAGGATCATCGGTGCCGAAGCCAGCGCTGCTTTTGGTTCATTAACTCCAGTCGTCGCGACACTTCTTGCCGTTCCAATTTTTGGTGAACAACCAGATTCTCTCACTTGGTTAGCGCTGATGTTGGTCACATGCGGCAGTATTGTGGCAAGCCAAATCTTTATGAAAGGTGGAATGAACCAAACTTATCGCCCACCACTTCACAGATAGCGATGATTTTACAAAAACTTATGCCTTACTATCTTGAATAACAAAATGGCGTTTTGATAGCCTCAGCTTAACTAAAAATTAAAACGCCAATGTGATGCCAGCCACTCATAGTAAAGATGAACTGCATAGGTTTCTCAAACCGGGAATGAAACTTTCTACTAATTTCGAATTTGGGCCTAAGGATCAATATACGTATTCCACCACCTATCTTGGGATGAAAGAAAATGCTTATTTGATTCTTGATATACCAATGCGTTTGCTTGAAGAGCAAGTGATGAGGAAACTCCCCAACGCCGATGTCATCGTGCGTGGTGTATCAGATACGGAGTTAGGCCATGTCATTGCGTTTAAGTCCAGCGTACTGACGACGACCGTTCGACCATCCCCCCTTTTGTTTATCCGCATTCCAGGAACATTTGCAACCAAACCAGTTCGAGAACATGAGCGTTACAAGTTGCAAATGGACTGTAACGTTATTCATGCAGGGAATGTCTACGACGGTAGCCTTATCGATTTCTCTCTAGCAGGTGTTGGTATATCAACCTTGATTGAGCCCGAATTCAACGTGGGTGAGAGTGTTACCATCGAATGCCCGTTAAGCCACTATATCGGAGAAGAAAATCGATGTGTCATTGCCAACATTAAGAAATTGGCGAAGGGATGGGTAGTTGGAATTAAGTTTGCTAGTTCCATTGAGATGACTCACGAACTAAAAACAGAGTTACTGGAGCAATCCTTTCTAACCAGTAACGTCTGAGCTTACTGCTCGCTAAAGCGCGTCGCCTCAAAGCTGTTGAGTATTCTGTGAACCGTATAGGTCACAAGCAGCGTCGCAACAATAGCAAACAAAATACTGCTCACGCGATACAGCGCACTGAACATTAAGTCACCATCCGGAGTAAGATATTGGCCGAACAAAATGCCTAATGTGGTTAAACCGCCAAATCCGGCTCCCGAACCGCTAGACTCTTTCACGTGCATATAACTGAACATCATTGCACCAATCCAAAGCAATGGGACGATAAACAATAAGGTATCCGACCAATCGTATAATACAAGTTGTCCGACAACACCAAAGGTCACCCCCATCAAGGTCCCCATTGCTCTTTTTCGCGCATACCCTAAAGCACCGTTCCAATGCATAGGAAACAATAAAAGTAAGGTTGTCGCCTGAGCAGACATAGAGTCACTGAGGTCAAATAGCTGGAATACAAGGAAAGACATTGTAGCGATACTCGCCCCCATAAGGGCTTCATGACGCATGCGATGACTCTGTTTAGGCTGCGACGGTTTCGCTGGTGGCTGACGAGGTTCCGCATCGGGAATCAAAAATGTCACCACATAAGCAACGATCACTGAAATAACATTCGCTTGCAGATTGCTAAATATTAGGTCATTTAAGTCAGTGGTTGGATAACTCGCAAAATGCAGCATGATGCTTAAGCTCAGTACGCTGTTCGCTCCAAATAAGAATAAGCTCCCTTTTGACATACAGGCGAATTTATACAGAAACAACCCGAATGCAATGATTGTCATCATGCCAGGGTGCCCACCAAATAACCCACCAAGAACACCAACTTCTAATCCACACACAACCGCTGAAAAAATCAGTTGTCGTGCGGCATGTAGACTCATGACTGGCACCATTCCAAGTAACAGCATCGGGGTTACAGTAAAGAACACGCCATAGTTCCAACCAAATATTTTACATAAAGTGAAACCAATGGTCGCACCAGTTGCAATGCGCAAACACTGCCGGAAGTCGTTTTCCGACATGGGGTGGTCCCATAACTTCATATCGCCTCCTCGTTAATAAATATAATGAAGAAGACTCAAGAATTGGATCTGGCATCTCGCTAACCAGCCAGATAATGCGTTTTCTGGCAACAACTGCACGGTTGCTCGTGCCCCTGCTGGAAATGCGCGCTGCTGAGGTTCATCGATAGCTAAATGTAAACGTAAGCGCTGCGCGTCTCTCACCCAACGGTTTGAGTCAGTTGGTGTTGCTAAGCGACCATCCGCATCGAACTGACCCGAGCTGACCCCAGCATCCACACTCGTAATACGAGCTTCAAATACATCACCAGGTAAGCTATCAAAAGCCACTAACGCACGGCTGTTCTGATTAAAGTGTCGTAAACTCTTTTCACGAAAGTCGGCAATGATATCCACGTCATCGGAGACTAAAGCGACAAGAGGTGTACCAGCTGCCGCATAGGCCCCCGTCTCCAGCTGCAAGTTAGCGACAACGCCATCATGTTCCGCCGAGACTTGAGTGTAAGACAGATTAAGTTCCGCTTGTTTTAGCTGGTTTTGCGCCACGCGGATATTCACATTCGTCGCGCCTAAATCACCGCGGTTTACTTCCAACTCTTTTAAACGAGCACGTGCGGCCAGTAAGTTCGCTTTAGCTGCCGTTGCACTGCTCTGTGCGTCATCGCGCTGCTGTTGCGAAGTACCATTACGGTGAAACAGGGTATTAAGACGTTTCGCTTCGCGAACTTTTTGTTCCGCCACGATTTTGCTCGCTTCAACGTCTGCTTTTGCCGCCGCAATAGAAGCATCAAGTTGTTCGTTGTTTTGAATCACACGCTCAAGGTTAAGTTGAGCCTTTTCTACGGCGAGCTGATAAGGCTGGGGATCAATCTGAAATAGTAGATCGCCTTGGCTTATTTCTTGGTTGTTGGCAACATAAAGATGTGTAATCTGCCCACTCACACGGGGGGCCACTTTAGTTACCACACGCGTTGCCATTGCCTGAGGCGTCAACGGCATGGCGAGATCTGCAACTAGAAAATAGGCAAAGACAAGGACAAACGCGACGCAAGAATATTTGATCCAACGTGCGAATTTTTGATCTGGAGTCATAGGCGTTTACTTCTCTTTTTATTCGGTTTTCTGACTTATTAGCTAAGTGAATCAAGCGCATTGTGAGCAATCTGATCAAGAATCAATGAAAGCTGCTGAAGTTCCTGGTCGTTGATGTCCGTTAGGAGCTTGCTTCGAACTTGAAGAATTCGAGCCTCCATTTGCTTTAGTAGGGTTTTCCCCTCTTCTGTGAGGCTAACAATACGTGCTCGCTTATCGTGTTCACAGCAATGGCGAACGATCAGAGATTGCTCTTCTAATAATTTTAATGTTCGCATCAACGACGCTAACTCGATCTCAAGCGCTTCAGCCAAATGCTTCTGACTGATGTTGTCACCCATTCGATAAAGCTTCCATAACGCAGTCCAACGCGGATACGTTAGGTTTAAAGGCTCTAACTCGCGATCTGCAACCATTTTCCATAAACGAGCAACACGAGATAATTTTTCAGCCAGAGAAAGGTCTCGCAAACTGTTGATGTCTTGAATCATAAGATCTACTCAATTACTTAGCGTGCTAAGCAATATAAAATAGTTAGCACGCTAAGTAAATGTCTTTTTGTGATTGAAATCACGTTGGGTGTGTCAGTGAAGGGGCAGAAATCTAAGTAATACAACACTATGTTTGAATTTGAAATGCTGCGATGTACACAACAAACGTCGAGACCAATAAAGTCTGAAAAGTCTGAAAAGTCTGAAAAGTCTGAAAAGTCTGATTTGTATAAGAGTAAAAGGGGCAGATACAAAAAAGCACAACCCACAGTCATGGTGTTGTGCTTTTCAGATAATGAGTAATTGGGTTATCCCGTAGTGAGCCAATTCCTTATGTTCGCTCAACTAAGAACCGCTGTTTAAAATCCACAAATGCTTCATGGAGCGCATTTTCTTTAATCGGCTTGAGAAGCACGTAATTCGCACCCGATTCCATAAAGGCGTCACTGGTTTCTTTCGCGGTGTCAGCAGTACACGCATAAATTGGCGTGCCTAGTTTTAGCTTTTGTCGGATCTCTTTGGTCGTTTCAATTCCACCAAGATGCGGAAGTTGGTTGTCCATCAGTATCAAATCGTAAGTATGATCTTTTAAGAATTCCATTGCTTCTAACCCATCTTTCGCCCAATCAACCTGCATTTTGTACTTGTTACAAAACGCTTTTAGAATGAATGCGTTAGTATGGTTATCCTCTACCAACAACACTTTGAGACTCTCTGCAAATAGTTCACCTGGCTTAACTCGCAAACTCGAATCAAGAGGGGTGAGTACTCGCTCACGATCTTTCACTGGCATTGTAATGACAAAAGTCGTTCCTAAGCCTTTCTGACTGCGGACTTGAACATCACCTTCCAGCATGTCGACAAGGCTCTTCACAATGGTCAGCCCTAAGCCACTGCCACCGTATTCTCGAGTCGTTGTTGCTTCTTCTTGAACAAAAGGTTCGAACATTTGGTCGAGTTTGTCAGACTCGATGCCGATACCTGTATCCGTAATTTCCACGACCAGTACACTATTGTCAGCGCCATAGAACTGCTCAAGTTCCGCATGCAAGCGCACGCTACCCGAGGGCGTAAACTTTACTGAGTTACTGACTAGGTTGAATAAAATTTGGTTCAGACGAACTTGGTCAGTAAAGATTTCAACATTGGGATCTATTTTGTTTTCAATGACAAGGTTGACGCCTTTACTTTCACAAATAGGACGATAAATGTTTTCTAACGTTCGAATTGTATCAGTGAAAGAAAACGGGTGCTTTTGGATATTAAACTTACCCTGCTCAATCTTCGAAAAGTCCAAAATATCATTCAAAACAGCAAGTAAGTGCTCACCACTATGTCGAAGTACGTCAATTTGGTTATTCTGCTCTTCTGTTTCCACAGAGTCTTTTAGCAATTGAGCAACCCCTAAAATTCCATTGATTGGCGTTCGGATCTCATGGCTCATTTTAGCCAGAAAGTCGGCACGGGCTTGAGCAGATTTCTCTGCTTCTTTGCGCGCCAAGTTACTCTGTTTTTCCGCCTCAATTAGCGTGGTTATATCCTGACCTTGAACAATAATACCGCTAATATCTCCATCAACTCGAATCGGCGATAAGTTCCAGCGATATACTTTGTCTCCAATTGGCACATTAACGCCTGTCAACGTAGCTCCCTGAGCCGCCATGCGAAGGTGTGGCATCAACTTTTCTTTGAAACCTTTGAACACTGGGTGCATGGTTTCAATATCGTTTTCCATGACTAACTCTTTGCGTGCTGCCGGATTGATTTGGACAAGCACACCCGATTCAGACCACACCATAATAGGAGATAACGCAAAGTTAAACAGGTCGCGGAAAGAGCGCTTTTGTGCTTCAAGCTCTTCAAAAGTGTTTTCTAGTGTCGAACCAATATGATCGAATTCCTCAATATCTGACCCCTCAAAACGCTCAAATCCTTTTTCTTCACGAGCCGAGCGGGTATATGCCATCAGGGATCCTAACTCTTCAACTACTCGATTCTCGATCCATTCTTTAGTCATTAGCGCAATCATGACCATACCGATAACTGAGGCTAGCATTGCTAGCAGGTGTTGGATTTGCAATGTCACCACGCTCTGATTGTCTTGCACAGTAAGCAAGCACAAGTCAGTCTCGGCGGCATTTACCTCAATAGGGGTTTTGATGATCAATAATTGGTCAAGCTTGTGCTGGGACTCTCGTCGTTTGAGTACGTCAAATATTTGATAAGCCTCATCTCCTACTAATGAGCTTGCCAATGGTGTGTTGTTAGCGACCAACACAACATTGTCGACGTTGCCTTCATTTTTTAACCTTTCCATCAACCCAAAGTTATTATCTAAAACAACAACATTGTAAGAGTACCCCATCACTTCACCGGTTTTAGGTTGTAAAACGGGTACGCGACGAAGTAACAGATGGCGAGTTCCCATCGGGGTCTGTGAGGGTAGATAATACCAGTTGTTGCTAAAGGTCACCTGACTGGCAAGTCGGCTAAGTATCAGATTGTTGATGCCATAGAAATGCGCGTTGCCATCGTCCCAAATAATACCTTGATGATCGGTTAGGAAACGAAACTCTGGTGTATGGGAAGGATCACTCTGGTCAATACTCATGAAAAAGTAATTGAGTGCCTCTTCATCACGTTCTGTATAAAAATCCAATACAACATCACTTTTCGAATTGCTGTTGTGATGAATCTGAATCGCTGCAAAATGGCTATCAAAAATGTTCAGGATCAGGGCAGAGGTCTGCTGCTTGGTTCGGTCGACTTCCTGCCAAATAATCTGCTTCGAGAAGTAATAACTCTGAACAAAGATGCCTAGAATGATCGGAGCAAGTACGAGAATAATTATTTTGGTAATAAGCGTCGACAGTGAGCGACGCTTTCTTGTTTTTGATGTAGTTGTCATCAATTATCTGAGTATCTAAATGCACGTTTTCTTAATGCTTCAATTCTTTCTGGAGAGTCCGATTTGGTAACGACTTCAAAATCACCAGAGTAAACGGTGGGAACTGGCTTTCCTTCTAAATCCCACTTAATGGCCTCAGCCATTGCAATACCTGTATCATCGTTCATACGCATAACGGTAACGTCTAACTCCCCTTTAGAAAGCGCCTCTAACTCTGCTGAACCGCCGCCCCAACCATTGATCATGACATCATCACGACCTAACTCTTTAAGAGCGTCAACAGCACCTAATGCTACATCGGTAGAACACGCGTAAATGAAGTCAACGTCCGGATACTTCTCCAAACTGGCTTTTGCAGCTTCATACCCAGATTGCTTTGTTGCTTTGGTGTAGTAAGCAGATTGTAGTTCAAATTGATTATCGCGGTTCACTTGGTTGATAAAAGTGTTGCCTCTGATGTCACTAATGTAGCCCTCCGAGAAATAGAGAACACTATAGTGGCTATGTTTAGGGAAACGCTTGCCAAACTCAACGGCCAATTCACGACTTCCTTCTGCGTGGTCGAAACCAACATAAAGAAACGGCTGATGATGTTCCCAATCCCTAACAGGTGTGGTGATATTTTGTAAAATTAACTTGGTTTTCTTTGAATCTAAGACATGCTCAACAAACTTACGATGTCTTGTGGTATCTAGAGTAAAGATCAAGTAATCGGAGTTGCTTTTCAGCGCCTCCATTAAAGACAAACTTTGCTGCTTTATATCTGCATTAGGACGAGTAAACACTTGATTTAGTTGATAGTCGATATCAAGCTTATCTAGGCGTTTTTCAAACGCGTCGATGTTTCGAATCCAATAATCAGAGATCTGCTGCCCTGGATAAACAACAGAAATTTTCAGTGGACGCTTCTTGTCTTTTGCTACGGGTACAGGGGTTTCTCTTACCACTTCAGCCAACGCACTAGTTAGCTGCTTCTGTTGTGGAAACTGGTCTAAAAACTCTTGATATGCCCAATACCCATTAAGAACTTGGGTGGCCTGCACATTCGGCGCAAAAGCGGCCATTGAAATCAGGGAGAATACTAACGCTTTTTTCATCTACTGCTCTTTTAGCTTTTTTATGAGCCTAATTCAGCTCTATTCATTACCTAGCCGAGTCATCCTATACTCTTGTAATCTACCTTCCTCTTAGTGCCTGTTTCAATAGTAAATTAGTTCTTGGTCTGAGTGGATGCAAATGAAAGTACATTGAGTCGCTTCCTTTGTCTCGATGACGCAAAGACATTTCGCGCTTTTCATATTCAGGACCTGTAAACAGAACACCAGCCCATTATGCGTCAGTTTATTCCTACATGGTACTCCAAAAACAAAAAGAAACCGCCAATGTGACATGGGCGGTTTCCGTGTATCTTTGCGTAGCAAGGGCTTATCAGAGTGCCACTATCTCTAACATCATTTGTTGATGTTCGTCGACGACAATATTTGCTTTTGACATAACGAGCAGCTCTTTTTTCGCTTTAGTTAGTTGCTTAATATAGTACTCTGCTCGCATGGCAAGCGTCTTTGAGTCAAAATCCAATGACCATTCCAATACCAAAGGGCCTTTTCCCTTCAAAGCTTTCGCTCCTTTTCCGGTTTGGTGCTGATTGAATCTTCGTTCAACATCATTGGTAACACCACAATACAACGCGTTGCGGTTATTTCGTATCAGGTAGACACTCCAACGCTGCGTTGTATTTTCCATCATGAAAGCAGTGACTCAACCTTAGCTTTTAATTCATCCAGCTCTTCTTTCAGCTGAGCGACTTCGAGCTCTAGTTGACTTACTCGATCGGAGCTCGAGCTTGCAGCAGACACATGCGCTGCAAGTTCGGACGCATCAACATCACCACAGAACAAATGCATATAACGCGACTCCCGCTTACCAGCCTCACGTGGTAATTTGACCACTAATGGTCCTTTCTCTTCACTTGCTAAATGCTCAAGGACCATTTCCACTTCTTTTACATCATGAAATGTCGCGAGACGATTAGTACGAGTACGAATTTCCCCAGGTGTTTGAGCACCGCGCAAAAGCATACAGCATACAATGCCCTTCTCCTGCTCTGTCAGCTTTAAATCACCAAATTCCGTATTACAGAAACGGTGTTGATACTTGCTGACGCGGCTGTTGAACGCACTTTCGTCACTGACGAGCCTGCGCTCAATAAGAGCATCAACGGCATCGAGTACGTCTGACTCTGAGAGTGACATCACGGGATCACGGTTGCTTTTTTGATTACACGCGTTGGTTAATGCGTTTAGGCTGAGGGGGTAAAGATCTGGGGTAGTGACTTCTTTTTCGATCAAGCAACCAATAACTCGTGCTTCAATTGCCGTTAGCTCAACTTTCATAATGCATTTCCTTATTATTTTTGCATTTGACTTTGTACCTAAATCGCTTCGAAATCATACGCCATAAATTCACACAGCAGTGCAAGAAGCGTTAGCGGTTCAGGTGTTGGTGTCAGGCTAAAGCATAGCGTAAGACCTGACACCCCTTACGAATAGGGTCAGGTATCAATGCTCCGAGAGAATCGGCACTCTCGTCAAATTGCCATCTTGGTCGACCATCATTATTTTTGAACGATTAAGCTCAACTTCGATGATTTCGAGTTGCTCGCGTGCGTTGATATACGCCGTTTTTAACTTTTCAGCCACAGAGCGAGTGACTTGCTCATTATCTTGACTATTTACTTGCTCCGCAGTGTTACCAGAGTCCATATCAAGTTCATCATTTTGCATTCAATGGTGTTGATAATATAGTGAAGGCCACGTTATGACAATGAATCGATGGATTCTACGATGTTGGCCAAAACTCGAAGAAAGCAGCACGATTATATGGACACAGCGCAATTGGTTGAGAAATGTTCAACTCTGCATTGCTATTGATCTAAAGACTGTTATGCCACTGGATGTTGTGCTTTAATCGAGGAAGATATTCATAAAATTAGGAAAGAGAACTATGAGTAGCGTATTTGAAATCGTTAACCAAGCTCGTCGTAAAAACAAATTAAAACGTGAGCTTCTTGATAACGAGAAGAAAGTTCGTGATAACCGTAAACGTGTTGATCTTCTAGAAAACCTTCTAGACTACATCAAACCAGAAATGACTCACGATGAAATCGTCGCAATCATCAAAAATATGAAAGCAGACTATGAAGATCGTGTTGATGACCACATCATTAAAAGCGCTGAGATCTCTAAAGCACGTCGTGACATCAGCCGTCGCATTCGTGAGCTGACTGAAGAAGACAAGCAAACTAGCGGCAAAAAATAAACGCGTAAGCTAGATTTTCGAACCCCGAGCAAGAATATCTTCCTCGGGGTTTATTTTTGTCTCTAAACTAACCGCCGTGTACAATCAATCTAACTCTTATTCCTAACGCATTCAGCTTTCTATGTCTTCAACTACGACAAGTACACAACCAACGCTTGCAAAACAATTATTTACGATGACCTGGCCAATGCTATTTGGCGTTCTGTCTTTAATGAGCTTTCAGCTTGTGGATAGTGCGTTTATCGGTCAGCTCGGCGTTTTACCGTTAGCCGCTCAAGGTTTCACTCTGCCTTTGCAAATGGTCATTATCGGCATTCAAGTCGGTCTAGGGATCGCAACGACAGCGGTCATTTCTAAAGCTCTTGGGGCGAATGAAAGTCGGTATGCCAAACAACTGGGCGGATTAGTATTGATGATCGGCTCAATTGGTGTCGCTATTTTTGGCGGGCTAATTTGGCTTTTGCGCTACCCCATTTTAGCTCTATTAAGCGCTCCAGAATCTGTTATGCCGATAATCGACAGTTACTGGCCTTGGTGGTTATTAAGCTCATGGACTGGTGCAGTTTTGTATTTTTACTACAGTATCTGCCGAGCTAATGGCAATACAATGTTACCTGGCACAATGATGATGATAACCAGCGGCGTGAACCTTGTGCTCGATCCGCTATTTATTTTCACATTTGACTTGGGTATTAACGGAGCGGCAATAGCAACCATCGTCGCTTTTGGGTTTGGTATTTTAGTCGTCGCTCCTCGCGTGAAAAAGAATCACTGGGCAACGACACAATGGCAAGATCTTAACGTAGCCAAAAGTGTTGCATCTATCGGTAACATTATGGGCCCTGCGATGATTAGCCAACTGCTGCCACCGTTGTCTTCCATGCTAGCAACAAAATTATTGGCAAGCTTTGGAACCGCAGCAGTCGCCGCTTGGGCGCTTGGTTCACGCTATGAGTTCTTTGCTATCGTTTCGGTCTTGGCGCTGACAATGTCTATGCCTCCAATGGTTGGACGCTTACTTGGGGCAAAGAACTATGAAGATATCCAAAGGCTCGTCAGTATTGCCGTAAAATTCATTCTAGGTTTCCAACTTTTGATTGCTGCCATTACATTTGCCGTCGCAAACCCACTCGCATTATTGATGACAAGTGATGTGCAAGTGGAGCAAGTCTTGGAAATGCATTTACTGATAGTGCCGATCAGTTTGGGTTCATTAGGGGTTTGTATGCTAATGGTTTCTCTTTGTAATGCATTAGGCAAATCTTACACCGCGCTCACTATTTCAGCGCTGCGCTTGTTTGTCTTTTTCCTACCGTGCTTGTGGGTTGGCGCTCAAATGGATGGAATCCGAGGTTTACTCTTAGGCGCTTGTATCGGCAACCTGTTAGCTGGTGTTTCCGCATACCTAACCTATCGCCAAACCATACGCAAACTCGCAGGCGCTCAAGCCAACGCACAACAATGAATAATCAGAACTAAGCCCCTGAAGTGGGGCTTTATCGTTTTGACGCCTTGTCTAAGTTGAAATGTTAGCTAGGCGAGTTTTAATTCACTAAAGAGCTCAAATAACTGGTTCGATTTATACGGCTTAGGTAAATAAGCATCCATGCCTGCCGCAAAACAGTTGTGGATGTCTTCTTCCAAAACACTCGCAGTGAGTGCGATAATCATTGTTTTTTCACGTCCTGCTTTCTTTTCCCAACGACGAATTTCTTTCGTCGCGGTCAGTCCATCCATCACGGGCATCATGCAGTCCATTAAAATTGCATCGAATTCTTCTCCCTTTGTGATGGCTTCTAACGCTTCTTGACCGTTGCTTGTTATCAAATAGTCATAACCTGCTTTATCCAGAAAAAAACTCGCTATTTTCTGGTTCATCAAATTATCCTCCGCAATTAAGATCCTCCGATGAGAGCGCGACGCTCGATATTCAGAGCTGACAACATTATTGGTGACATTGTCACTTGATATAGTCTTTTCAACCTTAGCTAAATCATCAATGACATGCTTAAATCGATTGCCAAGGAAAGGTAATGTGAGTACGGCATGTACTTTTTCTGCATTTTCGTAGGGAGTGGATAAATGATGCTGGCAAATAATCACACGGCGAAGATCGTAATTAAATGATAGATTATCCAAGATTTCATCGGTATTAGCATCGTTACTGTGGCACAGAAATATGACATCAAAGTCATCATTTATCGCTTGCACTTCATTCACATTATTAACACCAAAGAGATTGATTTTCGCTAAGCGACACTCTTTTAATACTTGGTCGGCGTAGTCGTAATTTGAGCAGATCAAAAGCCCTCTATTAATCACCTCCGAACGCCAGCCAAACACCGGAATTGCTTCAACCTCAATCGAGAATTCAAAGCATGTGCCCACTCCTTTTGTAGATGTTGCTACGAGCTTGCCCCCCATCATCGACACAAGCTGACAACAAATTGCCAAACCCAACCCTGTGCCGCCAAATTGCCTCGACACTCCTTCATCTTCCTGAGTAAAGGGTTCAAAAATCGTGGTTAACTTATCTTGATCAATGCCTATTCCGGTATCTTCTACTTTAAACGTCAGCACTCCACGTTCTTTCTCAAGTAACTCCTCATAACTAACATCAACGCATACATGCCCACTTTCGGTAAACTTAACCGCATTCGATACCAGATTCGTAACTACCTGTTTGACACGATGATCATCGACCATCACGCGAATGGGGATATTTTCAGCTAAATTAATACCTAACTTTAGCTGTTTAGATGTTGCTTTGGATTGGAATAAAATCATCGACTGATACACGACTTCTCGGATATCCGCTTCTACTAGTGACAGCTCCAATCGTCCAGACTCGATTTTAGAGAGATCCAATATATCGTTAAGTAAAGTGAGCAGTGTTTGAGATGAGGAGTCAATGTCATCAACAACTTCTTGTTGATGCGAAGACAACTCACTTTGAGAGAGTATTTCTGTCATGCCCATGATCCCGTTAAGGGGCGTGCGTATTTCATGTGACATGTTGGCAAGAAACACAGATTTTGCACGATTAGCCGATACTGCTGACTCTTTTGCATGTAGTATTTCTTCAGTTTGTCTCTGCATTTCTTCAACCACTCGATTCACTTGCTGAGCAAAAATGGTCAGTTCATCACTCCCATCAACTTTGACTTTTGTTTGCTTCTCTTCGGAGTTGATCAACGCGTTTAAAGTGTGAATGATCGCATCGAGTTTGCTGTTAACTCGGAACCAAGTACTAAATCCGAGCCAACAAAGCAGGATAACCACTAAGGCAACGCCAAAACTGATCATCGCTATATTGGCCTTTTGTTCATGAACCTGCGTGAGAAGCGACTGCTCAGTTTGTTTGGTGAACCCATCAATGAGCACTTGTAAGCGCTGCACACGAAAATCGAGTTCTTTTAAATACGCGGCGTAGTCACTTTGTGACATGTCTCCTGACATTAATTGTCCGCGAGACGCCAAGTTTCTCTGATATCTCGGCGAAGTAAACAAGCCAAGCAATTTATCCACTTGCTCGTATGACCCACCTAAGTTTAAAAACGCATCCAAATTTTGCTGCTGTCGGTCAATCGCCTGATAAAACATACTTTGACTTAGCCGACTCTCAGGGTCTTGGACTAAACGGTTCGTCAGCCAAGCTTCTTTCTGTGTCCAAAAAGAGAGCTGAGCAAGGTAGGCAATAAAATTTTGCATGCGAATGCCGTCGTCACTGCCATACCATTGATGATTTTGCAACAAAGAGCGCGACATATTTTGGAGCTGTTGAAATGCCCAATCACCCAGGTCGTCCATCTCACTCAATCTACCTGACAATACCCCCAGCATGGCTTCTTTCAGTTCATCAGCATACTCAGCAGTATTAGGGTTACTCACAAACTTTTGATGCAAAGAAGAAATAACTTCACCTTGTTCTTCAATATTAATGGCTGCAGAGACTTGAAGATCAGGCTGTCGGCGTACTTTCTCTATGGAGTAAATAAAGTGGGAGGCCTTGGATATCAATTGGAAACCTTGAATATTGCTAACCGTTTGATTGAGACGGCTCACGCGCAACGCATTATCAGAAAACTGCTGAACTGCAAATACCACTATTACCACAGCGGGTAA
This sequence comes from Vibrio sp. 1167, assembly GCF_033340375.1. NCBI lineage: Bacteria > Pseudomonadati > Pseudomonadota > Gammaproteobacteria > Vibrionales > Vibrionaceae > Vibrio > Vibrio sp. 1167. The sequence continues at coordinate 311,608 of NZ_JAWOWK010000003.1, read as the reverse complement.
TAGTGCGAGGAGTGCTAAGCGTGTTTTTATTGATAATCTCAACATCCATCAGCCTAATGGTTGATTTCATCCGTTTATTTAATATTAGACTAGTTTCTTGCATTGAAAGGCATATACGACATTGTTACTTTCAAACAACATTCACCTACCTAGACTATGGTTATTGTGAGTGTTTTATCATCGGCTAATGCGGTAAAAATTGTGATTTAAGTCATATTTTTTGATCTTAAAGTTGGATGCAAACAATAAAGTTTCACTCACAACTAAGAGTCGCATCACTTTTCAGGAAATCATCTATTGTATGTTTACCTATTGAGTTGCCTTATCGAGTTAAATCACACAAAAATGCAAAATATCCATTTTTGTCAACAAAACTAATTTGAAAGCAAACGTTATCATCGCAAAAAAAGTAAGTTACTTTCTAAATGTCAATACGTGAAAACCACTGCTTTAGTCACATTAATCCACCACTAACGTTCCCTTAAGTAGTGTTTTACACTGGATTTAATTTTCCTAGCAGAATAAGGACTCCGACCTTAGAATCCGCACACATAACTATTACAACCCGATTACATAACCCACCACACTCTTGCACGCTGCCGAAGAGGCAACAGCAGAGAGTATGGTTAGCCCCCAAAACGTGAAAGGTCTAATACAACAATGAGTCCAGAGAAATATCTCCAAGACTGGCAAACTAGCCAAACGATTGCTGAATCTATTTCCCCTCTAATTGGTAAGCTATATCGTCAAAAAGGAATCGAAGTGGTTCTGTTTGGTAAAACGCTTATTAATGCTACTACTATAGACATTCTCAAAACTCATCGCGTTGCAAGACGTTATACCGGTAACCCACTTTCGCTTGAGCACACGATGCCTATTATTCAAGCGCTTTGTGAAATGAGCATTTCTTCATGCCGTGTCGATGTTGGCCAATTGGCAACTATGTACTGGAATGAACATGACGATACAAGCTCTCTAAACGATTTCCTTATCACTGCACTTGATGGTGCTCGCGACGCAGATTCTTCATTGAAAGCGCGTGATGTGGTTCTTTACGGGTTCGGTCGCATTGGTCGACTACTTACTCGCCTTCTCATTGAGAAAAGTGGTCCAGGTTACCCACTAAGACTACGTGCGATTGTGGTTCGTGGCGGTAAAAAAGGCGATTTGGAGAAGCGTGCTAGCTTGCTGCGTCGTGACTCAGTTCACGGCCAGTTCAACGGTAGTATTGTTATCGATGAAGAGCGTAAAGCACTGATCGTTAACGGCAACTACATCCAAATTATCTACGCAAATAACCCAAGCGAAGTGGATTACTCAGCTTTCGGTATCAATAACGCGCTAGTTGTTGATAACACAGGTGTTTGGCGTGATTCTGAAGGCCTGAGCCAACACTTAGCGTGTCAAGGCGCAGAGAAAGTACTGCTAACAGCACCAGGTAAAGGTGACATCAAAAACGTTGTATTCGGTGTAAATGAGTCGGTAATTAAAGAAGATGACACCATCATCTCTGCGGCAAGCTGTACAACAAATGCAATCACGCCAGTCCTTAAGGCTCTGAACGATAAATATGGTGTTCTTTCTGGCCATATTGAAACCGTGCACTCATACACAAACGACCAAAATTTGATCGACAACTTCCACTCTGGTGACCGTCGCGGACGTAGTGCTTCACTAAACATGGTTCTGACTTCAACAGGTGCGGCAAAAGCAGTTGCTAAAGCATTGCCAGAGCTTGCAGGCAAGCTAACAGGCAACGCGATTCGCGTACCGACACCAAACGTTTCTATGGCAGTCGCTAATCTAAACTTAGGTGAAGACGTAGACCGTGATTCACTGAACGATTACTTGCGTGAAATGGCGTTGAACTCTGAGCTTTCGGCACAGATTGACTACACCGATTCAACAGAAATTGTATCAACTGACTTAGTTGGTTCTCGTCATGCAGGCGTCGTAGATGGTCAAGCGACTATCGCACAAGACAAGCGTTGTGTACTTTACATCTGGTACGACAACGAATTCGGTTACAGCTGCCAAGTTGTGCACTGTATGGAACAAATGATGGGTGTTCGTTACCAAACATTCCCTCGATAGGTGAACTTTGCTCCACAACGTTAACCACATAGCGTAGCGGACAATATCTCATATTTGTTCTAAATAATAAGCGCCATGCGCATTACTAATATTTTTCCCCGTTTATACGCCTGATCACCCTCAGGCGTTTTTTCGTTTCATTCATTTGACACTCTCCGGACAAAGTGAACGTCAGCATTCATGTTTTGTTCATGTTCACAGCATTAATCTGAGCACATAAATTACAGAGAGGTCATGATTATGAATCGGATTATTGTAACTGCACTAGCACTGATTACCGGTTTTTTTACGTTAGTATTTAGCTTGATCATTGCGATTCCGTTGACCATCGCAGCATTAATTACCGGTAAACGTATTGAAAAGCGCGTCAAGAAAATGCAGAGAGAAATGCACGAAGAGTATGAGTTTAATACAGGTAAAGCAGATGCGATTGAAGGTGAATTTGAAGAGGTTCGCCGGTAAGTAAATAAGATTTAGATGAGTTTCTCTCCCCCGACCGCTCCTGAGAAACTTCTTGCTTTCACCCTGTCCTTAAAATGGCAGGGTGCTTTTTTGAAAAGCACAATATTGAATAAGCACCTAGCGGTTTATTGCTTTATCTTTTTGTTGTAGGAGGCTGTGTAACCAGCCTCCCATAAATCACCATCGACACCAGAGTATGGGTTGGATTCTTTCGGAGCGCCGCTTAGGCAAGCATCTTTGCCTTCCTTCTTAATTTCATCGATGTGATTTAAAACAAAGTCAAAGTGTTTAGGATCAGCCTTTTGTAGTAACCCGTACAAAAGGCCAAAGCCAAGCATCGTAAATACAAACAGTTCAAAAAACACCCAAATGCTCTTTGTTGAAAAGAATATCCAAGCAACGCTGCAAACACTGGTCAAAATTACTACTGGAGCTAAATCTACTATTCTTTGCATATTGCTCTCACCTTCTAAACGGTCATGAAGTCTCTACCCCTTTCATAGGGTAAGTAAGAGGAAAGTCCGTTTTTATCCAATAAAGCACTCTCGACTTAATATGCGACACTGTTAGTATTAACGTTAAGTGGCTATCGTTCTCATTATAACAATGCGTTGGAAAGTAGCTTTCACAGCAAATGAGAATATGAACCAAAGTAACACTATTGATAATATTAATTTTAGCAACGTTTAGCGTCAGAATTACGTAAATTGTGTAAGGGTTACTGAGAGTAGACAAAAAAGCAGCCACACGGGCTGCTTTTAGTATTTCTGTCTTGCGAGCTTGTCTATACCGTTACGACCACTCTAAGAGCCAGCAGCATGAGTACTACTCCTGACAAACGATCAATCAACACTGCCTTAGAGCGAATTCTGTCAACGACTTTAGAGCTCGATAGCACTAGGGTAATAAAGGTGTACCAAAGCCCATCCACAACAAACGGCGTGGCAACAATGATCATCTGATTACTCAAATCATTACCGAGCGCGACAAACTGACTGAATAATGCGATAAAAAACAAAGCAATTTTGGGACTTAAAATCGAGATAAAAAAGCCTTCTCGCGCAGACTGGATTACCGTTGTTTCCTCACCTGACTCCAACTTCGCAGCCACACCACCTTTTGAACGCAAAGCATTAAACCCTAAATACGCAAGATATGCCGCACCCACAAGGCTAATCGTCTTGAACAGCATCGGGCTTTGCTGCAAAACAACAGCGAGCCCAATCAAGGTAATAAACGCATATATACCAATGCCAAACGCATGAGCCCAAGCCGTAGCTAATCCATTGATACGTCCACCAGCCAACGAGTGCTTAGCGACAATAGCTAAGCTGGGACCTGGTGACATAGCCCCTAATAAACACACGGTAAAAAGTGATAACCAAACTGTTAGTGTCATAAGAATCTCCCCTCTTTGAAGCTCACTCTATCAACGGAAGAGGTATAATTAGAAATCAAAGTTATTCATACTAATCATGACTTCAAGTCATAGCTAAACGGTGTACGTATTAGCGAATGGAATATTCAGAAATTTGCATTACTGAGCGAATCTCTTCTCGCACCCATTTATGCGCAGGATCCGTGTCGTATTTGGGGTGCCACATTAACCAATATTGATGAATAGGTGTTTCGAGTGGTAATGCTTTATGGGTTAAGTCCCAATGCTTAGCGAGGTTAACGGCAATATGTTCAGGAGCCACCATCAGGTGCTCGCTTGCAACTAAGCGATTGATCGCAGCAGAGAAGAATGGAACCTTAAAGGTAACGTGGCGGGTGTGCCCTAGCTCTTTCAATGCTAAATCAGTGTAGGAATCTTTGTCTCCGCCGCCAGTCACTTTGATGTGTGAATATGAAATCAAGTCTTCAATACTGATCTGGTCCTGCTTTGCTAACGGATGAGAAGATTTCATCAAACAAACTGATGAATCCTCACCAATTTTAACGCTCGACACGCTCTGTGGTTTTTCTGGATACATAGAAGACGCGATATGGATGCCCGTCTCATGAAGTTTATCAAGAAAGTTGGGTTGCCACAGTCGGTACGCCATATCTAACTGTGGCGCTTGTTCACCCAAGTGAGAGGCAATATCGGGCAATACGTATTGCGCCACGTAGTCACTAGAAGCAATAACAAGCTCACCTTGCCACTGCCGCGGCTCAAAAGGTTGGTCATCGAGTAAATGGTCAAACTCAGCCAGTAATGCATCAAGCTTTGATTTTAACGCTATTGCTCGTGGCGTTGGTATCAGTTGATTACCTTGACGAATAAGCAGTGGGTCACCACACAGATCGCGCAATTGTGCAAGCTGTCGACTGACAGCTGACTGCGTAATGTGCAAACGGTCTGCGGTCCGGCTGACATGACACTCCTCTAAAAGTACATGCAAGGATCTAAGTAGATTCAAATTAATGTTGTTTAACATATTCGCTCAGAAGGGTTTTCAACATGGCATCCATTCATGGTCACTTCACAAACAGGTTCCCAGTCGTGTTAAAGAATTCAGCTAAGACGGTATGAGTCATCAGGTTTCGAAGCTCTGGATATCGTTGAATTTGATCTCTGATTTCGTTCAAGCGAGCCATCGTAGGCACTTCGACAAAAACCATCATGTCCGTCTCACCGCTGATCGCATGACACCATTTTACGCCATCAATTTTGTATAACTCGTCCGCGTATGATTCGCAATAATACGTAGAGGTTGATTTATCGAACTTTAAGGCAAAATAGGCGCAAATCGAATCCCCACCCGAAGGCGCAATTTCAGCGTGATACCCTAGAATCACTTTGTCATGCTCTAGCTTACGAATACGGGCCGTTACCGCAGAACGAGAAAGGTTTACTTTATCCGCAATTTCAGTCACCGACAGCCGAGCGTTGTGCCTGAGCAGATCCACAATCTTATGATCAAACTTGTCCATACCGTTACCAAGCTTTCCTTATTTTTCTCATTCTATACCGATTCTAACTGCATAAGAAACCAACATTTTGTTGGAATTATTTAAAACAACCGTCATATTGACGGTTTAGTAAATCATTTTGTTATTAACATTTTGGATATGCTATTTGGCGGGCATGAGATGAGTGCTGTTATCCATTTCAACAGAAAATAGATAACACATTGAAATCAAATTCCCAACTTAAGTACTCAGCACATAAATAGCATCGCTTAAACACATAAAACGAAATAACCAGAAGCCACAAGCTTTTTCGTAATAAGCCTCATAACATTGGATGAATCAATTCGCATGGAAGAGCTCAAAAAAGACATTTCACTCACATCAGGTATCGCACAGTTATCCACCACATTAATGGGAACTGGGCTGTTTATGATCCCGGCTATCGCAGCAGGTATAGCTGGCCATTTTTCACTATGGGCTTGGATTTTATTGTTCATCGCGATTTGTCCTATTGCGCTGACTTTTGCTCAACTGGGTAAACGATACCCCAACGCGGGCGGAACAGCCTTTTTTGTACGCAAAGCCTTTAACGCCAAACTGGAAAGTAGTGTCGCTTGGCTATTTGTTAGTGTCATTCCGGTAGGGGTTCCGGCCGCGATTGCACTCGCCGCAGGCTTCCTACAACAAATATTGCCAGAGCCTATTAGCAACAATCTGTTTGCACAAGTTCTCACGGTAGTACTTCTTGTGTTCGTCAACTTGATGGGCACAAAATCATCAGGTCATTTACAAACTCTTATTGCTTTGAGTGTCTTCGCACTTGTTGGCGCATTTTTATGGAAAGGCGACGTTAACAACGCCGATCTTGTGATGCCCGCCATCACACAAGAGTCAATTTGGCCTATTACCGCAGCGTTAGGCGTGATGTTCTGGTGTTTTGTTGGCATAGAGGCTTTTGCCCATATGGGGGAAGAGTTCAAAAACCCTCAAAGAGATTTCCCTATTGCCATTGTGGTCGGTTGTTTTGTAGCAGGGGCTACCTATTGGGCATGCTCTGTCGTTATTTTAAAATTTGGCGCGTATGGTAACGCTCAATTTGATAACGCATCCATCCCCTGGCTTAGTGCCCAACTACTAGGCGATGGAGCCAAATGGATAATCAGCTTGATAGGTTTCTCCGCTTGTTTCGCGAGCGTTAACTTATACACACAGAGCCTAGCGCGAATGGTCTGGGCTCAAGCTCGTGAACATCGTCCTTCTAGTCCACTAGCCAAGATTTCACGTCGTGGTGTCCCTTTCTCAGCCACCATATTAGTTGGCGGCATATTATTGATATCTTGTGTGATAGGAACCCTATCACAGCTCGATCTGGAGTTTTTCCTAAAACTCGCAAACAGTGTATTCGTTCTGGTTTACATGTTGGCGATGTTAGCCGCTTTCAAATTGCTTCGAGGATTTGGTAAAACACTTGCGGGACTGTCCCTACTGCTTTGTACCGGTGTTTTTATATGTTTAGGCTGGTCAATGTTTTATGCACTTGGCATTTTTACTCTACTTTTACTGCCTTGGAAACAGTGGCGACATAAGCGACAAACACGTGTAGTTGAATAGTCATCGCTTCCCATTTCGAAATATGTGAGCTAAACGTTGGATACCAGCGTCTATGTTCTCTAACGCGATATTGCCGTAACCAAGCACGGCACCATGCCAGTGACGTGCTTGAAAATCTGGGTGTTCATAATAGCTCAAAGGTCGCAAGATGATCCCTTCATGCTCTGCTAGTTTCGTAAAACGCTGCTCATCCATACCGTCTTGCCATTTCAACGTAATATGAAGCCCCGCCGCTTGGCTAACGACGCAAACACGGTCGCCAAAATGCTGTTGAATGGATAAATGCATCTGTTCATGCTTAGTTTTGTACAGTCGACGCATTTTTCGAATATGACGTAATAACCCACCTTCAGTAATAAAATCTGCCAATGCTTCTTGTGTATGCGTCGGCGAATCACCACTTAACGCGTCCTTAACCACTAAGCATTGCTCTACTAAACGTTCAGGAACTACAAGGTAGCCAAGCCGCAATCCGTTAAACATCACTTTACTGAAGGAACCCACATACAACACGCGATCATCTCGACCCATTTGAGCTGCTAGCCCCTGTAAACTGGTATAGGGACGATGAGCAAACTGAAATTCGCTGTCATAATCGTCCTCGATGATCCAACTTGATTGTTCGACCGCCCAGTTGATGATCTTTCCTCTTTGCTCGGTATTGAGTGTGGTGCCCATCGGATATTGATTACTTGGTGTAATATACAGCGCATCGGCATCGCTTGAGGTCACCGCTTCCACATCAAAACCTAATTTCTCTCTTACGAACAAAGGCTCAAATTGATAGTTTTGGAACTGAATCAACTTCCGCATTTGCGCGTAACCTGGTTGCTCCATCAGAACCTTATCACCTTGTTTGAGCACTACCATCGTCGCAATTGACAACGCTTGCTGCGCCCCAGAGGTAATAATAATGCGCTCTGGAGAACAATTCACTGAACGGCTAGATGCAAGGTAGTCAGCTAAAGCACAGCGTAATGTCCAACTGCCCTGAATATCTTGATTCCCCAACAAGCAAGTACGAGACATATGGCGAGTGAGTAACTTTTGCCATTGCGCCATCGGAAATGCGTCCAAATCCGGCACACCCGGTGCAAATGCGCGGTTGATATCAAAGTGAGCTTTCGGTGATGAGTCTCTCTGAACTGAACTAGGTTCAGGCAAGTACTGCTCTGGCAGTTCTACGGCAACATAAAAACCAGAACCTTTTTGGCTGTTCAAGTACCCTTCCGCCACTAACTGTTCGTAGGCAGAAATCACGGTATTCCTACTTAGATTAAGCTCTTGTGAAAGCTTCCGCGTAGAAGGCAGCTTCCCATTCTTCATCCACAGTCCTTGAACAATTTTCTTGCGAATAGCAAAAAACAACGCTTGCTGACGCGTTCCATCACTGTCTTTTAAATGCAGGTCACCGATATCAATCAAAGACAAACTGGATCCATCCATTAGTTAAAAGTGGCTCTCTTTAAGCTACCAGTTAAACGCTACATTGCAATCAAAGAATGAGGATCAATCGCTCGTAATCGTGAGCAAACAAGGAGAGAAAATGCTATCCAACACCAATAGAACGGAAATTAAGAAAGGCGCACATAAAGCCGTCTCTGATGTTAGCAAACTGCACGCCATCATAGATGAAAGCCTAATCGCTCATATTGCGATAACCAACGAGTCAGGCCCTGTGGTCATCCCTATGCTGGCATGGCGTGTCGATGATTACGTGTATATCCATGGTGCCAACAACAGTCGACTGTTACGCTCACTCAAACAAGGAGTGCAAACGTGCTTAACCTTTACTTTGTTTGATGGTTGGGTATTGGCTCGAAGTGCGTTTCACCACAGTGCGCATTATCGCAGTGCTGTGGTCTTTGGCCAGTTTGAGGTGGTGGAAGATAACCAAGAGAAAGACAGGTTGCTGAATCACTTTATTGAACAGATCGCTCCGGGGAGAACAGAACAAGTCCGTTTGAGTAATGAAAAAGAACTCAAAGCCACCATGCTACTGCGTATCCCGCTCACGGAGGCATCAGTGAAAATCAGCAATTTTGGCGTCAACGACGATGCGGAAGACATGGACATCCCTGTTTGGGCAGGTGTCCTACCCTACCGAACCGTCGTAGGTCCACTGCAAGCTTGTGACGATTTGTATGAAGGTATCGCAGAGCCAGACTACCGCAGTGCCTACTCTAACCGTTGGCAGGAATAAGCACCGTAAAACGTGCGCCGCCTAAGTGACTCTCGCCGACAGAAAGCTCCCACCCCAGTTGCCGCGCTGCACTGGTAGCGATGGCAAGCCCTAAACCAAAGCCTTTCATGTCGGCGTTGCGGCTTTTGTCTAAGCGCGAAAATGGCATAAATACTTCTTCTCGCATCGCCTCAGGGATGCCCGGACCATCGTCCTCAATATCGATGCTCCAGCAATCCGCTACCGTTCGAATCGTCACCTCAACGCAGGACTCACCATAACGCTTGGCGTTTTGCAGTAAATTATCGAGGACAAGGTTACCCAAAGTAGGCTGAAAGTGAATCAATTGGTTCGCGAGTTTATTTTCTGCTCTCAACATGGCGGACTCTAAGCCTAGGTAATTCATGCGGCTTTTACACCAAAGTGGCAGTTCCATGGTTTCAACAGAATCGATCCATGAGTGGTTTTTCACACTCAAGCGAGACAGCATGACAATGTCGGACGTTAAATCCGTCACGACATCAACGTATCGTTCAATATCGTCATGTAACTCTGCCTGCATTTCACCACTCGTGCGTCGAGCTAAATCCGTCGCTAGCTGAATACGACTCAGCGGAGTGCGCACTTCATGAGGAATAGCTTGAGTAAAGATGTGTGTTTGGCGCACTCGTCTCTCAATCTCTTCAGACATGCAGTTGAAGCCTTGGGCGAGCTCTTTCACGGGTTGCGAAAATTGCTTTAGCTCGACTCGCGTATTCAACTCACCAGAACCAAATTGTTGTTGCGCAGCCGTTAGTTGCCGAATTTGGCGGTCAAGACGTCGTACAGGTATGTAAACCATAATGCCTAAACTGCATACAACAACCAAAAGTAGAGTAAGTATAAATACAATCTCAGAATCTTCATTCCAATCAACGTGTGGGCTAAAGAAATCCGTTTTTTCTTTGAAAACTAAACTCTTCGAAGTGTTAGGCAAAGGGAATACCGCAGCATAGGTACTGCCATCAATAAGATAAACAGGTATCCCTTGCATACGGTACAGCAGATTACAATCTCGACAAGGCGGTGATCCGTCCCAGTTTTCAACCAATGTTAAATCAAAGATAAAGAAATCTTGCTTGCCGTTTTCGGTTAACTTCTTGTAGAGAGAATCCGGAGTGCCTCGTTGCTCAATGTATTGATCGACAAAATAAGCACCGTCACTCAAAAAAACACCGACTTCTGTTTTGCGCATGTACTCTTCCCCCATAAAGAGAAACAAAGCAACAGTCAGCGCAAGGCCAGTTACTAACCCCACATATAGACGAGTAAACAGGGAAAACATGCGTCATTTACCTGTCAGCATGTAGCCGTGGTGACGTATGGTTTTAATGGTAGCCGTATGGATATGAGCCTTAGAGAATTTCTTCCTTAGTGAGGATATACGCATATCAATCGAACGATCAGTAATACAGTATTCAATGCCTCGGGCAAGACGGCAACATGATTCACGAGATACTGGCTTATCGACATTCAGCATCAGGAGCTCTAAAATTTCAAACTCAGAACTCGTTAAACCAATATCTTTTTGCAAATAAAATGCTTGGGAGCGACGAAGACAAAGACTAATGCCATATCGGCTCAGCTTTTCTTCTTCAACGATATCAACTTGACGACAATAGCGACGCAACGCTGCTTCAATACGGGCGAGCAAAATATTACCTTTTATCGGTTTGGTAAGGTAATCATCAGCACCGAACTTAAATAAGCTCACCTCGCTCATTTCATCATCGGTCGCAGTCAAAACAATGATAATACCATGATAAAACTTACGCGCCTCTTGGCATATTTCTGCGCCATTTTTTCCTGGTAACATCAAATCTAACAGCACTAGGTCCGGCTTGAGCCCCTTAATCGTTTCTAATGCATTTTGACCGTTATCGATGACAGTTACCGTATATCCTTCGGCTTCGAGGTACATTTTGGTTAATCGAGCAATCTCTGAGTCGTCTTCTACCAGTAAGATTGTATTACCCACCATGAATCATTTACTCCACCAATATGATGGAGGGAGTATATCGCTCGTCCTATACTGCGCAACCTACTTAAATGATAATTTTAGTAAATTACCACCTTCTAAAGAAGGTGGCTTTGTATGAGCCCCCTAAAAGGGGGCCTTTGTTTCGTCCAGCGCCAATTGCTGCTGCTCTACTCGCTCTTGCTTCTCTTGATGTCTTACATATCGGCGTATTATTTCTTCATTGATTCCAACACTATCGACAAAATAGCCTCTTTGCCAAAAGTGATTACCCCAAAGCCTGTTCTTCCTAAGGTGAGGAAACTTGATTGTATCTACTCATGTTATTTGTCCTCTTCGAATTCTGGAAAAATCAAAGATGCATTTAGCATGAGTAGATTTACAGGCAAAGCCGAAGCGGATGATAACCACCTACTGAAGTAGGTGGTTTAGGGCTGAAAATAAAACGCAGGCTTACATACGCTTACAAACCATACATATACGATAATCCTAATCATTCTATACCCCTAAAACCATGCAATAACCTGAGGTTTTATTCATTATCAGAATATAGCTTCACATAGAAAATAAAATTCGGAATAAAAATCCACTATATTTTTTAAATATATCGAATAATAGGTCTTACCAAAAAACAATATCAACATATATGACTTAGTTTGCTTATATAGACAGGACTTTATGTTGCTTCTAAGTTTCCTGCTCTAATAAAGTCTACGAGTAACATGAAATGAGATATTCCAAATTAACACCTTTAGCCATATTTTGCGCGATAAGTCTAACTGCTTGTGGCGGCAGTGAATCTAATTCGAAACCATCGACAACGACACCTCCAACACCACCAATGCCAACATTGAGCACTGTCACAATCCCAACTGTCGTTTCTACAGAGTTTCCGGCCAAGTTAAAAGTGGCTGCTGATTCGGGCTTCACCCACTATGTGAAAATCTCCCTTTCCGAAGCAAACAACAACGATACATTTCACATTGTGGCTGTTGATGACGGTGCGAATAATGAAAAAATCTTTCGTGCAGCCAAAATCATCCAACACCTTCTCACAAACCAACCAGACTCTAAGTACGGTGCTGACAAGTCTCGTATCGCTAAGACATTAGCCGAGCGTGATGCCACACTAATGCTGACCGAAAACGACGAACAGAATGATGAGATGTTAACCAAAATCTTTATCAACGAACTGATTCGCCAAGGCAAATTGAACGATGCAGTTACAAGCTCGGGCTTAGCACACTCTTTTGATACTAGTTCTCTAGAAAAGTTTGTTGTAAGCATGATGGTACTTAACGAAGATGATATGGATACACTTGTCACATCTATCGCGTCAACATTAGTAACTAGTAAAGAAACACCAAACTGGCTAAGGAATAGCCAATCTTTAATGTATCGAGAACTGACAGTTGAAGGCGATTGCCATTACATGAGTAATTTTGCCGATTACTGCGCCAATCTTGGTAAAAAAGCCGAACGAGACGCCGCTTTTGAAGAAATTTTACACTTGGTCCAAGCGCAAGGTATTGCACCTAACACGGCGACTGCGGCACTGCAAAATGACATTCAAGCTCATGCGTTAAGCATCTATAACGATATTCAATCGGGCAAACCGACGGTGTGGCGCCCTACTCAGTATGACTGGGACGATTGGAAATCGGACGACTTCGATCCTGAAAGTGTGAAACAAACGGGCCCTTCATATTCTCACGAATATTTTGCTGCCGCTTTTGAAGCTTACATGGGTGTAGCAAAAGCAAACGGACATGGTTTAGATGGCTACCAAGCGTTAACGCGTGAAGAAATGCAAACCCAAGATCCACAAGCCGTTGATTGGATCAGTGGCTTATTCCACGGATACTTGCAATATACCGCGAATATCGACTCTGCGGGCGTCAAGCTCTACACAGAAAAGACAAGTCCAGGCACAGTACCTACCTTCCGTATGGCTCCCAACAAAGACGGTTTGATAGAAGCGTACACCTACAAATCTCAGTGGCTAACAAAAGTGAAGATCATTGGCGGCGACGCGATGAATGTGATCGGTAATGATCAAAACAATACTTTTGAAGGCAACAGCAAAGACAACAGCATTTATGGTGAAGGCGGTATCAACACCTATATCGTGCCACACAAACTGGCGGAATGTACTGTTATCAAAGCAAAGAGCGTTTCTGTTGAGTGCCCGAGTACAGGCACTGACGAGTTGTACGACATTCAGAACATCCAATTCACCGACCAAACCCTAGATGTAACCAAGCTATAAACAATGAAAAACATGAAGAAACTTATTCTATTCGCTCCCTTGCTCCTTGCTGGTTGTGGTGGCCTAGCCGTCATGGATCGTACTGATGCCGTAAAAGCACAACCAGAAATGCTGATCAAAACCGACGGTGATTTTTGAGGATTCGGTGCAGATGGCCATTTTGATTTTGCTGGTAAGTACAAAGGCAAGTATTCACGCAGTGCTTCTAACTCAAGTTGGTTTAACCGTATCTCTTTCAAAGAAGGTTCAATGGGCGCAGAAGTGACTCGTATCGACAGCGGAGAAACTTGGCTTTTGAACTGCACCGGAGGCGGTATGTCGGTTAACTACATGGGCGTCGATTTTGGTGGGAATGATCCTTACACCTGTGACATTACTCAAGATGGTAAAAAAGTCGGTGAGTTTGCGATGGAGCCAAAATCGGCTCTCATCGACATCAGCTTTGAAAAAAAAGAGACAGGCGTAGTGCGTATTGGTAGCACCCACTTTAATGTAGAAACTGTACATACTAGTCCTGACGCCATGATGGCGGTAGACATTCCATTGGGTTATAGCTTTAAGGAGGGCACACAAGAAATTGCCGCAGTGCAGACGAACGGTACCATTGCGGTACAGATGCTCCCTGAACTTAGCGAACAAAAAAAGGATGTAATTGCCATCGGCGCTGTTGCAAGTGCACTAAGTTGGCGCCCTAAAAAATAGCCATTACATAAAACAACAACACACAAAAAAACAAAGCCCTCTACTTTTTTGAGGGCTTTTATTGCTTGTACTCATAGAGATAAGTGGAGCACTACTTCTCTAATCTTCCCGTATACTGCTTGGGCGTTAATCCACGATGTTTCTTAAACATACGATTGAAGCTCGCCACATTGGTGTAACCAAGGCGCGTGGCAATGTCATCAATACTCACGCGCTTACTCAACAAACCAGCTGCAATATTACTCAATACATAGCCAGAAACCGTCGAAAAATTGAGCCCTAATTTATGCAAACGACGTTGAAACTGCTGTTCAGATAAATCAAGCAGAGAAGACACGCGCTCTAACGTTGGCAATCCATAATGGCTGCTGTAGTTCACCACTTCATAAATCACTTTCAACTCATCTTCTGGGTCGGGCATATTAAGCAAATCATCCAAATCGGAAAAACTCATCGCTAGACGGTTGTCTTCTCGATGGCTCACTTGGCGAGAAGCTAGTCGGTCATCTCCCGGGATCCATATCTCTGTTTTTGGCTGACTCCATTCCACCTCGCAGCCGAAATATTCCCGGTATCTCTCAGTATTTTTTCTCGAGCCTGAAACCTTGACACGTAAAGGCTGGTAATCTTTGCCAAGAAATTCGCGTAACACCTTAATCATAAATACCGCACAGCGGATACTATCGTGCACCTTTACTGACATTTCTATAAACGGGTTGTGGTAAGTCCATTTGATGATTTTACCCGACTGTTCGCCAGCAAAAAACGCCCCTGATTGTAGGTTGCTCACACCATAATTCACTCGCCGAATGGTACTGGCTAAATCATTGCCGGAGAATAACCAACGTCCCACTGGCCCTAGCTTTTGCAGTTCAATACCTCGGCTGAGACTCAACACCACATCCGGGTCACCACTGGCTTGTTCAACACAACGATACCATTCCGCAACGGCTTTTAGCGGGATCAGTGTCATTGGGTTACGAAACACCGATGCTGGGATCCCTAACTCATCCGAGTCCAAATTGTATTTAGATAACGCGAGGTTATGCATGTTTAGAATGCCCATCGCGCGAATAAACCGAACCGTTTTCATAACCAATCACATCAAATTTAATCCTGTAGTGATTGAATCTGTCACAAAGAAAGCCGCAAATCAAATTCAGATCACAATACGCCAACATTTTGATAGAGGAGCGTTTAATGAGTTTACTGAGTGTCCCATTTGTCGGTACAGGCGCAGATACGGCGTTACATGTTGTCGCTGCTGTCGTTTTAATCGCGAGTGTCGCGGGCGCGTGTTACGGCTTTTGGAAAATCCATGAATTACCTATCAATAAAGCACACAGCAAAGACCATCATCAGATAGGGCTCATCACTGCGCTGACCTGGATAGGGTTTGTCTGGCACTGGGTTTGGGTGCTAGCCGTGATCTTTGCATTCGTTGATATGGAAAAAGCCATCATCAATCTGCGTGATACATGGAAAAGTAAACCGCAAACAGAAGCACAGCCACAAGAGGAGGCGTAATGTTAGAAGGTTTAGCGGTTTGGGCACTCTTCATCTATTTGCTGCGTTTAATCGGCATGCCTTGGAACAAAGCGACCAAATCGTTCGCTTATCTTGGCGGTTTGGGTTGGCTGATGTTCGTATGGGTGGGTCTGATTAACTTCACACCGATGGATTTATCCGGCGGTTCAGTGGTGCAATCTCCTCATGTTCAATTGCGTCCAGATTCAACGAACGTGAAAGGCAAAGTTGACCACATTTACATCAAGCCGAATCAACAAGTTGAAAAAGGTCAGCTCATTTATGAACTTGACCCAACGCAATACGAAATTGCATTAAATCAAGCGAACGTATCCGCTGATTCTGCTCGCGTCGCACTAGCGACAGCAAAAGGCGACATCGAGATTGAAGAAGCTAACCACGAAGCGCTAGTGCAAGATCTGGAAACATCAAAGAGCCAATTAGAAGCCGCGAAAGTTGACTACAAATTGCAGAAAAAGATGCTAGATCGTTATGTTGAGCAAAACCGAGTGGTGCAAAACACCATCACGGAAAGCGACATCGACAAACAGTCGAGCACAGTAGACATGGCTCGCCACAATGTGTTGACTCTTGAGTCTCAAATCAAAAAGAAACAAGTCGATATCTCACGTGCAAAGCTGGCGATTCATAAAGCGGAGTTAGCGGTTGAAACGAAACAGGCTGAATTGCGTCAAGCGGAAGAGCAAATTGCAAAAGCACAATGGGATTTGAACAGCACCAAAGTGCATGCACCTAGTGATGGCTTTGTGACTAACTTTATCTTGCGTGAAGGCCAGCGTGTATCAGCAATGCCGCGTATCAATATGTACACCAACGAGAAGTACGTACTGATGCGAGTGAACCACCAAGCGATTCGTAACATCAAACCGGGTCAGCCAGCGGAATTCTCTTCGTCCGTTTACCCAGGTAAGATCTTCTCAGCGACCGTCGAAGGCATTGTTGAAGCAACAGGTGAGTCACAAGGTAATCTACTGGGTTTCGATGATTCCGTACGTGTCACCACTGGAAAGAACTTACAGAACAAACACCACTTTGTTCGTCTTAAGATTGATGAGCCAGAAGGCTACGACATCCCTGTTGGCTCTGTTGGCCTCGCATGGGTCAGCGGTGAAAAACCGATAGGCTTCATGGCCTTCTTAGATGTGATTCGCGGGATCATCATCCGAATGAAGTCTCAACTGTACTTCTTCTACTCTATCTAAACTCGCAAACCGCCAGTTACGCTGGCGGTTTTCTTTTCATTTGTATCCAAACATATCCTTTTCCCGTATAACAATTAGTTAGTAAATAGCGGAGAAGATTCATGTCGGCAAAGGAAAGAAGCCTACCTACACATCGCATCTCAAGATTCAGCAAGTTCGCTTCACTTGCTACCCGTGTCGCAGGCAATGTGATTGCAGAAGGCACGAAGCAGATAGCCAAAGGCAACAAACCAAAAGCGAAAGACCTCTTGCTGACGCCACAGAACATCGCGCGTTTAACCGACCAACTTGCTCACCTACGTGGCGCTGCAATGAAGCTTGGACAAATGCTATCAATGGATGCTGGTGATGTTTTAGAACCTGAACTCGCCGATATTCTTTCCCGTCTTCGTTCCAACGCAGACCCAATGCCTGCAAAACAACTCAACGCAGTAATGGAAAGTTCGCTAGGAACGAATTGGAAAGCTGAGTTTCTGTCATTTAACTTCAAACCAATCGCCAGTGCATCAATAGGACAAGTGCACCAAGCCTACAGCGATGCGGGCGATAACCTAGCCGTCAAAGTGCAATATCCGGGCATACGGAAAAGTATCGATAGCGACGTCGATAATGTCGGTACACTGCTCAAGGTCGTTGGGTTGATTCCCGAGTCTGTCGACTACAAAGGATTGCTCGAAGAAGCGAAAAAGCAGCTACATGACGAGGCCGATTACGCACGAGAGGCACAATTTGCCATTCGTTATCATGACGCTTTGAAGGAGCACCCTCATTTTGTGGTGCCCAAGATTCATACTGAAAGTTGCTCAGACTCCGTTCTCGCGATGGAATTCATTGATGGCAGTCCGATTGAGCAAATCGAACATTATGATCAGAGTACGCGAGATTTTGTCATGCACAGCCTACTCGAATTACTGTTTCGAGAGCTGTTCGAATTTAAGATGGTACAAACCGACCCAAATTTCGCCAACTACTTATATATCGAAAACACTCGTCAAATCGGCTTGCTAGATTTCGGGGCCACTCGCGAGTACAGCGAGCGGTTCAGCACTGGTTATCGCCAAGCTTTCGCATCTGTCGTTAACAATGACGAACAAGGCTTGAATAATGCGCTTGAACAAATAGGCTTCTTCAGCCAAACCATCCTTCCAGACCAACGCCAAGCGATTCTCGATCTAGTGAAAATGGCATGTGAACCTATGTTGGTCGATGAGCCCTATGATTTCAAAGTCAGCGGCTTAGCACAAAAGCTTCGCGAGGCTGGCACCATTCTAAGCATGGAGCAAGAATACTGGCATACTCCACCAGCAGATGCCCTATTTTTACACAGAAAAATCGGCGGAATGTACTTGCTGGCAGCCCGTATTGGCGCAAAAGTGAACATTCGCCAATTGGTACAGCCATATCTCACCATCAACAGCGAATAGCCTATTGTTTTTCTGTTACTTTCAAGTACCTTGAGCAAGGTTAAGATGCATAGTTGTGCATCTCAATAACATGCCATACTTCCATAAAACGAATTAACTATCGGGGTACTCGGTGAGCAAGTTTCAAGATCTCTCCACTCTAATCCAGCAAATTGGCCAAGCCGAAGAAGCGGATCAAGTCGCAACGCTCAATGAATCTATTGAAGCGGGCCTCGAGCCCGGCGCGGTTGCCCTGATTCTAGAAGCATTTCCAATCGACGATCGTGTTCGCTTATGGCGAGCTTTACCACTAGAGCTACATATCGACGTGTTAACGGAAATGCGTGCGGACGTACGTTTCTCTATCATCAATGCGTTATCTGAAGTCGAGCTAAAGCTCACTCTCGCTAAACTCGACAACTTGTCGCTCATCGAATGGGCCGATTCGTTGCCAGAGTCGATCATCAACGAAGCGCTCTCGTTGATAGAAAAAGATGAGTTGGAACTTTACGATCAAGCAAACGAGTATGCTGATGAAGAACTCGGCCACTGGGCTGAACGTAAGATCATCACCCTGCCCTTCAACATTACGATTGGGACAGCTAAGCAGTTAATGGAGCGCTATAGCTACGACACGCCTCAACAGGTGTATCTGATTAATCGTAATAAACAGTATCGTGGAACGGTCAACTACTTCGATATCTTGCGTGGTGACCCCGATACTCGCTTAAAAACACTCGTTATTGAGGCTGTGACGGTGCTAGACAGTAAAATGATGCTTCCTGAAGCGGTAGAGGCATTAGAACACAGCACACTGCCCGCTCTCCCTGTAACTGATGCAGACCAAACACTGATCGGTGAAGTCGATTGGCAGTTTGCATTGAGTACACAGCGTGAAATCTACGAAGCACGTTTGATGGCCGGTACAGGTATGGATGAAGGCGATGACTTGTTTGCGCCAGTATTAAAAAGCTCGCATAAGCGCGGTGTTTGGTTAGGCATCAATTTGCTTACTGCGATTTTGGCGTCTGTCACTATCGGACTATTTGAAGATGTAATTGCTCAGGTAGTGGCTTTGGCGGTGCTCATGCCAATTGTTGCATCCATGGGGGGCATTGCTGGCAGCCAAACGCTCACTCTAATGATTCGTGCGATGGCGCTTAATCAGATCACCCCAGGTAACCGCTTCAAGCTTTTGAAAAATGAGTTGGGTATTGGCTCTCTGAACGGCATTGCTTGGGCGTTAATCATCGGCGGGCTCGCCGGATTGTGGTTTCAATCTCCGGTTCTAGGGGGAACCATCGCGCTCGCCATTATCGTCAATATTATTACCGCAACTTTATTTGGTGTGCTGATTCCCATTATTCTGGATAAGTTTAAATTGGACCCCGCTTTGGCTGGCTCGGTGATTCTAACAACAGTGACAGATGTCGTTGGTTTTTTCGCCTTTTTAGGAACGGCGAGTTTAGTCATGCTTTAAAAGGTTCATTGTTTATTAATCAATCATTAGCATAATAGAGTCAAATTGCATAACGCAGTTGCAAATTGCAAACATACTCAAACTTTAAGCAACGCATGTCACAGAAACTACGTATTTTAGGGCATATTAAAGTTGGCACAGTAACTGCATTATATAAATCGACCCTTCTTAAGCCGAGGGTCACCTAGCCAACTGACGTTGTTAGTGAACTTGATTTTGTTCACATGTATATAAGCCAATCGCACTCTTTGCGGTTGGCTATTTTTTTATGTGGCTATTGCTCTCTCATCCTCTGACCGAGCTCGGTTGTACTTTTTTTGCCCACAACAGATTGTTTACTGTTTATAAAATTCAAATATTTGCCCACTAAACCATTAGAAATACTAGTTTCAACAAAAATAAATCACCTACACAAAATAAAACCAAGAAAGCACACCCAAGAAAAGAACAAATAACGTCCAAACCAAAAATCTCATCATGAAAACGTTTTCTTTTCATAGAAATCGACTGAACAATCCAGAGTTATAGATAAATTTAATCCATAAAAACAAATAGCAATTCAAAACATTCATTTTACATAGAAAACCTGTCTATAAATCATAAAAAATACGTAAAACCAATCTTTTCAATTTTACAAATTAAAAACTAAGCCATTGTTATTAAAGGAAAAAACAAACACAAAAAACTAAGCAAACGTTTAAATTGCAATTTTATCATTGACTATTAAATTTACATCACGATAATACGCGCCGTTTGCCTGAAAATCAGGTGCTATAATTTAATGTTTAAATGTGCGGAGGTAATAATGGCTGGAGACAATAACTACAGTCTTGGACCAGTTCCCAACACGGCCAGAAAAGGCGTGGCGTCACTAACCATGGTGATGTTAGGACTCACTTTTTTCTCCGCAAGTATGTGGACTGGGGGTTCTCTCGGTACTGGGCTCTCCTTTAATGATTTTTTCCTCGCTGTTCTCATCGGTAACCTAATCCTCGGTATTTACACTTCTTTCCTCGGTTACATCGGCGCTTCTACTGGTCTCTCTACTCACCTTCTTGCTCGTTTCTCTTTTGGTTCTAAAGGCTCTTGGCTTCCTTCTGCTCTTCTTGGCGGTACTCAAGTTGGGTGGTTTGGAGTTGGTGTCGCGATGTTTGCGATTCCGGTGCACAAAGCAACGGGCATCGATACCAATACTTTGATCCTCGTCTCCGGTTTGCTCATGACCGCGACCGTTTACTTTGGCATCTCCGCACTGATGGTGTTGTCAGCAATCGCCGTTCCTGCCATTGCACTACTTGGCGGCTACTCTGTCATCGAGGCAGTAAATAGCGTTGGTGGTATTGGCGAACTACAACAAGTTCAACCAACCGAGCCACTCGATTTTTCAATAGCTCTCGCGATGGTTGTCGGCTCTTTTGTCAGTGCTGGTACATTAACGGCGGATTTCGTACGCTTTGGTAAAAAGCCGCGCAGCGCCGTGATGATCACCATGGTGGCATTTTTCATCGGTAACTCGTTAATGTTTATCTTTGGCGCGGCAGGTGCGTCGGTGACGGGTCAATCAGACATTTCTGAAGTGATGATCGCGCAAGGTCTTCTTATTCCAGCTATCATCGTTCTTGGCTTGAACATCTGGACGACCAACGACAACGCGCTCTACGCATCGGGTCTTGGATTTTCCAACATCACAGGCTTACCAAGTAAATACATCTCAATGGCGAACGGTCTTGTTGGCACACTTTGCGCTCTCTGGCTCTACAATAACTTTGTTGGCTGGCTGACCTTCTTATCGTTGGCAATTCCACCGATTGGCGGTGTGATCATCGCTGACTTCTTCACGAACCGTAAACGCTACGCAAACTTTGAAGCCGCCCAATTCCAAAACGTTAACTGGGCTGGCATTATAGCTGTCGTGATTGGCGTTGGTGCGGGACACTTCCTGCCTGGCGTAGTGCCGATTAACGCTGTACTTGGCGGCGCAATTAGCTTCCTGATTCTTAATCCTATTCTTAACAAAAAAGCACTGGCTACACAGCCAGCGTAAGGAACCATCATGACAACACTACTGATCAAAAACGTAACGCTAAAAGGACAAGAAGGTCTGCAGCAAATTTTGATTGAAGATGGTCAATTCAAGCGCATTGAAAGCAACGATGTGGAGCTTAGTCATAACGGTGACATCATCGATGCTGAAGGCGGTATGGCGGTTGCGCCTTTCTGCGAGCCACACATTCACTTAGATACAACTCAAACCGCAGGCGAGCCTAGCTGGAACATCTCTGGCACATTGTTTGAGGGTATTGAACGTTGGGCTGAGCGCAAAGAAATGCTGTCGATTGAAGACGTGAAAGCGCGCGCAAAACAAACCTTAAAATGGCAGATAGCAAACGGCGTACAACACGTTCGTACCCACGTCGATGTTTCAGACCCTACCCTAATTGCCCTAAAAGCGATGGTAGAAGTGCGTGAAGAGATGAAAGAATGGGTAGATATCCAAATCGTCGCCTTCCCGCAGGAAGGAATTCTCTCTTACCCAAATGGCAAAGAGCTGCTAGAAGAAGCCGTCAAATTAGGTGCGGACGTGATTGGCGCGATTCCACACTTTGAATTCACACGCGAATATGGCATTGAATCGCTGCACTACGTGTTCGAATTAGCGCAAAAATACGACCGTCTGATCGACGTGCATTGTGATGAAATCGATGACGAACAATCTCGCTTCGTTGAAACACTGGCAGCATTAGCGCACAAGTTTGATATGGGGAATAAAGTCACGGCCAGTCACACCACAGCGATGGGTTCCTACAACGGTGCATACGCATCTCGCCTGTTCCGTTTATTACGCATGTCCGGTATCAACTTCGTGGCAAATCCATTGGTGAACATTCACTTACAAGGCCGTTTTGATGATTACCCAAAACGTCGCGGCGTAACACGAGTGAAAGAGATGCTGAATGCCAACATCAACGTCTGCTTTGGACACGATGATGTATTTGACCCTTGGTACCCACTAGGCACTGCAAACATGCTGCAAGTGCTGCATATGGGTCTGCACGTGTGCCAGGTGATGGGTTACGACCAAATCAACAACTCACTGGATCTGATCAGCACCAATTCAGCACGTACACTGAACATTCAAGATAAGCACGGCATTGAAGAAGGCAAACTAGGTAGTTTACTGATTCTTCCCGCAGAAAATGGTTTTGACGCAGTACGTCGCCAAGTGCCGGTTCGTTACTCTGTTCGTCACGGTAAAGTGATTGCAGAAACACAGCCTGCGACAACTCATATTCATCTTGAACAAGCAGAGCAAGTAACGTTCAAACGCTAGAAAGATCGGCGAAACGAAAAAGGCCTGACGACATCATCAGGCCTTTTTTCTACTGGTAAACATCACTGCTCGCTCTGTCTATTCTTGTCTCATAAACCACTGAACACATTGAAAGGCCATATAAAACGGCTCAGTACCAAACGTTGCACAAGGTTCTGGTGGCTGAATCTCAATTACACCATCGCACTTGGAAATTATTCTAAGCGTTGGGCATACTTCTGACTTCATTTTAGTTGTAGATATGAACCATGACGTCATTAAGCCAGATAGAACCGCAATTTTTGGAATTTATGCAGCAAGAGATGCAAGTAGATGCAGCTCATGATCTTAAACACGTAAAACGCGTGGTCAAAACAGCGAAACAGCTCTGCAAAGAAGAAAATGCAGACATCGCGATTGTATTACCGGCTGCCTATTTGCATGATTGCTTTACTTACCCGAAAGATCACCCAAATCGCAAAGAGAGCTCAATCATCGCAGCGAAAAAAGCGGTCGCATTTTTAGAGAGTATCGATTATCCGCAGCAATATCATGATGCCATTGCTCATGCGATAGAGGCACACAGCTTTAGCGCAAACATCAGGCCAAATACGTTGGAAGCCAAAATCGTCCAAGATGCCGACCGTCTGGACGCTTTAGGCGCAATTGGCGTGACGCGATGCATTCAAGTCAGCACTCAATTTAACGCGCAACTTTACAACGACAGCGATATATTTGCCGAAGAACGTGAACTTAACGATAAACAATTCACTCTGGATCACTTTCAAACCAAGTTATTCAAAATCGCTGAAACCATGAACACAGAGTCAGCAAGACGCGAAGCGCAAAAACGCAAAACCTTTATGCAAACGTACCTAGAGCAGTTACACGACGAGGTAACAGCGTAAATGTCAGAGAGCTATACGTTAATTAAAGAGCTTAAACGCCAACTAAAGTTAGCTGGGCTGCATTATGCCGATGTTGCACAACACCTTGATTTAAGTGAAGGAAGCGTCAAACGTTTACTCGCTGAAGGTCAACACATTAGTCTTGAACGCTTAGAACGCATTTGCCAATTGATTGGTTTAGAAATGGCGGAACTATTTAAGCTCGCGGCTGCGCACAATAAAGGTCTGGAGTCGCTAACGTTAGAGCAAGAAAAGCAGTTGGTTGATGATAAAGCCCTGCTACTCGTGGCAATCTGTGTTGTAAATGGCTATCAGTTTGAGCAAATCGTTCAGCAATACACCTTCAATGAGTTTGAACTGGTGCAAAAGCTTGCTCATTTGGATCGTCTGAACATCATCGACTTGCAGCCAAATAACAAAATTCGTTTGCGTATATCTCCGACATTTAAGTGGCAGATGGGCGGCCCTATTCAACGGTTCTTCCAACAGCAAGTTCAAGACGCCTTTTTCCAAAGCTACTTTTCTGGTGAAGATGAAAAGTTCTCCATGGCAACAGGACTGATGAGTGTACCAAGCAACAAGAAGCTACAACAGAAACTGCAAAAGGTCATCGATGAGTTTTATCAGGCTTGCCAAAGTGATAGCTCTCTCGATATGGACGAAAAACACGGCACCTCTCTGATTATTGCGATGCGTCGCTGGACGTTCCCTTTATTTGAACCATGGGAAAGAAAACTCACCAATAAGTCTCGCAATTAGTAACTCAATAAACAAATGGAAATAAAAGTAACGAATTTCGTTACTTTTGGTGGCATACAACGTCACTTGAAAGAGAAAGCTGGTTTAATCGTTCATTGAGCATAAAGTGCTCCCATCTCATTCGACTTTGTTTAATCGGGGCCCGTATGTTTTTCTCAAAACGCTTTTTTCCTTACTTTGTGACGCAATGCCTTGGCGCACTCAATGACAACATCTACAAAAACGTTCTGTTATTGATGGTGACATACAGCCAAATTGATAACCTACCAATATCTGTCAATCTATTCGTTAATTTGGCGGCAGGCTTATTCATCCTACCTTTCTTTCTATTCTCAGCGCATGCTGGTGCCGTCGCTGACAGCATGGACAAAGCCAAATTAATCCGACGTCTAAAGCTCATCGAACTAGCTATCATGTCTTGCGCAGCAACCGCTATTGCCACCCAAAGTGCCATGCTGATGCTGGTTCTGCTGTTTATGACAGGCACTCAATCGGCCTATTTTGGTCCCGTGAAATACGCCTTGCTACCACAAGCGCTCAAACCAAATGAGCTTGTTAAAGGAAATGCTTGGGTTGAAATGGGCACGTTTCTTTCGATTCTTATAGGTACGCTTAGCGCAGGCCTGCTGCTAGCCATTCCTAATGGTACCTTGATTGCTTCTTGTACCGTGATTGCCTTGTCTTTGCTTGGGTTCATGAGCAGCGTGAATATTCCAGCGATGCCTAGCCAATCAAATGACAAAGCGAAATTTGAACCGATTTCTGGTTTAAAGAACACGTTAAAAGTGGCAAAAAAGCAGAGAGGCATCTGGATGTCTATTCTTGCCATCAGTTGGTTCTGGTTCATGGGTGCGACTTACCTAACTCAATTCCCTAACTTCGCACGCGAACATTTGTTCGCAGATAGCACTGTCGTTTCTTTACTGTTGGCATTGTTTTCCATTGGTATCGCGACAGGCTCTTGGTTGTGTGAAAAGCTCTCTTTCAACCACGTTGAGCTTGGTATTTTGCCATTCGGTATCCTTGGTCTGACAGTCTTTGGCGTCGACTTGCTATGGGCAGTCCCAAGTTATCCATCACTTCCGGTGCACTTTTATGATGTTCAAAGCTTCGTTGCTGAATCAAAACATCTACGCGTCATGATTGACCTGTTCCTTGTTGGTGTAAGCGGCGGTGTCTTTATTGTTCCTCTTTATGCGTTCATCCAATCGCGTTCAAACAAAGGGGAGTGTGCACGTGCCATTGCTGCTAACAACATCATGAATGCGTTGTTTATGGTGGTGTCTGCTTTGGTTTCGATCGTTGTACTCAGCGTACTAGAGCTTTCTATTGTGGAACTGTTTGTCATGATGGCAATAGGTAACTTCTTCGTGGCAATCTATGTCTATCGTCAAGTACCGGAATTCACACAACGCTTTATCAGTTATTTACTCAGCCATTGTATGTATCGTGTGTCCGTAAAGGGGCGCCAACATATTCCTGAACAAGGTGCTGCGTTAATCGTGGCTAACCATGTTAGCTATGTCGATGCATTGATTTTGATGGGAACCTCTACTCGCCCGGTTCGTTTTGTGATGGACAAGTCCATCAGCGAGCTACCTGTTCTTAAATATGTATTCCGTCATGCCGGTGTTATCCCGATCTGTTCTCCACGTAAGTGTGCCGACACTTACCGACGAGCATTTGAACAGATTGAACAAGCACTTAACGACGGTGAGGTTGTCTGTATCTTCCCTGAGGGTCGTTTAACGTCTAACGGTCAATTGGGTGAGTTTCGCCCTGGTGTGGAAAAAATCCTTGAACGTAACCCTGTTCCTGTCATCCCTATGGCGTTAAAAGGGCTTTGGGGTTCTTTTTTCAGCCACAAAGGCGGACATGCTCTCACAAAACGACCGACTCGTTTTTGGTCAAAAGTGGATGTTGTAATCGGTGAAGTGTTAAGTCCTGCGTCTTTAAATCGTCATCAATTGCAACAACAAGTACAGGATTTACTGGGCTGAGTCGCTTGCTACAGCAGTCAAACTTTGCAGCAAAACGTAAATATGCACCACAAAGCACAAGTAGTTTCTTGTCAATTAGAGTAGGATATTACGACGTCATAAATCTAGGAGGTATTATGAAAATCATCATCTTACATGGTCTTTATATGCATGGGCTGGTCATGCAGCCTCTTAGCCAAAAGCTGAGAAAACTCGGATACGAAACGCAAGTACTCAGCTATAACACTGTTGCTATCGATGAGTCTTCACTGTTTGATTCTATTGATCATTCGCTTAATCCACTGACCACAAACGTCCTCGTGGGACACAGCTTGGGAGGCTTGATGATTAAGCGCTATCTCGCCAACAGAAAACCGAGCACTAACTTAATCTCTCATGTTGTCGCTATCGGTTCGCCTCTTAAAGGCGCGTCCATTGTAGGCCGAATTCAAGATCTCGGATTGGGTGCAATTTTAGGCAATTCGCCACACCACGGATTAAACAAACATGATGACGCTTGGGATCTCCCTCAAAAACTCGGCAGTATCGCAGGAACGATGCCGATTGGTGCTCGCCCATTGTTGATCCGTAATGACAACACCATGTCGGACGGTACCGTTACCGTAGAAGAGACAAGACTGGACGGTATGCAAGATCATATCGAAGTGAAGCAAACGCATACGAGCCTGATTTACAACACCTTCGTGCCGCAGCAGATTGATCACTTTATTCGCACAGATTATTTCCGTCGATAGCACACTTTTCCATCATACAGATGGAATCGACTTTCCAAGCTATTCAGTTCGCAGTACTATCCTAGCTCCACTTCTTCACAACTTGGATGAAGTGGTACATTTTTAATTGTTCTCAGGGCGGGGCGAAATTCCCCACCGGCGGTATACTTTTTCAAGTGAGCCCGCGAGCGCTCGATTCGTCGAGGTCAGCAGATCTGGTGAGATGCCAGAGCCGACGGTTATAGTCCGGATGAAAGAGAATAAGAATACACCAGCATAGCGAGTCAGATCGCTAAGAATGCTGGTGCACTTCTTTTTGATCGTATTTTACGGCGATCTCTCATACCGCCCTGATTCTGGTGAAATTTAGGAGTTAACCATGAATCAGTCATCACTACTTGCCGAATTCGGCGACCCAATTACTCGCGTTGAAAACGCACTTATCGCTTTAAAAGAAGGCCGTGGCGTACTGCTTCTTGATGATGAAGATCGCGAAAACGAAGGCGATATCATTTATTCAGTCGAGCACCTCACTAACGAGCAAATGGCATTGATGATCCGCGAATGTAGCGGCATCGTTTGTTTGTGCTTAACAGATGCTCAAGCAGACAAACTGGAACTGCCTCCAATGGTGGTAAACAACAACAGTGCAAACCAAACCGCATTTACGGTTTCTATTGAAGCGAAAGTTGGTGTAACAACGGGTGTTTCAGCAGCAGACCGCGTAACGACCATTAAAACGGCGGCAAACCCGCACGCAAAACCGGAAGATCTTGCTCGCCCGGGTCACGTATTCCCTCTGCGCGCACGTCCAGGTGGTGTAATGACTCGCCGTGGTCACACAGAAGGTACGATTGATCTGATGCAAATGGCAGGGCTTCAACCCGCTGGCGTACTGTGTGAAGTGACCAATCCAGATGGCACGATGGCAAAGGCACCGGAGATCGTAGCATTCGGTCGCCTGCACAACATGCCGGTACTGACGATTGAAGACATGGTAATGTACCTGAACCAGTTCGAGTTGAAACTGGCATAGTCAGATCTCAGCTCTAGAAAAAAGCCGCGCATTTGTGCGGCTTTTTTGATCGATCCTCTTTGCACTTAAGTAGTTATACTTATTGAAAACAAGGGGAACAACACCATGAAAGGATTACTGAACTTCGCCGCTCTTGTTAGCTTTCTCTCCATGAATTCGCTTGCTCTTGCATCTGAGTGCCCTGATATTCTTCAAGGTAAGCAAAGGTTGTTAAACTCAACGGAAGAAGTCGATCTATGCGAAAGCTTTAAGGGAAAGACACTACTAGTCGTCAATACAGCAAGCCAGTGCGGCTTCACTCCTCAGTTCGAACAGTTAGAAACCCTCTATCAAACTTACAAAGACCAAAACTTCACCGTTATCGGTTTCCCGAGCAATGACTTTCGACAAGATAGAGGAAGCGAAACAAACACAGCGAAAGTCTGTTATCTCGATTACGGGGTAACCTTTCCAATGATGGCTCGCTCTTCAGTATTAGGTGTAGATGCGAATCCAGTCTTCAACCAGATTACTAACCAAGCAGGCATAAAACCAAAATGGAACTTCTACAAGTTTCTAATTAGCTCTGAAGGTAAAGTTATTGCGACTTTTCCAAGCTCCACATCACCGACAAGTACTACGCTTACCAATATGATAGAGCAACAATTATAAGGTGACGACCATGACAACACGCTCAACCATGCTACAACTCGGTTACTTAGGCCTAGTTCCATTTGTGTTTAGTTTAGGGCTGATTTTCGCTGACATCTCACTCTTCAATTTAAGTGGTCAGCAATTTTTCATCGCATATAGCGCCGTT
Source organism: Vibrio sp. 1167 (assembly GCF_033340375.1). Lineage (NCBI taxonomy): Bacteria > Pseudomonadati > Pseudomonadota > Gammaproteobacteria > Vibrionales > Vibrionaceae > Vibrio > Vibrio sp. 1167. The sequence goes on along the minus strand of NZ_JAWOWK010000003.1, from coordinate 282,215 downwards.
ATATTAAGTTTTTTATCCGGCATCCTTTGGGGTAATGGCATTGAGCATTACTACCATCGCCTTAGCCGAAATATATTAATTCTCAGCAACCTTTTTGTCTTACTGGCTTGGGGTGCATTACTGCAGGGCCACAAACATTACGCGGTCGCTACCCTACTCTTAGCAATTGGGTATCTTGCTGTTTGGTATGCAGAAAAGCTCGTGAGGAAAGTCGAACAAGACGCCGAGCCCAAGGGATATCAAGGAATGAGGAGCAAACTGACCTTCGGCGTAATCGTAATGCACGGATTAGCTTTAGTTTCATAACCTGGTCTGTCCAGTACTAAGATCACAAAAAAACGTCTTTTTATAAAACAATGTTCATTTCGTGAATGCACACATATTTTGAACACTGTTTTGTTTCATTTATGAATCAATCCACATATAAGTAATTCAAAGCATTCACAAAGGATATGAATATGTTTTTTCGCAAACTTTTGTTTAGCACTGCGATGATCAATGCAACGACAGGTTGCGTGTCTTACCAGGCACAACAAGCCGCCGCTCAAACAGTAAATAATACAGGCGCTGTGCTTACCAATGTGATTAAAACCACGATTGCTCAGCCATGTAATGTTGCAATCACTGCTGCTAGCTTGTTTTATCCGCATGCCATATTTATGACTAGTGTTCCGGCTCAAGCATGTACAAGCGTTCTTAGATAATACGAAAGTGATAAGCATAAAAAATGGCGACTCTACCGTCGCCATTTTTAAGCTTCAATGCTATTTATAGTTACAGCGTCAATAAGTAATTAACTAATTGATTGTACTCGTCGTAAGTACGAATTTCGTTGGCCAAAACAATGTATTTATTGTTCACAACCACACCCGGAACCCCTCTCAACGTGCTAGCAGAGAATTGCTTATCAAAACCTTTCTGCATTGAGTTTACGGCGAAACTGTTGTAAGCCGCATCAAACTTCTTACCTTCTACGCCATTATCAACGAAGAGTTGTTTCAGCTCAGCTTCGTCTTTTGGCGCTTGTCGCTTTTGATGAATTTGGGCAAACATGGCAGGAATCATTGTATCTTCAACCCCGAGCGACACCATCGTCGCGTAGGACTTGGCCATCGGAATCGCCATATCTCCGCCCATGAACCCCACATGTACCTTTTCAAACTTTGCCTCTTTTGGCAGAGCAGGTTTTAAACGCTCAATAAGCGACTCAAACTTGTAGCAATGTGGGCAATAAAAAGAAAAGAATTCCGTCACAACAGGTTTCGATGCTTTCTTAACATCCAGAACTTTGTAGTGCTTCCCTTCTTCAAATTGCGCTGCATGAGCGGTAAAAGTCAGTAAAAGTGCACTACATAAGGCAAGTAGTTTTTTCATTGTTTATTTCCTTGTGGCATTCAAATGCCAAATCATTTCATTTGGTAAAAAGGGGTAAACCCCAAGTAATTTGAGATGAGGAATTAAACAATCGGAGGACGATAAAGCTTGGTGATCACAGTCACTACTTTTTCGACTAGAGGCCTACCAATCAAGGCAAGGCTATAAGGAAGAAGCAGTAAGTCGTTTTGAGATAAGTTGGCGGGAATTTTGACCATGCAGGAAGAGCTACAACTCGTGTGAGATTGTTGTGCCTTATTGATGGCTGACTCATCGTGATGTGATTCTACGCAGTCGTCGTTGACGCCAAGTTGTTTGTGCAGAGCAGCCTGTTGAACAATAAGATCGCGTACTTCAATTGTTTTCATCGGAGCGGAAGCCTGCGCCACAGGAGCGACACTACTCAAAAGCATAGCAACTAAGCAAACTATCGCAGTCAACAATGTACGGTTAAACTTCAACATAGCTACATCAAGGAAAATGGTGATTTAAGATAATACATGATAACGGTTTGACTTCAAGATACGGACTCTCGGCTCGCTAACAAACTCTGTTCTTTGACTATTTTAGGCTAGTGAATTTTCTCTCTAACGCTCCCTCAGTACACGAAACCAGCACAACGAGCTATTCACCGTTCGGATACTCCCCTCATCAGATACCAGCAACAATTCTATAAAACTTGAAATCATTATGAAACACGAGTAATAGTTAGAACAGTTTTTGTACGAACAAGGAAAGATCAATGCTTAAAAAAAGATTCTTTAAGACAAAAGATGAAGTCGAAGTCACGTTCGAGCTAGATAAAGATCAGTGGGACTCTGTCCAAATTGCTGGAGACTTCAACAACTGGCAGCCAGAACCGATGAAATTAGTGAAGCGTCAGTTTAAATTTAAAACCCGCTTACCTAAAGCGCGGAATGTTCAGTTCCGTTACTTGCTCGATGACGCGAAGTGGGAAAATGACCCACAAGCTGATGCTTACGTTCCAAATGCATTTGGCAGCGACAACAGCGTCGTATGTACCACCGAATAAGCGGTAATTTCGCTTTAAGATTCCATACCTAGGCGCAAACGTTGCGCCTTTTTACATCTCTCGAAATGTGATTGGTGATTAGATTTAAATCATTAATTGGCAATTTTATCCAGTTAACTCATCCGATAACCTTATTCTGAGAAAGCTTTATTTGAAATAATTCGTAAATTTGTTTAAGTTCCATTGATATTAAATATTGTATACATCACTTAAATGAACGCACAACAAATCAAACCATCTCTAATCATTGTGGAAGACGATCCCAAATTACAAACTATGTTGGGAGAGTATTTTGTTGAACAAGGTTTTCAGGTCAAATGTATCGACAATGGGACGGACGCACCCAATGCGATTATTGACACACAACCAGACGTGGTGCTGTTAGATTTGATGCTACCCGGGCAAGATGGTCTGAGTGTATGTCGTCAAATCCGAGAATGCTACAAAGGCAAAGTGTTGATGCTGACAGCAAGTGATGATGACTTCGATCATGTCGCCGCATTAGAAATAGGCGCAGATGACTTTGTTACTAAACCCATCAAACCTCGCGTATTGCTGGCTCGTATTCGCATGCTATTAAGAAGAAAAGAGGCGGCGCCTACCGAGTCCGAAAACGGCCTACAAATTGGTGTTCTGTGTTTAAACCGATTGCGTAAATCGTGCGTAATGAACCAAGAAGAAATTGCGCTGACAGACGGCGAGTTCGATTTGTTGTGGGTTCTTGCTACGCATGCTGAAAAAACACTATCACGTGAGTGGCTGACCAAAACACTACGTGGTATTGAATACGATGGAACAGACCGCACCATTGATAATCGCATAGTGACACTGAGAAAGAAGCTAGGCGATGCTTCTTGCTCACCACAAAAAATCATTACCGTTCGCGGCAAAGGCTACCTATTTATGCCTGATGCATGGAATGAATAATGAGACGGATTTATCTGGAAAGCTTTGTTGGCCTTATCATTCTGTTTATGGCTAGCTTGTGGGGATACGAGTTCTTAGTTTATGAGATCAACACAGATTATGACTACCTATTACAAGAGCATGAGGGTCAAGCTTTTCACGATCTGATCTACCCTATCTATAAAGAACACGGATTAGAATATACTCAACAACAGTTGGAACAATTTGCCACATCAAGCCATCGTTTGTTGGTGCCTCATACGCTTGAAGAGCTTCCAACAGACATCAAAAAGGCGTTTGAAAGTGATACCTCCGTTAACGTCGCTTACGATGAAGAAAGGGATATCTGGTTCCGCCTAGATGCGAGCACGCCTATCTTTAAAATGAGCGATAATCCGAATAGTCCTGTGGTTAAAGCTGCCAACTTTGATGACAATATCGTTTGGTTGTTCTTTTTAGCTGGATTTGCTCTGTATTGCATATTGTTGATCTGGTTCTTAAGCCGTCGGATTCGAGAGCTAGAGAGAGTGACCGTTGAGTTTGCCTCAGGTAACTTCAAGGCTCGAGCTAGTACCTCAAGCGCTAAGTCTGTTGGGACGTTAAACAAAAGCTTTAACACGATGGCCGATAAAGTATCTCGCTTGATCACTAGCAATAAAATGCTAACTAACGCCGTTGCACATGAATTGCGTACCCCAATCTTCCGCTTACAATGGCAAGCAGATTTGTTATCGGATTCAACCTTAACTGAACAACAGAAAAAGTATGTTTACAGTATCGTCGAAGACATTGACGAGATGGAAGAAATGGTTGAAGAATTGCTTTACTACGCAAAGATGGAGCGTCCTGACACAGCATTACAAACTCAAGAAGAAGTCGTCCTATTCAACTTAGTCAAAGAATTACGACAGAGATGGCAAAAAGAGACTACGCTCGCTATCTCGCTTCAAGAAGTAAACTCAGAAAACGTTCTCGCGTTTGCTGACCCAAAATTGTTAAAGCGAGCCTTAGATAACTTGCTGCGCAATGCAATGCGGTACGCGGATAAGCAGATTTTAGTAGAGATAAAACACGATCAGCACCGCTGCTTCATCAATGTTCATGATGATGGCATAGGTATTGAAGAAAAGCATTGGCCTCATCTATTCGAACCATTTTACAGTGCGGATGAATCTCGCAACAAAAAGACGAGCGGGTTTGGGCTCGGCTTGGCGATTGTCAGACAGATAATGGAGCTTCAACGTGGAGAAGTTTCGATTTGCCATAGCCCACTTGGAGGAGCTTGCTTCACACTTAGCCTCAAAAAATCAGACAGTTAACTTAACCTTCCTACCCCATTTACAGAAGACGACACTTCAATACACTCAAGCGACAGAGCCCAACAATAAAACAGTGTACATTTAATCCATAAGATTCACACACTAAATGGATAGTACTCATGTATAAATCTTTTATCCTGATTATGGCGCTTACTCCTACGCTTACAGCTTGCGCCTACAATCAAAAACCTGTCGTCGACATGACCAATGTCGACCCTAGTACATATGAACAAGACTTTCTTTACTGCCAAGGCTATGCAGAAAATGTCGACAAATCAGAGGCAGCGAAATCTGAAGCCACTAATGGGGCGGTTACAGGCGCATTGATCGGCGCAGCTGCTGGTGCGCTAGAAGACGGATTAGGTGGAGCGGCTGTCGGTGCTGCTGCCGGCGGAGCTGTAGGAGCTGGAGCTGGTGCTTTGAGTGGAACAAATGATTCAACCAAAACCCAATCTCTCGTATTGCGTAAATGTCTCCAGAACAAAGGCTATACCGTCTACGATCTTGATTAAATAAGCACTTTTCTTAAATTATCGCGCGATGGATTCTATTCACAAATGTTTCACGCTGTAACGATTAATCTCGTTACCTCTCTGGGATATGTGTTCCATCCCAATGCTTAAATAGTAAGGTCATATTTTGAAGCCAGGTAAAACAGGTATACGCCGTGTCATGGATGCGACCGGCTATTCATTTCAAGGATTGAAAGCCGCATGGACACACGAAGCCGCTTTTAGACAAGAATTGATTCTCGCCTTGGTGCTTTCCGTCTGTGCTTTTTTCCTTCCTGTCACCACATATGAAAGAGTGCTGATGATCAGTAGCCTGTTCTTGGTATTGATCGTCGAACTCATTAATTCCGCCGTAGAAGCGGTTGTCGACCGTGTTAGCGATGACTGGCACGAGCTCAGTGGTAGAGCCAAAGATATTGGCTCAGCAGCAGTATTTGTTGCGTTAACTCTTGCCCTTTTTATTTGGGCTTCGTTCTTGCTCTAATTTTTATTCAAGACACTCATTATGAAGACACATGATTTACAACAGAGAGGTATCTCTTACGTTACCTTTACTTTCCTGTTGGCGCTGTATTTCGCTCTCGTCGTAAATATCCCTATTTATAAAGAACTGATCGGCATCTTTACACACTTAGATAATGTCAAAATTGGATTTATTATCACAATACCAATTTTCTTTCTTGCCGCGCTCAATTTCCTTTTTAATTTATTTAGTTGGCCTTGGATCGGCAAGCCGTTCTTTATAATTTTAATTATTGTTTCAAGTATGGTGAGCTACGCAAGCTATAACTATGGCACACTTTTCGATTCTGGAATGATTGCCAATATTGTTGAAACCGATTCGAGCGAGGCGAGTTCTTACCTGAGTGCTCACTCTGTAATTTGGACGCTGATTATGGGAGTTATCCCAGCGATAATTGTCTTTAAGGTCAAGCTGCAATCTCAACGTCACCAATTACTGTACTTCTCTGTTACCAAATTAGTATCGATGCTGTCGTCGCTAGCTGTCATCGCCGTCATTGCCAGCGTGTACTATCAAGACTACGCATCTGTAGGGCGCAACAATAGCCACCTAAAAAAAATCATCATACCCACCCAGTTCGTTTACAGCGCGACCGGGTATGTGAAGGAAAAATATTTCACCACGCCAGAGCCATATCGAGAAATCGGCACAGATGCAAAGCAGTCAAATAGCGCCGTACAGCAAGCACAGAGCAAACCAACACTACTGGTTTTTGTCGTAGGAGAAACCGCTCGAACTCAGAACTACCAACTCAATGGCTATACACGAGAGACAAACCCTTATACTAGTAAACTGGATGTTATCTCATTTCAAGACGTCGCGTCTTGTGGCACCGCGACTGCTGTATCTGTGCCTTGTATGTTTTCACAGCTCACGCGAAACGAGTTTGAACGCGCCAAAGCGGATAACCAGGACAATGCTCTCGATATAATGCAGCGCGCCGGGGTTGACCTCATTTGGAAAGAAAATGACGGTGGGGATAAAGAAGTAGCCCACAAGATCAAGAAAATCGAAGTGGATCGAAAGCAAGTAAGCCCTATGTGTAATGGCCAAACTTGTTACGACATGGCGCTATTAGATCATTTTGATCAGGAAGTCGCGGATATGCACGGTAACCGAGTGGTCGCCATGCACCTTATAGGAAGCCACGGTCCGACCTACTTTCAGCGTTACCCAAGAGACAACGCCTTCTTTAAACCAGACTGTCCACGTGCAGATATCGAAAACTGTAGCATCGAACAAATAGTGAACACATATGACAATACAATACGCTACACCGATCTTGTATTGGCAGAAACCATCAAAAAACTTAAAGCGTTAGAGTCTGAGTATAATACCGCGCTAATTTACATATCGGATCACGGTGAGTCACTAGGCGAAAACGGATTGTTCTTACGTGGTATGCCTTATGGCCTTGCACCAGATTTCCAAAAACGCGTTCCTTTGATTATGTGGCTGTCTTCGGGCTTTAAACAAGCGAAGCAGATCAATACCGACTGTTTGTATATACAAGCACAGAATGCAGGCCAATACTCACATGATAACGTGTTCCACTCTTTATTAGGCATTATGGATGTACAAACTCAAGCCTACGATAGCAAGTTAGATATATTCAAAGCCTGCCGAGCCGTTTCCTAAATCATTCAATAAAGCCTGGCTCAAAGTGTGAATCAGGCTTTTTCTAACAAGGTATTTAAACTCATCGCCGCGCCAAGCGTTATACTGACAGTCCGCGATCCATACATCGAGATAAGGACTAGGATGAAAATTGGTATTATTGGTCTAGGGGATATCGCTCAGAAAGCATACCTTCCTGTTATCACTCAGCTTCCAAATATCGAACTTGTATTTTGTACCCGCAACCCAAACACACTTGAGAGCCTGGCTAAGCAGTATCGAATCTCAGAGATCTGCCAGGACTACCAACAACTTCTGCACTTTGGCGTCGATGCCGTCATGATTCATGCGGCAACAAGCGTACACCTTCAAATAGCGGCATTTTTTCTGCAACATGGAATCCCAACCTTTGTCGACAAACCATTAGCGAACAGTGCTGATGACGTCGAAAAGCTGTACGATATTGCCGAAAAAGAGAGACAGCCACTCTATGTGGGCTTTAACCGTCGTCACATTCCACTTTATAACCAACATATGCCACAAGTGCAGCAAGGCAACATATCTGACTTAAAGTCGCTACGCTGGGAAAAGAACCGTCACCAACTACCGGGGGATGTTCGTACCTTTATATTTGATGATTTTATTCACCCATTAGACAGCGTTAACGTCACAGCCAAAGCAGATCTAAAAGATGCTTATGTAACTCATCAACTTGAAGGTGGTCAGTTGGCGCGTTTAGATATTCAGTGGCAACATGGAGATACTTTGCTCCACGCCTCGATGAATCGCCACTTCGGTATCACTACAGAGCGCGTTCAAGCTTGTTATGCAAACAAGGCAGTTGAGTTCGACTCCTTCGTTGAAGGCAAACTATGGCAAGCTAACCAAGAGCAAAAAATCAATTTGAAAGACTGGACGCCAATGCTGACGAGTAAAGGTTTCCACTCGATGTTGCTCGATTGGTTTGGCGTCGTTGAGTCTGGAAATATTGCTGATGAAGTAGTAACACGCAACATTGCCAGCCATCGATTGGCAGAGCAAATTTGTCAATATCTCGAGAAAGTTGTCTCTAGATAATGCGATTCTTGGCTATATGCTTGATTGAGTATTACGCTCTATACTAAAAAGACTTGCCTTAAGGAAGGCATTCATTCTCTGTTAAGACTACTGCGATTATTCTATCAATCAGGTGAATGAGGGCACAAAAGCACACATCGACAAAACAGACGGTTTAGATTTGTTTTACGGTGCTCTCAGGTATCTGAATCATCACATTCAAGAATAAAGGAAATAGAATGAGAACACTTGGTAACATCATTTGGTTTGTATTTGGTGGCGTATTTATGGGGTTGCTATGGTGGTTTTTTGGTATTTTGGCCTTTATTAGCATCATCGGAATACCTTGGGGGCGTGCGTGTATCGTTATGGGTAATTTTTCCTTTTTCCCATTCGGTAAAGAGGCCATCTCACGCGATGAATTGACCAATGAAATGGACATTGGCACGAGTCCGCTCGGCGTTATTGGTAACGTCCTTTGGTTTGTATTTGCAGGCCTTTGGTTAGCTATCGGTCACGTACTTTCTGCCGCAGCATGCTTTGTCACCATAATCGGCATTCCGTTTGCGCTCCAACACCTCAAGCTAGCGGTTATTTCACTCGCACCAATTGGTAAAACGGTTGTATCGTCAGAAGAAGCTGCAATGGCTCGATACAACATCAATCGTTAGCAAAAAGCTAATGCGCTTTCTATCCTCTGGGCAGTCATGCTCAGAGGGTAACGCCCGTCAAAAGTAAGCCTATAATCGCTATCGCATATTCAATAATGGCTGATTGTATATTCATACCGTCACCTTTACGTTGAAGTTTATCCTAGCTCAGCACTGCTTTACTTTTATAATTAATCAATACACCCAAGTGAGTTCAAGATGCTAGACTCATAGCGTCGTCACTGATTCAAACTCCAAGAACGACGTAACGAAAAAGCGAGCTATCCTATGCTCGAAATATGGGTTCTTTCCCCCTCGAAGTAGAGTTCAACAACAAAAAAGACGAACTATAAGCATAGCCAAAATTAATGCTTTTCGACCTAAAATATCTCACATCAATCAAAGAAAGCTTCTAAGATTTTCTCTTTTTGAGTAAATATAGACAGTTACAGTAGCGAAATTCTTCTCGGTAAAACTCCCCACTCAATCTCATGATCAGTTTTTTTAAAAACAACAAAAATTCGTTGTTATCTAGAGTAATTATTTTATTTGTCGCAGAGCAATTCCATCAATATCATTTGCGACATCGGAGTGCTAGAGCATTGAACTTTTTAGCATTTATCACAGGTATAGAACGTAAAAAACCTTTTATTACTTATTTTTCTTTTTACATATGTTCTAACTCAACGTCTATTCAGACAGGAATATACCGTGGATAAATATCAAGCAGCTTATGCTAAGCGTCTAGAGAAACTAAATGGGGATCCATCTCCTAAAACGATAGCCCGCCTTTCGGCTTGGGATGCGTTTTTTAACAAGGAGTACGAGCTCCAAGACTTGGAATACCAGCTATCGGACGCTGCGCACCAGCACTATGAACAGTCGCATGCGAAGAGCGACATTAGCTTCAAAGAATTCAAACGAGCGTTCTATTATGAATCCATCAAAATTTACAATTTAACTGATGGCGCTTCTATCCAGAAAGTATTCACCCCATTACTTTTGCTTACAACGCTCTGGATAGTGTTCGTATGCCTATTTAACAAGTGATCATCAAACTATTCCAACAACGATCAGTATGGGACTACAGGTATGGCTCTATGTAAGGGGGCTAATTGGCTCGGTCTCCTTCACTAAATTAGCGACTCAATTACCCGCAATTCCATAGGCTAAAAGTGACAAGGGCATCCGTTGATGCCCTTTTTATTCAAAAGAACGCAACCTAGACCTTTGGCCCACTTGGGTATAAAACCATTATGCGTTAAGCTGCACGCTATTATCCGATTGATAAAGAGTGGAGCGAAGTGATGGAAAAAGTAGGCTCTCGAGCATTGATTGTCGAAGGTGGAGCCATGCGAGGCGTATTTTCATGCGGCATACTCGATCATTTTCTTGCTAGCGAGTTCTCTCCATTTGATAGCTTTTGGGGAGTGTCTGCGGGTGCTAGCAACTTGGCTGCCTACTTAGCTAAAATGCCCGGACGTAACTTAAAAATCTACCTCGATTACAGCTTAAGAAAAGAATTTATCTCTCCATCTCAACTTCTACGTGGTGGTGATATGATGAACTTAGACTGGATGTGGAATGTCACCCTCGAAGAACTTGGCATCGATAAATCTGCGCTCAAAGCCGATTCACGACCCTTCTTTTTAGGCGTGACGCGTCAAGACAATGGGCAAGCGGAGTACCACCTTCCTGATGTCGACGACTTGGCAGAAACAATGAAAGCCAGCAGCGCACTGCCTGTACTTTACCGAAATGGCGTATCACTGAACGGAATTCAATACGTTGATGGTGGCGTCTCAGACGCACTTCCTGTTGCAGAAGCAATAAAGCGAGGAGCCAAAAAGATTATGGTTTTACGCAGTCAGCCCGCAAGCTATCAAAAGCCAAGAGGAAGATTCAGCGCCCTAACTAGGAAGATGTTGAAAGAAACGCCCGGATTAATTGAACCGATGTTGACACGTGAAGTTCGCTACAATCAGACCTTAGCGCTGATCAACAACCCACCACCTGGTATCGAAATCATTCAAGTGTGTCCTCCTGAAACATTCAAGTTGAAACGGCTGAGTCGATCGCCAGCACCACTGCGTCATGCTTATGAGTTAGGAATTGAAGCAGGAAAGGAAGCCATCATACGATGGAGTCAGAAGTAGAAAAAAGCCACGTGGATTAAACGTGGCTAACGCAAATTCGATGGCAGTGGATTATCGTATTTGCTTCTGGTCGAGCCCAATATTCAGGCTCAAAACTGTTTTAATTTGCTCGCTAACTGAAAAAGCGAGTAGGCAGTCCAAACTAGTAAGTTTCAAACAACCCAGAGTTGTAGTCTTGGATGGCTTGTTCTATCTCTTCCATGCTATTCATGACAAAAGGGCCATAATGCACCACGGGTTCATTAATTGGCTCACCAATAAAGATCAGTGCACCACTCTCTTTTTCGGCCTGCAATTCAACCCATTCACCTTTCGATAAAATGGCCATTTCGCCTCGATTGATCTCACGACCTTTTAATTGAATACGACCTTTATAGACATAGAGCATCATGTTGTTGTCTTGCTCCGTGTTCAAATTCAAAGCTTGACCAACCATCGCTCTCCAATCGGCTACCGTGGCAGCAACACCTGTCTCTGTTAGCGGCCCCTGAATTCGTTCGTTGTTTATAGTCATATGACCCGCAATCAAACGTACAACCCCCGTATTCGGAGTATCAAACTCAGTGATCGTTTCAGGTTGAAAGTCATGATATTGAGCTGGCTGCATCTTATTTTTCGCAGGCTGGTTAATCCAAATTTGGAAACCATGCAGTTCGCCTTCCTTCATAATAGGCATTTCGCTATGGATGACGCCTCTTCCTGCTGCCATCCACTGTGCACCACCGGAACGAAGCTCGCCAACATTATCCATATGATCACGATGCTGGAAATGACCTTTCAACATATAAGTAAGCGTCTCGATACCGCGGTGCGGATGCGGAGGGAAACCGCCGATATAGTCAGCACGGTCTTCTGATTTGAGTTCATCCATCATCAAAAATGGAGAAAAGCTAGCATGATTGAAACCCGCTACTCGGCGAATTTTCACTCCATCACCATCAGCAGTAGGTTGCGCAGGAATAAGCTGACGAATGTCTCTGAATGTACTCATACTAGTTCTCCTAGTTTATCTTTGTGACCGCTTGCAAATCGCATGTTCAATCTATGGCTATCGATAAGGTTCTATTTTAGGTTGATGAGCTAAAATTATGAGCCATACTATTCGTTCTACTTATTCAACTTTTTCGAACAATACAGTTTATCGAGTTAATAATGAGCACATTTAATTTATCTAAAATAAATGTAGCTATTTTCTAAACAAGGTGTATAGTGTGCCTTGGCTCTTAGAAGAGAGCTGTTAATGCAACATTTAGTTTAAGTTTCCTCTCAGTAAAATCTTGAATCCCCAATTCAGACACCTGCGTACAACTTCCTCTTGATTGAACATTCAATAGCTTAGAAAAGATCCACAAAACAAACCATAATTTTAATGTTTAATTCAAAGGTATTTTTATGTCTAAAGTAACTGGTTCAGTAAAATGGTTTAACGAAACTAAAGGCTTCGGTTTTCTATCTCAAGACAACGGCGGCCAAGATGTATTCGTACACTTTAACGCTATCGTTTCTGACGGTTTCAAAACACTGACTGAAGGTCAGAAAGTAAGCTTCAATGTAGAGCAAGGTAAAAAAGGTCCTCAAGCGACTGAAGTAACTCCTCTATAAGACTGCTTTTCTTGGTGTAGCATGCCCATGCTGCACCAAACCTCTCTCCTTCAAAAATATTCTTTCATCAATCACTCAGCCTAATTTTAGGCATTGCTTTGTGCTATCTAAAATAAACTGAATAGTACTGCTTAATTTATTATTTATAGGAAAAATCATGTCCTCAAAAAGAACTGGCCGTCAAAGGCATTGGTATCAATTACTTAACAAAGATAAAATCACTAAAAAACAGGAGAATAAATGTTAGAAATTGAATTTAATTTAGAACAACCTCAAACCTCTTGGAACGCTAAAATACATCAATTAAATGGTGATATTTTACGAAGACACGTATTACCGAAACTTCTTTCTCATAGCTTTATGATCGATTTTGAATATTGTGAGAAAACGCAATCTGGAACTATTCTCTGTGATTCAGGTTCAAAGTTAGGAAGTTTTACTGTTAACTGATTCAGTTTTCATGCATTAATGGATAATGCAACTAATTTGGAAGGTATCCAATGGCTAGAAAAAGTAAGAAGCAGTCAGAAAAAGACAAAAAAGAGTCTGAACAAAACGCGGCGGCGGTAAAGCAGAAAACTCGACGCCGCATAGAAGACATTATGGAACAAAGAGAATTTGATAAGTTATTCGATCTATAAATGCTCTCTAGTGCTTTCTCTGCCTTTATCGTTGTGCAAGGTACCGCCACCTACCTTTGCTCAAACGAATCTCCACTCTTTTAGACTACTCTTCTAATTACACGAGCCTCTCACACACGCAAAAACAACTGGCTCCTCTATACTCAAGTGACTTGCAAATAGTCGTTTCGCTCACAGGAAACCCCGTGACTAATGACAGCTAGGTTATTTGCGTATAGCCAAAGCGATATTTTTGCGTATAATCCCTCTCGTTTGCTTCGTATAACCCCAATGATATGGTTTGGGGGTCTCTACCAGTTCCCGAAAAGTGCTGATTACGAAGAGTTGAGATCATCGTGGGTCTTACTCTTTGTGATAGCGTTCGATTTATTTCTATCTATACCTATTCTTAGAGTAACTGCATCCACAATACACATAAGGTGGAATATGAACGCATTTATTCAAGGTCTTCCAAAAGTAGAGCTGCACTTACATATCGAAGGTTCACTTGAGCCGGAACTCTTATTCAAATTAGCAAAACGAAACGGCATCGAGATCCCTTACTCTTCTCCGAGTGAACTACGCAGCGCATATCAGTTTACAGACTTACAATCATTTCTCGACCTCTATTACCAAGGAGCGGGAGTTCTGCGTACGGAGCAAGATTTTTACGATCTCACTTGGGAATACTTACTGCACTGTAAAGAAGACAACGTTATTCATACCGAAATCTTTTTTGACCCTCAAACACACACAGAACGCGGCATAGACTTTGACACTGTTATCAATGGAATCGCTCGTGCGCTAAAAGATGGTCACGAAAAACTTGGCATTACCTCGCAAATTATTGCGTGTTTTCTCCGTCACCTTTCAGAAGAGAGCGCCATAGGGACCCTACAGGCTATTCTGAAACACCGTGATAAGATCATTGGTGTTGGACTAGATTCTTCAGAACAAGGTCATCCGCCAGCTAAATTCAAGCGCGTATTTAAACAAGCAGTAGAAGAAGGCTTACTTACCGTTGCTCACGCAGGTGAAGAAGGCCCCGCACAAAATATTAGCGATGCAATTGAAATGCTTTACGTGAGCCGCGTGGATCACGGTGTTCGCTGTGTTGATGATGAAGCATTAGTTGAATCCTTAATCGAAAGCCAAATGCCACTGACAGTGTGTCCGTTATCGAATCTTAAGCTATGTGTATTCGACGATATGAAAGATCACAATATTGTGGATTTGCTACGAAAAGGTGTCGCTGTAACGATTAACTCAGACGATCCTGTGTACTTTGGTGGCTACATGACGGATAACTTTCTGGCCGTCAACAACGCACATCCAATGAGTAAGAGTGAACTTGCCCAATTTACAATGAACGCGATTGATGCCAGCTTTATCGATAACGAGTTAAAGGCGAAATATCGTCACCTTGTTAGCCAATACGTAAACCAGCACGAAGCTTTGCAATAAAGGCATCAGTGCCACGCCTTAGGCCAAACGCGTAGGTATTAAAACCCTACAAAAACTCTGTGGTTAACCGCATTTATAAACGCTAGACTGAGAAAGCTAAACTAGCACACAAAAAGGAATAGAATCATGATTCAACAAGGCCAAGCTCTACCAGTTGCAACTCTAAGTGAGTTGACTGCCGATGGTATGGTGAACCACGACGTTACAGAACTGTTTGCGAACAAGAAAGTCGTACTCTTTGCTGTACCTGGCGCATTCACCCCTACCTGTTCAGAAGCCCATCTACCAGGCTATGTGGTATTAGCTGATGAGCTAAAGGCAAAAGGTGTTGATTTAATTGCGTGCGTTTCTGTAAACGATGCATTTGTGATGCAAGCGTGGGGCGAAGCTCAAAACGCTTCTGAGATTTTGATGTTGGGTGATGGCGACGCTAGCTTTACTAAAGCATTAGGTCTTGAAATGGATACAGGCGGCTTTGGTGGTATTCGCTCACAACGTTACGCAATGATCATTGAAAACGGCACAGTGACTAAGCTAAACGTTGAAGAGCCAAAAGAGTTTGAAGCAAGCAAAGCAGAAACGATTTTAGCGGCGCTTTAAGCTTACTCCTAAATACAAAAACGGAAGCCATCGCTTCCGTTTTTTGTTGGTTAACGCATTCTCACAACACTCGTTTGTTGCTTACGCTGCATTTCCGCAAAAGTCAGCACAAACGGGGATGACTGCTTTACACGGCTTGGTAATGAAGAAAGCGCATTGTAGGCATCCTGCTTCGTTTTAAAATCACCAACAGTTACCGTATACCAACGCGTGCCTCGGCTGTTTTTCCAGTTAACCCAAACCGGATGCTTAGGATCGATATAGCGAATATAATCTTTCACATCTTTTTCTTGCTTTAGCGCGAGTACCTGCATCGTGTAATGGTTTGGGTTTAAATAACCATATGCATCCTGAGAGGTCATGACTCCAACACATTGGCCGCTATCGACCTCCTGCTGGTAAGGCATAGCGCAGCCCATGAGCGATAAAATCAATGTCAAAGATAAAATCTTGTGCACGTGTCACTCCATTCTTGTTCTAGTTTCTTTTCTCTCGCACCCAAAAACACAAAACGCTCTTGGTCAGGTAAAAACACACCCTTACAAGAGGGCCTGTGTTTTAACGCAACGAGTATTCCAAAAACGTAAGGCGACCACGTTGGTCGCCTTAGTAAATTGATTTAATAGAACATTAACAAGATAGAGTGATATAGACAGAAGTTCGCTACTGTTTAGAACCAGCTAGCGACCAATTGCTTAAACCAGTCTAAAATTCGCTTGAATAAACTGCCTTCCTCCACGGACTCCAATGCAACGAGCTCGGCTTCATTTACGACCTTACCGTCGACTTTGTAAAGCACTTTACCAACCACTTGTTGCTCAGAAATTGGCGCAACTAAATCACCGTTGTATTCAACTTCCGCTTGCAGATTTTTTACATCTCCTTTTGGCAAAGTGAGATAAACATCGTTAGCTACGCCGACAGTAAGCTCGTCTTTTTCGCCCATCCAAACTCGAGCTTTCGCAAGTTCCGCACCCGCCTCAGTCGGCATTACCGTATCGTAAAAGCGGAAGCCATAACTCAACAGCTGCTTGCTTTCTGATTCACGAACATTCTCACTCTTCGCTCCCATCACTACGGCAATCAAACGCATATCACCTTGTGTTGCAGAAGTCGCTAGACTATAACCCGCGCCGCTTGTATAACCAGTTTTCATGCCATCGACATTCATACTACGATCACGAAGCAAGCCATTACGGTTGTATTGAGTGATGCCATTGTAAGTAAACGAGGTTTCGCTATACAGCGGATAGATATCAGGTAAGTCACGAATAATCGCTTGGCCCAACTTGGCAATATCATAAGGTGTCGAATATAAACCGTCACTGTCTAGGCCGTGAGGGTTGGTGAATGCCGTGTTAGACAATTCAAGCTTGGCGGCCCAACTATTCATCAAACTCACAAACCCTGATTCACTTCCCGCAACATGCTCAGCAATAGCGACACTGGCATCGTTACCAGATTGAACAATCAGACCACGGTATAAGTCAGACAAAGAAACGGAAGTATTGACTTCAATAAACATTTTTGAAGAATCTGGGAAATTTTTTGCCCAAGCATTTCGGCTGATGACAACCTCATCATTCAACGTAATATTGCCTGTATTAATTTCTTGACCAGCTACATAAGCAGTCATCAACTTCGTTAAACTCGCGGGGTTTAAACGTTTGTGGGCATCACGTTCAACCAGTACTTTCCCCGTATGGAAGTCCATCAAAACATAACCACGAGAACTGAGTTCCGGCGCATTTGGCACAACTGAAGGCGCAGCATAAGCCAACGAGGATACAGCAGCGAACCCTGTAATTAACACTGTGTGTAATATAGTACTTTTTCTCATCATGACATCTTATCTTAGTAGCATTTAAGGCTTACAAACGGTACCCGAATGAATTCAAAGCGCGGGATTACCTAGTTAAAAAACGAGTATATTGAAACGGCGCTCAGTTACAGCCACCTTGTTACGATTGGTTACTTTTACTCAATGTTTGTCGAAAATAATGAGAGGTAGGTAGAGCTTTCGTCTTGAAGAATGAAACAGGAGCGAAAATAATTCCGTAACGCTATGTTTTTTTGAGAGGAGAGAAAAAGCGCGCAAGTCAATTCAGGGAGTAAGTTGGTATAGGAAAAGTAGTTGAGCTTTTATCCATATCTAAATAGGAAACAACAAAAACAATCAACAATAAGCCCAGCTAATTATTTACCAAGAAAACATATTGAAAACGCATCATAAAATCGTAATTAATTATCGATAAATTTAAAAACCTAATATTATAATTTATGCAAATTTCATTTATTATTAAACTGGAGAAAAATACAGCTTTCCTTTTTTAAAACTAAGAGACGATTTTTTCGATGTTTTTAGGTTTATCTCATCAGAGAACTTGGTATAACAGTGAGGAATAAGGCATCCGGACTTAGCGCGAAAGGATAACCCACTGTTATTTAAGTTCACACGCTGCTTTTTAATGACTAGAGACTTTAAACTGCGGTTACCTTCGGTTTGTTCGGCTATTCTTTGACGTATCCCAACCCAGTACGACTCAAACGACGACATCATACATATCCTCTTTCATGATATAAGCATTAATAATTAAACATCGCTAAAAGCTAAGCTTGTCTTAAATAAAAGTACTAGAAATTAATTTTATTTCTTCAAAACAAATCAACTCGCATATTCCACATAAATTTAGAGGTTATGTCAAATATTAATTATCATTAATTTTATTTATAATGGATATAAAATCAGTTTATAATTTTTAAATAATTTAATTATTAGAAAGCAGTATGACCAGTCCATATTTAACATGGAAATATGAGCTTTGTTTTGCATCATAATATATAAATACATTAAAGATTCATCTACGAACTAAATGCTCTTCAAGAGGTGATATAAATTAGCATTTCGAGACTAAATGAGAATAAAAATAGCGCACCGTATATGGTGCGCTATAGATTTGATTAAGGTCACTGTATAAGCATAGATAAAACTAAACTCATTTGACGTAGCTAGGCCAAGATTGCTTATGGTTTAAGTTTCAATACTTTATCAATATCTTCTGCGCTGTGGCGCTCAGGTAACTGCTCCCATTCTTCACCCCATGAACGGTTCACAATTCGACCACGTTTTACCGCTTCACGCTCATCAATTACTTTTGCCCAACGCACAACGTTTTTGTAGCTTTCTACGTCTAAGAATTCAGCCGCATCGTAAGCACGACCCAACACAAGGTTGCCGTACCATGGCCATGTTGCGATATCAGCGATGCTGTACTCATCGCCACCTAGGAATTCATTGTTCGCAAGACGCTTGTCTAATACATCTAACTGACGTTTTGCTTCCATTGTAAAGCGGTTGATTGGGTACTCGAACTTCTCTGGTGCGTACGCGTAGAAGTGACCAAAACCACCGCCTAGGTATGGCGCAGAACCTTGCAGCCAGAATAACCAGTTCATTACCTCAGCACGCTTAGCGCCTTCTTTTGGTAAGAAATGATCAAATTTCTCTGCTAGATAAAACAAGATGTTGCCAGATTCAAACACGTTCACTGGCTCAGAACCCGAACGGTCAACCAATGCCGGAATTTTTGAGTTTGGGTTAACAGCTACAAAGCCAGAGCCAAACTGGTCACCATCGCCAATCTTAATCAGGTATGCATCGTATTCTGCTGCCGTTACGCCAGCCGCCAAAAGCTCTTCAAACATGATCGTCACTTTCTGACCATTTGGGGTACCCATTGAGTAAAGTTGGAATGGGTGCTCACCAATTGGAAGCTCTTGCTCATGACGTGCGCCAGAATCCGGACGGTTGATGCTCGCCCACTGACCGCCGTTTTCATTATCGTTTGTCCAAACTTTTGGTGGAATGTATTCGTTAGCCATTGTTTTCCCTTATTGTGTTTGAATGCATCTTCAAACTGACGGGTCTTACGCGCCAGCAAGCATTATTAACATCACCTCTTCGCCAACTGCGATTAGGCATACTCAAGATATTAGGTCGAATTCGCTAAATAAAAGTCCTGCAATCTCTTTTAGTTAGAACCTTTGGTTATGGGATTTTCTTTCACGCTATAAGTAAAAACGTCGCGATAATGTGAACTAGGTTCGAGATGCCAACGATGAGTAAGCTACACTCGGCGGCGCACCTCTATTTGGGGATTTAGAACAACCGCTAAACTTCAAAGTCACCAAGAATGAAGTTGTTCTGGATACCTTAGTTCAAACAACTTACGTGCGTGATAGGCAGTTAAGTTAGATAGTTAGAAAGAAAAACGCCCTTCACTAAATCAATGAAGGGCGTTTTAATGTATTCGAAACCGTTACTTAGCTGATTCAAACAAACCAGAAATACCTTTCAAAGGGAAAAGCCTTGCTTGCTCCAACCCTCTCAACGTTACCGTATTCAGGTCATCAATAAAGAAACGACTGGTCATCGTGTGTTTGCCACCATTAATGAAAATCTCGATGACAGAATTGTCGATATATATATCAATCGTCTGCTTAGCGTCCAATCTTGGTGCTTTTCGAATGCTACCAAATTCTTCTGCGTACAAATGAGACATGTGACGACGGTCCAGCATAAACTCGTGCTTTGTCGCACTAAAGACGATGTTGTCACCTTTGAGGTTACTCAGCTCAAGTTCAAAGCCATCGCCCTCAAGGTCTAATTGGATCAAACAACTTGTGCTTTCCAGTGTATGGGACTGTGCAAAGACTACCTCTTCTTTTCTTAAACTCTCCAATTCAGGGAGTGGAGTTTGAACAAGAAAACCATCTTTCAACGTTAGTTCTCTAGGAAGAGACAACATTCCTGCCCACTGGTGTGTGACCGATGGCGTGTCGATTTCTGGCAACCCTATCCATGCAATAAGAATGCGACGCCCATTCTCATCTAAATAGGTTTGTGGGGCGTAGAAATCAAACCCATAATCTGGCTGTAAAATATCTTGGTGGTTTTCTAAAGTCATCGACTCTAGGTTCAACTGATCACCCACGATATACGCGACAGAATAGATGTTTTTGAAATCATAAGGATTACTACTGCTCACGCCCTGTGGAGAAAACAGCATCACCGATTGACCATTAATCTCAAATAAATCAGGACACTCCCACATGTACCCAAGGTCAGAGAACTTGGTCTTGATAGGACCTTTATGCTGCCACGTTTTCAAATCTTTGCTTTGATAGAGCGCCATAGAACCATGCTCGGTTTTGGTTTGAGCACCCACCACCATCAAATAGTCGTCGCCTTTCTTCCAAACTTTTGGGTCACGAAAGTGCTCCGTGTAATGTTCGTTCTCAATGACTACACCGTGCTTTTCAATGCTGCCGTCTGAATCCATGGTGGCAAAACACTGTGTTGGGATTCGATTCCAGTTTTGGTCACGCTTGTTGCCAGTAAAAAACAGCAAAGCCTTGTTGTTTTCCACCAAAGCGCCGCCCGAATAGACACCATGTGAATCGTAGTCTTGGTCGGGATGAAGACCCACGCCATGATCAGTAAAATGGATGAAGTCTTTAGTAGAAAGGTGATACCAATACTTCATTCCATGGACTGGTCCCACAGGCGTCCACTGGTAAAAGATGTGGTGCTCACCATTGAAATAGCACAACCCATTTGGGTCATTTAACAGCCCAAATCTAGGGGCGATATGAAAACTAGGAAAGCCTTTATCTTGCTGACGTGAAAGTGTCATTTCTTCGATATCACACTGAGGGATTTGCTCAAGTCGGCGATATCTTTGCTCTACAGTCCAACGGTTGTTTAAGCTCATAATTTTTCTCAACTGAAATTGGATCTGAAGATCATTGCCCAATAAATTGCAGCAACTCTGTCTGGGTCGGAAGCGCGGTCATTGCGCCTTTTTGCGTCGTCGCTAATGCACCACAGCCATTTGCCCATTGAATCGCAGAGCTAACAACAGGATGATTTTTCCAATCGTCATGCCGAGACAGGCATGCCAGTAGCCCTCCGACAAAAGCATCACCCGCACCTGTGGTGTCAATCGGACTAACGACTTGACCTGTGATCAGTTCACTCTGACTTTCAAAGACGCGCCAAACACCTTTCGCACCTTGTGTCACCAAGACCAAAGCAATATTCAAAGAGGCTATTTGTTGTAAACCTTGCGCCATCGACGTTGAGTCAGTTAAGAACAAAAGCTCTTCTTCAGAGAACTTAACCACATCGGCCATCGCTACAGCCTTCATCACGACAGCTTGGATTTCTGATTGATCTTGCCACACTTCATCACGCAAGTTAGGGTCAAAGCTAATGAAACCACCAGCGGCTTTTGCTCTTTTGATCGCCTCAAATGTGCTGCTTCTACTTGGCTCATTTGCCAGTGAAATTGAGCAAACGTGTAGCCAGTCACCTTGCTTAAAGTTTGGGATGTCTTCAACAGACATAAACTGATCAGCGCTCGGTTTTACCATAAATGTAAAGCTGCGTTCCCCTTGATCGTCTAAATCTACCACCACTGTTGATGTTCTTTGCTCAGGGTCTTTAACGAGAAACTCCGTGCTCACGCCCTCTTGATCGAGCGTTGATTGCATGAAGCGACCAAATGGGTCATCACCTACACGTCCAAAAAACGCACTCTTACCAGATAGACGAGCAATTGCTACGGCGACATTCGCTGGTGCACCACCGGGACATTTGAGTAAAGAAGTCTCAGATTCCGGTATTAGATCGACAACAGCATCACCAGTTACCCACACTTGATTCATCTTGCTTACCTTGAAATTAAAGCCCTGATAGTCCAACGTGTTGAACACCTTCACTACCAAGTAAAAATTGAAAAAGGCTAGCCAAGCCATTAGTGCTTGGCTAGCACCCCAAACATTTAGGAAAAGAAGTGGATTTTGGGGGACTCCACCCTTAAGGAGTTCAGATTAAGCCGCTGCTTTTCTACCGGCTTTAGCGCGGTCACGCATACCAAGAACAATGGTGAGAACAAATGCGGTCAAGAACGCGATCACCATACCCGCGATGTAGTACCCAATCTTCTCTGGCGTAATAGAAATGATGCCTGGAAGACCTGCTGCACCCAATGCCTGAGCTTTCACATTAAACATTGTAATGAACGCGCTCGATAACGCCGCAGCGCAAACTGCCGCAATAAATGGGTAACGTAGTTTTAGATTAACACCAAACATGGCTGGCTCTGTAATACCCAGCAAACCCGTAACACCAGATGGAATCGCAATACCTTTCATCTTCTTATCTTTGCTCATCACGCCCACCGCCAACGCAGCCGCTCCTTGAGAAACGTTAGACATCGCCGCAATAGGAAAGATAAAGGTGCCGCCCGTCGTCGCAATATCCGCAAGAAGTTGAGTTTCAATAGCAATGAAGCTGTGATGCATACCAGTAATAACAAACGGCGCATAAATAAGACCAAATACCGCACCACCAACAAAGCCAGCAGTGTTGTATAGCCAGTTCAGACCATCACCCAATAGGAAACCGATATCACGCGTGAACGGACCGACGACAGTAAACGTCAGCAAACCCGCTATGAAAATCGCCAGTAATGGCGTTAAAAGGTTGTCTAAAACAGAAGGTATGACTTTACGTAAGCCTAGCTCAACCTTCGCAAGAATGAATGCCGATACCAAAACCGGTAACACTGAACCTTGGTAACCCACTTTTTGGATTTCAAAACCAAGAATATTCCAAACCGGAATGTTGCCAGACACAGATGCGCCGCCGAATCCCCAACCATTCAGCAAGTCAGGGTGAACCATCAACATACCTAGCGCTGCCCCTAAATATGGGTTGCCGCCAAACTTCTTGCTGGCTGAAAATGCCAACAGGATAGGCAGGTAAACAAACGGCGCGTTTGCAAACGTGTTGATCATGTTCGCCAAGTCTGTCAGTCCTGGGTTGGCATCAATCAAAGATTTGCCATCAATGAACAAGCCTTGGGCAGTCAATAGGTTATAGATACCCATCAACAAACCACCAGCGACGATTGCGGGAATGATTGGGACGAAAATATCAGACAGCCCTTTCACCGCGCGCTGAACGATGTTTTGTTTCTCTGCGCCAGCAGACGCAACGTCGTTGGTGGACATTTCACTCATACCCGTCAACTTCGCCATTTCTGCATAAACTTGGTTTACGATGCCTGATCCAAAAATGATTTGGTACTGACCCGCAACTTTGAACTGCCCTTTGACCCCTTCAAGGTTATCAATCGCTTGTTCATCTATTTTTTGCTCATCTGCAACGGCAAGGCGTAAGCGTGTCGCACAATGCGCAAGTGCGGTGATGTTGCTTTTACCACCTAATAGAGTTAACAACTCTTTTGCTACTGCCGGATAATTCATTTCATACCCCATTGGATTATTATCTGAGCTTGCGAAATTTTCGGGAACGTTTGCAAAACAGATTTTTGCTCAATAAAACCAAATGATCAAAGATAAAGCAGAGAGAATGTGAGAATGATCGTCAAATTCTCTCCCTAAGAGCAGTATAGGAGGTTAGAATCGCTACTTATCAAAGAGCTTTTCATCTTCTCTTTGCAAACAATCCCAAAAACGAAAAACAGAATGGATAGGAACAATGGCGAGTCTGCATGATGTCGCCCGTCTGGCTGGCGTATCAAAATCAACAGTGTCACGGGTTATAAACGATGAGTATGGCGTAAAAGAAGCGACAAAACAGAAGGTCCGCCAAGCAGTAGCGGAGTGTGGCTATGTGCCGAACCAAGTCGCTAAAGATCTAAAATCTCAAAAGACCAATCTGGTTGGTGTCATTGTTCCTCGGGTTTCCTCTCATGCCACATCCCAAGGTGTCGATGGATTAACCGATGTCCTTGAAAAAGCCGGGAAACATGTCTTACTTGCTAGCACTCACCAAGCCCACGAAAAAGAACTGGAGTACATTCAGATCTTTAACCAAAAACGGGTTGAAGGGATCATTCTTTACGCCACCCACCTCGATTCCAAACTGGTAAAAGCAATTCAAAACTCGGCCGTTCCAGTTGTGCTCGTCGGTCAAGATGGTTCCATGTTTAATATTCCAAGCATCATTCATGATGACGCACGAGTAGGGTTTGAAGCGGGAAATAGACTGGTTGCAAAAGGTTGCCAAACCATGGGTTTTATTGGTGTGCAAGGTGACGATATCGCGGTAGATAAGCAACGCTCTGAAGGATTTGTTCAAGCGCTACAGCATCATGGTTTTGAGATCGCCTTCCATGCTCGTGGTGACTTTACCATCGATTCTGGCTATTCATTGGCAAAACAACACTTAACAAAGAACCCTAAGCTAGATGGCTTGTTCTGTGCGACAGACCGTATTGCTATCGGTGCGATGAGAGCGATTCAAGAGCTCGGGTTAACACCGGGTAAAGACGTTTTAGTTCTAGGAGTTGGTGATGATGAGCTCGCATCAGTGTGCACCCCAACCTTATCAACATTTAACTATGCATTTGATAAAGCGGGTGAAAATGGTGCGAAACTGCTACTAGATAGAATTGCCAACAGAAGTTTTGAAATGAGTAAGATGGTACTAACATTCAAAACAATTGAGCGTCAGTCCTGTTAATGAAAAAGCGCCAACTGAAATCAGTTGGCGCTTTTCTTATTACTCTTTGTCGGTTAGATCCCTTTAGAACCAAGTTTCCATTTGCAGTGCAAACAGAACTTCACCACCATCACCCATCGTTGCAGCACCCGCATCCTGGCTAATCGAGTAGCCATTCAAGTCTTCGCTCCAATCAACGTAGCTAACTGCAAAACGTAGCTCCGGACGGTCAAAGAAACCTGCAGCGGTAGACATCTTAAGCGTTGGTGCAATTGTCGCTTTGTAAAAACTGCCACTTGCTTTATCAATCGCATTGTCTAGGTCCATGTATTGGTATGAGCCTTCATAAACCATCTCAAAGTTCTGCGTAAACTCTTGCGCTAAGCGGATGTTGAACGATGCCCACGTAAATTCATCATTTTTAGCAAAGCGATCTTGGCTGTGTTCTGCTAGCAACGCAGGTGCTACACGCCAGTTGTCGCCGATGCGTGTTACACCATAGCTGAACAAGCGTACGGCTTTTGCGTCTTCTAACAAATCTCCGTTTGAACCGATGCCTTTAAGTTCCGCACCCAGTCCATCACCCATCAAAATACCGGTTTTAGAGAAGCCTTCACTCATGCCAAAGAAGTTATCGCCATGGTAAGCAAACATCGCATGTAAACCTTTGTCCGCTCCGCCTTCTACGCGATCATTGTTATCAGCAGACGTCATGCCGCTCAGCATCAATTGCCAATTACCGAAGCGGTTGTTCATTGTCGCGATATAGTTTTCAACATCTGTTGACGAGCTATCAATCTCACCAAAATCACGACCATAGATCGAGAAGTTTGCTTTCCACGAATCGCTCATTTGGACGTCATACACACCAGCACCAGTACCAGATAAGAAAACAATATCCGAGTCAAAGAAGTGAATGTCAAAGTTATCACGGTCAAATCGTTTACCTGCCCAAAACGTTGCGTCAGCAAACGCACTTGATTCAGAGAACATGCTCAACTTGTTTAGCTCAGCATATATCTGACGAACGTTTAATTGACTCTCACTCGCTGTCCATTCGTTATTGGTTTCCGTACTATCTGCCAACATGATTCGGAACAATGCGCTGGAACCATCATCTGCAAAGCGTTTGTGAATAAGGTTTGCTTCCACATAATGATCATCCTCAACCCCTAATCGTCCAATTGGCGCGCCAATAGCACCAGCTGCCGTCATGTAAGGACCAGTACCCACTGCACCATTCAGATCATCATTAATGAGCAGCCCGGAACGAGCGTAGCCATGAAACTCAAAGCTTGAGGCTTTCTCATTTGCTTCTGTGGATGCTTTTTCTGTCTGCTCAAGTCTCTGTTCTAATTCATTAATTCGCTTTTCAAGAGCGTCAACATCTGTTGCTGCGAATACAGGTGCAGTAACCAGTCCAAGCGCTACTGCCATCGTCAAAGTGTGTAGTTTCATTTCCATAGTCTCACGTAAATTTATACTTAGGCATATTGCAAACGTTCCCAAGAAAAATCGCAAACTTATGGTGACTTTAAATGTCCATCTAAAGCCTGAATTTCAGAGCGCTCGTACTCAGAGCGTCTCTACTACTTATATCAATGAGGGCGATAATATATAAACTTTTCGGGAACGTTACCGTTAAGAGGCCATTTTGTTACTTCTATCACGTTCAATAGTGTTACTTACAGAAAAATCATTAACCAGCGCACATTTGAATTAATTGTTAGCGCTAGAGGAAGTAGTTTGAAGGTGACAGGCTACAAAGAAGGAGTTTAATGTTCATTTGAGAGAATACTCCCTCGCTTCCCTATGCTACTTGATGGTAACTCATCTCTATTTATTGATGAAAAGTAGCAGCTAAGGTTGAACGTAACTAAGAGCGAAGCGGATCTCGATACCTTGGTTCAAACAACATGAAAGGCTGTTAACGCCCTTAACTTTCGTGAAGAGCGCTTTGCTATTCTAATTCAAGCTAACGAAACTCATTTTTGGAAAATTGAGTTATAGATTTTGCTAAATTAGCATTTAATGGACAATTATAGATGTTACAAATCCTTTTGTCGGTTGGCCAAATCAACCCACTCACTACATATTAGAAAGGAATCTCGACTTAATAGTTCTTCTCGGGCTTTCTCAGCTTCTCATTTTCATTACGCTTATTAAAACTGCGCTAATTAGTGTATTCGATATAGTCGCCTGTAAAAAGCGGCTCCCCGTCCTCTTTGATACTAGAGATAAAGACTGCTTTGCAATCCCGCCACCTAACGCCTCGACTGCATGATTTCATATTCTACTGTTACTAAAGAAAAGACAGAACTAGCAATAAATGCAACTTCTAATTTGGCTCTACTGTGAAAAACCACGACCCGATTAACCCACTAACATTAGCTTAGGTATTGCAAATTTCTAGTGTAGTGGTTGGATTCATTAACCCCATTGGTCAACTACTAAAACGGATCCAGCAAATCTTCATCAAACTTAAGTCCTTCTAGTCCATGCTCTTCGCACAAAAGCTTGAAAGATTCTGTAGCATAGAGCACTGTACAGCCTTGTAAGCGAGATTTGAATACATAGCGTGGTTCGATATCCTCTTCATCAAATTCAATGGTTTCCAGACCATCTTCAAAACCATCGGTATGTTTCTTAAGGCACATAGACTCATCTTCAGCGCCAAAACTAAGGCAATTAAAAGCATATATGGTTTCGTCACCAACGTTTATAGGCAAGAACTCCCCCTCAGACGCTAGTACCGATTCTAGCTTATCGCATGCACCTGCAGTTAGCGCTAGATATGTGCTATACCATGTTGATATGTCCGGCATCGTAGAGTTTTTTCCTAAAACATCCTCAAAATCGCCAACCACACCATCTTTCCAAATTGGTAGTAAAGGCTCATTAGTAGAAGGCTGCAGTCGGAGTTGCCTTACTAGCTTTTTATTACCAAGCTGATTAGCAAGATTCATAATATCCAGAGTTAGAGTTTTAAACTCCTCAGGGCGTTGCTTTAACTGGTAGATTTTCATGATTGACCGCTCCAGCTAGTGTCTTTCTTTTCAATAATTTTCTGCGGATATCCACCATGCAGAAGTTTGTGCTTTACTCTTTGTAAGCGACTAATCATTGCCTGCTCAGGCAGCATTGGAGAACTAAACGTATTCACAATCCATGATTCATAGTTATACCGATGTATCTCTCGATGAGCTGGTGCTTCACTGCCTGCCCAGTGACCTTTGTCATTTTTATAGCGAGGTAGCCAAGCGCCATTCAACGGGTCATTGATTCCAATACCGTGAGCATGAAGAGCTAATCGTGTCACAACAAGTCTAACCTGCTGAAACCGCCCTTTACCCGGAATGATATGATGTGGGTCATGGATGCTACTCGGCTTAGGTTCACCAACTGCAGTGAGATTACGAGCCAGCACACAAGTCGGATGATGAGCCTCCTCGAACAACTCATCTTCATCTTTCAACTTGTTTTCAGCACGGCATGTTTCAAGATCCTGCTGTAGCATCACCTGAGAAGTGATCTTTTTTCGCTCATGCTGAAGGTGTGCCCAATCCTTTTCCAAAGCATCAGTACGCTGCTTGCAAGCTTCTTTAGATTCATTGTTAAGCGCAACACTATTCTTTTTGTCGTGATATTCAGGCCGCTTGACATTCGTAGTAATAAATAACCAACTCTAATGCAGATGGGTTGCTAGGTCGAATAGGCTTTGGCGTATACTTCACAATTCCTTCCTTGTATGTTTGGTCAATTAGATGTGACTGGCACAACAGCTTTAATAAGAGCTGTAAGCTACCAGAAAACAAGTGGCTACAAAACACTCAATACAATCAGTTTCTTCGCTAATAAAAGTAAGCAATTATACCTTCCATCACGTACTATTGACTGATTCCACTGAATCATTTAAGAGCAAAAAAATACCAGCAGGTCAATTAATGTTCCTCAAACAAAAACCCCCTTCACATAAATAAAGGGCGTTTGTTATTTGACGTTTTGATTAGCGAGCTATAACACCAGCCCACCGTCAATCTTGAGCACTTGGCCTGTGATGTAGGCGCTCTTGTCTGAGGTTAGGAAAGAGACGCCATTGGCAATATCTTGAACTGAGCCCATGCGCCCTAATGGGGTTTTGCCTTCCATCATTTGAATGACTTTCTCTGGCAGGTTCTTGGTCATGTCGGTGGCGATAAAGCCTGGCGCGACACAGTTGACGCGTATCTGTGCACCCTTTCTTGAAAGTTCTTTCGCCCAGCCTTTGCTCATTGAGATGACGCCGCCTTTACTTGCGCCGTAGTTGCTCTGGCCGATATTACCATCAGTTCCCACTATAGAAGAAATGCTAACAATACTGCCTGTGCCCTGCTCTAGCATGACAGGAGCAACACGTTGGGTGAGTAAGAACACCGCTTTTAGGTTCACGTCGATCACGCTGTCCCAGTCTTGCTCTAACATGTCTGGCAACAGTGCATCTCGAGTGATGCCCGCGTTGTTAACCAGAGCATCGATTCTTCCGTGCTGCTCTACAACACTTTCTACCACTTCACTGACAGCTTCGGCATCACACAAGTTGACTTGATAACTGCTTAGCTGCGCCGACTGGCTCCATTCCACGGGCGATATGTCTAGCCCGATTACGTGGAATCCATCCTCCAGTAATTGCTCACAAATAGCTTGGCCAATACCACGAGCCGCACCAGTGACTACTGCTACTTTTTCCGGTTTCATCTTGGTCTTCCTTAAATGTTGAGATTACAAATTCGCTTGTATCCCTAGCGTTTTTTGTTTTTATGCCTAGTCGCGTTACAGCTGCGCTTCTCATACGCAGGGTCTTTTATATCTTATAAAAACTATAGAAACAGTCTGGGAGTCGAATGTGAACTAATCAAGGCAACTTGATGACTATGGCAAGATCAACGTAAGAAAGTGTGTTGAAAGGCGCAAAGTTACACGATTGGAGGACTTGGATAGAAAAGTATTGGTCTGATTAATCAAATACTACTTCATCAGACCAATATTACTTGTCTCTTAATCTCTTACAAAAGCTGGTTTTGTTATTTTCACCAGAAAAGGCTGAAGCAAGAGATTAAACAACATGCCAGCAATAAACAGGGTGATCACAATACTCGCACCACTCGGTAAGTCATAGCGAGCCGATGCGGCAATACCCGATAAGATCCCAACAATACCAATGCTGATACTAGCGACAAAGAATCGAGTTCCCTTCAATGCTGCCGCACATAAAGCTGGAATAACCAACAAAGCAAATTCTAAATAAATGCCGGTTAACTTGACCGTAATGGGCATGAGGATTGCAAAGATCAGATAAAAACCACTACCGCACATAAACGCAGGTTTTAACCAAACCAATAGCAACATCGCAGCGGTAATGAGTGCCAAAGGCCAAACGTCTGCCCAAGTCGCCCATAACAATTGCCCATTAAGAATGCCTTGAATAAAGTCTCCGCCGTGTGGGTCTTTACTCACCGGCAGGATCGCCAGCGATGCAGATACGACAAACAAGCTGCCAATCATGGGCTCTAAATGTTGCTGGTATCGTTTCTCCATTAAGGCAATCAAACCGCAAAGCATCAAAGACATCACCCAAGGGCCAATCATTTCGCCAAAGAATGAGCCTGAGAACAGCGCGTATTGGCTTAACCAGTAGTGGCTTAGTGCTGCCCCCAATGCCGCGACTTGCGCCACCGCCAAATCTATAAAGATGATCTGACGATTAAGAACTTGTTGCCCCAGAACGATGTTGCCAACCAACGCAATTAAACCACACAAAACCGCAGGTAAAAGCCATGCATAATCCGCCATACTTAGATCTTCACAGGAACGGGCGGCACTAACACATCCAGTAAATCATCAATGACCTGATCGTACATCTCATCCAAGCTTTCACCCTCAGAAACGGTCAATGGCAGTTGAATCACAGGTTTGTCAGTATGATCTTGCAACCAGTTCGCTGGACGCTGATCCTGATGAGAGGAGTAAACAATCGCATCAAAACTGTCAGCATCTAACTTGGTAAGTGATTGCAGGTGAGATGTGGTCGGTGAAATGCCCGGTTTAGGTTCGAGATCGGCAATCTGCTTCATTCCGAGCCAATCGTACAAATAACGATACGTCGCGTGATAACCGACAACTTGCTTACCCTTTAAAGCCGCACCTTTCTCATTCCATTCTTTAAGCTTTTTACGCCAATGAGCACGAAACTTCATACCATTCACTTGGTAACTTTGTGCGTTGTCGGGATCAATCGCTTTTAGGCGATCCGTGACTTTACGAGATAATGGAATCATGTCATTTGCCGCAAATTGAACATGTGGGTTACCGTGAGCGTGTATATCTCCCATGCTACGGTCAACGTGAGCATGAGTATCTAACATGCGCACGAAGTCCGTCGCGTAGATCATGCTCGGCGCACCATTTTGCACCGCCGCATTGCTGCTACGAACTTGCAGCATAGGTAACCACCCAACCTCTAGTTCTGCGCCCGAACACATTGCCATGTCCGCTTGGCGCATCTTCGCAATCAAAGAAGGACGAGCTTGTACGTAATGTGGGTCTTGCTTAGCCGTTGTCGCTGAATAAATACTGGCATCTGGCGCGTGGCTTTCAAGAAAGGCTTTCCATTCTGGCTCACAAACGAAAATGTTTAGAGCCGAAGCAGGCGAAGCAATGATGGCAGCTCCTGCCGCCATCATCACCAAACTGCATTTATTTAATGTCAGCTTAGAACGCATGAGCACCGTGCGCTCCAAATGTCATCACGTATTGCAGAGTGAACACGTTGTCTGTCTCACTGTCTTGGTTATCAATGCGAGTGTATTGCGCACGGATAGTACCGAAGTGAGAAGAATCCCATGCGATCATCGCATCCATTTCTTTATCATTCAGCTCAGTAAAATGCATGTGGTCGCCATGTGCATGACCATCGTAGCTTTCTGCTTCGCCGTAACGTAGACCTGCTGACCAGCTTGGGTTGAAGCGATAAACACCCGAAACATAGTAAGCGCTTAAGTTGTCTGGTGACTCTGCATCGTTTTTATATTTGCTATCTACCACACCGTCTAACAGCATGTATTCAGCCGATAGCGTGAAGTTGCTGTATTTGTAATTACCGTCTGGTGCCCATTTCCAAACAAAATCAGCACCGTAAAGGTTCGCACCTGTCACTGCTGCGCCATGATGGTGATCGTGCTCCTGCTCTTCTTCATGACCGTGGTCGTGATCTTCGAATTCTTTAACCTTGCCGTTTTCGTTACGCAGGTAACTTAAACCAAACTGCCAACTTGAAGATTCGGAGAAGTCACTACCAAGCTTCAGCGTCGTGGTGTACACGCCAACTTCAGAACCATCTTCGACAGAAGACATTTTGCTACCACTGAGCGCTTCTACACCAAGTTTTACATAAAGGTCGGTTGGCAACACGATGTTTGCACGTACACCATCATCGTAGTAGTGCGAGCCAAGGAAAGTACGATAAGCAATTGGACGCTCAACAAAGCTATCGGTGTGCATGTGTTGGTTGTTCAGGTAACCAAAGTCAGATAGGAATCGGCCAGCGCGCACGTTTACACCATATGGCAATGCCAAAGTTTCGATGAATGCCTCTTCAAGCTCTAATTCTGTCTCATCACCATGACTTTCAAGAACCGCGGTCAATGCGCCGTAAAACTTGTCGTCGATATGTGATGAGAAGTTTAATTCCGTATGGCCTAGACCAAAGCCTTCTTCGCGCTCAGAATTATGACGTTGGCCATCTTGGTAGTAGCCATCAACAACAACACCAATCTGTGGGTTCGATAGTGTGTCGGCAAAAACAGGGGATGCAAAAATGCTACCGATCACGAGAGACACCAATTTCTTATTCACTACTATTTCCTTTTTGTTATGTTATAACATTTAATTTTGCGATGTTATAATATAACAATTCTCATTACACAAGCAGAAATTTAAATTAGGCTCCGATTTCATGTTCGTACTCAATCCATGAATTGGGCTATCAACAAATGAATCAATTGATGTTTTTTATACGTATACTAATGAGAATTAGTAATTAAATAAGTAACGGAATTTCAATATGTTGAATATGGATTTTTCAAAAAGAATCGTGATAGATACTGCTCAACAGGAGTGGATCGCCAGCCCTTCCAAAGGTGTGTGGCGCAAACCTTTGGAACGAGAAGCCAAAGAATCAGGGCATACCACCAGCGTCGTTAAGTACAAGCCAAATTCGCAGTTTTCGACTCATCCTCACCCTCGAGGAGAAGAAATATTGGTGCTCGAGGGAGTATTCTCTGACGAATACGGTGACTACCCTGCTGGCACTTACCTTCGTAACCCTCCAGGAAGTCAACACGCACCATTTAGCAAAGAAGGCTGTGTGATTTTAGTTAAACTAAATCAGTTCGAATCTGAGGATCTTGAAACAGTTCGCATTAATACAAACCAAGCGAGCTGGCAGAGTGGTGTCGGTGGGTTGCAAGTCATGCCTCTGCATCATTTTGAGCACGAACATGTCGCGTTGGTTAAATGGCCAAAAGGTGAGAAGTTTCAACCACCCCGTCACTTTGGTGGTGAAGAAATTTTCGTATTGTCAGGAGAGTTTAGAGACGAGCTAGGTACCTATCCCGCTCTCTCTTGGATCCGAAGCCCACATATGAGCGAGCATTTTCCTTTTGTAGAGCAAGAAACGATCATTTGGGTAAAAACTGGTCACCTGCCGCTCCAAGCTCCTGCTCAGCACTCCTAATGTTTGCACACTTGGCATCGTCCATTGGAACTAAAATCGGCCCGCAATTTACGAGCCGATGATCATTTCGTCACTAAGAACCCATTATTCGCGAGTGGAGCCAGTCTTTGAGCTCAGCCCGGTTATGTTTTAACACGTTCATTTCGTGATCATCAATCGGGCTTCCTTGAAGTTCTAGTACGCGGATTTCCTTATCTAAAGCATTGTAGTTTTTAACGGTTTCAGCAAATGATGCATCGTTTTCGGTAAGCTGAGTAATGGTATCCAAATGTTCTGGGAATTCATGAGTTAATGAGTGATTTTCACCTAACATAGAGACCTCTTGGCTATTATTTGAGTACAAAACAGTGCCTAATTTTTGAGCACCACATGTATAACCGTAGCATCTAATGAGACGTTAATTCGTCGCACCGTCCACAAAAAGAACAACAAAGTTATTTTCAATTTTTCCTAGAAAGTGTTTTCTTTTTAGTCTCAATAGTCGAATGCAAAAGATGCCACTATGATCGTTCTATAATAACCCTCAACAATGAGAGCGATCATGCGAAAGACAATTCTAGTTACTGGATCTACTGACGGTATTGGTTTAGAAACCGCGAAAATGTTAATTAAGCGTGAACAACACGTAATAATCCATGGCCGGAATATAGAGAAAATTCAACAAGTTGAGCAAAGTTTGAGGGAGATGAAAAGTGGTAAAGTTGAAAGCCTTGTTGCTGATTTATCCTCTCCCAATGCGGTAAAACAGATAGTGATGGAGATAACAGAACGGTTCAATCGTTTA
The DNA here is from genome assembly GCF_033340375.1 of Vibrio sp. 1167. Taxonomy (NCBI): domain Bacteria; kingdom Pseudomonadati; phylum Pseudomonadota; class Gammaproteobacteria; order Vibrionales; family Vibrionaceae; genus Vibrio; species Vibrio sp. 1167. Next base: position 247,694 of record NZ_JAWOWK010000003.1, on the reverse strand, counting down.
GACGTCATCATTAACAATGCTGGTGTGTACGCAACACCAAATCCAAGAACTAAAGAGGGTCTTGATGTACGCTTCGCAGTCAACACCATTGCTCCCTACTTACTCACTAGAGAGCTATTGCCGTTGCTCGGTGATACGGGTCGTGTGGTTAATTTGTCTTCAGCTGCACAAACAACAGTAAACACTAGCGCTTTAGTCGGTAATAAACCATTGTCAGATGGCGAAGCATATGCCCAAAGCAAATTGGCATTAACGATGTGGTCACGAGCAATCGGACTAAAGCTTAAGAACACTGGCCCTATGTTGGTATCAGTAAACCCAAAATCATTCCTAGGTAGTAAGATGGTTAAAGATGCTTATGGGGTTGCTGGTGGTGATATCCGCTTAGGAGCAGATATTCTAACTCGCGCTGCGCTATCAGAAGAGTTTGCTCAAGCGCATGGTATGTACTTCGATAATGACATTGAAGCATTCGCGCCCCCACACCCTGATGCATTAGATCAAAGCAAAACACAGCAGATAATTGATAGTATTGAATTAATCCTAAGCAAACTCTATTAATAACAATTAAGAATTATCTTGAGGTTCGTTTTTATTCGGACCTTAAAAACAATGTATTCGATAAGTGAAGCTTGTTATCACTTTTCCGCAAACTCCCAATAAGGTGGCGTGCCATAGTATTCAGCAAAGTAATCAATAAAGGCACGCACCTTAGGCGCAATTAAACGAGAGCTTGGGTACACAGCCCAAATCCCAGCATCCATCGCTAAAGGGTGATCTTCGAGTACTTCCACTAGCTGACCACTTTGTAATTCTTGATAAACACTCCAAACCGAGTTGATAGAAATACCTAACCCGTTTACCGTCGCGTCTCTCATCGCATCACCATTATCGGTTTTAAAACGACCAGAAGTTCTTACATTGAACATTCCATCTTTTGTATTGAATGACCAATTATTCATTCCAACTAAGTTAATACACTCATGATTCGTCAAGTCTTGGGGCTTGTTGGGTCTCCCAAATTGTTCAATATAATCTGGTGATGCAACGATAATACGACGATCTGGCGCAAGCTTTCTTGCGACCAATGAAGAATCTTTCAACTCAGCGACACGAATGGCGACATCAAAACCTCCCTCAACCAGATCCATAATGGAATCAGAAAATCGGCAGTCCACGGTTAACCCTGGGTAACGCGCCATAAAACCTTTTAATGCGGGCACAATATGCAAGCGACCAAAAGTTGCAGAGGCGGTTATACGTAATACTCCCGTTGGCGCGCTCTGCCCTGAGCCAACAGCTCCCCTTGCTGCCTCCACTGTTGCAAGGACCTCCTCCGCGTGAGGTAAAAATGCCTGCCCCTCTTCAGTTAAGGAAACTTTGCGTGTGGTGCGATGAACTAAACGAACTCCTAAGCTGTCCTCAAGTTTATTGATGTGTGCGCTAGCGACAGCAGGAGAAAGTCCAAGCTCCTGACCAGCCATGCTGATGTTGTGTGTCGAAGCCAAACGGACAAATAGCTTTACATGATCGATGTTCATTTAATTTTCAATTATTTGTAAAAAATCACCATATAGAGCTTAGCATTTTCTTCCTTACGGATAGTAAATAAATACTCCAGTTAGAAAAAGCTGATGGGCAGATAGAAGTCCAGCTCAAACGCCTCATCATGGCTGAGGAAATGGTTTTTATGATAGTGAACATAAGCGGGAGTAGAACGCTGCTTAAAGCCTGAATTCGGCAACCACTTCTCTAACACCATACTCAATTGAGGAAGAAGCTCTCCATATACCCCTGTTAAGCGAAAAACAGCATGCAAACCACCCGGAATCGTCATTTGATTCACGACACCGCGTACTTTAAGCGGCTTATCAATCGCCATACAAGCCACATAGCGACACTTATCGAGCTCGACCCAAGCGGGGTTGGAGTGATGCAAACCGTATTGAACCGAAAAGTCCCGATTCTCAGAGCTTGCCCACGCCTTCAAAATCAGCCACGCATTGCGAATGGAACGGCTATAACCCTCATGCCGCACATAAGCCGCAAAGCGTTGTGGAACCTCCATAATTTTAGGTTCTGGCAACTCGCGTTTCGCAACCCGATGATAACCCGCAGCCACTTCCGGATCTTTTAGATACGGCTTTTCTGCGACTTGTAAATCATGCTTTCGCCACGCACCAGGAGACATAGCGAACGTTGCTTTAAACGCTCGGCTAAAAGAAGATACCGAGCTAAAGCCGCACTTGTTAGCAATGTCTAACACCGATGAGCTGGTATCAAACATCAGTTGATTGGCGGCGTATTCCATTCTTGTGCGACGGATATATTGATGGACAGACTCCCCTACCACATCTTTAAAAATACGATGGAAGTGCTGTTCAGAATAGGCTGCTACATCTGCTAGCTCTTTAGCCGATAAATCTCTGCTAATGTCCTGGTGAATGTAAAACAGCACGTCATTGATTCTGGAAACTTGTTGATGGCTCACGGAGTAAACTTTCGCTTAAATAGCATAAATGGACACACCAAGCTTGGCAATTTACCTATACTATTTCTGACATAAAAAAAGACAATTACGAGAAGCACAGCACATGGAAATCGCACAGTCATTACAACAAACTAAGTCATCCTACATCCGAGAGATCCTCGCAGCAGCAAGCGATAAGAACGTCATTTCTCTTGCAGGTGGCTTACCGGACGAAAAAACCTTCCCGATCGACTTAATGAAACCGACGCTAGAAAACCTCGCGAATATGCCAGAGGTGTTTCAATATGGCGCAACAGCAGGCTACGCACCGCTACTTAATTTTTTGACCGATTATTACCAGCTGCCAGAATCTCATTTGGCGATGATCACAACGGGCTCTCAGCAAGGGCTAGATTTGATTGCGCGTGCGTACGTGAATCCGGGCGATAAAGTGGTAATGGAAGCACCGAGCTACCTTGGTGCTATGCAAGTATTCGGTCTAGTGCAAGCCAACATCGTGACTGTTTCACAAACCGAGTGTGGTCCAAACCTTGAAGAACTTGAACAATGCTTTGCTACACAGCAACCGAAAATGTTCTATGCCGTGCCCGATTTTCACAACCCAACGGGCGTGTGCTGGGCGCTAGAGACTCGCCAAAAAGTTGCCGAGCTTTGTATACAATACGACGTGGCATTCATTGAAGACGCACCATACCGCGAGCTGCGTTTTTCTGGTGAAGCGCTTCCACTGGTTTCGGACTTCTGCCCACAGCACTCCATCGTATTGCGCTCTTTCTCCAAAATAGCTTCACCAGGCTTGCGTATTGGTGTAGTTACGGGCAAGAGTAGCTACCTTGAGCCACTCATCAAAATTAAACAAGGTGCCGATCTGCACTCTAGTATTCCTATGCAAGCTTTGCTGCATGGTCTACTGCAACATGACAACTTCGAAACGCACATTTCAACCATCTGTGCGCTTTACAAATCACGTTACGATGTCATGTTTGCTGAACTGCAAAAACAGCTGCCAGAAAGTTGCGTACTCAAACCCGTCGATGGTGGTATGTTCGTTTGGGTCGAGATTCCAGAATGCGACACCTTCGAACTGGCGAAAAACCTTCTCGCAAACTGGGTTGCTGTAGTGCCGAGCCCGGTCTTTTATCCAGAAGGTTCAAAGGTAAAAGCCGCTCTGCGTCTTAACTTTACCAATGCTACACCAGAAGAACTGACGACAGCTGTCTCTCGACTCGCGGATGTCCTCAACACGTTGTAATTGAACACGAGTGTAAGAACCTGCCTTTGAGATTCAAAAAAAATCTCAAAGGCAGCATCAAAAAAGTTCCCCAAAAAAATTTATATTTTTCCTTCAAATCAACTCTCTACAGTAAGTGCCTGTTTTCTCTTGAACCTCTCACTCATATAAAAATGAGAACTCAATCACGTATTTGATGGTTAGAAAAGTTACGTCTATCTTTCAGTCAAAGACATCAACTTCGCAGCGTTAATGCTCTCAATTTCAGACACTTTATCAATCGTGGCTTAGTGGTTGATAAACGACTAAAAAAGCATCTGTGGGCATACCCACTACGAAGGGTTGACCAGAACCATTCTGAATGTCGCGAGCCAATCTTTTGATTGGCAATTACGTCAGTGAATCGCACCAAATGACAGAGGGGTTATCAGGATGAATACTCGAACCACGACAGGACTCGTCACCATCGGCTGGTCCGTTACACTTTCACTTTTTACCGCATTCGCCGGGTATGCCAATACGTCGCCAAACTGTAGTGACGTATTAGTGGGCAACACAACCGCCGCATCGCAAAAAATGATAGTTTTATTAGGCGAAGACATCACCAAATCTAACCGTATCACTACGGTGATTCCTGCCGAAAACAATCCATTTGTGACCGAAGAACTGGTTTCGGTTTCTAACGACGTATCGCCAAACGGTCGTCTTTCACAAAAGAGTTTGGAAGAGATTCGGAAAGTCCGCTCAAATCTAGAGAAAGCAGCACAGGAAGTAAGCCGATTACAGGGCACTTTTGAAGTGGCTTTAATCAGTTTGATTGATGGTTACTGCCAATTTTCTAATCATAAACGTACTCAACATGCCAAAATCGACTTTGACCATTTGGAAGGCCTCACTTTGTATTCAATCCCCGCTTTAATAGCAATGGTCGATCAGTCGTACTCCATGGCAAAGAATCGAATCGCTAATGAGCAGAAACAGTTAAGCGACATTGAAAAAGAGAAACAGAGGCAGAAACAGCAAGCAACTGCGGCGGCAGCCGCTCGTTACCAAGACAGTAACGTACTTGTAAGAGTCGAGAACTTTGATGGCGCTAATGTGACATTTTCCGTTACTAACATTGGTTCACAAGGATCATTGCAACCAAATTTCAACTCGTTTAATGCATATCGCACAGAAAGTGGAGAATTAATCTACAAGTCAGAGTCTTTATTACACCTGGCGGATACTGCAGGTAACACACTTGAAACAATGGGTATCGCTGAGCTCTCATCACAAGGTGGAAGTGACATATCGATCTCTCCTGGAGAAACCCGAAAATTCGTTACTAGCATTGCTTCAGAAGTCGCGCCACATACGCAGTTGAGCTTAGAGTTTCCAGCCAAAGTGCTTAATACCGAGCGAGACTTTACATTGTCGTTTTCTGATACATCAGCGGTGGCGACAGCAAACGTTAATTAACGCAAAGTCTCCAGTATTTGTAGAACGCATCAAAGACAGGCGAGCAGCGCCTGTCTTTCAATTATGAGCAAGAAAATCGCTACTGTTTGCACTTGTAAGCATTTGCAAACATCGTCACTGACGTAGAAAAGCTCAACGGTTGATACAAGTACAAGGTATCTGCGCCTAAATCCACCGCCTTGATGCGCATTTGGTTTAGCGTCCCCCAAACCATGTCTTTATCTGCGTGAAACCAGTAATCGTAAAAGTGTCCTTCTGAGCCGATCACGGTACCCATTAGTTCACAGTTTTCAATCGCATTCACATTGTCCCAAAGCACCTGTACTTGCTCAGATTCTTGAGTTGGGAACGTCACACATCCCGTTAATGATGCCGCTAACGCGAGAGTCATCACTCGCTTTTTCATACTTATATCGCCAAAATTTTTCATAGATGGCAGATTTTATGAATGGCTGATGTGATGACTAGCAAAAACTTTTTATCGCGTGTTCAAGTAGAATTAATGGACAACGGAAAAGATCCAAAAGGTGATCATGCAGCTAGCGAGCAAAAACCTAATCACTCAGACCTAGCAATAAAGCTGTATCTGAGATACAACAGTAACGATTAAATAGCCGCGAGGGATAGAGTTTGGTTGCTAAAAATAAGCTAATTCGCTACACAGCTACGGAAGTCGCTGATGCATTTGACAAAGAAGATGAGCTCATTAAACAAGTTCAGTCCAACCAACTCTCGCAAGTGCTATTGCTTTGGCAAGTAAAAAGTCCAACGCTCGTGCTTCCCGCGGGTAAGAAATGGCCAGTGTCTAATGAGTTAGAACATGCGTTAAATACGTCTGGCTGGAAGCTCTTTTCTCGTAAAACCGGTGGTGCCCCAGTCCCTCAGGTGCCAGGTATTATCAATCTATCCCACATTTACCACTGGCCAGAAGGCGAGCCTTACAACATCAAAAAAGCGTATCTCGATTTATGTGCAATATTAACGGTTTTCTTTAAACAGCTCGGCGTGAAAGTGGATGTTCATGCTACGCCTTATTCCTACTGCGATGGCGAGTACAACCTCAACATTGGCGGGCAAAAAGTCGTGGGAACCGCGCAGCGTGTTTTACTTAAAAAAGGCGGCGGACAAGTGGTATTGTCACAAGCATGCATTCTGATTGATGCCGACGTCGAGAAGATTGTCGAACCAGTACGAATGTGTAATCAGCTTTGCGGTCACAGCGATGATATTCGTGGTGATGTCCACACACCGCTCTTCCATCATGTATCCGACCGCCCATCGGTAGATTCGCTCTTTCAGCAATTGACGAGTGCGTTTTTAACGCATGCAAAAGCGGAGTAATGAAAGGAGCAAGCCTCCCCCACACTCCGAACAGCATTTGATAAACTAAAACTGCATACCGTGATAGCGATGTAAGAATGGGCATCGCCAACGTAAAACCATTCAATCGATCGACCAAACCAGTTATCAGTTTTGCCTGCCAAAAAGAAATGAGATCCAGTTCAAATATTTATCCATGACGGAATTAGTTGAAGCCTGCGCGTAAAAGCCTCAGAATGTCGCACTTTTCGCACCGATTTGTTTTCGGCGCGTTGTTATCTAACTCTACAATTGAGAATCATACATATGGGTTTTACCTCGTTAGGTCTATCTGCTCCAATCCTTAAAGCTATTCAAGAGAAAGGCTACGACACCCCTTCGCCAATTCAGGCAAAAGCAATTCCTGCTATTTTGGAAGGGAAAGACGTAATGGCAGCAGCGCAGACTGGTACAGGTAAAACTGCAGGCTTTACGCTACCGATTCTTGAGCGTTTATCGAACGGCCCTCGCGTTCGTGCTAACCAAGTGCGTGCACTTATCCTGACGCCAACGCGTGAACTTGCGGCTCAGGTGCAAGAAAACGTGTTTATGTACGGCCGTCATCTTCCACTAAGCAGTGCGGTTGTTTTTGGTGGTGTGAAGATCAACCCGCAAATGCTGCGTCTTCGCAAAGGTGCGGATGTGTTGGTAGCAACACCAGGCCGCCTGATGGATTTGTACAACCAAAATGCAGTGAAGTTCGACCAACTAGAAGTTCTGGTACTGGATGAAGCTGACCGCATGTTGGATATGGGCTTTATCCGTGACATTCGTAAGATCCTAGCTCTGCTACCAAAACAACGTCAGAACCTACTGTTCTCGGCGACTTTCTCGGATGAGATCCGCGATCTTGCGAAAGGCTTGGTGAACAACCCGGTTGAGATTTCAGTGAACCCGGCAAACTCGACGGCGAGAACGGTTGAGCAAAGCATCTACCCAGCAGACGTGAAGAAAAAAGCACCGATGTTGGTTAAATTGATCAAAGACGGCGATTGGAAGCAAGTGCTGGTGTTTACGAAAACGAAACACGGCGCAAACCGTCTAGCGAAGTTCCTGATCGAACAAAATCTACCGGCTGCTGCCATCCACGGCAACAAGAGCCAAGGCGCACGTACCAAAGCACTGGCGGATTTCAAATCGGGTGAAATTCGTGTTTTGGTCGCGACGGACATTGCTGCGCGCGGTATTGATATTCCGCAATTACCGCAAGTGGTGAACTTTGAGCTACCGAAAGTGGCAGAAGACTACGTTCACCGTATTGGTCGTACTGGCCGCGCGGGCGAAGTAGGTAAAGCGATTTCACTGGTGTGTGCGCTAGAAGCATCTGAGTTGTTTGCGATTGAACGTTTGATTCAAGAAGTACTACCACGTAAAGAGTTGGAAGGTTTTGCGCCAACCAATGTGGTGCCAGAATCTAAACTGGATACTCGCCCAATCAAACCGAAAAAACCTAAGAAGCCGAAAAAACCAAAAGCGCCAAATGCTGCAAGTGAAAACGCCCCAGCAGCCGAAAAGAAAGCAGGCAATGGTGCAAACAAACCTAAACGTCGCTTCAACGGTGGTAACAACGGCAACAAAAACAGCACCAACCAAGGCGGTGCGGGCAAGCCTAAAGGCAACCGTGAAGGCCAAGGTCGTGCAAACAGTAAACCAGATGACCGTAAACCTAACGGCAACAAGCCAAATGGCAATAAACCGAGTGGAAATAAACCAAACGGTAATAAGAGTGGCAACGCTGGTAAACCGTCTGGTAACCGCAAGCCAAACAATGCTAAGCCTGCAGGAAACAAACCGTCAGGTCAGCGCCGTAAACCTCGTCCGCAGGCTGCAAACTAATCTGTAAACGGCCACCGATAGCAAATACAACAAAGCCGCTGATAATCTCAGCGGCTTTGTCTTTCTTAGAACACAGTTTTCTAAAACACAGCTTTGTTAAAACAACCTACATTAAAGGTGTGATTCGAATATCTGCGATTTGTGCTTCGTTCTTTTCACCCTCAATACCACCAGCGTAGATGTAGGTTTCATTCGATGTGAGGTAACTCATATTGAAGTGGTCCTTCAACGCGATCTGATAGGTTTTCCCCTGCTCCAACGCTACTTCAATTGGCGTTGAGTAACGCATACCTTGGTTTTCACCAATATGGCCCATCTGCAAGTAACCTTGGCCAACCACCTTACCTTCATCATCCAATACCTCTAACAATTTCACGGTGTTCGTGATGCCAGTATTAAGTTGTCCTAGGTTATTGTTGTACCAAGCATCGAACTGGTAAGTGCCCGTTACAGGAGCTGTAAACGACTCTGCACCTTTTACGATGCCACTGTCTTTGCTCACCGTAACCACTGAGACATTGTCTTTGAGTGGCTGATATTCGCCATCAAGTTTGATGCGGATCTCTTCACCGACACAAACCGGTTGGCTTGGGTTAGAACGGAAGCCTTTATCGTTAATGCTTTCAGCCAAATAACAAGCAAAACCTGTTGGCGTATCGGAATAAGATTGAGCAATCACGTTCTTTTGAATCAGCTCGCCATTGCGATACAAGTTCACGTTGTACTTGCTCGTCACGTCAATCGAAACCGAATTATCAACGCTTTTTACCACCAATGTTGGCTCTTGCGGAGAATAAACGCGACTGTCTTCACTCACATACGGTTTCACCCCAGAAACTAAAGTAATGCTGCTATCTACATTCACAAGCGCGCCCAGTGTCACGTGGAAATGCCCCTCTTCGTCCATCGTGACATTTTCAACTGGGTAGTAACCTGTTTCATCTTTGCTTACTTCAGGCAAATCAATGGTTACCGAGTAGTTCTTTCCTTTAAAGGCAAAGTTTTCCAACGTGATTTGTTCAGACTGAGCCAACAACTTATTGCGCACCCAACTTGTGATAAATGGCTTCACTTCCAACTTACCTGTTTCGGTATGGATGCCAAATAGGGTCTCTACCACCATGTTCAAGTAGCCACCCACAGACCAAAGCTGACGCTGAGAGTTAATCACTGGGCCATCCATGCTTGGATCTTCACCATGATCACTATGGATGATGAATGACTTACCAGAAAGCCACTCTAAGTTTTCCATGTTGGATAAGTTGGTTGCCGTACCACGAACCAACGATTGAATCGCATTGTTCGCCGCAGCCACGTTTTGTGTTTGATGCGCGGCGCGCAAGCTGTACGCGGTAACAAATGGCCAAATTGCGCGGTTATGGTACACAGGCACGTCCGGTTGTTGAGGGAAGTAAACCGGCACGCCAAACTCACTGTGTGGGTAATTGGCCATGATTTGTTTCGCCTGCGCATCACTTGCCACACCACTGATGATCGCCAGTGCTTCGCCCAACATGTCATATTTGTCGACCGCGATGTCTTTGCCATTATCAAACAAATAACTCACGTACATACCGCGTGCAGCATTCCAAAACTGATCGTTGATAGCGGTTTTTAGCTGTGCAGCCCACTCGGTGTATTTGACCGCGTTGGTTGAATCGTACTTCTCTGCCAACTTAGCCGCGAGCTGAATCGCGCGGTAGTGAACCACGTTTGTCGATAACGCTTTGCTGTTACCAATCGCGTTGACATCGTTTGGCGTCCACGTTGAGTAAGTTTGCTCACGCCAATCAAGGAATGATTGCTCACCAGTGTATAAACCAGATTTCGCATCAAAAGCCGCCAGGCGATCGGCTTCAAGTGTATTACTGATCGCTTTGTAAGCGCGCTCGGCAAATTGGTTGTACTCTTCCCCATCCAATGCCGAAAGTAAGCGTTCTGCACCAAGCGCCCAAGTCGTGCGGTCGGTACTGATTGGCCAGCTACCGCCAGTGCCCGTGTCTTGCACAATCTGCTCGCCATCGTATTGCTGATCGGTCGTATCGCGGAAGGCGGACAATTTGAAATTCAAACCATTTTGCACGCGAGTTGGATTCATCAATGCAAGCGAAAGGTCTGCTGCGTACGCCAAATCACGCGTCCATACGTAATGCCACTTCGCGCCCGTCTCAAAAACTTCCGCTTTGATTGGGTTGTTGTAGTTGTAATTGCCGTCTTTGATTTCAGAAACGGCAAGCTGGTCTAGCTCTTTCATCGTCAACGCAAACAACGCGTCAAACGCGACATCGCCCGACACCACTCGCGGCCCTGTTTGTTCATTGATCACTAAGCCTTGGTCGAGCGCATCACGCAATTCTGTCGTCGTTGAAATACCAAATTCACGCAGCTCAGCTTTAGGATCTTTCACCGAAAAAATCACGGTATCACTCGAGTCATCGTAATTGGCGAACAGTTTCACTTCTTTATTCTGATGCCCTTCATGCACCATTGCAGGGTCGAGAATCGCATCAGAGTAGTATTTTTCCGCTTCTTCTTGCGTTGCTTTCGTCACAGTCATTGTCGCGCGACTTTCATCGGCAAAGCTCACAGAAAACTTGTAATACCCTTTGTCTTCAAACGTGATCTCAGAGTTGCAATCACCGTTCATACACGCTTCATTCGTGTCTGGTTTTGGCAGGTACTCCTGAGCTTTATCGAACGCCGCGGGCTCCTCAAAATAGGTGTATTGGATCTGCCAACCCGGATCAGCAATCTTGAACTGATTGCTACCTCGAGCGACGCGCAGTACGGTTTCGTACTCGTTATTACCCAAATAGTTTAGCTTGGCATGCTCTGCCGTGCCCCAATCCCCATTTAAACCACGTAAATATAAGTCGGCTGAAATAATTGGTTTGTCGACCGGCACAGGCGCATCAGAGGAATCTGACCCACATCCAGCAAGACCAATACAAGACGCGACAGCAAGCGCAATAAAACTCGGTTTCATGTTCATCCCTTAGATTGTTGTTTTGGCGACAGTCTAAAGAACACCTTTTTGAGGGGAAAATAGGAAGTCAGGAGCGAGCTATAGATAACATCTATACGTCAAACCCCAACAGTGATGTAGATCTATGAAATGCGCATAATTTCAATCAAATGAGATTACAGATTTGTGATTTATAAATGAAATTGTGCAAAATACCCCTCGTTCTTAGAGGGGAAAGAAAATGGACAAATCTCTGCAGCAATTTTTACTGGTTGCACGCTGCCAAAGCATCAGCGCTGCGGCAAGAATGGCAGGGTTAAGCCAGCCAACGGTAACAAGCAATTTAAAGAAGCTGGAAGAGAATCTCGGCGTAACGCTGTTTGAACGCCATCCTAATGGCATGGTGTTGACCGAATACGGACGCATCCTCTATCGCCATAGCAACGCGATGCAGCATGAATACAACCAAATGATGCAAAGCATTGATGAACGGAAACAGTACCAAGTCGGAAAAATTAAAATGGGTACTGGCGATGCGTGGTGGCCGCTGTTCGTCAAACAAGCACTCAATGAACATCTGACCAAGCAGCCATCGGCATCTACACACGTCGAATTTGGCAACCACTTAGGCTTGATGGATTCATTAATCAACGAACAGATTGAATTCTTCATCGGCCACGAGATTGTCGGCTTGTCGTCTAAATGCGATGTTACGTTTATTCCGTTATTTCAAACGGTTGATGCCTATTTTGTTTCCCCAAGCCACCCACTTCTAGGGAAAACCGTCACCGAAGAGATGCTGCACGAATACCCCGCTCTTTCGGTCACTTATGACGCTAAGAAATTCGCTCACGTCATCGATAACCCAATCCCGAAACAAAATGAACGCGAAAGGCAGCAACTGGATGACAGACCGACTTACGAAGTGGATTCTCTGCTCGCCAGCATTGATGTACTGAAAGAAAGCGTCGCGGTGATGTCTTATACTCGCCATCTGCAACCGTATTTGGAATCCTTTGGCTTACGATGCTTAACCATGGAAAAAGAACCAAACCCTGGCACCGTCGGGATTTATCGCCACCGCCGAGAAACCTCTGAATCGCATCTAGAGCTGATTGCTGGCATCACTCAGCGCGCTAAATTGCTCAACTAGAAAGTCCAAAAACAGGCGAACTCTTTTCGGTTGATATTGACGGCTTTGATAAATGACATGCAGATCCGCTTCAGCGCCTTGCGAGAAGGCGCTGAAGTTTTTCATATACCCATCCAAAACCGTTACTAAACGTTGCTGTTTGAGGTCTTGTTGAATATCTAAAATCGATTTCAACGCAATCCCCGCCCCCTCCAACGCCCATTGTCGAATCACTTCACCATCATCAGAAAAGCGCTTTGGCGTGACCGTGATCGTTTGGTGAGACTCTTCATCTTTAAAGTGCCACGTTTTTAATTCTTCATTGCTACGCACCATGGCTAAGCAGCGATGATCCGCGAGATCTTGTGGACAGTTTGGGACACCTTGCTTCGACAAATAATCAGGTGACGCGCACAGCACACGTTGACTCGACGCCAGCTTGCGCGAAATGAGATTGCTGTCCGCTAACTCACCGTAACGAATCACTAAATCGAGCCCCGATTCAGCCAAGTTCGATAAATTGTCATTAAGATAAAGATAAGGCGTCACATCCGGATATTGCTCAGAAAAAGCCGACACCATCGGCGAAATAATTTGTTTGCCAATATCTCGTGGAGCTGAAATTTTCAACGTTCCGCGCACTTCCGAAATACCCGTTTGCAGTAAGTTTTCCGTCTCTTTCACGCTATCAATGATGTTCAGACAAGCCTGATGGTACATTGCCCCTGCGTCCGTGAGTGATACGTGGCGTGTGCTTCGGTTGAGCAGCTTTACGCCATAGCGTTCTTCTATCGCTTGCAGCCTTGCCGTTACCGTCGCCGGAGACAAACCTAACTCCCTTCCCGCCGCTGCCAGACCTTGATGTTTAACGATGCTGACAAACAACGTCATATCCGAAAACTTATCCACCTTCGCGCCCTTATTATTTGGAAAAACTGAATAATCAATTCAGATATTACCCAATTATCAAATTAAGTCGAATCCATATACTGACCCTATCGACATTGTTTAGACCCAGAACGTTATGTGACAGGGCAAAGTTAAACGCCGTCACGCTGTATTCGGCGTCACTGTGTTCAACGCACAACAACACGCCCTGCCCAGCCAAGAGATAGGAAACAAAAAATGAAACTGTACATTTATGAACATTGCCCCTTTAGCGCCCGCGTCCGTTTTGTTGCAGGCATGCTGAATATTCAGCTCGACGTCATCAACATTGCTTATGACGACGAGAGCACTACCACAAACCTCATCGGCGCAAAACAAGTTCCTCTTTTGATCAAAGACGATGGCGAAGCGATGGCGGAAAGCTTAGACATCATCAACTACTTCCTTGAATTGGCATCTTCCAATGAAAGCAGCCAACCCTCAGCACCGGTTTTAGACTGGCAAAAACAGGCGTTTTTACCGCTACAAAAAGTCGGGTATCCGCGTTGGTCAAACATGACGTTACCGGAATTTGCAACAGAAACCTCTAAACAAGCATGGCGTGCAAAAAAAGAAACCGAAGCATTAAATTTTGAAGCCTTGATTAACGATACACCTGCGATTGCGAAAGAAGTCGCCGCTTTGATAGAACAAACCAAATCCTTGCTCAACCTAAGTTCAGAAAAGCAAACGTCACTGGTTGATCAGGCCATTATGTTCTCCATTCTACGCGGTTTTTTCAGTGCACCCGAAGTGCAATGGGATCCAACCGTACTTCATTGGATGGCAACTGCTCGTAAAGCGACCAACGTGCCAGTACTTATCTAAGGAGCGCAACATGAAACAAAGACCAAATAAGCTGTTTGAACCAGCTCAACTAAAAGCGTTGTCACTACAAAACCGTATTGTCATGGCACCAATGACTCGCGCACGCACCACTCAACCGGGCAACATCCCGAATGAGATGATGGCAACGTATTATCAACAGCGCGCTTCTGCCGGACTGATCATTTCCGAAGCCACGCAAATTTCGGACGATTCTCAAGGCTATTCGTTCACCCCAGGCGTTTACACCGATGCGCAAGTGGCGGGCTGGCAAGGTGTGACCCAAGCGGTCAAATCACAAGGCGCAGTGATGTTTTGTCAGCTATGGCATGTGGGCAGAGTGTCTCACCCAACATTCCAAAATGGTGAACAGCCTATCGCGCCATCTGCGCTCGCTCCGGTAGAGACGCAAGTTTGGATTGCGGATGAACAAGGTAACGGCAATATGGTCGATTGTGTTGAGCCTCGCGCCATGACACAAGCAGATATCAACCGAGTTGTCGGTGATTTCGCGAACGCAGCCAAACGCGCCATTGAATCGGGTTTTGATGGTGTAGAAATCCACGGCGGGAATGGGTATCTGATCGATCAGTTCTTAAGAACCAACTCAAATCATCGAACAGACAACTACGGAGGTTCACGAGAAAATCGTATCCGTTTTCTTATCGAAGTAGTGGATGCAGTTATCGCCGCTGTTGGTGCGCATCGAGTTGGAGTGAGATTGGCACCATTCATTACGTTTAAAGATATGGACTGCCCAGATATCGTGCCAACGATCTTGGAAGCATCAAAACAGCTACAGGAGCGCGACATTGCCTACTTGCACTTGTCCGAGGCCGATTGGGCTGATGCACCAACGATTCCTGAGGCGTTTCGAATCGAACTTAGAAAGCGCTTTCGCAACGCTATCATTGTCGCAGGTCGCTACAATCCTCAACGAGCAAACAAAGTGTTAGAGAAAGGCTACGCGGATCTTGTCGCATTCGGACGACCATTCGTAGCAAACCCAGACTTAGTCTCTCGATTGCAACATCACCATCCGTTGGCAGAACTCGATGGCTCAACGTTGTTTGGCGGAAACGAACGAGGCTACACCGATTACCCTGCTCTGCAACAGGAATGCGCAGAACAGGCCTAACAAAAAAAGCCCCAACCTAGCTGCTACGGTTGGGGCTGTCACCAAACTAAAATTGGTTTTAGCTAGCTTAATCTGGCTAAGAGTTAAATCACTTCTAACGCGCCGCTGCGCCAAGGTTCGATAACGACTTTGATGTGATCATTTGGCGTCATTAACTTTGTAAATGCGTCTTCGACACCATCGATTCCCACTTTGGCGGTGAGCATTTTCTGCCAAGGCAACTTATGTTCGGCAATCGCTTGTAGGCATTGCTCAAACTCGTGCGGTTGGTAGTAGTAAGAGAATCTCAAATCGAGCTCTTTTACCGTCGCGTACGCGTAGTTGATGATTGCAGGTGTAGTATGGATACCCGAGATGACGATTCGCGCTCGGGCAGGAGCACGGCGCAGAAAATCGTCAATCAAGGTATGCTTGCCCACACACTCATAAATGACCAGACGTGAGTTCATCGCGTACTGCTCACCAACGGCGATCTCGTCTTCCTTGGTCGGGTTGATCAATCGATTTGCGCCAAACTCACTAGCAAGTTGCAGTTTCTCTTCCTGAAGATCGACCGCAAGAATATTGCTCACGCTACGTTGTTTCAGTGCAGCAATCACCGCCAGCCCTATAGGGCCGCAACCGACAACCAGCGCGGTTTCTTCCGTTTCGATTTCACTGCGATTGACCGCGTGCAAACCGACCGCCAGCGGCTCGGTTAACGCCGCCGCCTCAGACGGCATTTCGTCTGGGACAGGCAGCAATAACGCTTCATCAAGCAGGAAGTACTCAGAGTAAGCACCATAAGTACCCGGAGTAACACCAACGCCTGCGCCATTTTGACTGAGCAACATCGGCACAGAGGTGACTCGGCTACCAACGGACAACGTTTGCTGCGTACCGGCACCGTATTCGACAATTTCCGCACAGAACTCGTGCCCTAACATCACTTGAGCGTGCTCACCGGATTCATCAGGTATCAACCCGAGCTGGTGGAATACATCAAATACCTCATCCGCGTGTCGAGTAATGTGAAGGTCGGAGCCACAAATGCCACAGGCAAGGCTGCGAACCAACACTTGTCCCGCTGCAGGTTTGGGGATTTCGACTTGCTGCAGGCGGACACTACCATCCTGCATTATGATACTGTTCATCTGTTGCATGGGGTTACTCCGCTAGCTCATCGCTTAGGCCAGCAATCGCACCCGGTTTGATGTAGCGCGCGGTGAAGCCTTGTGCTTTCGCTGTTGCAATAACAACTTGCTCAATCCAACCTGCATCCATGATGTTGATGAAGTTACCCTCGTCGTCAAAGTTAATGTTCGCACCTTGGATCACCATAAAGCCATCTGCACCACCCGACTCTTCTGGACAGTGAAAGGTATGAATCGAACCGCCCGGCTCATATAAGTAGCTACCAGAAGTTTGGACTTGATCTGGGTACTCAATGTAGTGCCAAGCGCCACTCAGCGTATAGAAATGCACCACGCCAGTGTGGAAGTGCTTAGGCAGAGTGATACCCGGTTTGAATTTGGCACGAATCACCCAAGTACCATTTTCTGGGTCAAGAAACAATGGGTAAACATCCACACCCGGTAACGCGTCTTTGATGAGCGACTCCTCATTGGTATTAAGAGTTAATAAGAAATCTTGGTGCTGAATAACTTCTGGTAATGACATAACTTACATCCTCGCTATTGCTGTAATGTGGCGTACTCGCCTATCCCATAAGTGGGTACTTAAAATTCTCGAAACCGTCAGATGCGCAGATGGTACAACCGTTGATACAGTTGGCTTTCTCGCTGACCAGAAACGCCACCACATCAGCAATCTCTTCTGGTTGTGTGAAGTTTTGACGCATCTGTTCTTTGCGGATGTGGTCCCACAGGCCAATCTCTTCGTATTGCCTTAACATCGGAGTATCAACGCGTCCCGGAGCGACAGCGCAAACACGAATACCCAATGGTGCGAGTTCTAATGCGGCGCATTTGGTCATCATATCGACTGCGGCTTTACTGACGTTGTAGGTAAAGGTCATCTCAGACGCCATTCGTGCGTAAACAGAAGAAGTATTGAGGATCACGCCCGGCGTGCCTTGCGCTTGGAATTGTCTTCCAGAGGCAAGAATGCCGTAGTAAACGCCATTTTGGTTGACCTTAGAGATCGGCTCAAAATCGGCAATTGGGTCGTGGTCAAGCAGAGGTTTCGGTGCACCGATGCCCGCGTTGTTAACCATGATGTCAAGCGAGCCAAACTGTTCAACCGCGTACTTCACCATAGCTTCAACTTGTTGGTAATCGGTGACGTCCGCGACAAAGGTTCCCAACTGCTTTGGGTCAAAACTTGTGTACATTTGCAGTGATTGTTCTGAAATATCGACAGCAAGCACTTTGGCTCCTTGCTCTCTCAGCTTTGCAATGATGGCTTGGCCAATTCCACCAGCTGCCCCAGTCACAATGGCCGTTTTATTGATAAGTTCCATACACCTTCTCATCCATGCGTTGTTGTTATCAAAATGTAACCTAGATCAACTCACTGACACTCACTTGACCTTTTGCGAAGTAAATTTGATACATTTCGATTTACAACCTGTTAACATTTAAAAATCGAGACATGCATATCGTACGCAGTGGCGCTGCCGATAAATTTGATAGCTTGGTTTCCGAACTGGGGCAGAATCCGGTTGAGATTATGGCTGCCGTCGGGCTGTCTGCGGCGCAGTTTCGCAATCCCGATACGTATCTCGCCTACCCTAGGCTGGCTGAATTGCTGGAGGAAGCGGCTGCTCGTTGTCAGCAACCGCTGTTTGGCGTGTTGCTCGCCGAGCGTCAAAACCTACAGAGCTTGGGAGACTTGCCAATGCTGGTTTCCCGGGCGCAAACGGTCGGTGAAGCCTTGGCGCGGGTGAATGATTTTCTCTATCTGCATTCGTCAGGGGTCACTCTCAACATGACGCCACAAGATGATTGGGTACGGTTGTCGCTCAATATTGATGTGCACAGCGAACGAGGTATCGCACAGCTGATGCAGCTCAGTGTGTCGCATCTGGCGATGTTTATTGCCAGTCTGCTTGATATTGAAGCAAGTCACTTCTCTTTACACCTCACCCAACACGCGAGCTTCGAGACAGAGCAGAGCGAATTTGCCCAGCAGAGCAAACTGCGTTTCGGCGATAAGTTTGACGGTATCCTACTTAAAGCGACTCTGCTTAACGCTAGGAACCACCAAGATGAAGACGCACTAGAGCGCCATTTTCAACAGCACCTCAAAGAGCTGCAAACCCGTTACCCCAACAATCTCAGTGACCAAGCAGCAAACATGATTGGCCGTCTGCTCTCAACCGGAGAATGCAGCGTTGAGCGCGTTGCAAGAGCATTGGACCTGCATCCGAGAATGCTGCAAAACAAGCTGAAACAACAGGGCACAAATTATCGGCAGCTTTTACAACAAGTGCGTCAGGATTTCGCCGAACAGCGATTGCATGAGAATACTCAGAGTATTACCGATATCGCGTTGCAACTGGGCTATGCAGAAACTGCGGTCTTCAGCCGCCACTTTCGCCGTTGGACGGGGAAATCGCCGAGACAATGGCGACAAGAAAAAACTCAGTTACAAACGTTTAAGCCCATCAGTTAAAAGCATAAATAACCTATCGTTCAAACCAAAAAGTGTGAGGTGGGAGGGTTGGTATCGAGAATTTCAGCAATCACAGATAACCCGTGTTTGATGTAGCCTCGGTTTGTTTCTGCTCCCAAGCTGATTCGCACGTAAGGCATTGGTTGATTAGTATCGAGAACAAACGGTTTATATCCCGTGATCTGCACCCCTGAACGCTTTGCCGAAGCAACCAGGTCATCGCTATTCCACTGCTCGGGTAGTCTCAACCAAATGTGCTGTCCATTCGGGTGCGAGCTATAAACATGCCCTTCTAAAGCGGCTTTTGCTATTCGCTGTCGCTTGGCAAACTCATTGACTTGAAAGCGAATAAGTCGATTTAACATACCGTTCTCGATCCACAAATGAGCAACTTCAAATGGTAATGGAGTCGCAGACCAACTCGTTGCGGCTAAACGACCAATCGCGTGCTGCAAAAAATGACGTGGGACCGTCAGATAGCCAGTGCGCATGCCTGGCGCTACAACTTTGGTTAAACTGGTTACATAGAAAGCTTGTTCGGGTAACAATGTGGCAAGGGGTGGGACACGGTTAGGTTCTAGTGCTCCATACACGTCATCTTCAATGACATAGATGTCGTATTGCTGCGCAATATTCGCTATCGCCTCTCGGCGTGCAAGATCCATATGCGCACTAGTCGGGTTAGCCATGCTAGGTGTGCAACACAATACCTTGATTGGTTTGTGTTTACATGCCCATTCAAATGCATCCGGCGTTATACCAAACTCATCCATTTCAAGTGGTTGCAACTTAAATCCAAGCATTCTCGAGCGAGAGATCAAGCCATGATCAACCAAGTGACCACAAGCAACTAAATCACCGTGTTCAACAACTGTGCTTAAAGCCAACGTTAAACCATGGCATGCACCATTTGTGAGTAATATCTGATCGGCACCCACATCCAGCCCTTGGCTACTTAGAAATCGTGCTCCTGACTCAATATGATGAGGCTGACCTGTTACCGGCTTTGCTTTACTGATCAAACCACGATTGTTTGTTTGCCCAGCAATCTCCATTAACGCCTGATTAAAAAGCGTAATGTGGCGATCGGTCACCACCGGATGTGCAATCGACATATCAATTTCATCCGGCGTTTCTTTCATCTCTTGTGTCAGCATGAACTCCGTGTCCGTACTTTCATCCACAAAACCTGATTTGACAAAAGTACCATTCCCAACCCAAGACTCGATCGCCCCTTTTTTCTCTGCATAACCATATGCATGGCTCACCGTTTGTACGCTGACGCCAACTTGTTCTGCAAACTCACGATGTGTGGGTAATCGAGTCCCCGGTTTTAGATAACCACTGCGGACACATTCGACAAGATAGTTACCAATGGAGATGTATTTAGCGGTGCCTGGCCGAATGATCGGGTTCAAAGAAATTGTCATGACACAATATTTTAATTGATTCATTTTTAATGCTCATTGTAACTTCCATTTAACAAATGGCGAACTTTAACTCACAAAACGAGGTGAAATGCACAAAAATAAACCACAATTGTAATGATTGACATGAAATGTATGGGTTAAACAAACATGTTAAACAGCATCGTTTAATCCAAATACAACCCCAGAGGTAAATTGCAATCATTTTTAACGCAGATCTGGCTAGCTGGTAGAAGGTAGAAATACCTCAGCGTCTCCGAAGGCCCATAAGGCGTCGGATTTCTAACAAGGAGAAAATATGAGAGGCGTTGCTTTGCATTTTACACTGGATGAGTTCCAGGATCGGTTAACGAAAGTTCGGCAATCGATGGAAGAAAGAGAATTGGATGTCCTTATCATTCATGACCCTTCTAACATGGCGTGGCTGACAGGCTATGATGGGTGGTCTTTTTACGTGCCACAATGTGTCGTTGTTGGTCCATCTGATGAACCCGTTTGGTTTGGACGCTGCCAAGATGCCAACGGAGCATACAGGACTGCGTATATGTCGGCAGAAAACATCACCTACTATCCAGACCATTATGTAATGAATCCGCCGTTACACCCGATGGATTTCCTGGTCGAAGCCGTACTGGCTCCGCGCCTTTGGGATCGTGGTCGCATCGGCGTAGAAAAAGATAACTATTACTTTAGCGCCACCGCTTACGAATCACTCACTACGCACCTACCGAATGCTCAACTTCTCGATGCAACTGGACTAGTCAACTGGTGCCGCGCCGTTAAATCCGATCAAGAACTGGCGTACATGTACCGTGCCGCTCGCATTGTTGAAAATATGCACCGTGTCGCGTTCGACATGATTGAACCAGGATTACCGAAACACCACCTTGTTGCCGAGATTAACCGCCAAGCCGTGCTCGGGCATGAAGACCACTTTGGCGATTACACCGCGATTGTGCCGCTTTTGCCATCAGGTTCTGATGCTTCCGCACCTCACCTGACTTGGGATGACAGACCCTTCAAGAAAGGCGAAGGGACGTTTTTTGAAATCGCAGGGGCGCACCGCCGTTACCATTGCCCACTCTCACGCACTATTTTTCTTGGCGAGCCTGACGACAAGTTTAAACGAGCCGACGAAGCCCTAACTCTAGGACTTGAAGCGGGCTTGAAAGTGGCAAAGCCCGGAAATACCTGCGCCGACATCGCCAATGCACTAAACCAGGTTCTCGATAAAGCGGGATTCTCACGCGAAGGCGCCCGTTGTGGCTATCCAATAGGTTTGAGCTACCCGCCAGATTGGGGGGAACGAACCATGAGTTTGCGAGACACCGATAAAACCATCTTGAGAGAAGGTATGACATTCCATTTTATGCCGGGGCTGTGGTTCAAAGATTGGGGGTTAGAAACAACGGAAAGTATCGTCATTACCCATGATGGAGCAAAAACGCTGTGTGACTTTCCACGCCACTTATTTGTTAAACACTAATTTTTCAAACCTTAAGCTCTGTTGAGCCAGGTCTGAGAACTAAAAGGACTTGATATGCAAAAAAGCTCGATCACAGCCACCATAGACTTTGACCGAGAAGGTGTACAGCACGGCTTCTTAACGCTGCCCTATTCACATGACGACTCCGCTTGGGGCAGTATTATGATACCTATCACCGTGATCAAAAATGGTCACGGACCAACCGCACTGCTTACTGGCGGTAATCACGGAGACGAATACGAAGGCATCACCAGCCTGCTAAAATTGACGAACTCGCTTCAGGCAGATCAAATCCAAGGTCGTGTCATTATTGTACCCATGATGAACTTACCTGCGGTACAAAATGCCTCACGTACGTCGTTTATCGATAAAGGGAATTTAAATCGCAGCTTTCCCGGCAACCCCATAGGCACAGTGACCGAGAAAATTGCGGATTATTTTACTCGTTACCTAGTTCCTAAGTGCGATTTTGCGTTAGACATTCACTCAGGTGGTAAAACGTTAGATATCGTGCCGTTCGCCGCTGCCCATCGTCTCGACAATCTCGATCAAGAAGAAGCCTGCATATTAGGTGCAAAACTGTTTGGCGCACCTTACACCATGATCTTGCTCGAAATGGACGCCACCAGCCTGTATGACACTGCCGTGGAGTCTCAGGGAAAAATCTTTGTTACCACCGAACTAAGAGGAGGCGGAACCAGCACTCCAGAAACCATCGCTTATTCCGACCGTGGCATTCGCAACTTCTTGCGCTTCTCAGGCAACTTGCCCGGTGACTACGAACAACCAACCCAACCAACTAAGTTATTAGATATGCCTGATGCAAGTTGTTATGTGCAAAGCCAACACCACGGCATCACAGAATACTTATTTGATCTTGGTGATACCGTCAAAAAGGGCGATGTATTAGTGAGAATCTTCTCGACCGAGCGCACAGGTACCGCCCCCGTTGAGTACAAGTCACAGCGCAATGGTATTTTCGCGGCGCGTCGTTTTCCTGCTATGGTGAATATCGGTGACACTATCGCAGTTATAGCCGAAGACTGCGGCGAGATAGGCTGATTGAAAAACCAACTAAAGAAATCAAAACAAATGGCATACCAGAAGCAAACTGGAAAGCAACTTATAACAGCGACCAGTCATCAGCCTTTCATGAAATGATTAGTATTCTACAGGGAGACTCATTATGCGCCTCGATCGCTACGACGTAAAAATTCTACAAATACTTCATGATAATGGTCGTATCACCAAATCTCACCTTGCCGAGGCCATCAACCTATCCGTGAGCCCTTGTTGGGAGCGTGTCAAAAAACTGGAAGAAGCAGGCATCATTGAAGGCTACGGAGCAAAAGTAAATACCGATATTTTGTTCAAACGAACGTCAGTTATGGTTGAAGTTACGCTCAAAGAACACAACGCCCAAGCGTTCAAACGCTTCGAGCAACTGGTACAACATTCACCAGAAGTCACTGATTGCTATGCCACGGGCGGTGGTGTCGATTACATCCTTAAAATTCAGTCAGAAGATATCGACCAATATCAGCGGCTTATCGACAACTGGTTAGACTCAGATGTGGGCATTGAGCGCTACTTTACTTACATTGTGACAAAAACAATCAAACGTGATGCGGGCACATTCGAAGTAAACCAAAACGCTTTGTTATAAAGGGAAAATGCGCATCAGACGTGAACAGAAAAAACACCATATTTAACGGCACTAAAAAGAAAGTTCTGACGTTTTAAACCTCGGTATCAGAAATTATTTCGGTCACTTCTCCATTACAGTTTCATTATGGACAACGATGCTGGGAGAAGGACTCATGACAGCACTGCACAGCTTACACGCTGAAGAATTAAAAGCCTCGCACGACATGATGGCGATAATGAAAGACGTACGTTTGGTGAGAGGTTTAGCGTACGTGAATGGCAAATGGGTAAGCGGTGATCAATTTCATCCGGTGGATAATCCAGCAGATGGCACGGTCATCGGTTACATCACTAAGCTATCTCAGCAACAACTCTATCAAGCGATTGATGAAGCCGACCAAGCCTTTCGTCAATGGCGAAAAATGCAAGCAGAAGAACGCGCTGAAATTCTCATGCGTTGGTACGACCTGATTCTAGAATCAAAGCAAGATCTTGCTCATTTGATGGTAATGGAGCAAGGAAAAACACTAGGTGATGCTGTAGGTGAGATTGACTACGGCGCATCCTTTGTTCGTTGGTTTGCCGAAGAAGCACGCCGCTGTTATGGCGAAACCATCCCAAGTCATATTCCGAATGCGCAGCTATCAACGGTGCGCGAGCCAATTGGTGTCGCAGCACTGATTACGCCATGGAACTTTCCTAATGCCATGATCACACGCAAAGCCGCAGCCGCACTAGCAATAGGCTGTCCGGTGCTCATTAAGCCCGCCAGTGAAACGCCTTTTTCTGCGTTAGCGTTGGCAGAGTTAGCAGACCGAGCTGGCTTTCCACCTGGTGTATTTAACGTGATCACTGGCGATGCGGTGATGGTGTCACAAACCTTGTGTCACTCCGATAAAGTCAAAGCGCTCTCGTTCACAGGCTCAACTCGAGTAGGCAAACTGTTGCTACGCGACGCGGCACAAACCGTGAAGAAGTGCAGTATGGAGCTAGGTGGTAACGCCCCTTTCATCGTGCTGCCAGATATGGATGTCGAGCAAGCAGCCAAAGCCGCCGTGGATGCGAAGTTTCAAACCGCAGGACAAGACTGCTTGGCCGCAAACCGTATTTTCGTCCCTGACGATAAGTACGAAGCGTTTTTGGAAGCGTTTGCCAAGGAAATGAGCCACATCGTTTTAGGCAATGGCTTAGACGAAAAAACCACCATGGGACCGCTTATTAATCGCACTGCGGTGGATAAAGCGCATGATTTGGTGCGTGACGCGCTCGACAAAGGCGCGCGATTGGTAGCGGGATACCACCAGCCCGTACCAGGCGAAAACTTCTTCGCGCCGACATTGCTAGCCGATGTAACCCCTGAAATGGCGGTGTATCGCGAAGAGAATTTTTGTCCTGTGGCAGGCGTATTACCTTACCAAGACTTAGATACCGTGATTGAAATGAGCAACGACACTGAGTATGGCTTAGCTGCTTATGTTTATGGCCACGATATTCACCAAATTTGGCGCTGCATGCGTGGTTTGGAATTTGGCATGGTGAGCGTGAACTCCGTCAAGATGACTGGACACCCTATCCCATTCGGCGGTGTGAAACAGTCTGGACTTGGACGAGAAGGCAGTCGCCACGGCTTTGAAGAATACAGTGAAATCAAATACTGCTGCTTAGGCGCTTTACCAACCGTCAGTGGCAGTTAAGGCACGAAATATGGATATCCAATTATTCGAGGAGAAGGATCATGAGTAACAAAACCCAACAACTTTTAGAGATCGATCGTCAGAGAGTATTTCATGCCTCAACCCACCTGAAGCAGTATGCGGCCGGGGAGCTTCCGGGAAGAATTATCTCGAGCGGAAGCGGAATACGCATCACCGATTCAGAAGGCATCGAGCTGATAGACGGCTTTGCCGGGTTGTATTGTGTGAACATTGGCTATGGCAGGACTGAAATGGCCGATGCGATTTATGAGCAAGCCAAAGAACTGGCGTACTACCACACGTACGTCGGTCATACGAACGAAGCGCTCGTGACACTGTCAGATCGCATCATCAAAATGGCGCCTGAAGGCATGAGCAAAGTTTACTACGGCATGTCAGGCAGCGACGCGAACGAAACTCAACTTAAGTTGGTGTGGTATTACAACAATGCTCGTGGTCTACCAGAGAAGAAAAAAATCATTTCGCGTGAACGCGGCTACCATGGTTCAAGTATCGCGTCCGGTTCAATGACAGGTTTACCGTTGTTCCACGCCCATTTTGATTTACCACTTGAGCGTATCAAACACACCATCGCGCCATATTATTATCGCCGTGAAGACGAAAGTATGTCTGAGCTTGAATTCTCTCAATATTGCGCAGATCAACTCGAAGCGATGATCTTGGAAGAAGGCCCAGAAACGGTAGCAGCAATGATTGCAGAACCAGTGCTCGGTACTGGCGGTATTGTGCCACCACCAGCAGGGTACTGGCAGGCGATTCGCAAAGTACTCGACAAATACGATGTACTCTTGATTGCGGATGAAGTGGTGTGTGGCTTTGGTCGCCTCGGCTCCGATTTTGGCTCACTGCACTACGACATGAAACCAGATCTCATCACGGTAGCGAAAGGGTTAACCTCAGCGTATCAACCGCTGTCTGGCGTGATCGTCGGTGAACGAGTTTGGAGTGTGCTAGAAAACGGCACCGACCAATGGGGCGCTATCGGACACGGTTATACCTACTCTGGTCACCCAATGGGAGCGGCAGCCGCGAACTGCAACCTCGATATCATTGAACGTGAAGGCCTGGTGCAAAACGCAGCCGAAGTCGGCGCTTACTTGCAGCAACGTATGGCAGAGACGTTTAACGATCATCCATTAGTCGGTGATACTCGTGGCGTTGGCTTGTTGCATGCGTTGGAGTTTTCTTCAGACAAGCTTCGCCGAGCACACTTTGATCCAAACTTGAAAGTAGGCCCGCAAATCGCGGCGGCCTGTTTAGAGCAAGGCTTAATCGCTCGCGCCATGCCACATGGTGACATCCTCGGATTTGCTCCACCGCTTATCGCGAACCGTAACGATATAGACACCATTGTCGACAAAGCGCATCAAGCGGTAAACAAAGTGATGGATAACCTCGTCACATCTAAACAGTGGCAGCCATAACCCACCTAGATTTCAGTAATGCTCGCGGGCTTTGGAGAAGGCCCGCTTTGCACTTTCCATTAAAGAGACAACAAGCCAACCAAACATTTTAGACCCATAGAAAGCACTATTATTTACTACAAGTGGCAATAGTGGGTAAAATGCCCAAAATTGCGCACTAACTGGATGAAACATGGCAAAACTTACCCTTCAAGAACAAATGCTGAAAGCTGGCTTAGTTAATGAAAAGAAACTAAAGAAAGCGAAGAAAGGCTCAAAAAAATCACGCGTTCAAGCACGCGAAGTAAAAGCGGCGGTTGAAGAGAATAAACGCCAACAGTTAGAGCGTGATAAACAATTGAGCGAGCAACAAAATGCTGAGCGATTAAATAAAGAGATCAAAGCGCAGATCAATCAATTGATTGAGATGAACAAGATCGACTTAAAAGATGGCGACATCAAATACAACTTCACTCACGGTACGCTAGTGAAATCACTTTATGTAGATTCACTTATCCGCGAGCAGTTGATCAAAGGTATTTTGGCAATCGCAATTGTTGGTGAAAGCTATGTTGTCATTCCACGTGGAGTAGCGAATAAAATTGCTCAACGTGATGAGTCCGTCATCATCGAACAGAAAGAAGCAGAATCTGACATTCCAGCAGAAGACGATCCATACGCAGATTTCGTCGTGCCTGACGATTTGATGTGGTAACAATAAATAATCGATGCATCAACTAAAAGAGCCGCTGATGTAACATCAGCGGCTCTTTTTATAGAAAAATAATCTACGGAGATGATGTGTTGTTATTGCTTACTTAGTAGCAAATTCGCACCTGATGTGGCTAAAAACAACGAACATCCGCGATTGAAACGTTTCGCCATTTTGGGGTTTGAAAACCAGTGTCTCAAGTACAAACCAAAGATGGCATAGATTGAAATGGCGACCATTTCTAATATCAAAAACGTGGAGCCAAGGGCAAAAAACTGCTCTTGAACGTTGGCATTGGCATCAACAAATTGCGGCAAGAATGCAGTAAAAATAAGAATCGCTTTCGGGTTGCCAGCAGCGAGCGTAAATTCTTGTTTCGCCAGTCCTGCGTAGTTGCGCGAATTGTCCAAGTCAGAGATCGGGCTGGACTCTGAGCGCCAAAGGTTGAACGCAATCCATAGTAGATACAGCGCCCCTACCAACTTTATTGCCAAAAATAGCATTTCTGACGTATACAAAATCACAGCCAGACCTGATGCAGACAACGCAATCATCGCTGAAAAAGCAGCAATTCTGCCTAAACTGGCCGTAAACGCGGCCCTAAAGCCGTAACAACGCGCATTATTCATTGCCAATAAATTGTTTGGGCCTGGAGCCATATTTAGAGCAAAGCAAGCAGGAATAAAAAGGAGAAGCTGCCAAATATCCATAATAAAATGGTCTTAGTGAGTGATTTTGATCGGTACCCTAACATCTGTTAATAAAGTGAGTAAACCACAAACCGATCTTAAAGCAACTCAGCATCAAATCGTGCCGTGCGAGCTTGAACTAACGTGCAGTTCGTTTCAGCCATCAGCTCCGCTAAGGTGATGTTTGGGTTTTGTCTCACCAAACGTACCAACTTCACGTCCAAAGGTTCCAATTTGTCTTGGTGAGCAAGTAGAGCTTGTTCGATTTTGTTGATCGCAAATCGCATCGTCTCTGCTTCTTCGTTTTTGAGATACTCTAAAAACGCTTTTACATCCAAAGCCTCGCCTGAGATTTGCCAGTGACGAGATCGTCTAATTCGCTTAAGATCGCACTGTTTTTCTGCTGCGAGTGTTTTCGCTCGCCTGGCATGGTCGCCCCCAATACGGTGAATCAAGGATGGGAGCGAAATCGTAATCTTCGTCTCTTTCATGGCCTTTTCTTTCATCGTCTTAGCCCTCAACCACCGACACATTCTCGCCAACCCAAGCCAACAACTGTTTTGCCGCTTTAGATAACACCTGATTTTGACGCACGATGTAGCCGAAATCAGTGTTTGGAAAACTTGGCAAAGGCGTAACTTCTCGAGAAAGCTTTAATCTCGGATCGAGCGAAAAATCCGGCACAATAGCAGTCCCAAACCCCGCTTCCGCCCAGTCGATTTGTGCTTCCACACTGCCCACTTCCATCACGCGATGCTTAGGCAGATTTAGCTCAGGTAAAGACGCATCAATCAGCTCTCGGGTTCGAGTATCGTGCCCTAGCAGAATCAGCGTCTGGCTCTCTTTTCGATTGTCCTGCCACTCAAAAATGTTATCGCCAAACGCACACCAGTGAATCTGCGTGAGAGGCGTAAAATGCAGCGGTTGACTCTCTTTTTGTGCGATAACAAAGCCGATATCGGCACGCGCACTTTTCACCAAATCCACCGCTTGAGAAGATGTGGTATTGAACAATGCCAAGTCGATCCCCGGATATTCACTTTTGAATTGCTGAAATGGTTTGATAAGCAGTAAACGTGAAACAATATCGCTCGCCGCAATAGAAAGCGTCCCCTGCGTAAGATCGTTGATGGCATTGAGATCCGACTGACAAATTTGCAGCTCATTGAGCATCCGCTGCGCCGTAGCTAACAAACGCTTCCCCGCTTGCGTCAACTGCACAGGATTTCGCTCAATCAATTTCGTGCGCGTGGCTTGCTCCAGCTGCTTGATATGCAAACTTACGTTCGGCTGTGTCATGTGGAGTTCCGTCGCTGTTTTACCAAAGTGTTTTACCTCTGCAAGAGTTACGAAGGTTCGCAGCCAGTTCAAATCTAACATTGCCAATTCCGATATGAGATTCTTATCAAGTTAATGAGTATAATTAATTTCTCTTATTAAGGCGAACACCTTAAGATTTTTGCATCTGTTTTTGGAGATTAAATTATGTCGTCTATCGTTGTTGTGGGTGCAAACTGGGGTGATGAAGGCAAAGGCCGCATCGTTGACTTTTTGGCAGAGCAAGCTTCTGCGAGCATTCGTTTCCAAGGTGGTAACAACGCGGGTCACACCGTGGTTAACGATCTAGGTACGTTTAAGCTGCACCAGCTACCAAGTGGCGTATTCAACCCAGACTGTTTGGCAGTGTTAGGTCCGGGTATGGTTATCAGCCCTGCGTTGCTGTCTCAGGAGATTGCGGAAGTTGAAGAAGCAGGCGTAAAAGTGAATATGTGCATCTCAGATCGCGCAACACTGTGTCTACCTCTACACGCACTAGAAGATACGCTAGAAGAACAACGTTTAGGCGACAAAGCATACGGTTCAACTCGTCAAGGTATTGCACCTGCTTACGGTGACCGCGTAATGAAGAAAGGCATCCTAGTTGGTTGGTTGAAGCAACCAGAAGTATTGGTTGAACGCCTTCAATTCATGATGGATTGGAAACTGCCGCAACTGCGTGCACTTTACCCGACGTTCGAGTTTGAACAAACCGCTGAAGAACTGGCGAACTGGCTGCTAGAAGTCTCTGCACCTTGGCGCGATTCAATTTGCAACGTAACGCTTCCTCTAAAAGAACTACAAGCGAAAGACAAAACTCTATTGTTCGAAGCGCAGCTTGGCGCGGGTCGTGACCTTGTTTACGGTGAGTACCCTTGGACAACATCTTCTAACGTTGTATCAATGTACGCGGGTATCGGTAGTGGCCTTCCGGCACTTCGTCCTGAACGCGTTATTGCGGTTGCAAAAGCCTTCAGCTCATCAGTGGGTACTGGTACGTTGATCACTGCAATGGAAGAGCAAGACGCTTTCCGCGAACTTGCTGGCGAGTTCGGTGCAACTACGGGTCGTCCACGCGACATGGGCTACTTCGACGCAGTCGCTACGAAGAATGGCGTTGAACTGCAAGCCGCAACTGAAATTGCACTAACGAAAGTAGACTGTTTGACTGGCCTTAACGATCTGAAAATCTGTGTTGGCTACGAAGGCGACCACAGCGAAAACCCAATCTGGCCTCAAACTGCCTCTCTTGCGCCAATCTACGAGAAGATGGAAAGCTGGAGCGAGGACATCACAGGTTGTCGTAAGTTTGAAGAGCTTCCAGTAGCAGCACAGAAATACGTTCTACGCATTGAGGAACTCATGGGCGTACCAGTAAAAATGGTGTCTGTGGGTCCTGGTCGTGAACAAATGATTATGCGATAAGATGTGAATTAACACATCATTGGCAAGCGGCTTTTATCTGTTCCGGGGTAAAGCCGCTTTTTTTTACACTGTAAACTTTGGAAAATTACACGGCTAAATTCATATTTAGTAACCTCATCACGAGACTCCTACCGCCTTTATTTATAAATCAATAAATTATAGGGCTTAACACGTTGTGCACGTTACTAGCACATCTCACTTGTTAAAGAAGCACGTCAATTAGGTTAACTGGTTGATTTGATATTCTTTAAGTGATTAGTTGATCACGATCTTCATCTGCAATTTGTTGAACTAGTACTCAAAAAATCTAACCCGCTGTTTTTAGGATAGATGAGTTCCCCAACATCCAACCTAACAGCAGGTGATTCCCATGACGAAAAATCTTTTCCGCCTCAGTACGATAACTCTCGGTTTATGCATCAGTTCGTTCTCTTTTGCGCAATCCGATCTTCCGAACATTAAAATTCTTGCCACTGGCGGCACCATAGCAGGCGCAGGTCAATCTGCAACAGAGTCAAACTACACAGCAGGTAAAGTCGGCGTTGAATCATTGATTTCTGCGGTGCCGAGTATGACCAAGATTGCCGATATTTCTGGAGAGCAAGTGGTCAGTATCGGTTCACAAGATATGAATGATGAAGTGTGGCTAAAATTATCGAAAAGAGTTAATGAGCTACTCGCTCAAGATGATGTTGACGGCATCGTCATTACTCATGGTACGGATACGTTAGAGGAAACCGCTTACTTCCTTGATCTGACCGTCAAGAGCAAAAAGCCTGTCGTGATCGTTGGTGCAATGCGTCCTTCCACCGCAATGAGTGCTGATGGACCAGTCAACTTATACAATGCAGTCGTAACAGCCACCGATGAAGATTCAGAAGGACGTGGCGTGCTAGTCGCAATGAATGACACGATTTTCGATGCGCGAGATGTGACAAAAACCAATACAACCTCCGTCAGCACTTTCCAGTCACCCAACTTTGGTGCTATCGGCTACATTCATAATAGCGATGCCAAATATCAACGAAGCCCAGAGCGTAAACATACGACAGAAACCCCATTCGATGTATCAAAGCTTACTAAGTTGCCTAAGGTCGGTATTGTTTATAACTATGCAAATGCCTCCAATTTGCCAGTGAAAGCCTTTGTGGATGCGAAGTTTGACGGCATCGTAAGTGCTGGTGTCGGTAATGGTAACTTGTACCACACTGTGTTTGATGAGCTAGAGAAAGCGAGTAAAGATGGCGTTGTTGTTGTAAGAAGCTCCCGAACGCCTAGCGGCTCAACCACTTTGGATGCTGAAATTGATGACGAAAAATACGGCTTTGTTGCCGCTGGTACATTGAACCCACAAAAAGCACGTATCTTACTGATGCTGTCACTGACTCAGACCAAAAACTATCAAGACATCCAAAAGATGTTCCAATACTATTAATTCTGTCTAAGGTTCATTCGATAGAGGAGGTACACACCTTACCTCCTCTTACACATAGCGACATGAGCGTCTCTTGTTAGCCAAACAAGCGACGCTTCATTCCTGCTTTTTCCAGAATACGCGTAGTAATTTCCTCAACAGACAGAGAGGACGTATTGATATATGGGATCGCCTCTCTTCTAAACAACGCCTCAACAGTGTCTAGCTCCAGCTTGCACTGCTCTGTGCTAGCGTAATCACTTCCAGACAAACGATTTTCACGGATTTCAGTCAAGCGCTCGGGATCGATAGTCAGCCCAAACAACTTATGACGATGGATCTCAAACTCAGGCAACAAACGCATCATCTTCACATCTTCCGCAATGAACGGATAGTTCACAACACGTAAACCAAATTGCATCGCCATGTACAAGCTAGTCGGCGTTTTTCCGCTGCGCGATACTCCCAGCAGGATAATATCGGCTTGTTCCAACCCTTTTAGCGTGATGCCATCATCATGCGCCAATGTGTATTCAATAGCCGCAATACGGTCAAAATAGGTGTCGGAATCTTTCCCCACACTGCGAGAACGCTGCAACTTAGGCTTTGGTGCCATCTGAATGTCGTCTTGCACTTTCTGCACAATACTCTCCAAAACATCGTAACTGTATGCCGGCGCTTCAAGCAGCATTTCACGTACTTCTGGAACGACAATTGAGAAAAAGACCAGAGGTTTGACGCCATTGCGCTGGTAGGAAGTTTCAATTTCTTTGACTACGTCAGTAGCTTTGTCCTGGCTTTCTACAAACGGAAAGGTTTTTTCGTTAGGAATGAACGGAAATTGACCGAGAACAACATGCCCTAATGTCTCACATGTTATCGCCGTACCGTCAGAAACATAGAATACATCACGACTTTGGTTATTTATTTGCATTTCTGTTTAATTTTTCAAAATCTTTTGAGTAGGATGGTACACATAATATTAATAAATCAGTTTGGCTTTCAGTTAGGTTCACCACAGCTTTAAAAATTCTTTTGAATTTTTTTCAGCCAGAACGTAATCGTTTGCCTTTGATATCAATCTAAATGAAGCAATGTATGGTCAACGTGTAATAACAGCCAACATGCGATTGTTTAGATCGATTTAAGTCCCCCTACTAAGCTGCAATGTTTCTGGAGAAAGACATGCAAAAGAACACCCTCTGGTTCAATGGCCTATCCATGGATGATGTCGACAAAGTCGGCGGTAAGAATGCTTCACTTGGCGAAATGGTTTCTAACCTAGCAAACGCAGGCGTTTCTGTACCAAATGGTTTTGCGACAACCTCATACGCGTTTAACCAATTCCTTGACCACGAAGGTTTGGATGAGCGTATTCACCAATTACTCGATGAACTAGACGTTGAAGATGTAGAAGCTCTGCGTAAGACAGGTGCAAACATTCGTCAATGGGTATTAGAGGCCCCTTTCCCTGCGGACCTTGAACAAGAAATTCGTGAAAACTACCAAGAACTGATCGAAGGCAATCCTGAGCTTTCAGTCGCAGTTCGTTCATCTGCTACGGCAGAAGACCTACCTGATGCTTCTTTTGCTGGTCAGCAAGAAACGTTTTTGAACGTGAAAGGCATCGACGCAGTACTAGAAGCAACTAAGCACGTTTACGCTTCTCTATTTAACGACCGTGCGATTTCTTACCGCGTTCACCAAGGGTTCGACCACCGTGGCATCTCGCTATCTGCGGGTATCCAACGTATGGTGCGTTCAGATAAAGCCTCGTCGGGTGTTATGTTTACACTAGACACTGAATCGGGTTTCGACCAAGTTGTCTTCATCACCTCTTCATGGGGTCTAGGCGAGATGGTCGTTCAAGGTGCAGTAAACCCTGACGAGTTCTACGTTCACAAGCCAATGCTTGAAGCAGGCGAACACCCAATCGTTAAGAAAACATTTGGTTCTAAGTTGATCAAAATGATCTACTCAGATAACCAAGAAATCGGCAAACAAGTTGATATCGTTGATACTTCTGATGAAGAGCGCAACACGTTCTCATTGAACGACGACGAGATCAAAGAGCTCGCAAAACAAGCAATGATCATCGAAAAGCACTATCAGCGTCCAATGGACATTGAATGGGCAAAAGATGGCATTGATGGCAAGCTGTACATTGTTCAAGCGCGTCCTGAAACCGTATGTTCACAAACGGAACAAAACGTGATTGAGCGCTACGAGCTACAAAACAAAGCGGATGTTTTGGTTGAAGGTCGTGCAATCGGTCAGCGCATCGGTAAAGGCGTGGTTCGCTTGGTTGACTCTCTGGACCAAATGTCTTTAGTCCAAGAAGGTGACGTGCTAGTTACAGACATGACTGACCCAGATTGGGAACCAGTGATGAAAAAAGCATCTGCAATCGTAACCAACCGTGGTGGCCGTACTTGCCACGCTGCCATCATCGCTCGTGAGCTTGGTATTCCTGCAATCGTTGGCTGTGGCGATGCGACAAGCAAGTTAACCGATGGCGCAACCGTGACCGTATCTTGTTCAGAAGGTGAAACGGGCTACGTTTACCAAGGTGAACTTGAGTTTGACGTAAAACGCTCTTCTGTTGATGAACTGCCACTGCTACCAACAAAAGTGATGATGAACGTGGGTAACCCTGATCGCGCGTTTGACTTCGCACAAATTCCAAATGAAGGTGTTGGTCTTGCTCGTCTTGAATTCATCATCAATAAGATGATTGGTATCCACCCGAAAGCATTACTTAACTTTGATGCACAAAGCGATGAGCTAAAAGCAGAAATCACTCAGCGTATTCGTGGTTACAAAGATCCTATCGATTTCTACGTAAGCAAGCTGACAGAAGGTATCGCAACCATTGCTGCGGCATTTTGGCCGAAACGCGTTATTGTTCGTATGTCTGACTTTAAGTCTAACGAATACAGCAACTTGGTTGGCGGTAAAGCATACGAACCGCATGAAGAAAACCCAATGCTTGGCTTCCGTGGCGCGTCTCGTTACATTTCTCCAGTGTTTGAAGACTGCTTCGAGCTAGAAACTCAAGCAATCAAACGCGTTCGTAACGAAATGGGTCTGAAAAACGTTGAAATCATGATCCCATTTGTTCGTACACCAAGCGAAGCAGCATCAGTGATTGATTTGCTAGCGAAGTTTGATCTGCGCCGTGGCGATCAGGGTCTTAAAGTCATCATGATGTGCGAACTGCCATCCAACGCGGTCCTTGCCGATGAGTTCTTAAAGTACTTTGATGGCTTCTCGATTGGCTCAAACGACATGACTCAGCTAACGCTTGGACTTGATCGTGACTCTGGCGATGTTGCACATCTATTTGATGAGCGTAACCCAGCGGTTAAGGTGATGCTTCAGATGGCGATTGATGCAGCAACAAAAGCAGGCAAATACGTTGGTATTTGTGGTCAAGGCCCATCAGACCACGACGACTTAGCGGAATGGCTAATGGATCAAGGTATTAGCTCTGTATCACTAAACCCAGATACGGTTATCGATACTTGGTTAAAACTCGGTAAAGTTAGCAGCAAGTAACACACGATAAACTCTAGCCCTCACACACCCCTTGTGAGGGCTTTGTTATTCACACGTCATTTCACAATCAGTTCGTGATTCCTCTCTCAAGTTCGTCATTTAGTCAATTTCATTATCAAAGTCTGATGACCTAAAATGAATGGTATATCGATAACTCCAGAGAGAATTTGATGAAAAAGCCTATCGCACTCCTTACTACATTTATGCTCCTGGCATCCCCTGCTTATGCCGATTGGGATGAAATTTCCAATAAAATGTCTGAGCTTGGCGACGCAGTTTCTGATACTGCACAAGATGCTTGGGACGATACCAAAGCGTTTTCAAAACAAGCGTGGCAAGATTTCACGAACTGGTCCGAGGAAGCGATCAATACCGCAGGCGAATGGACAGAAGCCAGCATCGAGAAGAGCAAAGAATGGATAGATGCTGCCGACAAAAAAATTGATGAGCTGATGGAAGGCGATACGCCAGAAGAAGCTCGCCAAGCCGTGGACTTAATGGCAGATAGCGCTTTGCTCAAGTTATTTAATGAAAAGCCGGAGGCAAAAGCTATTTACGACAACGCGTACGGCTACGCGGTCTTTGATTCTCGTAAATTATCTTTGCTGTTTCACACCAACTCAGGGTCAGGAGTCGCAGTGAATAAGGAAACAGAAGAACGCACTTATATGAATATGTTTGGTTTGGGCGTTGCACTTGGGGCTGGCGGCAAATTTTACCAACAAGTGGTTCTGTTTGAGAGCAAAGAAGACTTTGATACGTTCGTCAACGAAGGATGGGAGGCCACAAGTGAAGCCTCTGCTGTTGCGGGCGAAGATTCAGAGCAACTTTCAAAACAATTTAACAGCGGCGTCGCCGTCTATCAGTTGAACGCTAAAGGTTTGCTCATCGATGCTAACGTGTCTGGTTCTAAATATTGGGTTAACGAAGAGCTCACTAACTCGCAGTAATGCATAGCAACTAATCGCTTAAATAAAACCGTTGTTATGCACCCTTATCAATAAGTTAACGGGGATATGATTCCTCAAAACTGAGCACTTACGCAACTTTCTCTATGGAAGTCACCAGAAGATGGCGACTTCCCTTTCTCGTTGGATTGCTTTTGGTTATGCTTGCGCAAAACCACCTGCAATTCGGTATCCCATGCCTGACAATAACTTTAATAATCTGCTAGCAGAAGCAATTTCTGCTCTTAACACGCCTAACTTTACTCCTAAACTTATGCGTGTCATTCGCACTCTTTTTCATTTTGATTGCGCAGTTATTTTAGGTTACCGAGAAGGTAAACATCCTATTTATCTCTACGACTCAATTGAGAACGAGCGAGAGTTACTTTTTCAACGCTACCTTACTGACTCATTTCAAAATGACCCTTTTTTTCTCAAACTAAACGAGACAAAGCAACAAGGCGTATTTACGCTCAAAGACGTGGCGCGTAAAGGCGTTGACTTCACCTCATACTGCGAGCAGTTCTATCATCAAACAGGGTGGAAAGACGAGCTTAGCATGCTAGTCGAAGTTGAATCTGGCCGTTGGGTCATGCTGTACTTCGGATATATGACTGATGGAAAATACTTTTCTCAGCAACAAATCAATAAGCTAAAGCCCTATTTCCCGATAATTCAGTCGCTTTGTCAGCAGCATTGGAAACAAACGGAATTTACCTTTTCTGAGCCTGTTTTTGCACAGAGTGCTTATTCTGGCAGTATGCGATTAGCCATTGAGCAAGCTTTAGCAACGTTTGGCGTAGAATCACTCACCCGTCGCGAACAAGAGGTGGCTTCGCTTCTCGCTCAAGGGTTTGACACCAAAGAAATTGCCGCGCGGTTACACTTAGTTCAAGGCACGGTCAAAAATCATCGAAAGCGAATTTACTCGCAATTAAATGTGTCTTCATTGAGTGAGTTATTCCAGCTTTTCCTCAATCACCTCATTCTCCATTCAAGATAAAAAACCGTCCCTTAAGGGATATATCGAGAATAGGTGTCGCGTTTTAGTCTGAATGTAACAACCACTAAGACAGACAAAAAGAATGACGACACCATTACTGCAAGATTTACAAGATCGTGGCTTGATTGCACAAGCCAGCGATTTGGAAGAAATTCAGACACTTCTCTCA
Organism: Vibrio sp. 1167; assembly: GCF_033340375.1. Classification (NCBI taxonomy): domain Bacteria; kingdom Pseudomonadati; phylum Pseudomonadota; class Gammaproteobacteria; order Vibrionales; family Vibrionaceae; genus Vibrio; species Vibrio sp. 1167. The sequence continues at coordinate 209,802 of NZ_JAWOWK010000003.1, read as the reverse complement.
CAGCCACAAACCGTTTACTGCGGCTTCGATCCTACAGCTGGCAGTTTGCATATCGGCCACCTCGTGCCTTTGATTATGCTTAAGCGCTTTCAAGATGCCGGACACCAAGCTGTTGCCTTGATTGGCGGTGCAACGGGCATGATTGGCGACCCAAGCTTTAAAGCAACTGAGCGCAGTCTGAACTCAGAGGAAATCGTCTCAGGCTGGGTTAACGATCTTTCTAATCAAATTCAGCAGTTGATGAACCACCAACTGACCAAGCCGATGATCATGGTGAACAACGCTGACTGGATGAAAGCGATCAATGTGATAGACTTCTTCCGCGATGTGGGTAAGCACTTCTCGATCAATACTATGGTCAACCGAGAATCGGTAAAACAACGCCTGCAACGACCTGACCAAGGTATCTCCTTCACCGAATTTAGCTACGCCTTACTGCAATCGTACGATTTTGCCGAGCTAAACCGTCGATACGGTTGCCGTTTGCAAATCGGTGGCAATGACCAATGGGGAAACATCGTCAGCGGGATCGATTTAACTCGCCGTCAAAATGGTGAGCAAGTATTTGGCTTAACTCTGCCGCTGATCACCAAATCCGATGGTACCAAATTTGGCAAAACCGAAGGCGGTGCAGTATGGCTAGATCCTAGCAAAACCTCTCCTTACGCGTTCTACCAGTTCTGGCTTGGCGCAGAAGACGCCGACGTTTACCACTTCTTGCGTTACTACACATTCTTGAGCTGCGAAGAAATTGCCAGCATTGAAGCGCAAGACCAAGCAAGCCAAGGTAAGCCACAAGCACAACGTATTCTCGCTGAAGAAATGACGCGATTTGTTCATGGCGAAGAAGGCCTAGCCAGTGCCGAGCGTATCACTCAAGCTTTATTCAGCGGTAATGTGCAACAACTGAGTTTGGGTGAATTAAAACAGTTGGAGTTGGATGGTTTACCAAGCATTGAGAGCACACAACAAGATTTGGTTGAGCTGTTGATTGAGTCGGGCTTAGCAAGTTCGAAGCGTGTTGCACGCGAACACATCAGCAACAACGCCATCAGTGTAAACGGTGAAAAAGTGGCGGCTGATAACCCGAGTTTAAGCTTCCCACTGTTTGATCAATATTGGTTACTGCAACGCGGTAAAAAGCACTTCTGCCTCGTAAAGCGTGCCGCGTAGCAACACTCGCAGTACAAAACCTATAAAAAAATTCCCCTCACCACTTTCGTGATGAGGGGAATCCAAATTTGAACGATTTTAAGCCTAACAATAGGCAAAGACGTTGCTTATTGCGTTCTTAAACGTTGCCAGTACTTTTCGTAAATCGCTAACGTTTCTGCGCCAACATCATTAATAAACTCGCCTTTTTTCAAGTCTTCTGATGAAGGGAAAATAGTACGGTTGTTTTTCAACTCTTCTGGCAATTTGTCACGCCCAGCGTTCGTTGCCGACGCATAACCCAAACTGGTCACGATTTCCGCTTGGTTCTCTGATTGGTACATGAAGTTAATAAATTTATGCGCCAATGCTTTGTTTTTACTGCCAGACGGAATAGTGAAGTTGTCCATCCACAATACCGCGCCCTCTTCCGGCATCACGAACTTCAGCTCAGGCATTTCAACCTGTCCTTGGAATGCGTTGCCGTTCCATTGCATGCCGACCGATGTTTCACCGGACACGTAAGGGACTTGCGGCGCATCTGAGTTGTACAGTAATACGTTGTTTTTCAGCGCGACTAGAGAATCAAAAGCCTGCTCGATTTCAGCTTCGTCTTTTGTATTCACGCTATGGCCATTTTTCTTCAGCGCCATACCGAACACGTCGCGGACGTCATCAATCAACATGACTTGTTGTTCGTATTGAGACTTCCATAAGTCTGCCCATTTGGTCACTGGTTGCTCAACCATGGATTCGTTGTAGCTGATCCCGGTAATGCCCCAAATATAAGGCAGCGAGTAATCATTTTTAGGATCGTGCGCTTGGCCAAGTAAACCGTCCATTGTGTCTTGCATGTTTGGCACTTGAGCGTGATCTATTTTCGAAAGCAGCCCTTCTCGCCCCATTTTTTCAATGAAGTACGCAGAAGCAAAAACCACATCGTAACCAGAACCTTTTAGCAATTTTAGCTTGGTATACATTGATTCATTATTCTCAAAGGTCGAATAATTAATCGTAACGCCTTCTTGTTTTTCAAACGCTTTTAACGATGATTCCGGCAAATAGCCACCCCATGCATAAACGTTCAACGTTTTGCTATCTGCATGAGCAAACATGCTGAGCACAAGAGCACTCAGCCCCAATCCTTTGATGATTAATTTCATGGTATGCAATCCAACCAGTCCAGCGACGCGCTGGGATTCGGGTGCATAATTAGGTAATTGTTACCCAATTGAAAGAAAATTTAATTAATCTTTAACAGCAAAAATATTTATCGAATTTATAAAATTAACGCATGTTTTTAATAGCGACTGTGCATACCAAAATGATGAGACATTCCATCTTCCATTCGACCGCCTTTCCAGCCACCAGAGCCGAGTAAATTAAGCACATCTTGAGCGGTATAATCGGCACCAGAAAAGAAATCATGCGCCACGTCTGAGCGTATTGCTTGCAATTCTGGTTGGTTTTCCAAATCAAGATCTTGCGGATCCGCATACAACGCCAACGCAATTTTTTGTTGGCACGCGCTTAAGCTTAACTCGCTGGTGCTCGTCTTTACCTGACCAACCGAAAAGTACTCACGACTGCCGTATCCCACTATCAATCTGGTACTCATTAGCTTAATCACTTTCTTAATGCGGCGACGTTGTATAAATCTCAACATGTTTTGTTATTCCTGTATTAAGTTGGCGATGTCGTATTCTTTTGTTCGAATTAAAACACTCTGTTTTATCCGCGAAATTTCTCTAGCGCTTTTCGCGATGATCGGTTGTATAATACGATCCTGAAATATTTTGTTACGTTACCTCGGTAACCCCTGAGACTGCAACATGAACAACAGCAGATGGGTCGGCTTTATAGGCGGCACGATTGTCTTACTTAGTACCTTTATCCTCTTCGGATCTTCCGTCCACGCTGCTTGGTACCGAATCCCTGCGGAAGCCATTCATGGTATCGCCTTCACTTTGGCTTTTGGTTTAGGGTTAAACAGCCTGCTGGCGTACGCGACGGCAGTGATTACTCTTGCTGCAATATTCTACATTGGCTTTGTCGTTAGCTATCGGGTCCATCAGAAACTTAAATAAACTTCTGTCTCAACCTGAGCTTAATAACGGATACTTGGTAACTAAAAAGGGAGCAAACGCTCCCTTTTTAGTTACCAGCATGTAGATGTTCTATGCCCGCTTTAATCATTAAGGTGGCATACCCTCAACGACTGCTGCATACCTGAAACATCATCACCTAAATACTCAACCGTCATTGGAACCTTGACCAACAGAGTAAAGCTAGAGTCACTGAACCTTCCATCAGCATCACTCTCCAAATGAACAAAAAACGCAGGCTTATCCGCAATCAATGTAATTCGCCTCCCTTCAATAGAGACATCTATATTGGCTTTCGCTATCGGCAAGGTTTTTAGCTCGTGAGTACTAAACCATGTGTTGCTTATTCTGTCTTCACCGATTTGCGCTTCAACATAGAAGAAGCCTGACGTAAGTTCATCCTTCTCGATCAATTCATCCAACTGCCACAAAATCGTATTGCTGTCTGCTATGACTGTTTGTTCTAAGCTCCAACATTGCTTTTCTTCCCCTTGCCAATCTACCCACTTAAGCAGTGCGTTGACGCTTGCGGACTCTTTGGCATCATTGAGCAAATGTAGGCTCAACTTGCCTGTATGCTCGGAAAATACCAAATACTGCGGCGCAAAAAATCGCTTCGCATGGTAGTGCAACTGCTTCCATCGACCACTGTATTCCAAACTAGACCAAGAACTGACAGGCCAATTGTCGTTGAGTTGCCAGTACAGCATGCCGCGACAAACTGGAGAAATGGCACGCCAATGATCGCATGCAGTTTTGATCGCGATTGCCTGCTGAACTTGACTTAAATACAGCATGCTCTCGAATCCAGAGGGAAAACGAAAATAGCGCGTGAACATCTCTGTGATAATACTATTACCTCGAGGGTTCTTCTGATGTTGTTCGAAAGTTGGGGACGTAATATTCCAGTCTTGCTCAGGGACAAACCGCTTAACTTCAGCAAAAGATGGCCAAGATTGAAAACCAAACTCAGAGCAAAAACGAGGATTCACGTCAAGGTAGGCACTGAATGATTTTCCTGAATGCCAAACGTCCCAAAAGTGCATATCGCCTTTACTATCATCATGCCACGCATCACCGAAATCCAGTTCACCATTACATGGGGAACTTGGCCAGAAACGGCGAGTGCTATCTTGCTCGGTAATCTCCTTCTCAATCATGCGGTTGAGGCGATCGTAGTTAACCGTGTATTTGACTTTACTGCGCTTAGATTCGTCATACCAACCAATAGCTCCAATCACTTCATTGTCACCACACCAAAGTGCGATTGATGGGTGCTCCTTGAGCCTAGGGATTTGGAATCTAAGTTCTTCTTCTACCTCTTTTAAAAACTCGTCGTTTGATGGGTACAACGAGCAGGCGAACATCATGTCTTGCCACACCAACAAGCCAAGTTCATCACAAAGGTTATAAAAGATTTCACTCTCGTACTGACCACCGCCCCATACGCGAATCATGTTCATGTTGGCGTCAACCGCACTTTGCAAAAGGTTGCGATAACGTGTTTCGCACTCTCGCCCCGGCATTGCGTCAATAGGGATCCAGTTGGCACCTTTAGCATTAATCGGTACGCCATTGACAATAAATTCCATTGCAGAGCCGTGCTCATCAGCTTGATTATTTAGAGTTAGCTGACGCAAACCAATGTTGTGCGTTAACTTTTGCTCTCTGCAAGAAATGGTAATGGGATAGAGATACGCTTCGCCATAACCCGATGGCCACCAGCGTTGAGGCTCCAAAATGTGGAACTGGCAATGATAGTGACCACTTCCTTTTGTTTGAATACATTGACGCTCACCATTAAATTCAACCATCATTTCATGGCGTTGACTGTCCGTTTCCACTTCAACTACTACATCAAGAAACACACTCCCATCGGCTTGCCATTGCTGCTCTGTCGAGAAGCCTTTGAGCCAAAGCTCATTCACAATGTCGATTTGAATGGGGTCGTAAATACCCGATACCATCAAGCAAATGCCCCAGTCCCATCCGGAATGGCATTGTGTTTTGCGGATCAAGTTCATGTGTGGAATTTGGTTGTTGCCCATTGCCGACGGAATAGGAAATGGCAGTTTTTTTGCTCTTGCGATACCTTCTAAATCCGCCCGAGCAAACTCAACCCGAATCGTGTTAGTACCTTGCTTTAAATGCGGTTTAATATCCACACGTTGCTGGGTAAACATGTTGCTGCAAGTTAGTGCTAGCTCACCATTAACATAGAAGGTTGCCAATGTATCGACACGAGTTAGCGTCATCCAAATTTGCTTGGCAGACAACGTAAACGCGTCGACTTCAAACTCACGTGAGATATGCCACTCACACTCTTCAATCCATCGAACTTTGTTTTCATTATCGGCAAAATAAGGATCTGGAATCTGCTCTGCTTGTAAAAGCGCCGACACATTATCGCCCGGAATAAACATTGGAATTTCAAGATCGGGACGCTGTGGCGAGGTAAGCATCCACTGCCCGTTAAGTTCGAAGTGAGCCATTGAGTTAAACCTTAGCTTGGGAAAAACATGTTTTCTCAATGTAATCCTGATAATTCCATGCAAAAACAAGGGAAATGTTAATTACATACGAAATGCGGTGCATTTCACGTAAAAACTCTTTCTTTTGATCTCTACCCAAAAATCAGCAACTTGGCTAACCTGTTAAAAATTAATCGAAATCTAAGGTTATATTTGCAACTTCGACATGTTAACATCATCGGCTTTTTGAACATCCTCACACTTTTCGTTGAAACGATGTGAGGGGAAATGCACGGCTTCATAGCCCTAAAAAGCGAAGTAATTATGTCAAATATGACGAATGCCGCCTCCCACACAGCGCCTATTCAGGATGCTGACTATTCTGCTATTCATCCCCCATCTTTACTCAAGCGCCTCGAACTCACCAATCCTGTCTTTTGGTTAAGTGGTAGCTTCCTCACTCTATTCGTTTTACTTGCTCTAACGAATACCGACTCTCTAACCGCAATGGTTAACACCGGCTTCGGCTTTGCTACTAAATATTTCGGAGCTTACTGGCAAGTACTGCTTCTTCTGAATTTCCTAATTGGTTTGGCTCTTGCGTTTGGTCGCACTGGTTATGTGCGCCTAGGTGGTCTAGCGAAACCTGATATTGATAACTTTAAGTGGTTGTCAATCGTACTCTGTACTCTACTTGCAGGTGGTGGTGTGTTCTGGGCCGCTGCTGAGCCTATCGCGCACTTTGTGACTGCTCCGCCTCTATACGGGGAAGCCTCACCGAAAACTGCCGCAATCAATGCCCTATCTCAGTCTTTTATGCACTGGGGCTTCTTAGCTTGGGCGATCCTTGGTGGTCTATCTTCCATTGTCTTAATGCACTTGCATTACGATAAAGGCCTGCCTCTTAAGCCGCGTACTCTGCTTTACCCTGTTTTTGGTGATAAAGCCATTAAAGGCTGGATTGGTGATGTTGCTGACGCATGTAGCATCATTGCAGTAGCAGCAGGAACCATCGGTCCTATCGGCTTCTTAGGTTTACAAATTAGCTACGCGCTAAACTCATTGTTTGGCCTGCCAGATACGTTCGTAACGCAAAGCATGGTTATCATGGCGGCGATCCTGATGTATACCCTTTCCGCACTGAGCGGTTTGAGCAAGGGTATTCAAATCGTCAGTCGTTACAACATCATTTTGTCTGTACTATTAATTGGTTACATCCTGTTCTTCGGGCCGACAAGCTTTATCGTTGATGGCTACGTGCAAGGCGTTGGTCGTATGGTGGATAACTTCTTCCCTATGGCACTTTACCGTGGTGATACAGGCTGGCTAAGTTGGTGGACAGTATTCTTCTGGGGTTGGTTTATCGGTTATGGCCCAATGATGGCGATCTTTATTGCTCGTATCTCTCGTGGTCGTACAATTCGCCAATTAATCATGTCTATTAGCATCGCGGCACCGCTGATTACTTGCTTCTGGTTTAGTATCGTTGGTGGCAGTGGCCTTGCGTTTGAACTTGATAACCCTGGTTTGATTTCATCTGCGTTTGAAGGCTTTAACTTGCCTGCAGCACTGCTAGCGATTACTGGTGAATTACCGTACCCAATGATCATTTCGGTTCTGTTCCTGATCTTAACGACAACATTTATCGTGACGACGGGTGACTCGATGACTTACACAATCAGTGTAGTGATGACGGGCTCAACAGAACCAAACGCAGTGATTCGCTCGTTCTGGGGGCTGATTATGGGTATTGTCGCTATTGCGCTTATCTCAATGGGCTCTGGTGGTATTTCTGCATTGCAGTCTTTCATTGTAATTACTGCCGTGCCTGTGTCTTTCATTTTGCTGCCAAGCATTTGGAAAGCACCCGGCATTGCAAGCAGAATGGCGAAAGAGCAAGGCCTCGTTTAAACCGCCTCTCTAACCAATATGCGAAAAAGAGCCCTTCATTGGGCTCTTTTTAATTCTGCGCTTTATCCTACGCTATCAATGCGAATCATCACTGCGTCTGGACGCCAATACTCGAATTCGCAGTCCATTAAATGCCCATCTTGTTTGTAGTTTACCCGCCGAATTTTCAGAACGGGTTGTCCTTCAGCCAAGTTCAACGCTTTAGCGACATGAGCAGGTGCTGACGTTGGAATCACATCAAAACGAGAGCGCTTTGTTTCGTAACCATACTTCTCACGATAAATACCCGTCAGGGACATGGTGAGGTTCTCAGACAATATACCCTCAAACAGTGCCGCTTTGAGCACGTTCTCAACAAACAATACCGCTCGCCCATCAATAAAACGTAACCGTTCAATCACATAAATTGGGGTAATTCGCTCAACCTCTAACGATTTGGCATACTCACCTGCGGCCATTTCACTTCGTACGTTGAATAACTTGGTTTCTGCAATACGATGCTGCTCTCGAATCATCTGATGGAAGTGAGAACGAGACAACGGGTTGTAACAGATACGCTCAGGAGATACATACCAACCCCGGCGCTCTTCTCGATAAATAAGACCTTCCGTTTCTAAAGACACCAACGCATCTTTGATAGTGATTCGAGTCGTAGAAAACAGCTCACTGAGCTCTCTCTCTGACGGCAGTTTTTGTCCTTCCGACATGATGCCGGAAAGAATCTGCTGTTTTAAGCTGCTTCTAATTTTTCCTAATTGGGTACCAAATTGTCCGGTGCCTGTCGCTCTCATTCTGATCTAGTCCAACGATAATTTGACGAATAACATAAGGCGTTTACGTAACAAAAATATGACATTAATCAACAGAACACATACTGAACGTATGAAATATAAGTGCCATATAAAATCAGCAAAACTGTCAAATTACTTGCGCTAAATCGTCACATTCCATCCATAGCATACAAAGCGAACTTACTGACCTAGTCCAGAAGGATGGAGACAATGAAAACTTTGCTAAGTCGTTCAATTACCGCACCAGCGGCAATCATTGCGGTAACACTCGCTACGCCAACAGTAGCGAAAGAAGCCGATATTGAATCTTTGGTAGCAGCAGCACAAAAAGAAGGGGCGGTTTACAGTGTGGGTATGCCTGACAGTTGGGCAAACTGGAAAGACACTTGGGCTGATTTAAAGTCAAATTACAACCTTAAGCACCAAGACACGGATATGAGCTCGGCTCAAGAAATCGCAAAATTCGAAGCTGAGAAGAAAAACGCGACCGCAGACATTGGTGACGTAGGCTTTGCCTTCGCACGTGTAGCGGTTAAGAAAGGCGTCACTCAGCCATATAAACCAACAACTTGGAATGACATCCCAGATTGGGCAAAAGACGAAGATGGTCATTGGGCACTTGCTTACACTGGCACTATTTCTTTTATCTCCAACAATAACCTCGTAAAAGACGCGCCAAAAACGTGGGATGACCTATTAAAAGGCGACTACAAAGTGACCATAGGTGACGTAGGCGTAGCAGCACAGGCAAACAACGCGGTTCTCGCCGCAGCGTTCGCCAACGGTGGGGACGAATCCAACCTCAAGCCTGCGCTCAAATTCTTTTCTGAACTCGCGAAGCAAGGTCGTCTTTCATTTACCGATCCGAACATCGCCAACTTAGAAAAAGGCGAAGTTGAAGTGGCGATCATGTGGGACTTCAATGCGTTGAACTACCGCGACAAAATTGACCGCGACCGCTTTACAGTAAGCATTCCTCAAGATGGCTCTGTGATATCTGGTTATACAACCATAATCAATAAATACGCGAAGAACCCTAATGCAGCAAAGCTTGCTCGTGAGTACATCTTCAGCGATCAAGGACAAATCAACTTAGCAGAAGGTTATGCGCGTCCAATTCGAACTAACGTCACACTGCCTCAAGCAGTGCAAGACAAGCTAATTGCTAATGACCAATACAGCAATGTTCACCCAGTGACTGACTTCTCAGCTTGGGAAAAGTCCGCACGTAAGCTGCCACGTCAATGGCAAGAAAGTGTCTTAATCCACCAGCAATAAGAGTAAGTCGTTATGAGCAATAAGGTCATCCTTGTTGTTCTAGATGGACTGAACTATCAGGTAGCCCGTGATTGCATGGGCTACCTCAATGGTCTTCTAGAACAAAGTCGTTCCCAACAAGAAACTCGCGCAACGCTTTATCCTGTGCAGTGTGAGCTGCCCTCTATGTCTCGCCCACTTTATGAGTGCATTTTAACGGGCGTTCGCCCTGTAGAAAGCGGCATCGTAAACAACAGTATCGTTCGTCTATCCAAACACGATTCCATTTTCAGTTTGGCAAAAGCCCAAGGAAAAGTGACCGCTGCGGCTGCCTACCACTGGGTAAGTGAGCTTTATAATCGCGCGCCATTTGAACCTGTTCGCGATCGTTTCACGCATGATGAAACCCTGAATATCCAGCACGGCTGCTTTTACCATTGGGATCATTATCCTGATGAAGCCTTGTTCCTGGACGCAGAGTATTTACGCCGCAACTATCAACCTGATTTCTTACTGATCCATCCGATGAATATCGACGATACAGGACATAAGTTTGGCCTAGACTCTCGCCAATACCGCAATTGTGCGCGAGGTGCAGACATTATTCTTTCCAACTACATCGATCAATGGCTTGCTGATGGGTATCAAATCATTGTGACTAGCGATCATGGCATGAACAACGATCTTTCTCACGGTGGGATTTTACCTGAAGAGCGAGAAGTTCCCCTGTTTGTGATTGGTGATAAGTTTACCCATCAAGATTGTCATATTAAGCAAACTGATATTTGTGGCACCGTTTGTCAATTGCTAAACCTTGACCACACGAAGCCATACACTCAGGAATTGTTAGCACTATGAGCAGTTCAGTCCTCTCCCCAAGCTCCAGCGAATCACGCTCAAATTTGGCAAGTACTTGGTTAAAGCGCTTTAAGCCAGCCATTTGGTTGGTGCCTTTCGCACTGTTTTTCTATCTATTTCAACTCGCACCGATGATTTGGGTACTGTTAAACAGCTTTATCTACGATGGCGAGTTTGCCTTCGATAACTACATTGAAGTGCTCGACTCCACCTTTATGATGCAGGCGTTTGGCAACAGCTTGTGGCTAGCTGTGTGGTCGAGCATTTTTGGCTTAGCCATTGCGACTCTGTTGGTCTCTTCTCTACGCAGAGTCGATTCTAAAGTCCGCGACGGTGTGATTGCGTTTACGAACATGAGCAGCAACTTTGCAGGCGTACCTCTGTCATTCGCTTTTATCATTATTTTGGGCACCAATGGGGCGATTACCCTTTTGCTCAAGCAGTATGGCTTACTCGGTGATTTCGACCTTTATGGTAAATGGGGTCTGCTGGCCATTTACATCTACTTCCAAATCCCGCTGGCGGTGTTGTTGCTCTACCCTGCGTTCGATGCGTTGAGTGATGATTGGCAAACAGCTGCTGCGCTACTGGGAGCCAAAACATCACAGTATTGGGCGAAAATCGCGCTGCCAGTGCTCTCACCAGCCTTATTCGGTACCTTTATTATCTTAATAGCCAACGCAATCGGCGCATATGCGAGTGTTTATGCGTTGACCTCCGGTAACTATAACGTCATCACAATTCGAATTGCGAGTCTGGTATCGGGAGACCTGTTCCTTGAACCTAATCTCGCCGCTGCAATTTCGGTGATTCTAATGGTGTTACTTGCCTTTATCACATTGATTAACCAATGGCTCATTTCGAAAAGCTATGCAGGTAGGAAGTAGTCATGCACAACGTTAATACTCGATTCCATAAAACAGTGGTTTATTCCATTGTTGGGATCATGCTCATCCCGATTTTAGCGACCTTTGTCTATTCGCTTTCATCACGCTGGGGCGCCACGGTGCTTCCAGATGGTTTCACTTTTGATTGGTACGTTAAATTGCTGACCGACCCACGCTTTTTGCAAGCGTTTGGGCGTTCGCTGTTTATTTGTATTGCTTCGCTAACCCTCAGTGTGATTCTGGTTCTGCCAGCGATATTCGTGGTGTTTTACTACTTTCCGAAGCTCGATAAGCTCATGAACGTATTGATTTTGCTACCATTCGCTGTACCACCAGTGGTGTCCTCCGTCGGCTTGCTTCAACTTTATGCTGACAGTGAAATCTCCCTTATCGGTACTCCTTGGATTCTAGTAGGTACTTACTTCACCATAGCGTTACCGTTCATGTATCGTGCGATTTCTAATAGCTTCGAAGCAATTAACCTTAACGATTTAATGGACGCTGCACACTTGCTAGGAGCAAGCACAACCAAAGCGTTTTTGATGGTCATTTTACCTAACCTCCAAAAAGGACTGATGGCATCGCTTTTCCTTTCATTTTCATTTCTATTGGGAGAGTTTGTGTTCGCCAATATTTTAGTCGGCACACGTTATGAAACCCTGCAAATCTACTTGTATAACATGCGTCAGACGAGCGGCCACTTTACGTCTGCCTTAGTGATGACCTACTTCCTATTTATTTTTTTACTGACTTGGTTGGCAAGTCGTTTCAGCCGAGGAGTCAAACAATGAGCTACGTAACAGCGAAAAATCTGACTAAACGTTTTGGTGATAACACCGTATTTGAGGACATTCACTTTAACATCGAGCAAGGTGAATTCATTACGCTTTTGGGCCCTAGCGGTTGTGGTAAATCGACACTACTTCGCAGCCTTGCTGGGCTTAACCCTGTCGATGGAGGCGAGATTTGGGTAAACGGAGAAGATATCACGCATCAAGTCCCGCAAGAGCGTGGTATTGGGATGGTCTTTCAATCGTATGCGCTGTTTCCCAATATGACCGTCGAAGGCAACATTGCATTTGGCTTAAAAATGAAAAAGCTTGCGAATGATGATATTCGACGTGAAGTGGCTAAAGTCATCAAACTGGTGGATCTGGCAGGTAAAGAAAAACACTATCCGCATCAACTTTCTGGCGGTCAGCGCCAGCGTGTCGCACTCGCTCGAGCGTTGGTGGTGAAACCTCGCATATTATTGCTTGATGAGCCACTTTCTGCGCTTGATGCCAAAATCCGCAAACACCTTCGTCAGCAAATCCGAGACATTCAGAAAGAGATGAATCTCACCACTATCTTCGTAACTCATGATCAAGAAGAGGCGATGATTATGTCTGATCGTATCTTCCTAATGAGTAAAGGGGAAATTGTTCAAGCAGGAACACCTGAAGAAATTTATACTCATCCTGCTAACGAGTTTGTGGCCGGTTTCATGGGGCACTACAACCTTGTAGAGGCCAATAAAGCCAAGCAACTCTTCAACATTGATACCGAATGGAAAGTAGCGATTCGCCCAGAGTCTATATATGTAAAAGAGCAAGGTCGTCAATATGATAGCCACATCTCAGCGCCACAAGTAGGTACGATCACCAACCACCAGCTTCTAGGTAATGTTATTCGCTATCAAGTGAACGTTGAAGAGTGTGAGCTCACTGTTGACTTACTTAACCGCTCTTCAGAACGCTTACTAGCGAATGGCAGCCAACTAGAGCTACTCTTTAACCTAAACGAAATTCAACCAGTGAGAGCCTAAACATGTCCAAACCTTTGTATGTTTTTGATATGGATGAAACCCTAATAAACGCTGACTGCGCAATGATTTGGAACGAGTTTATGGTTGAGAGAGGCATCGCGACTGATCCTTTATTTATTAAGGAAGATCAGCGTCTAATGGCCTTGTACTCTGAAGGCAAAATGGACATGGAAGATTACCTAGCGTTCTCCATGAAGCCACTAGAAAACATGCCGATTGAAGAAGTAAACGCCTTGGTTGAAGAATGTGTTGAAAGCCATATTTTGCCTAAACAGTTCCCTCAAGCCAAAACCCTGATTGAGCAACTGTCTCGTGATGGTATAGATATGGTTATCATCTCTGCCAGCGTCACTTTTTTGGTGGAAGCCGTTGGTCGCCGTCTTAATATTCCAACCGCACTCGGAATTGATTTAATCGAGAAAAATAACCGTTATACTGCTGAAATCGACGGTATCCCGAGTTATCGTGAAGGCAAAGTCACGCGATTAAAACAGTGGCTAGAAAATCAGCCTGAGCCTTATTCAGAAATCCATTTCTATACTGATTCAATCAACGATTTACCGCTTTGTGAATACGCGAACTACGCTTATCTGGTAAATCCATGCCCACAACTAAAAGAACACGCCAACAGACCGAATTGGAGTGTGTTAAGTTGGGGGTGATCTAGCCTCAAAAGGCCGTTCTTCCTAAGTAAATACTTTTCTATTTGTTCAAAGAGCAGTTCTTTCTGCTCTTTTTTACTTCTCTTCATCAAAAATTAATCGCTTGATTAAATACTGATTAATTTTTCACATGTCGCATGAGAAATCAGCGCCTTATAATTAATCAAATGTTTAATATTTTGAGAGAAGATTGTGACGGAAGCGCATCGAAGGGCGGGAAGACCCACAGATAATATCGACGCACGGGAAAAACTGATTTTCCACGCGCGCGAACTCTTCACCATTATGGCTTATGACAAGGTGTCTACTCGCCTAGTCGCGCAGAAAGCAGGCGTGAACGTTGCGATGATTCGCTACTACTTTGGCAACAAAGAAGGCCTGTTCGAGACCATGTTGCGCGAAACACTGTCACCGATGCAAAAGCAGATGCAGACGTTGGTATCCAACAGTAACGAGCAAAACTTTCTCGATCTAATGCGTACCTACTACCGCGAAATGATCAAGGTACCACAGTTCCCACGCTTAGTTGCCCAAGTTATGCATATGCCCCCATCGGAAACCCAACGCAAACTGCTCGAAAAAGTCTTCGCAGATATCAGCAAGCCAATGCAAGGCGTGATCTTTGATAAGTTGATTGACAGTGGCGTTTTACGAAAAGACGCCGACCCTCAACTTTGTCGCGTCTCTTACATCAGCTTGATGGTGTTTCCTTTTATGGCACCACCAGCACTGCTCGCCATTCATGGCATTGAACTTTCTGAAGCCTTCTTGAACCGATTATTCGAACACAACATACAACTGATGAAACATGGATTTTTAGACTCGGGCGACCAATATGAAGATAAATAAAAAGCTGCTGTTCTTTCCTGCTCTTGCGGTGGGGGTCGTCATTCTGTTTTTGGCGATTAGCCTCAAACCAGATTTGCCCGTAAAACCCGCTGGAGATCGTGCACGGTTGGTCGAGACGATTCCACTTGAGCTGAAAGCGATTGCACCTGTTGCTATTGGCTTTGGTAAAATCGCACCGAAAGTTGAATGGAAAGCGATAGCCGAAGTGACCGGTAAAGTGGTTTACCGTCATCCGCAACTGGAAAAAGGACAAGTGCTGCAAGCAGGAACGGAAATCTTGCGAATCGACCCACTCGATTACGAGTTGAAACTGGTTCAAGCTCAAGCCGATCTCAAATCTGCTCAAACCTCTCTGGCTAAGCTGAACCAAGAAGAAGCGAATCTCAAAAGCACACTCAAGATAGAAGCCAACCGTCTGGTTATCGCCAACAAAGAGTTAGACCGTAAACAAAACCTACGTAAGAAAGGCTTAACCTCGCAATCGGATGTAGATCAGCAAGAGCAAAGCGCGCTCTCTCAACGTAAGTTAGTACTGGATATTGAAAATCAAATTGGTTTGATGCCGGATGAGAAACGAGTCGCGGAAGCCCTAGTTAAAGTTAATGCATCAAAAGTGGATGAGGCCGAACGCTCGCTTGATAAAACCATCATCACGCTTCCTTACGATTTGCGTATTGCTGACGTAGAAATTGAGAAAAAGCAAGTGGTTAACCTCCAACAAACCATGGTGACAGGACATGGTATTGATGTCATGGAAGTGGAAGCTCAACTATCCATTCATGACATGCAAACTTTGGCGGCGAGCATCGGTGAGTTTGTCCGTGATGAATCTGGTATTCCACAACCTGATATGAATGCGATTCATGCCAACATTGAACTCAGCAGCGGTAACCTCTCTGCAAGCTGGCCTGCGAAAGTTGCACGCATCAGTGAAACGGTTGATCCAAGCCAAGCGACTGCCGGTGTGATTCTGGAAATTGAACAAGACTACCGTGCATTAAACCCAACGTCTGCGCCTCCATTGGTGAACGGCATGTTTGTGCGTGCCTTGATTGAGGGACAAGAGAACCCGAGTTGGGTAATCCCAGAGCGTGCGCTTCATGGCAATAAGATTTACCTGATGGGCGATGACAATCGTCTTCAAGTCGTCACGGTTGAAGTGTTATATCGTCGCAATAACCAAGTGGTGATCGATGGTGAACTAGAGCAAGGTCAGAAGCTGATCATCAACGATTTGCTGCCTGCGATTAACGGCATGCTATTGAAAGAGTCACCTGAACAGTCAGAAACGGCTATTGAGGAGTCTGATTCATGATCCGATTCTTCGCCAAGCATCCAACAGCAGCCAACTTGCTGATGCTAACGCTGCTGATATTGGGGATTTCTTCACTTTCCACGATTAAGCGTGAAACTTTTCCTGAGTTTGATCCGCCCTACATCCTAGCTGGTGTGGTTTACCCCGGCGCTTCCCCTCAAGAGGTAGAAGAGAGCATCTGTATCCGAATGGAAGATGCTGTCGATGGCCTTGCCAACATTAAAGAAACTCAGTGTGAAGCGATTGAGGGTTCTGCGCGTCTTATCTTAAAACTGAATGAAGAAGCCGACATTGGGCGCATGTTGGTTGATGTTCAAACCCAGATCAACTCGATAAACGACTTCCCACAAGAGATTGAATCTCCTGTGGTCCAAGAGCTCGATTGGAACGAGCCAGTTGTGGATGTCGCGATCACCGCAGATACCACATGGCCAGAGCTAAAAGCGTATGCCGAACAGCTTAAACGCACGTTAAAAATCGATTACGATGTCTCTTTGGTTGAAGTTGCTGGCTTCTCTGACCACCAATACCGAGTAGAGTTAGACACTCAAGCTATCCGACAACTTGGTTTGAGTGTTGGTGATATTGCGGACCAGATTGGTCGTCAAAACGTCAAGTTGCCAAGTGGTAATGTCGAAACGCCAGATAAGAACTTTCTGATCCGCTTTGACGAACGACGCGTGACGCCGGAAGAGCTTGAGACTATCGTCGTGGGCTCTGGTACAAATGGCTCAATCATCCGTCTAAGAGATATTGCGACGATTACCGACCGGTTTGAATTGGACGAACAGAAAGTCCTCTTCGATGGTCACCCTTCTGCCCTACTAAAAGTCAGCAAAAACAAAGAAGATGACGCACTGCGTATCAAGGAACGGGTTGCTCAATTTGTCGAAGAACAACAAGCTATCGCGCCAGACGGTGTGATGCTACAAATGACCAATGACCTTTCATCCGTGCTTTGGGATCGCCTGACCATGATGGTCAAAAACGGTTGGCAAGGTATCATTCTGGTCTTCGCCACCATGTGGTTGTTCTTTAGTTTTCGCTATTCCTTTTGGGTCGCAGCTGGTTTACCCGTAGCCTTCTTAGGTGGGTTATTTTTGATGGCTCAACTTGGCCTGTCCATCAACATCATGTCTTTGGTTGGGTTACTCATGGCCATCGGTATCATGATGGATGACGCCATCGTTATTGCTGAATCGATTGCCGCTCACCTCGACCGAGGAGAAGAGATCGATGATGCCGTAATTAAAGGCGTGAAAAAGGTACTGCCGGGGGTTATCTCTTCCTTTTTAACTACGGTGTGTATTTTCGGTAGCTTGTTATTCCTGCAAGGTGAAATGGGTGCTGTACTTAAAGCAGTTCCTCAAGTTCTGATCCTCGTACTGAGTTTAAGTTTGGTGGAAGCCTTCTTGATCCTACCTAACCACCTTTCTCATTCACTGCATAAACAAAAACAAGAGCGAAAGACACCGAAGTTCAAACAAAAGCTGCTGGCTTCTTTTGAAAACTTCCGCAACACCACCTTGGTCAACGCAGTGGATAAAGTGGTCGATTATCGCTATGCCTTTATGGGTGGCGTGGTCGCCTTGCTTCTTATCTCCGCAGCCACGTTAGTAGGTGGTTTACTCAAGTTCCAACCCTTCCCTGAACTGGATGGCGACATTGCAGAAGCGCGCATTATTCTCCCTCCGGGTTCTTCTCTGTCTCAAACTGAAGCCGTCGTCGATAAAATCGTCGCTTCCGCTCAAAAGCTAGATAAAGAATGGACAGAAAAAGTGGAAGACGGCAATCCATTGGTTCTGCACATCACCAGTCAATTCAACGCCAATGCCGATGCGAATGAATCTGGCCCTCATATAGCCACGGTACGTCTGGATTTGCTGGGAGCCGAGAGTCGTAACACACTCATCGATGAATTTATCGATGCATGGCGCGAAGACATTGGTGAACTTGCCGATCCTATCTCGTTGGTATTTAAACAACCGACCATGGGACCGGGTGGCCGGGCGATTGAGATTCGAGCGAAGCATGATGATCTGGATGCGCTTAAAGCAGCCTCTATCGACATTCAGCAATACTTGAATGAGTTTGACGGTGTCCATGGCGTGTTGGATGACATGCGTATGGGTAAAGAAGAAGTCTTGGTTAAACTGCGTCCGGGCGCAGAAGCTTACGGGATTAACGGCCAGCTCATCGCCAATCAATTGCGTGCGGCTTTCTTTGGCCAAACCGCAGACGAAATCCAAGTTGGAGTAGAAAACATTTCCATCGAAGTTCGCCTTGATAAAGCGCAAGCTGGTGACTTACAGCAATTGGCAAACTTCCCAATTATCTTGTCCGATGGAAGTCAAATTCCGCTCGCGACCATTGCTACTTTGGATTTCCAACGTAATTACGTAAGAATCCAGCGCATTGATGGCTTGCGCACCGTGAGCGTATTCGGCGATATCGACAATACGAAAGCCAACTCAACCGCCATTATTCGTCAGTTTCAACAAGATGAAGCGCCAAAACTTATGCAAAAGTATCCTGGTCTTCGCTTTGATTTTGAAGGCGAAGCCAAAGATACCGCTGAAACTGGCGCATCAATGGGTAAAGGCTTCTTGCTTGGTTTGTTTGGCGTGTTTGCGATTCTGAGTTACCAATTCCGCAGTTATTTGGAACCATTCGTCGTCATGCTTGCGATTCCCCTCGCCTTTATTGGCGTGGTATGGGGACACATCCTACTCGGTCACTCATTAAGTATGCCAAGTATGATGGGCTTCGTCTCACTGGCGGGGATTGTGGTGAATGACTCGATTCTGTTAGTTCAGTACATACGCCATCATGTCGATGAAGGGGATAATGTGCATGACTCGGTAGTCAAAGCCAGTCGAGAACGCTTTAGAGCAGTATTCCTGACATCAATGACCACTGCAGCAGGTTTGCTTCCGTTACTGACTGAAACCAGCCTGCAAGCACAGGTTATCCAACCACTGGTGATCTCCATCGTGTTTGGTATTTTCGCATCCACTCTGCTGGTGTTGTTTATGATCCCTGCCGCGTATGCCATTTTAGCTGACTTCGGCCTAGTTCATAAACACGAAGAAATCTAAAACGACTGATAAGAAAACTTATCAAAATAAACAAGAGCGGCTTAGGTCGCTCTTTTTGTTTTCAGTGAAAAGCGTTAAAAACAACACAAATACTTAACAAATACAGGGTTATTATGTGGCATTAAGTGTGAATATGAACAGTTAAGAATTAAGTATGTTGAGTTTTATATAACCGAATCAAATAACCAACACAAGATTTATAATATGTTTTATTGTCAAAAACGGCATTTCACAGAGTAAAAATACACGTAGGCAACACATTCACAATTTAAACTCACGATAATGAAAACATTGATTGAAGAATTAACATTTTAACAATCATTACAACAATGTTAACTTTAGCCTCGTTGGTCGCGCTGGTGGTAAGCCTCTCACCAAGCCTATTGTCAGTTTTATATGGACGTTCGACCACCTCCAAAATGAATAGACACCCAATTTGGTGCCCTTTTTTCGCCCGTGAAGGTATTCTTCGCGGGCTTTTTTCTTTAAGTTAAGTATGAACGCTCTGGATCAACTTTTTTTTGCCAACCTTTCGGATTTGGAGGTAGTATGCGAATCAATAAGCGGAGACAGTGCTAGCAACTCTAAAACATTTTTTTCAAAGATTTCATCCGCGTGTCTTACCCAATCTAAAAACTTTTTTTGAGCAAACATAGGCTCGATTTCATATAAAAATTCAATACTAAAGTAAAACTCATTTTTGATAGGCAAATTGTACACTCTTCGATAGTCTTTTTTATACTCCAAATTTCCTTCTACATATTTTGAAAATGTATTTTCACCAATCTTGATATCTTGGCATTTGATTGGAGGATAACCACGAAGAAACTCTCCTACAAGGAACTCTTCTTTCGCTCTCTTTTTTTCTTCGTTTATCGGGTCCATTCCCCAACGATGATTTGCATACGCAATGGCATCATTCATCAACTCTGTATGATCACCTTTTTGAGAACCGTCAGGTGACTCTACAGCATGATAAAAATCCACGTACTCTTTCTCTATAAATGAAGATAGTTGATTAACACTAGTAATATATTTATCTGAAGATTTAATCCTTAACCGAATATATAAGCTACCTTGTTTATTGATTGGTAATAGTGGATTTATTATTTTATTTTGAAAATAGAAATAAATCGTGGCCAAGTTTATAAACTTTTCATGCCGCTCTACTTTTGAATCAATATTGAATCGTTGTAATTCAATAAAATCTTGGTATACATGACCTTCATATATATTGTTCGGACATTCAAATGATAGTACTAAGTCATCTATCTGGAATACATTATGTAACAAGTGTGCAAAATCTGGTTTCCCTCTAAACCCATCTTTAAAGATTTTGATAAAATTCATATTTATATCTCTTGTTATTTAAATATGTATTGATATTTGTGATAAGCTCTATACTAAATCCATTGGCTTTATATGCGCCATGGCGTACAAAGGTAAATAGACATCCAATTTGATTCATTTTTCTCTCATGGCTACATACTTTGCTAGCTTTTCTTGACACTGACGCTGTGTTACTCAGCCTTAGTTTTTTCGTTCAACCCCTTTACTGCTTTGGCTGTATACGAGTCGATGAGCGGAGACAAATCCAGTAATTCCAATACTTTTTTTTCAAAGGTTTCATCCGCACTTCTCACCCAATCTAAAAACTTCTGCTTAGCAAACATCGATTCGTACTTATACCAAAACTCGATGCTCAGGTAGAATTCATTTTTTATGGGTAAATTGTATACTCTTCGTAATTCACTCTGATACTTAAGATTACCTTCTGAGTATTTTGAGTATTTGTTTTTTCCAACTTCAACTATCTCACACTTTATTGGTGGATAACCACTTAAGAAACCTCTAATTAAATATTCTTCTTTTTCTCTTTTTCGGTCTTCACTTTCTGGAATTTCTCCCCATTGTTTATTCGCACGCTTAGTCAATTCTTTCATCAAGTCTGTATGATACCCCCTCATAGAGCCTTCACTTTGCTCCGGGGCATGATAAAAATCATAATATTCTCTCTCTAAAAATGAGGACAATTGACTAATATTATCAATATCTTCTCCAGTAGATTTAACCCGTAGCCTAATATATAATCCACCTTGTTTGTTAATAGGAAGCAAAGGGTTTAATATTTTCTTCTGAAACAAAAAATATACCGTAGCTAACTTTACAAACCTTTCATGCCTCTCTATTTTTGATTCAACATCGAACTGTTCTAAATTAACAAGATCCTGGTATACATGTCCTTCATATATGTTGTTCGGACACTCAAATGACAGCACTAAGTCATCTATCTGGAACGCATTATGTAATAAGTCAGAGAAATCCGGCTTTCCTCTAAAACCATCTTTACACATTTTAATAAAACTCATATGTCTATCTCTTACTCTTCAAATATGCATCAATACCTTTAAACGAACGCCTGAAATATGAGTTCTAATTCAAGTAAAGGTAAGCCACATACTAAGGTATTATGAAGGTCAAAAAGGAGATCGGATCTTTTCAAAATTTTAAATATCTAACATCACCTCCACTTTACTGAAATCTACACTTTTAAAAGTTACATCCGCTCCATCCAGCAATAGCTCATCAAACACGCCAACTATTGATAATGAGCTTGAGGATCTGATCCCTACCCATGAAATGAGAAACAAAAAAGCCAGCCTTAAAAGGCTGGCAAGTAGAGCAACAAGGTCAGTGCTTACTGCTAACTAACACCGAACTCGTATTGGATTCATTTTCGTCTGTTAGTCTCTTTTATCGGCGTTTATGACTTGCTTGCTTTCTCTTTGTGACACGTTACCTTTACTAACTGTTCTTGCTCATCTTTAATGTTTTTCACGATACGCTCATCACGTGCGTGAATGGCATCCATGTTCATTTGCTGAATATCTGCTATAGCTTCATGTTTCATTTCAGAAAAGTCCTGACGTAAATCTGAGCTCCACTCCTCTTTGTCTAAAGTGTTAGCAGCAGCGATTGGTGATGACATTACAGCAATAAGACTTAGAGTAGATAGAAATACGCTTTTCATAATAAGCTCCTTGAGGATTAGCAGTTAATTTTAATTACAATTTATATATTGCACATACGATGCCAACTTTTATTTTGTTATTTTTCAATAAGTTAAATAAAACCTCATATTCAACGTTATCTTCGTCTGGTAAATTTCGCTAACCAAGTGTCAAATTAACCATGCGAATTTAAAACATTAGAAACATACATATTAGAAATGCTTTGTCAGGCAGTTTTCTCATCAGATAATTACGTAACTGCCCACTAAAAAATCGCTTTGAATCAAAATACGGAAACAAAAAAGCAGCCCGAAGGCTGCTCCTAATCGTTAACATCAAGCTTGTTAACTCGATACGCTTGCTTCAACGCTCGACGTCACTGGCGACTTTCTGAAACGATTAATCAAACGATGGATAAACCTCTTAATCGATCTGAAAATATTTTTAATATCTTCAAGCATTAAATACAAACAAGGCACCAACACTAAAGTCAGAACCGTTGCGTACAACACCGCAAAGCCCAAAGCGACAGCCATCGGTATGACAAAACGCGCCTGCAAACTCGTTTCAAACATTATCGGCAATACACCCGCAAACGTCGTTATTGAGGTGAGCGTGATAGCTCGAAAACGAGCACAACCCGCCTCAACAACCGCTTGTTTGATGTTCATACCCCTTTCTCTCACTTGGTTTACGTAATCTGTCATAACCAGAGAGTCGTTGATAACCACGCCAGCAGCAGCGATCAAACCAAATGTCGACATCATACTGATGTCTAAACCTAGCCAGAAATGGCCCCAAATCGCCCCCGTCAGACTAAACGGAATGACGGACATTACAATCAAAGGTTGGGTATAACTTTTTAACGGTACAGCTAACAAGATGTAGACGATGATCATACCTGCAATAAAGAACAAAATCTGTTCATTACGCTGCGCAGCCTGCTCTTCAATATCACCACCCAATTCTGTTTTCACACTCGAGAACGCTTGCTTCATATCCGGTAAGATATTGTCGTCAATGACCTTCACGATTTCTTGAGGTTCAACCAATTCTTCGTCTATCGAACCATAGACATAAACGGTTTGATACCCGCCTTCACGTCGAATGCTACTCACGCCCGGCTGCTCGTTGATCTTCACCACATCACCTAGCATGACCTTCTTACCTGCTGGTGTTGTAATCACGGCGTAACGCAATGATGAGAATGCTTCACGCGTCAGTTGCGGGTAACGCACCATAACTTTAATTTCTTCACCATCACGAATAATGCGCTGTGCTTCGCCACCATAAAAGCTGCCACCAACTTGCTCTGCGATCATGGTGAGATCCAGACCGAGATCGTACGCTACAGGCGCAAGAGACAGGAGTACTTCTTTGCTTCCAGAATCAATAGAAGATGAAATATCATATAACCCTTCTTCCAGCTGTAAACGCTCTATCAAGTAACGCCCAGCCTCGTTGAGCTCATTGATGTTAGAACCAAACAACAAGTAGCCAAACTCATCTCTGTCACCACCACCCGCACTCTGCTCGCGGATTTTGATGCTCTTCATACCTGGAATAACAGGCATAGCTTCACGCCAACGTCGAGCCAGTTCAAATGTATTGAACGGGCGTAACTCTTCATCAACCAGAGGTACTAATACACGACCTTCGGTGCGGCTTCTGTTGTACGACAGCACATCACGAATCATTCCTTGACCATGTTCTGCAATGGTCTCAGATTCGATCTTTTGCATGACACGTTCAATAGTCTTGAGTGCACTGATTGTCTGCTCACTTGAAACGGTATCATTCATTTCAATAGTGATCGCAGGATAGTCAGTCGGCACTTTAGGGTTGGGGATCACCCGAACATAATTCGCGTTGATCAAAGCCGCGCTGATCAGCAGTAAACCACAGAACACCGCAAACACTGTCCAGCGCCAATGGGTGCATGTTGTTACAAAGTTCCGATATGGACCATTTACAAAACCAAAAAAACGTTGGTTAAATCGGTCACGCCAACCACCTGGTTTAACTGGCTTAAAATGAGTATGCGCAAGGTGTGCAGGAAGGATCAGCTTCGATTCAATCAAACTGAAGATCAAACACAGAATCACGACCCCCGCGATACCATAAAAGAAGGCACTATCAATACCACTAGACAACAAGAATGGTGCGAATACAGCAATCGTTGTCAGAACACCAAATGTCGCTGGCGTAGCAACACGTTTGACACCGCGTACCACGTTCTCGACACCGCCGCCCTTTTCTTCGATTTCACTGTACGCACTTTCTCCCATGACGATGGCGTCATCCACCACAATTCCGAGCACCATGATGAAAGCAAACAGCGAGACGATGTTCACTGTAATACCCAAAGCTGGCATCATCATTACAGCACCGAGGAAACAGACAGGTAGCCCAATCATTACCCACATAGCCAAGCGGAAACGTAGGAAAATGGTCAGCATAATCGCGACTAATGCAGCACCTTGCAGCAAGTTTTTCAACATCATGTCGAGACGCCCATTTAAATAATAAGTCGTATCAACTAAGACTTTGAGCTTAACATCCTGCGGCAATGTCTTGTTTTTTGCTTCAATATAATTACGAACGGACTGTGCAACAGGGATAATGTTCTGATCACGAGTTGCTTCAACAGACATGTAGATCGCATTTTGCCCTGAGTATTCAAAATAGCGCTCTTCTTCCGTAAAGCCATCTTTGATCGTGGCGATATCTTGCAGTAAAACCTTCGCACCATTTGCGCCAAGCTTTACAGGAATATTTCTAAACTCATCACCACGGTAGTATTGGTTTTCAATCCTTACTGCAATCATCCCTGAGTTTGTTTTTACTTCGCCCGCAGAAAAGTTGGCTGAGTAACGGCTGATCGCGCTGCTGATATCGCTCAACGTCAGGTCGTATTTACGAAGAACAAGTGGGTCAACTTCAATCGCTATTTCTTCTTCTGGCGCACTCAGATACACCAGCATGACGTTTTCTAACTGAAGTAATTCATCTTCGATTTGCTTAGCAAGCGGTTTAAGCTCCTCGAGCGGTCGGTCCCCAACTAACCCCATTTCGATTACATCTTGGCGCCATTCAACTTGGTAAACATTGATTGGTTCCATACCCGCTGGTAAATTAGACAATGTATCAATACGTTGGTTTACATCATCTAAGACACGCTTGATATCGGCATTAACGTCTACCTCGATAGAAACATACGCGCTACCTCTAGAGGCCGTTGAGACTGCTTTTTTAATCCCGGTGACGTCTTTAATCGATTCCTCGACCTTAACGAGAATACTCTCTTCTATCTCTTGAGGAGCAGCGCCAGGATAAGTCGCACGAACATCAATGTAGTTCACCTCAATATTCGGAAACATCTGCCTTTGAATAAAGAGAAAACTCACCACACCCATGATAATGATGAACACCATCAAAAGGTTGGCAGCGACGGGGTTATTCGCAAAATAGGCAATCAAGCCCTTTTGTTTAGTATCTTCCATGACAAACTCCTACTTACTGTACGACGGTTTCGGAGTCGTCACTCTTTTTTGCGATTTGTACCGCCATACCTTTTTGAGGGTACTCTGGTAAGGTCAGTACCAACTTATCACTTTGCTCTAAACCTTCGCCCACCAGCAAAAACTCACCTTCTGCTCTCAAAACCGTGACGGTTCTGGGTTGAAGTTGATTATCGCCATTCACCACCCACACGGTACGGTTTTTAACTAATTCCTGTGGTAAGCGATAGATATGCTTAAGTTCCTTACCAGTGAAGCTCACTTCAACGTAGGAGCCGAATTTAATTGGAGGCTGCTGGTTATCGACACCGTATGGGTCCGCGATTTGAATGACCATGTTAATCATTCGGGTAGCACTATCAATCATGCCTAAATCACGAACTACTCGACCTTCTCTAGTGGTAGAAAACACACCTTGCTGCGTCACTGTCGCAGTGAGTTCACCAATGGATTCGGGTAAAAATGCACTATCAAAACCGGCAATGGGTACGTGCACCTCTGCCACTTCGATGTTGTTTAACGTGGCAACTCGAGAACCAGATGTAACAAATTGACCAACACCAATATCACGCTCAACAACCAGCGCATCGTAAGGTGCAACGACTTTGCAATTTTCTAACTCTCTTTTTGCTCGTTTGAGTGCCGCTTGAGCCGACTTCACTTGCGCTTGTGCGCTCAAAACGTGAGGCTTGCGTAAATACAGATCCGTCACTTGCTTATCGCTCAGTCTCTTTGCCTGACGCTTTGCCACTTCGGCTTTCGCTTGTTCCTCAATCAAGTTTGCGCGTGCACTAGCTAAATCGGCTTCAGCTTGTAAAACCGACGCTTCATAGTTGTCGCTTTCAATTGTGAAAAGAACCTCTCCTCGTTTCACGATGCCACCCGTTACAAAATTCGGGTGCCAACTTATCACTTCACCACTGACTTGCGCGGAAAGGTGTGTTTTTTCAAAAGGAACTAATTCACCGTGACTGGTAATCACCACTTTGTGATCAGTAGGAAAAAGAGAAGAAGCCTGAACAGTAGGTTCTGTAATTGCATCTTTGGTTGACTCTTTTTCCGGCGCAGTTGCGGCAATTGCAGCATATCCTGCATAAGAGCCTCCAACGACGACGAAGGGTAAAAGCCAACGTAATATGGGTTTTGCTAACATCGAAAATCCTTTTTTATTGTTGTTTTCAACACCACACTTTTATTCAGTCCATTGCTCCCGGTAAGCATGGTGGTGAGAGAATTGAATTTGAATAAACATCAAAGCGGCGCTTGCCTAGTCTTTTAAGCAGCGAACTAGATAGTTATTGCCAATTCAAAGTTAATAAAATTAACAAAAAATTAACCAACTGCGCAAGTTGCTCTGACTTAACTTTTATTCTAAACAGCAAATGACATGCCAAGCATTTATTTATTAAAAATCATATGGTTATATAAAAATCATTATTTTATCCAGTGCGCTATTGGTCATAATCACCAGATATTAGTGATTATGACCAATACGGCCATAATGATAATTAAAATAAATGATTATCTGCGCTTTAAAAGTTGAACTTAGTTCAGGCTCTATGGCAATTCATCGATTAATCGCTCGTTATCAAACGGTTCTGGGTGCATGTGGCGTCAGCTTAAGTCTATAATTTGGAGTAGGTAACACTCTGTAAGACAAGGAAATGTGCTTTGTTACAAACGCTCGCCAAGTTGCTCTTCCCCTCGCTGCTCACTATTTTATCGGCATGCTCATCCGTATCGTT
The DNA here is from genome assembly GCF_033340375.1 of Vibrio sp. 1167. Classification (NCBI taxonomy): domain Bacteria; kingdom Pseudomonadati; phylum Pseudomonadota; class Gammaproteobacteria; order Vibrionales; family Vibrionaceae; genus Vibrio; species Vibrio sp. 1167. The sequence continues at coordinate 182,362 of NZ_JAWOWK010000003.1, read as the reverse complement.
GAATGACGCCAGTGAAAAGTCCACCAGCTTTCAGCTCGGTTATCAAAAGGATTCTGTTCTTGCGCAGTACTTTGAAGCTTACGGGAGAGACCCTAAGTCCATAACTGGCTTTGCACCGTTAAATCAGGGACACGATGCCCTTCTTGCTCGAACCTCTTTGATCGAGTCCGCCCAGAAAAGCCTTGTTCTTCAATACTATATTTACCGTGGTGACGAAACGAGTCAGCTAATAACGTGGCGCTTGTATGAAGCGGCAAAGCGTGGTGTTCGAGTAAGGCTGTTGCTTGACGATATGCAAAAGCGAAACGACGATGTGATGGCTGCCCTCAATGCACATCCTAATATAGAAATCCGCTTATTTAACCCGCATCAGTATCGCGACTCCCGTTGGTTCGCTCTTGCTAGCGATTTTGAACGCCTTAATCGTCGTATGCACAATAAGTCTCTGATTGCAGACAGTGTTTCCGCCATTGTCGGAGGTAGAAATATCGGCAATGAATACTTCTCTTTTGAATCGCAAGTTGAGTTTGGTGATTTTGATCTTCTGCTCTATGGTGAGGCGGTACAACAAACTGCCGATCAGTTCGACCTCTACTGGAATAGCGCCTATTCGATACCAATGGAATGGATTACACCGAATTCACAGCAAATTACCGACCAAGCGATTCAAAAGCAGGTCAATAAACTCCGGTTAGAGGAAAAGTTTTCAACCGGCCGCTATGACTTCACTCAACTGGATATGTACCAAGATCTAAAACAAGGCAAACTCAAGCTCTACTGGGGAGAAGCGAAAGTATGGTTTGATCTGCCCGATAAAGTCGCGACCCGAGAGAGCCAACTTATTGATAATTTGTCGGAACTGGTTAAAAGTGTTGAGGATTCATTTGTGCTCATTTCTCCCTATTTCGTTCCAACTGAAGCAGGTACTCAAGCATTAAGTAACGCGGCCAAGCGAGGCGTTGATATCACGATTGTGACCAATAGCCTCGCGTCTAACGATGTGTTTGCCGTGCATGGTTGGTACGCAAAATATCGAAAAGATCTACTCGAAGCTGGAATCAAGCTTTGGGAAGTAAAAGCGAGCGCGAAACTCAAAAGTAAGTGGAGCCTCACGGGGAGTAGCAGAGCAAGTTTACACGCTAAAGCAATGACGATTGATAACAAAACACTTTTCGTTGGTTCGATGAACTGGGACCCACGTTCGGCCGCTTTGAATACCGAAATGGCCGTTGTTATCGAACAGCCAGAATATGTGCAAATGTTTCTAGAACAACTGCCGAATCAACTGTCGAGTAACGCCTACGCCTTAACTCTGCGCGACGGGGACATTGTCTGGACCGACGTAAAAACAGGCGAAGAATACGACTCCGAACCAGAAGCAGGAGTATGGCGAAAAATGGGCGCTTGGTTCTCCGGAATATTACCGATTGAAGATCAGCTATAACAGCTGCCAATACTGCAAACCTCCCCAGTAAAGCAAAACAAAATGGACGCTAGTTTTGGGCAGGGGACACAACCAACATAAGGAAGTTCAATGCCAGCGCAATGGAATGAATACTATCAGAAAATTTTAAGCCAACCTCACCGCCCAAACGTGGAAAATGCCGTAAACCAACTTAAGATAGAAGGCAAAGTCGCTCTTGATATTGGCTGCGGAATAGGTCGAGACAGCCACTTTCTACTCGAACAGGGATTTAAGGTTCACGCATGTGATAGCAATGAAGATGCAGTAAAAACTTGTTTAACACGCTTTGAAGGTAACAAACGATTTTCGGTTTCGCAGTGCTGTTTTACTGAATTTAATTACCCTCAGTGCAGCTTGGTTATCGCAAATGCCAGTTTGTTCTTTTGCCCTGACACAGGCTTCAAACAAGTCTGGACAAAAATAGACAGCGCATTACAACCGGGCGGTATCTTCTGCGGCGATTTCTTGGGAGTGAAAGACTCCTGGGTTACCTCCGAAATGCACCCAAACATTACCGCATTAACAAAAAAGGAAGTGGAAAGCTTATTCGAGGGTTACGACCTCATTTCATTGCATGAAAGAGATGAAGACGGGACCACTGTAGTAGGAAGCCAAAAACATTGGCACATGTTTAGTGTGACCGCTCGAAAGCGCTAAAAATGGTCTCTCAGTAAAGAAAGCAGCACTTCAAATCAGTGCTGCTATCAGAGATTAATTGACGGGATACACCACTTCAAAACGCTCTAAAACCAGCGTACGTTTCTCATGCCAATCGATGTTCAACTCATCGCATTCAGCTTTAAAAAATGCAGTATGAGCATCACGCCACCAGTTTAAGGTTCTATCACCTTCGCCTTCTGCGAAGGCAAACTCTGCGGTTACATCCTCATATTTGCATGTACTTACGTCAGTAATTCGTATCACGCAAACCGGGTCCCCATCCCAATTCGTCACTACTTGTAAATGACCGACTTGGGGCATGGTTTCACCATGTTCTCGATACCAAAGCTCCAAACTGCACGATGCAGTTTTCTGTCCAATACGAACCAAATCTGCGCATACATTCGCGTTGTATTCATCGGCACAATAATAGTCAGCACTGACTGATGGTACAGCTTCCCTTTGTTCTGGTGATAATAATTCTAGGAATTGTTCTAAGTAATCCTTAGCTCGCGCGTCCATGCTCACTCCATTAATCATAAATTCGCAAGGAGGATAAAAGATATCACAACAAATAACCACCAGGAACAAACTGAAAAACAACAAGAATATGACTTCTACGAAGACGACTGTTATTTCTTTTGTAATAACTTTGCTAAACGTTTGTGCTATTTGCTATTGTTGCATGGTCTATCTGTACTCTTCTCGTGAAAGGACGTTATATGCGCTTATTTATTGGTATTTTTTTCTCGCTGATACTTGCCTTGCCAACAATGGCATCGGAGGAAAAGTATTCAGAATCGGATCTGTTAGATAGACCATTAATGGAACGCTATATTTTAGATGAACTAAAAGCGCTGCGTCAGGACTATCAAAGCCTAGAAAAGCGAATGATCACAGAGATCACCGATCGCGAGCTAACGGTCGCAGATAAATCGTTGAACTATGCCAACGTGACCGTTACATACTTCTTCTACATCATTGCTGGTGTCGCATCGCTGATTGCCTTTGTCGGATGGCAATCTCTGCGCGAGTTTAAACACAACACCAAAGAGATGGCTGATAAACGATTGGAGAAGATCGCCCAAGAATATGAGAAAAAGTTTGTCGCCCTTGAGCGAGATTTAAAACGCAAAACTCGCATTATCAGCGAAAACAACAAAGAGATTGAGAAAATCAACGAGATCCATAACTTATGGCTACGTGCACAAAGCTCTCAAACTCCAGAACAACGTATTGAAATCTATGATGAAATCTTATTAATTCGTCCAGGTGATTTAGAAGCGTTGACTTACAAAGCCGACGCAGCGATGGAAATCAACGAATACCATTGGGCACTTAGCATTTGTAACCGCGTACTTGAAGTCGATTACACCAACGGCCCTGCACTGTATCAACGCGCGTGTGCATACTCTCGCCTTGGTATCGAAGAGCAAGCTATTGAAGACTTGGAACGCGCAATTGAATACAGCCCATCCATTCGTGACTTACTTGCCGAAGAACGAGACCTCGAATTGCTGCACGGTAATGAGCGTTTTGAAAAGCTCTTACATCTAGCAAGCGAATAATGGAATAAACAGCATGAGCAGCCACTTTAATCTAGAAGACGCTAGCCAAGTATTGGTTGGCGCTTTTGCCCTAGCAGTCCCGATCTCATTTTCGGAGGAAGCGTGGCGATTGGGTGAGAGCCTACCAATGGCAAACTTGCTCATGCTGTTAAGTCTTTCTGTCATTTTCCTCAGTTTTTTCGCGTATCAAAGCGTGTTTCAAAGCCACATCAAGAATCGCGTATCCATCTTTATTTTTCGTGTGGTTATCGCGTACCTCATTGCGGCCGTTGTGGTAGCGTTAGTTCTTTTCTGTCTTGATAAGCTGCCACTCATGAATGAGCCTTTGGTTGCGATAAAGCGCGTTATCGTCATCACAATGCCTGCTTCGATGGGCGCGATCGTAGTCGACAGTTTCGACAAAGAATAGAGATAATCGCTACTCTTCTTCTAACGTTAAGTTCGACCCCGAGTGGTCTTTCCCTAATACATCTTCTGGGTTTCGCAGTGCGCAGGTTTCTAACGACAAGCACCCGCAGCCAATGCATCCTCCTAAATCGTTTTGCAACGCTTTAAGTTTTTGAATCTTTTGTTCTAACTGTTCATGCCAATGGCTTGCCATTTTTTCCCATTGCGCTTTGTTAGGGGCTTGGTGTTTCGGCAGTTCATCTAACGCATGTTTAATTTCTTCTAACGACAACCCAACTTGCTGCGCTGCTTTGATCACCGCAACACGGCGCAACACACTACGATGGTAGCGACGCTGATTACCTTGATTTCTCCAACTCGAAATCAGTCCTTTTTGCTCGTAAAAATGTAGGGCAGATACTTTCACTCCAGAACGTTTTGCCACTTCTCCTACGCTGATTTCCATCCTTGACTCCCTGTGTATCAATTTTGTTAAAAAAATGCTTTACCTCAAGTTTACTTGAGGTTTTAAAGTTGCACCATCTTAATTAACGCTAAACCCCGGCGATCTCAAGATAATGTGTTCAGCGCGAACGACTTGGTTGTTAAACACAAGACAGTTGGACATCAACCTTTTGAAAGCCATCGGGAGTTAGAGGCAAACATAATGAAAAATAAAACTCAGCCGTACTTAGCTGGCCGCTTCTTCGACAGCATTTCCTCTGGCTTATTCATGATGGCGCTGCCATGGGTCATGCTTTCCGAACCTAACATGGGCACTTTCGTCGCTTTAGTTTCTCTGAGCTGCACCGCGATTTCTTTTCTAGCAACGCCTTTCTTTTCCACTTTAATTGACCGACATTCACGCAAAGTACTACTCGTGCTCAATCAATGGATTCAATCGGGTATGGCTTTGGTGGTGTTCATTGCTTATTGGTTAGGGTTTGAGTCACACTGGTTGCTGGCTTTTGCGCAATTGGTGTATTGGGTTTCGAGTAATTTTGCATGGACGACCAACAACGCCTTCACCCAAGAAAATTATCAGCACCATGAGTATGCGAAAATTTCGGGTCAGCAAGAAATTGTAATGCAATCCACAACCCTCGGAGCTGGCGCGTTGGGTATTGTTTTGCTTGAAATGTGGGGTATGAAAGAGTTTGCTTTGTTTGCGGCCAGCGCCTCTGCGTTAGCAGCGATGTTCTATATTCTGACGCCTTATACCCAACAATTAAGGGCATCAAAATCCGTTGCTTTCATCGCGCAACTCAAAGAGAGCAAACAAATATTCCGTCTCGAACCCCGATTTTATGGCTTTATTCTGCTCTCTTGCCTCTCTTATCCTGCATTGACGTATTTGAGCAAACTGGTGCCGATTTGGTTTTCTGAACAAGGCATCTCTGGCGATTGGTTTGCAGGGTTCAACATCAGTTTTGGCCTCGGCTCGTTGCTAACCGGCTTTATTGTCACCAAAGTGCTAAGCCGTGCCTCCCATAGCCACATTATGTTCGCTTCGATGGTTATGGTCTCTTTTGCGCTTATCGGGATGAGTTTTGCGATGAGCCCGCTGACCATCTTATTGTTTACGGCGCTGTTTGGCGTATTTAACGCGCTAAATCGCATTGCGAGAGTCAACTGGATGCATCACACCGTAGCGGTTCATCAACGAGGTCGCGTCGATGGCGGCATCAGCATGTTTGCCACCACCATTCAATCTCTCAGTTACGTCCTGATTGCAATGTTGAGTCATTACGAACTAACACAATACGGTTTTGCAATCGCAGCTGCTGTCATGGTGTTAGCAGTGATTTTGATGGGATTACTCAGTCGAGACGTAGAGCCGTTTAACGACCTGCCCCTTCATGCAGCAGCAAAGTGAAGCATAGAAATTGAGAAGTTGAGAAATTGAAAAAGCGAGATAGGAAGGCACCAACATCGTCTTCCTATTTTTTACGCCAGCACTTTTACCTCTATCGCTCATCAGCAAGGTTGGGTATTCTGAGGTGAGCAACATGAGCAGAGGGAAATCGCAGTGAACTTAAGGCAATTAGAAGTCTTTTACGCCATTATGCAAGCAGGAACGGTGTCAGGCGCGGCTCGCTTACTGCACGTTTCCCAACCTAATGTCACTCGAGTTCTCGCCCATACAGAACAACAACTGAGCTTCGCTTTATTTGAGCGTGTAAAGGGCCGTCTCGTTCCCACTCAAGAAGCCAAAGCCTTATTGCCAGAGGCTGAAAAAGTCTATCAACAACTCGGACAATTTCGCTCTCTGACCAACAAAGTCAAACAGGGAACTCAACATTTACGAGTCGGTGCTCCGCCTGTTTTGGCCGCACACTTGTTAGCGCCGACTGTCGCGTTGCTGTCGAAAGAGCACGGCATCTCCTTTGAGCTCTCAACGGCTAATCGCGATGAGCTGTGCTCAGGTTTACTGAAACATGAATTGGATGTCGCCATTGCGTTCGGTGAAGAAACGCCACCAGCGATCATGGGACACATGTTATTAAAAGAAAACTTGGCGCTAATTGCCCCTAAAAGCGCAGCGATACCCACAGAAAAAACCGTCACTTTAGAAGAACTCATCAGTCACGATTTACCCATTATCGGTTTAGATAGCCGAGACCCTCTGGGCTTATTGCTGCATCAAACCTTATCGGCGCGTGACGAGCATTATCAACATGCCATCACCGTCCGCAGCTACTCCGCGGCGGCTGAACTGGTGAAAAACGAAGCAGGATTCGCGATTGTAGACCCTTGGACTGCAAAACAATATCGCCAAGATAATGCCGTTTCCGTGCATGCTTTGGAGCCAAATATGTCCTTCTCTGTCTCTATTTTATTCGCAGAGCACACACCTCAATCCATTGCGACAAAGCAATTTATCACCGCCCTAAAACAACAGATGGTTTAAAGGTATAACCTGAAGTTATACCCGCCTAACAAATAAGCATTCGGTTTCCTAAATCAGTCTGGCTACATTAATGAGCAATAACGATGACGAAAGGAACCATCATGCAAATTGCTCAACCTTACCTACTCTTTCTTGGCGATGTAACCGATCCACTCGCAGCAAAAACCGCGCGTGGCATATATCAATGGCGACCTGAGATTTGTCTTGGCCAAATCCGCCTGACGCCAGAAACCGTATCGCTTGGTTTAACCGACATGACACTGCAACAAGCGCAGCAGCAAGGAGCAAAAACGCTGGTGCTCGGCACGGCAAATCCAGGAGGCGTCATTCCCGAAGCTTGGCAAGCAACCTTACTTGAAGCGGCAGAGATGGGGTTTGAAATTGCATCGGGCATGCACCAACGTTTGGCGGAATTTTCTCCTCTTGCCGATCTAGAACAACGCGGATTAACCAAACTGTATGATGTTCGCCATTATGATGCCCCGCTCAAGGTCGGCAATGGCAAAGCTCGCGCAGGCAAGCGAGTACTTACTGTAGGGACAGATTGCTCCGTTGGCAAAATGTACTCTGCCCTTGCCATTGAGCATGCATTGAAGCGTAAAAACTGTCGTGCAGAGTTCAAAGCAACGGGTCAAACCGGAATTCTCATCGCAGGCAGTGGCATTTCGATTGATGCCGTAGTTGCCGATTTTATCTCCGGCGCAGTAGAAACGATCAGCCCTGAGTTCACCGATCACGATTGGGACATCATCGAAGGGCAAGGTTCGTTATTTAACCCTTCGTTTGCTGGCGTAAGTTTGGGCTTACTTCACGGCGCACAAGCTGACGCTCTGATACTGTGCCATGAGATTGGTCGCCCGCACATCCGCAACTTACCACATGCGAGCTTGCCAACCATTGAACAAACGATAGAAGCGAATCTGGCCGCTGCTCGCCTAACAAATCCAAACGCTCAATTAGTGGGTATTTGCTTAAACACTTCGGCGCTCAGCGAAGAAGATGCTGCCCAGTTATGCCAGGATTGGAGCGACAAATACCAAGTGCCCGTCACCGACCCTGTACGTTTTGGCGTTGATGCGGTTGCAGATAGGCTCCTTACGATTTAAGAAACATTTACGGTTTAGAAAATAACTGTGGTTTAGGGAAAGCTAGTGAGATGAAAATTCATGTAGAACCTGTCACGCTTGCCATGGCGACACCATTTCGCATCTCTCGCGGCAGTCGGACAGAGTGCCACGTAGTCCGAGTGACAATTGAACATCGAGGCATGACCGCCCAAGGTGAATGCACGCCATACCCTCGTTATGGTGAATCGGTTGAATCGGTGATTAAGGCGATTTCTCACGCCGCACATGAACTGCAAAGTTTGTATGCCAAAGGCGAAGCTGATGTCATGGTTCTCAAAAGCCAGCTTCAATCGTTATTGCCCGCGGGGGCGGCAAGAAATGCATTGGATTGCGCCCTTTGGCATCTTCACGCGCTTTTGAGCCACAAGCAGCAGGTTAACGACCTCTTTACGTTACCAGAGGCGATTGTGACGGCGATGACGGTTTCTATCGACACGCCGCAAGCGATGGCAAAACAGGCGCAAGCTTACCTTAGCCAAGGCGCAAAACTGCTTAAGGTAAAACTGGATGGTGAAAACGTGATTGAGCGCGTTGCAGCAGTACGCGATGCCGCGCCGCACGCGCAAATTGTTTTAGATGCGAATGAAGCATGGCAAAGCCTCGATCTCGCGACGGTATTTGCTCAACTCGAACCGCTAGACATCACCATGATCGAACAACCGTTGCCACAAGACTGCGATGACGTACTCGCCAGCATTCCGCACCCCATTCCACTTTGCGCCGATGAAAGTTGTCACACCAGAGAGCAATTACATCAGCTGGTTGGCAAATATGAAATGGTGAACATTAAGCTAGATAAAACTGGCGGACTCACTGAAGCACTATTATTATCCGACGACGCCCAAAAACTCGGTTTTAGCCTCATGTCCGGTTGTATGTTGGGGACGTCGCTGGCGATGCGAGCCGCGTTACCTATTGCAGCTCAGGCGAGCGTTGTCGATCTTGATGGCCCGGTGTTACTAGGACAAGATGTAACGCCAAGCTTGGTTTATCGCGACGGCGAAATCGTTCTTTCCAAATAGCCTAAACAATCCAGAGGTTTTGCTCCAAAAGTCAGAACCTCTGAGTTTATGATCTCGATTAAAAAACAATCAGCCCCATCATGAAATAAGTCACATAAATTATATGGTTATTGAGGCATGCTAAGATTCCAGTAGTCCAAGAAGGTGGTCTTATGCATCGAGTCATCCGGAAAATGACGTGGAAAACGAATAGGCGGTAATCCCGCCCTACTCCAATGCAGTGCGTGGGTTTCTATAACAACCCACTTCCTAGCAATTCGTAGGTTTTTCACGCCATCTTGCAAGGAGGCTTTATGCCTATCAATAAAATACGCAATATCGCTTTTGTCGGTCAAACCGGGACCGGTAAAACCACACTGATAGAAAAACTGCTCTTCACCTGCGATGCCACCCACCATTTAGGCAGCGTAGAAAAAGGCGATACTGTTACCGACTTCGACCCTCAATCCATCCAATATCAACACAGTATTGAAGCAACGCCAGTCGCACTGCGCTGGAATAAACACCGGCTCAATATCATCGACACTCCGGGACAAAACGAGTTACTTGGCCGTACTATCAGCGTTTTTCCTGCCGTTGAAACATCCGCCCTTGTCATCGACCCTCAAACACCACTTAACCAAACTTCCGATCGCTTATTCACCTTTGCAAAAGAGCAGCAAAAATGTCAGATGATCATCATCAATAAGCTCGATAACCACGGTAGTCAGTTAGAAAGATTGATGGAGAACATCGTTGAGCATTTTGGTGACCACTGCTTGCCGATCAACTTACCTTCGGCTGACGGGGAATCTGTAGTTGACTGCTATTTCGAACCAGAATTGGGACGAGAAACCTTACTTGCAACGGTAGATGAAGCTCATGAGACCTTAATTGACCAAGTCATCGAAGTCGATGAAGAACTGATGGAACTGTATCTGGAACAAGGCTCCGAACTCACCGCAGAGCAACTGCATGATCCGTTTGAAGAAGCACTGAGAACTGGACATGTGATTCCGGTCTGTTTTGTCTCAGCACAAACCGGCACGGGCGTCGAGTTGCTGCTGCGCACCTTGGCGGAGATCATGCCCATGCCAAACGAGGGTAACCCTCCTCAACTGGAAAAGAACGGCAAAAAAATCAAAGTAAATTGCGAAACCTTAGAGCACACCGTCGCACACGTGTACAAAGTCAGCGTCGACCCATATATGGGAAAACTTGCCTACTTACGTGTGTATCAGGGGGAAATCAATGCGGGCAGCCAGCTTTATATTGGCGAAAGCAACAAGGCATTTAAAGTTGGGCACTTATATCAACTGCAGGGCAAAGATAGAACCGAGATCCCTCGCGCGCTTGCGGGCGACTTCTGCGTTTTAGCCAAAGTGGATGATCTCGAATTCGATTCAATCGTTCATGACTCTCACGAAGAAGATGGAGTTCAACTCAAAACGTTGGATCTTCCTGACTCCATGTATTCTTTGTGCTTGAAGCCTCTTAAGCGTGGAGATGAGCAAAAATTAGGAGATGTGCTGAATAAAATTGCCAGTGAAGACCCTTCTCTGCGCATCGAACATCGCGCTCGCACCAACGAAACCATCATCAGCGGCCAAGGGGAGTTTCACCTCAAAGTCGCATTAGAAAAGATGGCGAACGTGTACAAACTGGACGTCGAAACCTGCCAACCAAGCGTCGAATACTTTGAAACCATCACCAAACCTGCCGAAGGGCATTATCGACACAAAAAACAAAGTGGCGGTGCAGGCCAGTTTGGTGAAGTGCAATTGAACGTTCGTCCACTCGAACGTGGTGCCGGATTTAAGTTCATCAACAAAGTGGTGGGTGGCGCCATCCCAACCGCGCTCATTCCTGCTGTTGAAAAAGGTATTTTGCAAGCGTTAGAGGAAGGCGCGATTTCTGGCAACCCAATTAAGGATGTGGAAGTCACCGTTTATGACGGTAAATATCACTCCGTCGATTCGAAAGAAATTGCGTTTGTCATCGCAGGTAAGAAAGCCTTTTTAGATGCGATTAACAACGCCGATCCTATTGTGCTGGAGCCAATTGTCCAAATGGAGTTACACGTCCCAACCACAAACGTCGGTGACGTGTCTGGGGATTTGTCAGGTAATCGAGGATTAATAGAAGGCACCGAACCGATTGATAGCCAATTCACGTTGTTGAAAGCCAAGTCACCAGTAAACGAGCTGCAAGATTACGCTCGTCGATTACGCTCCATCACCGGTGGCGAAGGCAGCTTTAGTATGACCTTAAGCCATTACGAGCCCGCGCCACCAGCAGTGCAGAAGCAAGTCTGCCAAGGCAGTGCACAACAAGGTTAATTCCCTACGATTCAAATCAATCATACAAATAAAAAAGCGCCCTCATTTTGAGGGCGCTTTTAGGTAAAAGAAAAATTATTTATCGAGAGACAAACCTATCTGACTGATTTTGCTTTCAAACTCTTCGATGCTGTTCGCTTTGTAAGTCGGAGCACCGTTAAAGTAGCGCGGTTTCTCTGGCAGCATCGCATTTTTCAGCTCTTGTTCTTGGTCGATATTGTCATGGTAAACCGTTACACGATTTGGAATATCCTGCTTCATTACAGCCATTGTGGTTCTCCTTTATTAAGACGAATAGTAAGCGTAGAACGAATTTATCGGAGTACAGGCGTAACTGTGTAAAATTTAGACACCAACGACAAAATCATATTTAAACAGTTGCATTTAATATTTTTGAGGCACTTTGTCGTGGCTATTGGCAAACGTGAGTGCAGCGATTAAGGTGAGCTCTCTCTACATGAAGACAGGAAGTCCGGTGTCGCAGCAAGAACTCAACCAAATGGGCAGTGCCAAAGTTTTTCTCATCGAAAAAGATGGCGTCCAAGTAATAGAAAAACGTAACCCTACTCAAATAGAAGTGACGTTTTATCAACGCTATGCCGAACAGTTTAACGCGCTTGGAATACACGTACCGCGCTTGATTCAATTCGACGACCAGAAAAACGTTCTGCACATTGAATACGTTCCCCACGCAGTCGAGCAAGCATTCTTACTTGAAGATGGTCGAGTCATTGAACAACTCGTCAAACTGCACCAACTTCCACCAACATCAGATGGTATTTATCACCGCCACCAGTGGACACCACAAGCGACTCAACAAGCACTCGCTACACTTGAACTGGGCTCAGAGACAGAACAGTTCTTCCACAACCTCCAACAACGATCGGCGCACCTTTTCGATGGGCAGAACTTGATCTCCGGAGACTCGAATGCTGGAAACTGGGGACAGCGCGAAAATGGCGAACTAGTGCTGTTCGACTGGGAACGCTTTTCTACAGGGCATGTCGCGATAGATTTAGCGCCGCTCATCGAAGGCATGGGCACATTTGATGATTACTTGAAGGTGGCAGGCAGATATATAAAGTGCGCCGAGAAAGGTGAAACAACAGAATTGGCGCGCGATATCGGACTAGCAAAAGCGTGGATCGTTGTCGAGGTAGTCAACATACTGGTCTCCAGAGAGAATCCGCAGACCAGCAAGTATTTGGACTGGTTTCGGCAAACCTTGCCGCAATGGGCCAAAAGCCTTAGTGCTCAGGTGATGAGTTAGGCTCTGAGATTTGATGTAAACGCCTTTCAGGTTCTGCGCATGAGGTTTCGCAGTTGCATACTTTATCAACACCGACGTTGTTTAAACCGCCGCAACTTCCTTGAATGCGCTTGTTGTGAAAAATGACGCCAAGTGACATCAACAAAATGATTGCGAGAAAACCAAGAAAGGTAAATAACCAAACCATATTAACCTGCCTTATTAGCCATCGACTCTAGCTTAAGTATAGCAGGGCTAGATGTTGCTTTGAGTAGCGCTTTAGGTCTTGCCAACAAGGAGGGTTTTGATTTTGGGCCACCACAGGAGCCGCAGCCACCTTTTTGTTTGTGAACACTTTTCTTATGATTGTTTGATGGGCGTCCTTGAGAGGGCTCAATCAAAGGCTCTCTTGGAACCGCAAGCACATCTTCCAATGAACTACGAGTAGACAGCCTAAATACTGGCGTGCCACTGCTAAGTAGCTTTGCCAATACACGTTCACCAATATTTCGCACAAGAACAGCATCCACATTGTACCCTTGTAGAGACTGAATCAACTGAGACTTCGCATTACAACCCGCTTGTGGCATAGAAGCAATGTTCGCTAAGTTTTTTAGCATACCGTCAGTATCAGAATAAATAGCGATGTATGGTGCTTTTACAAAGTGGTTTGCCACCCGCTCACCATCATTAGGAATAGCATAAATCATAAGTTTGACTCCTCATTCGGAAAAACTAATGCATGACCTTCAACTAAACTTTTTGCGACTTTCAATCTTGCACTTTTTACTGTGTTACCAAAAGTTTGTCTAGAAACGCCCATCTGCTCCGCAGCTTGCTGCTGGCTAAGCCCCTCTAAGTCGGCTAAACGTAGCGCTTCTAACTCTTCTGGTAATATGGCGACTTGCTCCAACTGATTAAATGGAATGCCATTGGGCTTAAAGCAATGGTGAGCCGCACGTCCGCATATTCGTCTTTCTATCTTTGGTCTTGCCATCATTGTCCCTCAAAAACACAGAGTCAAATTACGCCTTAAACTGGCATATGCCAATAACATTTTTAGCATATGCCAATAAACTAAGTTTGCAAAAATCAACACGACAAATACGTAATACATCAGCATTAATTAGACATCTAATAATTTAGGAATTTTGATGACAAACGAACAAAAAGATCAATTCTAATTAACCGGATAATAAAAACGTTAGTTTGCGCAGATTTTTCATACAAATACACGCTAATGTGTTCATTTTATTGAAGAAGAAAAACTATAATCCAAGCAAATCATTAGTTTGAACACTAATGATTGTTTTATTTAAAAGGATGTATACCTAAGAAACGAAAAAGAGAAGTTTGACGACATTGGCCTGAGCTTAAAGGGTAATACTTTCGATACAGAACCTGTCGAACGAACATTACTTGGCCTAGGTGCCCTACTCTTCTTGCCAAATTAAGTTTCTTGAGAGCGCTTAGGTATATCAGAAAAAGGAAGTACATATGTCTGACTCAAATTGGCTCAGCGAATTCCCGGAAATGGATGCCTCTGATCTCAGGGCGATTCGCAAAACACTCGACGGCGCCTATAGAGATTTCTCTCGCGAGTATGGTGAACTCATTGAGTCTCTGTTTGATCCGCTCCTTGCGTTTCTTGTCTGGTTTGAAAAACTTCTGATTTCTACACCTTGGTTCATTATTTTAGGTGTCTGCACCACTCTCGTTTATGCCGCCAGCCGCTCTTGGAAACTGGCCGCTGCATGTTTTGGTTCGCTGATTCTGATTGGCTATTTTGGAATGTGGGAAGACACTATGCGCACGCTCAGTATCATCACTGTATGTACTATGCTTGCCATCGCACTTGGTATCCCTATCGGCATCGCTATGGCGCGCTCTAATCGCATTCAGTCGGTGGTAACACCATTACTCGACGTCATGCAAACCATGCCGGCATTTGTGTATCTCATTCCAGTTGTGATGTTATTGGGCATCGGGAAAATTCCTGGCCTTATCGCAGTAGTGATCTACGCGATTCCACCGGTTATTCGTTTAACCAATTTGGGCATTCGTCTAGTTGATAAAGAAGTATTGGAAGCCGCAACCGCATTTGGTGCCAGCACTCGGCAACGGCTTTTTGGGGTTCAGCTTCCGCTTGCAATGCCAACCATCATGGCGGGAATTAACCAAACGATCATGATGGCACTGTCAATGGTGGTCATCGCATCAATGATTGGGGTAAAAGGTTTAGGTCAGCCTGTTCTAAAGTCTATTACCAATCAATATTTCACTCTTGGTCTTCTCAATGGTTTAGCAATTGTCGCCCTAGCAATCCTTTTTGATCGTGCTTCACAAGCGTATGCGAAACGCACTCAAGCTCATTTAGGAGACTCAAAACATGACTAGTCCACTTATCGAAATCAGCGGTCTGTATAAAATCTTCGGCCCCAAGCCCAATAGCGTGATTGAGCGCGTTAAGTTGGGACATAGTAAAGAGCAGGTTTTAGCGGAAACGGGCCATACGGTCGGACTAAAAGACATCAACCTGCAAATTCAAAAGGGTGAAATTTTTGTCATTATGGGATTATCCGGTTCTGGAAAATCCACCATGATTCGCCACTTCAACCGATTAATCGATCCAACCATGGGGCAGATTTTGGTAGAAGGGGTGGATGTCATGCAACTTTCTAACAAAGAGCTTGAACAGTTTCGCCGTCACAAGATGTCTATGGTGTTCCAACGCTTTGGCTTGCTGCCTCATCGCACTGTTATCGACAACATCGCATATGGTTTAGAAGTTCAGGGAATAAATAAAGAGGCGCGCTTAGAAAAAGCAAATGAATGGTTAGAAACCGTTGGACTGACGGGTTATGAGCACCAGTATCCTGCTCAACTATCGGGTGGACAGCAACAGCGTGTGGGCCTTGCACGGGCACTGGCTACCGACGCCGAAATACTGTTGATGGACGAGGCTTTCTCAGCATTGGACCCTCTGATTCGGAGCGAAATGCAAGATCAGTTGGTAGAGCTGCAACAGAAGCTGCACAAAACCATTATTTTCATTACTCATGATTTAGATGAAGCGCTTCGACTTGGCGATCGCATCGCGATACTTAAAGACGGTGAACTTGTCCAACAAGGTTCACCGGACGAAATCTTACTGCATCCTGCCGATGAGTACGTTGAAGCCTTTGTAAAAGACGTCAATAGAGCGCGAGCACTGACGGTCGAAACGCTGATGCAGCCACCTTCGTACTGTGTTCGCGCTGAAACCATTGAAGATGCGCTGAGTGAAATGAAACGTGTTAAACGTGATTATGCCTACCATGAGACCAATGCAGGCTATCAAGGCGTGATAACACAGCAAGGATTGCTAAACGCAGCGAAGTTAACTCACCTATCAGATTGGCGTGATGATATCTATGAAGAGGTGCCTATCATCTCTCCACATTTAGCCATTGAGCAAGTGCTGACTGAAGTCATGTCGTGTGAATATTCACTGCCCGTCATCGATAAGCACGGCAATTTGAAAGGCGAATTAAATCGTCAGGTTATTGCGGAGCTGTTTTCTGATCAACGAAGCACAAAACGAGGCACTTCACGCTCAAGCTTCAATAACGTTTCTTAGATGATGTTGATAATACAGCTCACAACAATGTGGGCTGTTATCAATTAACTCACTCCCACTCCCACTCCCCTTTTTAGATATTTATCTGTGGGCTCAAGCTTGATATCCCAAGCAACATTTACATTGTTCTGATTTTCCTGACAATTTCATGCTCATATCCGGTTTTATTGACATAGTTAGATCATTCTATTGCTTTTTGATGACGCAAATCCTCGATAAATGTCTACTATTACTCTCATACAAAATCTTGATTTAAAGAGGGATAAAATGAAAAAGACAATGTTGGCACTAACAGGCGCGGTAATCATTCTTGCAGGCTGTCAAGATGAGAAACCTGCCGAAACAAGCGCAGTTGAAGTACCTCAGGCAACGGAAACTGAAGTCACCACCAGTGCAGACGTTACGACTGAGACAATTGACACGTTACCAGTAGAAGAAGAACAGGTAATTACTGAAGAGACATTTGTAGACTCTGAACACAACGCACAAAGTGCTCTGGACTGGAACGGCACCTACAAAGGAACACTACCTTGCGCGGATTGTGCTGGTATCGATATGACCATCACACTAAATCAAGATGGCACTTACGTACTTGAAGAAAGCTACCAAGACAAAGAAGACGGTCAATCAAAATCTGAAGGTCAATTCACTTGGGACGCAAATGGCAGCATCGTAACGTTGACAAATGAAGATGCACCAAACCAATACTTTGTTGGTGAAAACGTACTTATGAAGCTAGACATGAATGGCGAAAAAGTAACGGGTGACCTAGCACCACTATACAACTTAACGAAACAGTAAGAAGTTAGTATCAATACCTGATAAATACCCCAAATCCGAGCCACCCCAGCTCGGATTTTTCGTTATTTTAACGAAAGCTATTCCAGCAACCTTTCTATTCTGAAGCAACATTCTGCTTCTTACCCTGATTGTTCATTACATTTCCATACGCTTTGCCGATAGATGCTTACAACATCATTTTGTACAGTGTTCAAAACAAAACAGAACAACTCGGAAAAATGATGAAAAAAACATTAATTGCACTACTTACTTTGACAGCTGCTGGCTCAGCTTTCGCTGGCGATACTTACATTCGTAACGGTAACATCTACAACAACGAAGGCGGTTGGAACGTAGAAGCTGGTGTGGCTCAAGGCAGCGATCTTTTCAAAGATCAAAAGCATAATACAGCACCAATTCTCAACGGTGGTTACCATGGTGACGACTTTAATGCCGACCTAAGTGGCATTAACTACCGCTTCTTCGGTAACACCAATGAGTTAATCAACATGAGTGCCTACCTTGTAGGTAGCGGTGTAATGCGCGACGGTGATACAGCGAAAAGCCTAAAAGGCACAGATAAACGCCGTTTCGCCGTCGATCTAGGTTTAAACGCAGACTTTACACTGGATCAAAACAACGTCATTTCTACGTACCTTCAGCACGATATCAGTGGTGCTTACAAAGGTTACTTAGCGGGCGCGACTTACTTCCACATCATGAAATTCGGTAGTGTTGATTTTGTTCCTTTTGCTAACCTAACTTATCAAAGTGAAGACTACGTAGATTATTACTTTGGTGTAAAACAACGCGAAGCAAACGCAAACCGCAAAGCATACAAAGGTGATTCAACGGTAAGCTATGGTGTGGGCTACAAACTTGTTATGCCAATCAACGACAACTGGCAAGTAAGCCAAATGACACAATACACGCGCCTAGGCAGCGGTATCAGCGACTCTTCTATCGTTGATAGCGCAAACCAATGGGTTGTTGGCGCAAGTGTGTCGTACAACTTCTAATCCGATACGCCCTTATAAAGCCATCATTTCGATGGCTTTATGCGTTGGACATTTGCATAATCTTGAACACCGACTCTAGTGTGAATGAGCAATCCATAACCTATGTAAATCGCTATAGTCTGTATTCTTCACCTGCACACCTCGCACTTGCTGTGTTTTTGTCACTTCTTCGTAGCCAACAAACAAAGGCAAATATAGGTACTGATCGCGCAGCGCTTTCTCTAGGTTTAATAAAGACTGTAGCGAGTGATCATCTGCCATCGCCCTGCGAACCTTTTCTCTATGGCTTAACATCTGGCTTTGATCAAAACTAAAACGCAGTCCAGTTGCTATCGACAGCCATTCGAAGATGCCATATTCAAATGGTGCTTCCATGACTTCCTCAATGAAGAGCAAATCTGCTTGGTGAGACACTACCTCAGGAAAACTAATGTCATCAATAACAATGATCTCTAACTCTAATCCCGTTGCACGAATCACACTGTGCAACCATTCGGAATGACGAATTAAACTCGGAATCGTCCAGACAGGTTCAGCTAATACCACTTTACCTTTCATTTTAGGTATCACAACACCATCTGTTATTGATAAATCTTGCTCGTGAGTCTCTAACTGAATGCTGTCAACGGCACTTGGCGCATCATAAATTCGCTTTTGCACATGGATGTAATCAGCGAGTTGATACCAAGTCTCTTTTGTGAGTTGGGATTCCACGCGTTCGCGGTAGGTCAAATATGAAAATGCGCTAATTTTTTCCACTTCAACGTGATCGGAGCTTTGGTTAAAGCTCAACATATTTAAGGTTTTAACATCACCATGAGACAGCGTTATTTGATCTAACAATGCGCGTGCTGAAAAATACTCTTTGTGCGCTTCAAGAGTCATACTCTCCTGGTTCCAGCCGCTGATTTTAAATGGTCCAGTCCCTATGTGGTAGGAATAACTAGAACCGAAAGAGACGACATCTCGACACAGAATAGACGCATGAGGAGTTGCTAGCATGTATGGAAACAACTTGTTCGGATACTTCAATATAATTTTTAAGCAGTTAGATGTTTCTGCAACCACGCTATCAATACACTGCCAGAGCTCGTGAACTGGTCCTTTTATCTCCCTAAGTCTTTCTATACTCCAAACCACATCCTGTATGTTAAGGGGCTCGCCATCATGGCGATATATGCCTGGCCGCAACCATAACGTCATTACCTTGCCTTCCATTTTCCATTCGTGTGCTAACGATGGCTCGATACCACCATTGGAATTTTGGGTCAGCAATACGTCATAAACGCTTTTCGCGACGTGTAATTCAGTGTGACGGTAAGTATTCGCAGGGTCGATTTTGGATACCCAAGGGTAAGAAGAAATCAAAATAGCGTTATTTGATTCATTCAATCGATTCACTTTTTCAGAAGCGATAGTTAGTGCTCTAACCGCGGTTTGACCGAACCAATCAATAAGTTTCGTTATTGAGTTCATTCTTCCTCTGCCAAGCTCCTCAACCAAAAACTCGGTCATCGCTTGTTGGAGGGAAATATTAATACTGAGACGGCTAGCGTTACTTCGGCCAATCGCAGGTTGCCAATCGACCCAATCGTAAGTGGCAAGCTTTTTCATCACAATAGAAACATTGCGCCTCGACGTGCAAATCACCGCTTCTAGCTCAGAAAGCGTAACAAGGTGATACTGGTGAGGTTCAAAGTGCTTTAACAGTAGATCCAGATACCTAAGATTGACATCGTTCACAAAGATTCCTAAGAGTTATTCCAAAGCAAAAAAATAGCACAGGACGCTTAGCAACTAAACTTCCTGTGCTATATCTAAACAAATTCAAAGCTTGGACTCAGCTCGACCAACAGAAGTCAAAAACGTTTACTAAGCCAAGAGGTAACTTGAATAAGTATTCTTAGAAACGGTAGCTCATACCTACAGAGAACACATTGATGTCTGCATCAACCGTTACTTTTTCATTGCCAAATTTCGCAATGTCTAGCTCAGGCATCATGTATTCCCATTCAACTTGTAGAGCAAAGTTTTCAGTAATAGCGAACTCTGCGCCTAAACCGTACATGCCTGTTACAGTGCTGTCAGAAATGGTGGTATGGCCTGCGCTACCGTCAATCACAGAGTTGCTAATTTTGAATTCAGCATTGAAGTAAGAAAGACCAGCTTTAGCAAAAAGGTTGAAACGATCGCCAATCGGTAGAGTCGCTTTTGGCTGAATCGATAGATACTTCATATCACCAACAGTAACAACTTTGCCGTCTAAAGCATCGTAGCCACCAATGGCTGCTTCTAGAGAAATGTATTCGTTGAATTTGTAACCACCGAATACTTTGCCTGAAAGGCTTGAGTCATCTTCAAGTTTAAGTTTAGTGCTAGCGTTAGTACCACCACCATTGATAGAGCCATTAACATCACCAAACGATGCTTGACCTACAGATGCACCAACGTAAGGAGCTGCGTTTGCAACAGAACATGTTGCTAGAAGGGCTGTCATTAGCCATGTTTTTTTAAACATTGTATTTCACTGCCTGTTAATTATTGAGGTTGTGTTTTGCCCATCCTTAAGCATGCCATGCTATCCATTTCACTTGGTTTCAAAACCAAGTGGATGTTAATGAATAAAAACTCAATAAAACATGAAATATTTAGACACAACTTTGCCACTTTCTTTCTTAATTTTGACAATTTAGTCATTTCACAAGCATTGCTGCTTCAACCAGTTAGTGAGTTTGATGATTTCCGCTTGCTTGGCTCGACTCTTTTTATGAATAAAATAAAAGCTGTCGCCGGTTTCCAATCCATGAGAAGGGATGTACACCAAATCGTGCGCTTTATCTCTTTCATTGAGCATAAAATCATTCGCAAATGCGATGCCTTGGTCATAACGCGCCGCCTCTATTGCCAACAACATATGACTAAAATGTTGAACATCGACATCTTTCGGCAAGGTGTAACCGCCCGCTCTGCACCACTCAGCCCAGTCTTTTCCTCTCTCACGATAAATTGAGTCTGTCGACAAAATAGGGTATCGCCAAAGCGCTTCTGGAATCGGTTGATCTTGCAACTCTTTCCAAATTTTATGGCTGCAGACCGGATACAGCGTCTCCGCGTATAACTTTACCGACATGTAGTTTCGCTTTGGCTTTTCTACCGTGATAAAACAATCGCCAACGCTGTCTGTCTGTTCAGGATCACCAACGACCATATTGAGTGTCAGATCGATTTCTGGATGTAAGCGCTTAAAATCAGACAAACGAGGAATAAGCCACTTTACGGCAAGCGAGCTATAAATCGCCAACCGTATGCTGCCTTTGTCCCCTTCTCGCACCTTTTGGCTGGCCATCGCAATTGAGCTAATTGCTGGGCTAATATCCTCTAAATAGCGGGTGCCCGTATCGGACAAAGAGAGCTTTCTGCCTTGACGGATAAATAATGATTCACCCAAATAATCTTCTAATAGTCGTATCTGGTGACTAACGGCACTTTGCGTCACATTGAGTTCTTCAGCAGCAAGCGAAAAGCTAGAGTTTCTGGCAACAGATTCAAAACAGTGAACCGCTCTGAGTGGTGGCAATTTCATTATCTAAAAATCTCATACTTAAACTAATAAATATCACTTCACTTCATCCTATGACATCACCTACTCTTTGGCAAAGAAAGAGGAGAGGAAAAAGTGAAAGTTACATCGGTCGGAGCAGCGATGCTGCTATTAATTGTTGGAAATCTCATTGCGGTGCTTTCGGACTCTTTAATTAAAAGTGTCGGAAATGAAGTGCCTATTTTTCAATTTGTCTTTTTCCGACAAATTTCAGCGGTGCTTTTCCTGCTGCCAGTCTACTTGCTAACAAAAAATGCGCCTTTTCTTGAAGGGTTTAAGTGGCATGCTGTTCGCGCTCACGTATGGTTACTTGGCGCAATATTCATGGTTTTGGCGATCTCATCTTTACCGCTCGCAACTGCGAACGCGATCTTTTACGCCGCGCCATTGATCATGTTGCCGCTTGCAGCTATCTTTTTTGGCGAACAGCTATCTAAACAATCGGTCGCCGCAGCGATAATGGGCTTTGCCGGTGTATTGGTCATCATTCGTCCAGACCAAATCGATTGGGCAGCGATTTCAGCTTTAGTTGTTGCAATTACTTTAGCAATCAATAACTTGCTCATTCGAAAACTGCCAAAAAATCAGTCTGTGATGCAAACATTATTGATGACAAACTTGGCAGGTATTCCAGTAGCCTTCTTGCTTGTTCTGATCGAAGCAGAACCTTGGGACTGGAGTGCTTTCCCTGTTGCTGCTGGCTCAAGTCTGTTCATCATGATTTATGCAGCAACATGTGTCATCGCTTACCGCTCGATCGATAGCAACAAAATTGCCAGCGCTGAATACAGTGGCTTAATTGGTGCCGTGTTTGTGGGATTGATTTGGTTTGGAGAAGTGCCAGATATATTTATGGCAATAGGAACCATTATGATTGTTGTGCCTCTGGTTTGGCTTTCTAAACGAGAACGTCGTAAGAAAAAGTTGCAAGAGCAACAAGAAGCGCACGTTACTTAAAGTTGTGCTCTAACCCAAAGACTAAAAAACCGAGCCGTAAGTGCTCGGTTTTTTTATGTGGCTCTAATCGGTTTTTACGTAAGCGACTACGTGAGATAAAAACTGCCTTGCAAAGCGATCATTAAACCGGATGCGATATTCATGCTCGGCTTCCGACACTAGACGCCAGCCTTCAGCAAAGTATTCTTTGATATCATCAACCGCCTCTTCTTTATTTTTGATGTGTTTCGCGTTCCACTGATAAGTGCAAGAGACAACGATCAGCCCACCCACCTTGGTGGTTTTTTTTAGAGCATTGATCACGCTAAGTGGCGACTCACATTGATCAATCACATTTAAACATACGACTAAATCAAAGCGAGATTGGAGAGTATCGAGCTCAAAAGGCTGGTTAATTAGCGTCAAATCAACATGAGCACATTTCTGTACGATATCTCTATTCTCTACCTCTAAAGTGTTTAAGGTGTTCACATCGTGAAGGTAAGTAAGCTCGACGCGTTGTTCTTCTATTAATAGTTGCTTCAAGCCATCCATTAACCTATTTGAAGGCTCCACAAGCGTCGCTTCTTTAAGGTTAGGTAAGCGTTGCACTAACTCATAATAATTTCTTCCCAGCGCCGCCCCAACCTCAAGTAGGGAATACGGCTGAACGCTGCTTTCGATTACCGCCTGCGCAATAAAATCAGCAACTTGGGAGCAGTGAGGTGATGACAAAAAAGAAAGTGGGACTTGTTTTGAGCGACTGGTTATCATCTCAATCTGTTGATCCTCAATGAACTTGTCGAACCATTGCGCTTCGAAATAACCAGCCAGACCGTGCTCGGTCAGGTAAAAATCTTCCATGTTTTTTCCGTTCGTACTTTAAGAAAAGTGATTGTATCGAACGCGGAAATTAACGGGTATTTCTGGCCGCACATTCCAATGGGAAAACAGATGAAAACGCCGCTTATGTGAAAAAGCCCTTTCATCTCAAAGATAAAAGGGCTTGTTAATCGCTTCGGTTAAGTCGCTAACTATTGTGGTAGAACAACGTTACCATCTTGAATTGGGAACGTTTTTGTCGCTGGCTTGCTCGCCAAACGAACCGTCGTTGGTGCACCTGAAACTTCGTAAGTGACGTCGTAACCCACTACTTTATCAGATGTCGTATATTCTGTATGACACTGTTTTTTCGTCGTTGTTACTACATCACCTTTTTGCACATTCTCCTGGATCTTACGACCTGTCAGTGCACCAGCAATCGTACCAGCTGCAGTTGCAATCACTTTACCTGAGCCACCACCGATTTGGTTGCCCAGCGCTGCTCCAGCTGCTGCGCCACCAACCGTACCAATAATTTTATTGTCATCCGCAGGGGCAACTTGCTCGGTTACTACCACGTCTTTACATACTTGGTGCGGCTTTTTCACCGTTTCAGTCACCGCTTCAACCAAAGTAATGTTTGCTTGAGTTGGAGCTGGTGGCGTTTTGTCTTTACAGCCTGCTAGTACAGCAACAACTGCCGTTGCAATTGCGATAGATTTCATATTCATGATTTACATCCCAGTATGGTTTGCTTTGATGAGCGTTATGGTAAATCGCAAAAGGGAAATCACATCAGACGAAAACAAACCCTCTGTTATTAACAAGTAAAGAAACACTGTTTTATAAGAGGTACGTCAAGAAACACTCAGCAGAATGTCAACAGAGCTAAAACTGTATCACTACTGATTATGATTGGGCTGGACTAGTCTATGAGATTTATTTTTAAGCCAAGCTCAAAAATAGTTCGTCATCCGTTAAATACTTATGACGGTGGCTTAGATTACGCACGTGCATAAACATAAAATCAGGGAAACCAGGCGCTATAATGTTATTTGGTTCCCAGCATACACCGCCAACAAACACATATCGCCCCTGCTTGTCATCTTCGTGAAGGGGGTTATTAAGAGGAGAAGAAAACTCTGCTCGGCAACCTTCAACCACACAAACAATTTGTCCTTTAAAAAGGCCGATCACGCGCTTAACAAGATTTGCCTTGATGCCACATTTCCATGCTTGACGAGTGGCCATCTCATAGCCATATTTTCGGATCGCTTTCTTTTGCAAATGTACTACTAGGTTCATTTTGACTCCTGATTCAAGCAACTACGTGAAGCCCAAAGTCATAAAAGCAGATAGACGTCTATACCCGAGTGAGCTCATGGTACGTGGGAATAAACGACGTGATTAGACTGAGTTTAGTGTCGGATGAGATACACCGTCCACGATGCTGTAACGTATCGATTTACACCAATCAAAGGCAGATAACACATCAACTTTTGAGTGCTTTCCTGCGCTGTATCTGGTTACTTCTGTATATTACTATAACGAAATCACCCTCCACGTTTACCTATATAAATTTGTCGTAACGATAGAGGGTGCTTATCATGGAGAGAGGATAACGCCTACGCGTCAATGAGATAATTTTGACCTTCAGTTTCTAAACGATCAATCATTTTACGACACTCATTTAAATCAAGAGGTTGTTCAAAGCGGCGCTTGAGATTCATCAAAAAGAAGATATCTTCACACATGGCTTTCTCAGGTTCGTCACTGATTTTGGCGACCGGTGAACCATTGCACGTGACCATTTTTATCACGATAGAAAGTGGCTGGTAGGCTTCACCATCTTTATTGACATAATCACCCATATCATTGGCAAGAAAAGTACCGATACCAAAACTCACCTGAATACGTCCTTGGAAATACTCGCAAATATCTAACGCTTGTTCGAAGTTAAGTCCGTCGGTAAACACCAGTGTTTTTGTTAATGGGTCTATATTCAGCGACTGGTAGTGTGCAATCATTTTTTCACCCCAGCTATAAGGGCAACCACTATCGTGACGTACACCGAAGTATGCGTTACTTAGTTCTTCATCAAAGTCTTTAAGGAAAGCATCGATACCAATCGTATCGGTTAACGCAATACCTAGTGCACCATCAAACATTTTTTGCCAACGTTGCAACGCCACTTTTTGCGAATCTCGCACATTCACCAGAGCTTGGTGTCCCATAAACCATTCATGAGCAACGGTGCCGATAGGCGTCAAGTTTAGCTCTTTTGCTAAGTGATAGTTGCTTGTTCCTGTCAAACATTCCGGCACTTCCTGGCACAAATATTCCAGCATAGTGCGCTGAGCTTGGAAGGAAAAACGTCGACGCGTCGACATGTCAGAAAATTTAAAGTTAGTGATGTTACGACGTTTTAGTTCCGACTTTAGGTGCCGAACTTTCTCTTCTAAAACAGTGGTAAATTGCACAACAGGGATATCTGACCAACGCTGACGGCTACGAACTTCAGACACGATGCTCATGATGATCGTTTCGTACAAGATGGTATCTCGCCACAAACCGTTAATAGTAATTCTTAACTGGCTTGAGCCATCAGCCATGGCTTTGTTATGGAAAGAGACATCGCTTTGTGGGTTGAAACGGAAATGGCGCAGTGCATCAACAAAGTCAGGATTCAGGTAAGGCGCGACACGCTTAATATATTCAATTTCTTCTTGCGTAAATTGAATATCTTGCAGTTTAAGGACTTCGGCTTTTACCTCAGGCAAAAGCTCAGAAAGGTCTTCCTCACTGCGCACGATAAACTTATATGACACCATCGCATCAGGGTAAAGCGCTGTTACAGCACTCATCATATTGACTTTGTAGACATCGAAATCCAAAGCGCTTTGAATGATGCGGGAAGAAAATAGTTTGGTGGTCATTAGGTGCCCTTCTACATGCCCTTCCTGGGTATATAACTTTTTGTTACTAACTAATTTGCGTAAACAATAAACACCCATCTATAGTTTGTCAACTTTTGTTACTAACCACTCATTTTTATAAGGTTTTTTTGTCTAGAATTCGAACAAGCATTGTGAATAAGTCAGAGTCATCCGTAAATTTATGCTCAAACCGTATTAAGAACACTACCGAAAACGTTTCTAACAACTCGTTACTTACCCATTGATTGACCACTTGTTATGCGCTAGATTACTTACAAATCAATATTAGGACCCAACCATGATCGTATCTGTCGACATTATTCCATTCAGGCTATCTGGCTGTGCCGATAAGGGATTGGAAGTGTTGTTGATTAAACGTTCAAATCCAAATCGGCCATACCATGGAGTCTGGGCACTACCGGGCGGATTTGTCTTTGATAAAGACTTAACCAGTGAAGGCGGACGCCCGGCCGATGAAAACTTTGAAGCGGCGCGTCGCCGAATTTGCCGTGAGAAAATCCATACCTACCCTCGCCATTTTAGCGAAGCATTTATCGACGGTGATCCAAAGCGCGATCCAGAAGACTGGAGCTTAAACATTACGCACTACGCCTTAGTTGATCGTAACAATGTAGAGCAAATAAATAATGCAGGTGTACCGGAATGCCAACTTAAATGGTTTTCGCTACAGGCTATTCTCAATGGAGAAGAAACCCTCGCATTTGATCATCAAAAAACCATTGAAAAAGCGTGGCAAAAGCTTCGTGCATCCATTGAATACACATCGGTTCTTTTGTTTGCATTAGACAAAGAGTTTTTGGTTGCGGACATCATTTCTGCTTATCAAGAGTTTGGTATTGATATCAGCCGAATGACGATTAAGCGCCGCTTGATAGATTCAGGCGTACTAAAACCCACTAATAAAGTCGCTTCAACCAACAAAGGCAAAGGTGGAAAACCCGCAATGGTATATACGCTGACTAGCGACGAAGTAACCTTTTTTCAAAACTGTTTGCGTGGATAAACGCAGACAATCAGACAGACAAGGAGTCTGCCATGACTGTTCGAGTAAACTATCAAACTACAGCAGTGATCGACGTTGATCCAGAGAAAGGCTTTAGTGAGTTATGTCCAGATGAACTGCCCGTTGCAGGTGCGTTGGAAATCGTACCGGAGCTTTTGAACAATCATGCCAAAGGCCGATTAAAACTGGTCAGTCGTGACTTGCACCCACCGAAAGCAAAATGGGATGCAGAATCGCCAGCCAATATGCTTGAGCCCGTTGGTTTACCGAATGTGGATATAAAGTGGAACCGTCACTGTGTGCTTGGCACAACAGGTTCTGAGCTGCTAGATGGCTTACCACCCGTGTTGGACTATGATTTTCAAGTTAATAAAGGTATGGATCCTGACGCGCACCCTTACGGTATTTTTTTCCATGATATTGCCGACACCAAAACGACAGGCGCGCATGAATTTCTAAAGTTCAACGGGATTGATACCTTAGTTATCGGTGGCCTTGCCTTAGACTTTTGTGTGAAAAAATCCGTCATGCAAGCGCTGGAACTTGGCTACAATGTGGTAGTTAATCTTGCTTCAACTCGTGCGGTGCTGCCTGATAATGTAGAGAATGTGCTGACAGAACTCAGAGATAATGGCGCATTATTTGTCGAAAAAGCGGACGACATCATCGTAGAAAAGTTCGCTTAGAAACGATAGTAACCGAGAAGGATTTCACCATGCATCAACATGAAAAATTGAATTACGTTGAATTTGGTTCCACTAATGTCAGTGCGACCAAACAATTTTTTGAGCGTGCTTTTGACTGGAGCTTTACCGATTATGGTCCAGAATATTCTGCATTTTCAGGACAAGGGTTGGATGGCGGATTCTTCAAATCTGAGTTTATAAACCAAACCGCAAATGGTGGCGCACTTTTAGTATTTTATAGCTCAGACATTCAGGCCACTCAGACAAAAGTAGAGCAGCATGGTGGAAAAATTATCCGCCCTATTTTCGAATTCCCCGGCGGCTGTCGATTCCACTTCACTGAACCGAGTGGAAATGAATTCGCAGTATGGTCAGAGAGCCATTAAGTGATCACAAATCAACAACACACCATCAACGTGAGCCCAAGCTAGCCAGATCCGGAACTGGCATTACATTTCTGGTTGACCTCATCCTTGGTTTAATTCACTGTTAGCGCAACAATTAATCGATGAGGCGCTAGACCTCGACCAAGGATGTCAAATGACTGCCGTCAGTTTTTTTCGCTTACTCTGCCTCGCTGCTATTTGGGGTGGCTCGTTTCTGTTTATGCGAGTCGCCGCCAACACATTCGGGCCGGCTTACTTAATCGAATTTCGAGTTACATTTGCCGCCGTCGCTTTGTTATTGATCGCCGTATATTTGAAGAAGAAACTCACGTTAACTGCGCATACTAAACACTTCTTTATTATTGGCTTATTCAATAGCGCAGTTCCATTTTTACTCTTTGCGTACGCAGCCCAGACACTGAATGCATCAACTTTAGCAATATTGAACTCAACCGCCCCAATATGGGGAGCACTAGTTGGCTTTGTTTGGTACCGCAGCCCACTCACAGCGAAATCTGTTCTCGGTATGCTAATAGGCATTGGAGGCGTTGCAGTCTTGGTCGGCTTAGATACTTCAACCATAGGTGAAGAAGCCATGCTCCCTATTGCCGCCAGTTTGATGGCTTCTTTCAGCTATGGCATTGCTACCAACTACACTAAAAATGCGCCACAAGTACCAGCTTTTGACAATGCTCACGGCAGCATGTGGGCGGCGGTTATTTGGGTACTGCCGCTGCTACCATTCTTACCAATGCGTGCAGAACCAAGTCATTTCGAATGGAGCTCTGTTGTCACGCTCGGCGTTGTATGTACAGGGTTCGCTTATTTGCTCTATTTCCGCTTAGTTTCTGATATCGGCCCAGCGTCAGCACTGACTGTCACTTTTCTTGTTCCTGTTTTTGGTATCTTATGGGGCTACTTGGTGCTAGATGAGCCCGTCGGCTCTAACACCATCATAGGAACAATTCTAGTGCTTAGCGGCACTATGCTAGTCACCGGTTTCTCCCCAACAGCAATGCTCGCGAAGCGAAAACGAAGCGTGGCTTAATCAGCCTAATATAACTTCCACACCTCGCTTTTTGATTTTCTCAAGGTCGCTTTTCGGAGCGGCTTTGTCAGTCAGCAGCACTGATATTTCGTCAGTCTTACCAATTGATGAGGGATAAATTTGCCCAAATTTACTAGAATCCGTTAGAACAATATTGCGCCTTTTTTTCGCAATGATGGTTTCTGCGATCTCAGCGCGCATCATGTCGCGGCTAGTAAAGCCAGTGTCTTGATGGAAGCCGTCAATACCCAAGAAGGCCGTGCTGAAATGAATGTTCTCAATACACAACTTAGTCAGCGGTCCGACCAAGCTCTCGCCTTGGTGCTGATACACGCCACCAAGCAAGATAATGTTGGCAGAAGTGTTACGGATGAGATGGGCGATATACGCCGATGGCGTAATGATGGTCACATCGCCGCGCTCAGCCAATGTCCGAGCCAACAACGCATTGGCACTGCCTCCTTCAATCAGCACTGTCTCATTCGGTGCGACCAAATCCGCAGCTTGGTTTGCGAGCGATTGTTTAATATCGATACGTACTTCTAGGCGGGCATCAATGTCATCACTTTGCAACGCGGTAGCTGCGCCGTGAACGCGCTTTAGGTAGCCCTGTTGCTCCAGAAAGTTCAAATCCTGTCTGATGGTCACACCCGACACGCCAATGATGTCAGAAAGCTCTGTGACTTGAACGCGTTTACGGTCGTTCACTAATTGCAGGATTTCATTTTGTCTTGGGTTCACAGGTTCGCTCCTTATTGATGAGCTTACAGTATACTCACCTGATGTTTCATATGAAAAGAACTTGAAAGTAAAAAGGAAAAAACGCGTGGTCTGATTAGCCAAGCTGTACCTTGCGAATATCGCTCCCATCAACAGATAATAGGGCAACGAAAATGGGATGGAAGAAGAGGGGTTAACTCCCTACATCCCAACAACGATAGAGACTAGGATAAAAGTAATGGAAGAAATTTACTTCGCAGGCGGCTGCCTTTGGGGCGTGCAAGAATTTATGCGCCACCTTCCGGGCGTAATCAACACAGAAGCCGGGCGAGCAAATGGCACAACGGATAACACTCAATCCGAATACGATGGCTACGCAGAGTGCGTGAAAACCCAGTTCGACCCTGAGCAAGTTTCGGTTGAAACTTTAATGGGGTATTTGTTTGAGATAATCGACCCTTACAGCGTTAACAAGCAAGGTGAAGACGTAGGTGAGAAGTACCGTACTGGTGTTTATAGCCAAAACGAACAGCATCTCACCATCGCGAAAGCGTTTATCGCAGCACGACCGGACGCCGACAAGATCGCCGTAGAAGTACTGCCACTCACAAATTATGTGCCAAGTGATGATGAGCACCAAGACAGACTCACAAACTTTCCGAA
The DNA here is from genome assembly GCF_033340375.1 of Vibrio sp. 1167. Lineage (NCBI taxonomy): Bacteria > Pseudomonadati > Pseudomonadota > Gammaproteobacteria > Vibrionales > Vibrionaceae > Vibrio > Vibrio sp. 1167. Next base: position 151,415 of record NZ_JAWOWK010000003.1, on the reverse strand, counting down.
TGATTACTGTCACATCCCATTAGATTTACTACATAAATACAGGGATAACTCGTAACCGTTCAGTCGGCATCGCTTTAAAAGGCAAGATGCATATCAGTTTAAATCGATGCCTTCCACTAATGACAATGTCATTTCTGCCGCCGATATTTCCTTACAACCCGACGAGTTTTGTCCGCACCACAACGGTGTGAATTCATCTCGGTTTTGCTTTTCCATAAGCGCTCTTAGTTGAGCCATTTCAATGGAGGCGTATGGGAATTTCGGCGCAAACTCACTGATGTAGCCTAGCTCCGACATCGCGCGATTCACAATGCCTCTCGCTGGTCGGCCCGAGAAAACATTGGTCACAGCGGTATGTTGCGCGCGTTCACTGGCAATGGCATATCGATGTAAAGACGATGTTTTCGCCTCATCACACAACAAATAGGCGCTGCCAACTTGAACGGCACTCGCTCCTAATCTCAACGCGGCTTCCACCCCACTTCTATCAGCGATTCCGCCTGCAGCAATAACAGGCAAATTCACCCGTTTGGCGATTTGTGGTAATAACGCCATCAAACTTAATTGAGTAGTTAAATCATCCGATAAAAACATACCTCTGTGTCCACCAGCCTCCAAGCCTTGGGCGATAATGCCGTCAACGCCTTTTGCTTCTAGCCAAAGTGCCTCGTCCACCGTAGTCGCTGACGAAAGGATCTTCCCTCCCCACCCTCTAATTCGAGCTAACAGATCATCATCTGGCAAACCAAAGTGGAAACTGATCACTGGCGGTGCAAATGGTTCAATCGCGTCAGCAATATCATGATTGAAAGGCATCCTTGTCAGAGCGTTTGGCTGAGCCTGAACGGTTGCATCAACCTCGGAAAAATACGGTTGCAGCGTTTTTTGCCACTTTTCGTGCTTGTTGGCGTCATACTCCGGCATTTCATGGCAAAAGAAATTGAGGTTAAACGGTCGGTTAGTTGCCTGCTTGATAAGTTGAAGTTCTTTTACGATGGCGTCTTTGTTCAGCATTCCACAAGGTAACGAGCCAAGCCCGCCAACATTAATGACGGCGATGGTCATTTGGCTGTCTTGCACACCGGCCATTGGCGCTTGAATAATCGGTAACTCTGTTCCCAAAAGTGTATTAAATACCTTGTTTATCATGATCTTTCCTTGAAAACTTAACCTTTACCTGTGATGGATCTGCGCCATCGTTATCCAGACTAGACTTTCACATGATTAAACACTTATAAAGTTAAAGTGATGCATTTGTGCGCTATGCACTTTTGATAGAAATGACAAAGGGAGCCTATGGCTCCCTTAATATGCTGAATAAAAAGAATCAAAGTGACTATCGTACGACATCTGATTCAAGCTCTAGCTCTGCTACAGACAGCATGGCAAACTCTTCCTCGGCGGTTGCTGCCACCAATTTGTTGCGGCTGTATAACCCATAATAAACACCACCGATCAGAAACAATCCCATTGTCATGAAAAAGGCCGAGGGATCAAAAGCATAAACACCTGTCATTGCGATCAAAGAAAGCACCAGAGAAATACTCGACGTAATTATCCCACCAGGCGTTTTATATGGACGAGTTAATTCAGGCTGTTTAATTCGCAATAAAATATGGCTCAAGGACATTAATGCGTACGATACAGTCGCACCGACAACAGCCATCGCCAAGATTAAGTCCCCCTCACCCGTAAGTGAAACCAAGAACCCAAAAACGCCCGGAACCAAAAGCGCACGAGAAGGCACTTTTTTGTCACTGGTTAATGACAAAGTTTGCGGTAAATAACCCGCGCGGGAAAGCGCAAACACCAAGCGACTGTAACCATAAATGATTGAAAAGAAAGAAGCGATAAGGCCAGCCAATCCAAGTAAGTTCACGGCCATTGCTACCGTTGAGTTGCCCGTAAGCTTTAGGGCGTCAACTAATGGCACCGCGCTATCGCCTATGACCTTTGAGCCAACCGCACCAGCCAAAAGGACGACTACGAGAGTTGCGGTTAGCAATAAAAACAGCATCGCACCAATGATGCCTTTGGGAACATCTTTTGCCGGATTTTTTGCCTCCTCTGCCGCTAAAGGCACACCTTCAACCGCAAGAAACAACCACATTGCAAATGGCAACGCAGCCCATACGCCATACCACCCAAACGGCAAGATTTCTGTTGCCTGAGCCGTCGCCGGAGCAATATCGAATAAGTTATTAACGTCAAAGTGACCAATAAGCACAGCAGCAGTAATGAGAATAGCTAGCACAGCCAAACCGCTGATGACCATCATTACTTTGAGAGCTTCGCCAACCCCTGCCATATGAACAGCGATAAAGACGGCGTAGAAAAGTGCGTAAACAACAGGGCCATCGATACCAACCAATTCATTCACTGCTGAGCCAATAAAAATCACTATCGCAGCAGGCGCGAGCGCATATTCAATCAAAACTGATAAGCCAGTGAAAAAGCCGCCTGTCGGCCCCATCGCCTGTCTTGCGAAGCTGTAACCACCACCCGCAGCAGGAATAGCCGCAGACATTTCAGCTAAAGACAATACTAGCGTGAAATACATTACTGCCATCGCGATAGCAGCAATAAGAAAGCCTCCCCATCCTGCTTGAGCGATGCCAAAGTTCCAACCGGCGAAGTCACCAGATATAACATACGAGACACCTAAGCCCGCAAGTAAAATCCAACCTGCGGTGCCTCTTTTTAGCTGCCTTTTGGCCAAGTACTCCTGATGTTTAGACATAGTAAATCCTTCTACTTTGATGAAATTAAAAAGTTGTCGCTGTGTTTATCTTCAACGCTTGCGCCACTTGGCTCATTGATATCTGAGCGATCTTTCAGATTCACTCCTGACAGTTGTAATTTTCGAGCCTCCTTGAGCAAGTAAAATGCGCGTTCACAGGCATCGTCATAGTTGAGCCCCTGGGGACGCACATTGGAAATACAGTTTCTTTGGGAATCTTTAGAGCCTCGTTTAGCCCCCCAAGTGAGATACATACCCATGCTATCCGGAGAAGTTAGACCGGGTCTCTCTCCAATTAAAACCAGCACGGCCTTGGCGTTAAAACATTCACCAACATCATCCCCTACCGCTACTCTTCCTTGCTTTACGACTGTGATAGGTGCGAATTTCCATTGATGTCCATCATCAGCGCTTAAAAGAGAAATCAATCGAGTAACAACAGGCACGGCATGGTTTTGAATTGCGACGGAAGAAAGTCCATCAGCAATAACAATCGCAAGATCAATGTCAGTGTTATGCTCATTTGCTATCAAGTTGAGCGTTTGCCAAGAAGATTCATCGAGTTGCCTTCCTAAATCGGGCCTTTGCAGGTACATAAGCCGATCACTCACTTGGCTGCTCACTACCACTGGAGGCTCTAAGGTATTTTCAAGAATCGAGTAAGAGTCCGACAAACCAGCAACGAGAGACTCAATATTCAAACTACAATGCACTGCATCCATAGCTTGGGCATGATCCAGCTGAAATGAGAGTAACTCGTTGGTTGGTACACTGTTTCCGCTGCGACCCAGAGCGATCCGAGCAGAGGTGAAGTCGCGTAACTTGCCCCACGGGTTGTGTGTGACAACTCCAGACTCATCTTGTGGGGACTGAGCAATGGTGATTACTTTACCCATGAGAATACCCCTTATTCAGTTGGTTAATTGCTCCCGAAAACGAGCGAGAGATTTGCTCACTTAACCGAACGTCTTGCACGCTCTCGAAAATCTGCATCTCCATTAACCATTTTTCAAACTCTGGTGCTGGCTTCAAACCGAGTACTTTTCTTGCGTAAAGGGCATCGTGAAATGAGGTAGTTTGATAGTTGAGCATGATGTCATCAGACCCTGGAATACCCATGATGAACGAGCACTCGGCCACACCTAATAGTGTCAGCAAGTTATCCATGTCATTCTGATCGGCATAGGCATGATTGGTGTAACAGATATCGCAACCCATAGGTAAACCAAGCAACTTCCCACAGAAATGATCTTCAAGCCCAGCACGAATGATCTGTTTGCCATCAAACAGATACTCAGGGCCAATAAACCCAACGACAGTATTAACCAACAAAGGATCGAACTGTTTCGCGACAGCATAAGCGCGGGCTTCACAAGTCTGCTGATCGACCCCATGAAATGCATTCGCAGACAGCGCTGTACCTTGTCCGGTTTCAAAATACATCACATTGTTTCCTACGCTACCTCGATTCAAAGACAACGCGGCTTCATGGGCCTCTTTCAAAATCGACAAGTCGATTCCGAAGGTATCATTCGTCCCTTGCGTGCCGCCTATCGACTGAAAAACGAGATCGACTGGTGCACCCATTTCAATGGCTTCGATCGTGTTCGTGACATGAGTTAACACACAAGACTGAGTCGGTATTTGATAGTGTTGAATCACCTCATCCATTAAGTTCATTAACTTAATAGCTTGAGGTACATTATCTGTTGCCGGATTGATACCGATAACCGCATCGCCATTTCCGTACATCAGACCATCAAAAATGGTCGCTGCGATACCGTTGAGAGAATCAGTGGGATGATTCGGCTGTAAGCGAGTAGACAGGCGACTCGGCAAACCAATCGTATTCCGAAAAGCCGTGACAACTTGGCATTTTTTAGCAACGAGAATCAAATCCTGGTTGCGCATAATCTTACTGACTGCGGCCACCATTTCTGGTGTTAAACCTTGACGAATTTTAGCCAACGTTTCACCATCGGCTTCTTCACTCAGCAGCCAATTTCGAAAATCTCCGACCGTCAAGTGCTCAATCGGCTTAAAGGCTTCAAGGTCATGCGTATCGATAATTAGGCGAGTGATATCGTCGCTTTCGTATGGAATAACCGCCTCGTTAAGAAACGTTTTAAGTGGTAACTCAGACAGCGCCATTTGTGCGACTACACGTTCTGCCGCTGACTGAGCACAAACCCCGGCTAACGCATCGCCTGAGCGCTCCGGTGTCGCTTTCGCCATCAAGTCAGCTAATGACTTAAAGGTATAGACTTTACTTCCTTGTTGCCGACGATAAGTTGCCGTCATTGCTCTTCCTCTTCACTATTTGGTTCGCTTTTTGCTGAACTATCAATAAGCTTTAAGAAAGTATTGCCAAATGTGTTCCGTAGCGTTATCAAAAACTGGCAACATTTATAAACCAATAATAAACAATGAGTTATGTAAATACTGCTCCAACATGACTCACAAAAAAGGAATGAGCATCACAAGGATGAGTAACCAAATGCCCCAAACTGCACCAATGCTGTGCATCCATCACACTAAGGATGCAAACCAACAAGCTGCGAGTCTGATAAACTGGCAACAGGAATATGACCAACTCAGCGATGGTCGATTTTTAGGTCAAATTCGAGAACGACGATTTCCCAATTTCCATGTATTTCGTGAAGACAGTAACCGCTCGCTAAGACAGCAATGCAGGGTTGAAGAGGGAGGTATTTGGTTGGGTTTGAGTGCGGAAAATAAGCCGCTACACCTAAATCACAGTCAGTTTAATTCAAGCCAACTTTTGCTTAGGCAAGGTGGCGCTGATTTTGAGTTAATGACACCGGAGCAGTTTTCTATCTATGGAATAGTGCTCGACAAAAACTTCGTTCACATCATAGAAAATCAACTTGAGCTTGGGAGTATCCAAAACAACACATTACACTTAACGGGTTTGACGGAAAAACACATTCAACAACTTAAATACTACTTAGGCATGTTACTTGGTTCCGCCGAACCAAGATGGTCTGAAACCACACATCAAGCAATCTTAAAAGATATTGTGCTGGAGCTGTTCTCACTCAGTTCACTGCACACGAGCCATCCGATATCAATCTCTCATCGTCAACACGTGATGCACCGTATAAAACAACAGCTACAGGATCTAGACTACCGTACACCGATAACCGTCAGTGAACTGTGTGATGCAGTACACGTCAGTCGTCGCACACTACAGTACACCTTTGAACATTGCTGTAATACTTCCCCAAAGCAGTTCATACATCGAATGCGCCTGAATCAAGTACGTAGAGTGCTACAAAGCCCTGAAGATAATCGAACAATTGCAGAAATCGCTTTTGACTTTGGTTTTTTCCATCTCGGGCAGTTCAGTCAAAGCTACAAGCGGCTATTTGGTGAGACACCAACTGAAACGAGAAAATGGGAGTCCAGCAAATAAGATGACAGGCAGTATATTCTTTCAGATCCTGCGTTGGGGCCATGTTATGCAGTCGCAATGATTTGCTGAAACTTAGCATGAAGCTCTTCAAGTGCCGCTTCAACATCCGGTTCTGCACGGCTCAAGTGCGAGATTAACGTCATAAAATAGCAGTCAAAAATCAGCGGTATTTTTCCCTCAAGGACGGAGCTTCCGTTTACAGATTGAAACAAAGCTTGGTTAAACGACTGATAATAATCCAAATCCCAAATCACTTCTTTCAACAAAGCTCGGCTCAGCTCAACGTTCGCAAAATAGTAGCGATAGTATTTCTCCGTCAGCGCCAAACCAATGTCGATATCGGTTTTACCTTCCACACTGACTAGCGTTTCTTGGCTGATCTGTTGCAGTTGCGCCAACATCCCTTCGCGCAAAATCGACAGTTTAGTCGGGAAATGGCTAAACACTGTGCCATCGGCTACTCCTGCTTCTCTCGCTATCTGCCTTGTGGTCGTCATGTCATAGCCATTTTGAGCAAAAGATGCCCATGCGGCTTTTAGAATTTTATCTCTGGTTTGTTGTCGCTTCGTCATTGATGTGTCTGCTTAATGAGCCTGAAAGGATCATACCTTGCGTGGTTGAGATTGACAAATTGAGCGCGCTCATTTATAAAATTGAGCATGCTCATTTTATATAAAAACAAAAGGAATCGCTCATGTACGTATTAAACAAACTAGGCCAAGGATTGATTTTCTTCCCGACCATCTTCTGCTTTTCGTATATTTTAAGACCGATATTAATGGTCATCCTTATTCCAGGAGGACTCGCACTTTTGGCGTTAATCGGTGGCGCAGAAGTCAGAGCAGAACTCAAAGCCATGCTGCTTGAGGAGTTTTTTGGCGTTAGCCCATCGCACACCACCTCGAAAAAGGCGTGAGTGCGCTACAAACGTTGGCAAGGCTAAGTAAAAAAGAAAACGCGCAGATATCGAGATCTCAATACCTGCGCGTAGATGTGGTGAAAATAAGACTGGCGTTAGTCAGTATTCATGTTCTGGCCAATTCGCCATAAAACGCCACTAGGGTCAAACAAACAACATTCGCGCATGCCCCAAGGTTGCTCGACCAGCTCAGTCAAACGCGAACCAAATTCTTCATGACCCACTTTGGATAAGTGCTGATGCCAGCTTTCTGCGTCTTCTACGAGCAAGTGCATCATGAAGTTATTGCCGTGTTCTGGCTCATAAAAATTCTGTAAAAGAAACGCGCAGCTACCTTGAGAGAAGTATGCTACATCACCGAAGTCCGATGCCATTTCAAAGCCAATCGCCTCATAAAAGCGTTTTGATAGCGCGTAATCTTTCGCCGGAACAAATGATTTGATTTCAACAATATTGAGGTTTTCCATTTCCAATTTCCTAAGCCTTTTTCCATAAAACTGACTGACGTAATCTCGCTCTATGCCTTCTATTCGCCTTGCGTAATCTGCTGTGATGACAGTGGCACACACTCTGCCATTTGCGTTTGTAACCACGTGATAAATTTATGTTCGAGTTCTGTACGCTTTTTATCTTGACTCAATAAAACGTAATTGCAACTTGATGGAGAAAACCCAAATGGTGCGACCAAATTACCACGCTTAATATCGTCCATGACAAAAGGATACGATCCCATTGCGACGCCTAAGCCATCCACTGCGGCTTGTATGCAAAAATAAAAATGCGCGAATGATTGCTGAGTGTTGCCGTTGAAAGTTTCACAACGTGTTGATTGCTGCCAATCCGCCCAAGCATTCGGTCTGGTTTGGCTATTCAACAATCGAGCTGCTTTCAAATTGTCTTTAATGAATTGCCAATACTCAGGAGAAAATACCGGCCCCACCCACTCTTCCACAAGAATGGTTTTGTCGTAATCGTGATGCTGCGCAAAATCGTCTCGACGAATCGCCATCGAAAGCCCAGTTGATCCTAATGTTACCGGGCCACCAGCCGTCGACAAACGAACATCAGCACGGTGTTCATCATTAAACGCGGCCAACCTTGGCATCAACCAGCGCATGGTTAATGTCGGTTCACAAGACACTTCAAGATGCTGATGCTTCTCTTGAATAAGCGTATTCACGCCTGTTTCTAGCGTTTGGAATGCCGTTTCTGTGTATGTCTTGAGTAATTCGCCTTCCGCCGTCAACACGACTTTCCTGCCCTCTTTGAAGAACAAAGGTTGAGACAGATATTGCTCAAGTTGCTTGATCTGCTTACTCACGGCTCCGTGGGTAATGTTCAGTTTGTCAGCCGCTTCAGTGTAGCTTGAAGAACTCGCCGCAACGTGGAAGACATAAAAAGATTTCAGGTGACGCATCTGTGAGTTTTTCTCACCAATATGGGAATGTTTTTCGATTATAGTCAGTAATAAAGACGCCTACAATTTCGCTACATCCCAGACTTCATCATTCAAACAGGAAATCGATATGGAATTTGTAACTCTTGCGTTATTAGGTGTGCTTATTGTCATTAGCCCTGGCGCAGACTTTGTTTTGGTATTAAGAAATAGCTTAAATCAAGGACGAAAAGCAGGCGTGTATAGTGCGATTGGTATCAGCATGGCGATCAGCATCCACATCGCTTACTCCATGCTGGGGATCAGTTACTTAATTTCACAAAATGAATGGTTGTTTAATCTCGTGCGCTATCTTGGGGCCGCTTATCTTGTCTACCTTGGGATTAAAGGAATATTCTCCTCGCAACCTGCATCAAACTCAGAAACCATTCAACAGAGCGAGTATTCAATGTGGCGATTTTTCATGCAGGGATTTCTGTGTAATTCACTCAATCCCAAGACGATGCTGTTTTTTCTGAGTATTTTTAGCCAAGTGATTTCTCCCGACTCTAGTCAGCAACACATCGCCTTGTTCTACGGGATTTATATGATTGCGCTGCATGGTATTTGGTTTTCTATCGTTGCTGTTTTATTCACGTCACCCCAGCTACAAGCTTTCTTGTTGAAGATTAAGCATCGACTCAATCAAGCATGTGGGGCGGGATTGATCATTTTCGGCGCAATGCTGGGCTTAAAGGTGTAGTACGCTTGCGGTCCGATTACCCCAGTTCAAATTGATCATTGAACAAGTGGCAGTAATCAAATAAAAATCAACATTATCAATACTTTAAATTAGAAAAAACAGCCAACGTGCGCTGGCTGTTTCGATACAGTTAATGGATGACCCGAGCGTCCCCTTTAAATAACTGAGACAGATCGATAGTGAATATCGTCACTGTCGGACGTTTAGGCAGAGCATTTTCGATTGAAAACTCTGGCCCAGCTGGAACGAGGGGGAAGTGAATAGCAGTCGGCCACGTTGACGAAGCTTCATTACCGCCCGGCTCAGATATTGAGAAAGAAAACGCAGGTAAACGGGTCATAACACTTACCTCAAATGACTGATTAGCGGGCTCAAGCGAGCCCGCTTAGGTTTTGCAATGTTATTGTTATTTTAACGCTTACTTAATCACTAACGATTGATGACGTTAGATATCAAGTTCTTTGTCTTCAACGTGGTTGGTGATCATCGCTTCAGTGGTGATCATCAAGCCAGCAACAGACGCTGCGAATTGAAGCGCTGAACGTGTTACTTTCGCAGGGTCCAAGATGCCCATTTCGATCATGTTGCCGTATTCACCTGTTGCAGCGTTGTAACCGTAATCGGCATCACCCGCTTTAACAGCGTTCGCCACAACAGAAGCTTCGTCACCTGCGTTAGTTGCAATTTGACGAAGAGGCTCTTCCATTGCACGTAGGGCAACTCGGATACCCACGTTTTGGTCATCGTTGTCGCCTTTTAGATCCGCCAATTCTTTCGCGATCTTAGTTAAAGCTACACCACCACCAGCAACAATACCTTCTTCAACCGCTGCGCGAGTAGCGTGTAGCGCATCGTCCACGCGGTCTTTCTTCTCTTTCATCTCAACTTCGGTTGCAGCGCCGATCTTGATCACCGCTACGCCGCCAGATAGCTTCGCAACACGTTGTTGAAGCTTATCTTTGTCGTATTGAGAAGTGGTTGTTTCGATTTGTTTTTCAATCGAAGCCACACGATCAGCAATCGCGCTTGCTTCTGCTGCGCCACCCACAATGGTTGTTGTGTCTTTGGTGATGGTCACTTTCTTCGCACTACCTAGTTGCTCTAACGTTGCTTTTTCGAGCTCTAGGCCGATTTCTTCAGAGATGACCGTACCAGCAGTTAGTACCGCAATGTCTTCCATCATCGCTTTACGGTTGTCACCAAAGCCAGGCGCTTTCACCGCGGTCGCACGCACGATGCCGCGCATGTTGTTCACAACCAATGTCGCTAGCGCTTCACCTTCGATGTCTTCAGCAATGATCAATAGCGAGCGAGAAGATTTCGCCACTTCTTCTAATACAGGCAATAGCTCGCGGATGCTGCTGACTTTTTTGTCCACCAATAGGATGTAAGGGTTGTCTAGCTCGACGCTGCCATTTTCTTGGTTAGTGATGAAGTATGGCGACAAGTAACCGCGGTCAAATTGCATACCTTCAACCACAGACAATTCGTTGTTTAGACCTTGGCCTTCTTCAACCGTAATCACGCCATTGCGACCCACTTTTTCCATCGCTTCTGCAATGATTTCACCGATCGCGCGATCGCTGTTTGCAGAAATGCTACCCACTTGGGTGATAGATTCTTTGTCGCTGCATGGCTTAGACATTTCACGTAGTTTCTCAACCGCCGCTTCAGTGGCTTTGTCGATACCACGTTTTAGGTCCATTGGGTTCATGCCAGAGGCTACCGCTTTAAGACCTTCATTGATGAAAGATTGCGCCAGTACGGTAGCGGTCGTTGTACCGTCCCCCGCTTCATCATTCGCTTTGGACGCCACTTGTTTCACCATTTGTGCGCCCATGTTTTCGAACTTATCTTTCAGTTCGATTTCTTTCGCTACAGACACGCCATCTTTGGTGATGGTTGGCGCGCCGTAAGATTTATCAAGCACAACGTTGCGGCCTTTCGGGCCTAGTGTCACTTTTACTGCGTCCGCCAGTAAGTTCACACCTTTCAGCATTTTTTGACGTGCGTCATTAGCAAATAATACGTCTTTTGCAGCCATGGTTATCTCCTCAAAAAACTACTACAAAAATAATTACTCAACGATTGCTAACACATCAGATTCGGACAGAATTAAGTATTCTGCGCCGTCAATTTTCTCGGTTTTCACGCCGTAACCGTCATTGAAAATGATTTGGTCGCCCACTTTGACTTCCATCGCAGCGCGTTCGCCATTTTCAAGACGTTTACCTAAACCAACAGCAATGACTTTCCCGCGGTTTGATTTTTTCACCGATTGAGAAGTTAAAACGATTCCCCCTTCAGATTTATTTTCCACCTCTTGTCTTTCAACAATTAGCTTGTCATTTAAAGGACGAATTTTCATTTTTAAGTGCCTCCTACTTGGAACCAAAAATAAAAGACAAAATAAACATCAAGATGGATTTGCGAGTCGACAGCTCGCTTTCGATGAAAATAATAAGGTCGAAAAATTAGAGTTCAAGAGGTGAATTTGATAAAAATTTTTTATTAAATTAAATAAAATTTTCTATCGAATTATCGCATTCACAACTACTTAGCATCTCTTTATGATGGAAAATATGCTCAATCAAATCTAGAGTGGTTACGTACTCTTAAAAAGGATAATCAAACAATGAAAAAGGCCGTATCTCTATTTCTTGCAACGTTGTGCGTGAGCTTCCTCTCCCCCAACGTGTCAGCTTCTGAACGCGCTGAACAAGGTTGGCAATTGATTGACGAGGGCGCGATGATTGTCGATGTGCGCACGCCGCAAGAGTTTTCTGAAGGGCATTTGGATAATGCCGTCAACTTCCCTTTATCTGAACTTGATAAACATTTTCAAGACGTCGATAAAGATCAAGCTATCGTGTTGTACTGTCGCAGTGGTAACCGCTCTGGCAAAGCGTATCAATACTTACAATCGCAAGGCTTTACGAATCTGCACAATGCCGGTGGCTTAGAAGAACTACAAGACGCCAAATAGTCGTCTCCGTTCTAATATACAAAGTAAAAGCACAGAGCGTGTCGCAAGCGTATTGTAACGCGCTCTGTTTCTAAATACTTATCTACAACAACTCTATTTTGGCCCTGCATCAAATTGAGTCAGGTTATCCGATATCTCGAGCCACGGCGCTTTCGACGCGACAAAAATATGGAAATCAGGCTTGTGAGAAGGTGTGTCATCCAAGATACCAAGGCGAATATTGACGATCCCATTGTTCTTTTTCGAATACAGGCTCGATCCGCAGTGGCGACAAAAGCATAGCATGGTATTTTCGCTTTTCTGATAAGTTTGAATATCTTCTTTCCCTTGGATAATAAGCAGTTTATCCAACGCAATACCACCGGCAGATGAATAGTCAGAACCTGTGAACTTGCGGCATTCAGAGCAATGGCAATTTCCCATGTACTTAAATTCATCTGCCACTTCCAACTTTACCTTGCCGCACAGACATGAGCCTTTTAGTACTTCCATTTGAATTCCTTTTTGTTATGAATCTAATTGAATTAGATGGCTATCTCGACACCATGCCATTGCAATACGAAAAATTAAAGACAGGCAATACAGGTTTTCAAAAATGAAACGAAAATGTAAAACATTCCATTCAGAGGGAAGTGCGCTCGACACGTGAAAAATCGAGCTATTTTAGATACAAAAACACCAAGCAATAACGCTTGGTGTTTACCTCACAGAATGTCGCCTCAGAAAAGGCGCTTTCCGCTGTGCTTAAAAAATGCAGTGTTTAGTATAGCTGGTCGCTTCGTTTGCAGTCCAGTCACCTTTCGGCTTATCTTTCAGGTTTTCACACCATTGCTCGCTGCCGACACCATCTTGCAGAACACAATGCTTTGCAAAGTCTACCGCGTTGTCTGCTGTCCATTCTGTTTTTGGCTTATCGCGCATGTCGTTACACCAGCCTTCAGTGCCCACTTCATCACTACAAGCGGTCAAAGCAGAAGCCGCCAACATCAGCATGACTAGTTTTTTCATAAATTTAAGGTTCCAGTTGCAAACAATAGTAAAATTAAACTCAATCTCTTCAACACATGCCCATTCAAGTGTCTGAATAAAGGCGTCACTAGCTGAAGTGACTTTTGTATCAACTATAACGAAATTATCAGTCTACGTGTTAAGACACCGAAAAATTATTGAGCGACTCTGTGTAAAGCGCGCCATTCTAAAAGCTATAGGCAGCGCGCTTTTGTTAGCTCACCAACCTTAAAAGAGCCAGTACCAAAGCACGCTAAACGCAGCTCTAATGCCATTTGTTCAAAGTGATCGACGACAGACTGCGTGCTGATCGTCGCAGCTTTTAATACCGCACCAGCTTGCCCAATGAGATTAGCACCCAAATGAATGGCTTTCGCCGCTTCAAGTCCGTTATGAACACCTCCCGAGGCGATCAAGGGTAATGTAGGATGCAGTGCGCGGATTTGAGCCAAACATGTTGCTGTAGGGACACCCCAATCGCGGAAAAGCTCGGCTGCACGCTGCATTTTCGGATTATCTTGGCAATACCCTTCAACCGCACTCCAGCTTGTGCCACCCGCGCCCGCAACGTCAATTGCATCCACACCAGCATCAATTAATCGCTGCGCAACGTGTCCGCTAATACCAAAACCGACTTCTTTGATAATGATAGGAACCTTCACGCGAGATTTAAGCATCTCAATTGCCTGGAAAACACCAACCCAATTGTGGTCGCCATTTTTCTGAAACGCTTCCTGCATTGGATTAACGTGCACAAACAAGGCATCGGCTTGAATCGCCTCAACCGCACGTTGCGCATTATCGAGTTTACCTTTATCGAGCAATTGAGCGGCTCCAAGATTGGAATACAATGGTACTTCTTTCGCCAACTCACGAATGGTTTTACCCAAGCCCGAATGCTGACTTTCTTCTAAGCTAATCCGTTGCGAGCCCACACCCATGGCAATACCTAATTCACTTGCTGCTTCAGCTAGACGACAATTGATCGTTTCTGCGTCTTTTGCTCCGCCAGTCATCGAGCTAATCAAAAACGGTAGCGCTAATTGATGACCAAGAAACTCTGTCGATAAATCGATCGCGTGAAAGTCACATTCTGGCAGCGCACAGTGTTCAAACTCGACAGACTCAAAACCCGCCGTTTTATGCTTCATGCTCATATCATGATGTAAAACAGCATCTAGGTGTAAATCTTTTCGGTTAGTTTGCGGAGCCATAATGTCACCCTAAAGTAAAACAGTCGCGCAGTATTGCGATCCTTATCAGTAACGTCAATGCGAATTTTGTGAATTTGCCGGATTACTTTTCCGAAACGAGTAATGAATCTCGACTGCCCCTGACATTATAAGAAAAGAAACTCGCTTTCCGTTTTCAACAAGCCGGCAAGTTTCTCTTCAAATTGAGATAATCAGCGTACGATACCCATGATGCAAATGGATCACATTGCTCTGTAGTTTACTTTACGCTGTCCGACAGAATTAGCGACACAACAGTGCTTGTCGTCGTTGGTTCAAACTGTTCGGGATCATCACAGAATTGAATTTTTCCTTTTTCTTCTACATGGAACAGCGGTACAACTGAACTACCTTTGTGATGCGCTAAATAATCTTGATACGTGAAGTTATCGCTCAATTTCGTGTGTTTAACCTCTGCACCACGACTTAACATACTGGCTAGCTGGGTATAGCTTACATTGCCGCCCATCAGCAATTTACCATGGTACTCCTGAGCCACGGAGTGCTTCTCGCTGTCATTGCTGTTGGTTTTCACTTTTTGTAAGCAGTGAACTTTATCTTCCCCAAACTCGTCGACGAATTGCATGCAAGCCATAATGTTGAAATGCTGATCGGGCGTTAATGCAACCACTTGACCTATTCCTATCAAGTTCAAGTTGTCGTCCGCGTGACTAGAAATAGGGTTGCCGTAATAGTAATCCAGTCCCAACATACGAACCTGACTGATGTACTCCCAGTTTGAGTCAGTCATTAATACGCGACGGTCATAACGCGACAACGCCTGCCCTATTTCTCTTGCTACTCGGTTAGCACCAATCAACAAGAAGCCGCGTGGTGCTGGCTCTGCGACGCCCAATGTCAGCGCTACAGGACGTGCCGTCGCACTTTGTAACACGACCGTTCCTATAATCACCATGAAGGTCATAGGGACCAGTAAAATCGCTTCATCAATGCCGTATTCGGTCAATTTGATCGCGAAAAGAGACGAAATCGAAGCAGCAACAATACCGCGCGGTGCAACCCAAGACAAAAACAGCTTATCTTTGAGACGCAAGTTGCTGCGGAAGGTTGAAAGAAAAATCGATAACGGACGCGACACTAACTGCATAAATACAAATAACAATAACGCACCGCTACCTAGCGCAGCAAAATCATCCAGACTGATTCGAGCCGCAAGGAAGATGAACAATCCGGTGATCAGTAAAATGGTTAAATGCTCTTTAAAGTGCAGAATTTGCTGAATATTGATGTCTTTAGCGTTTGCGAGCCACATACCCATTACGGTGACGGTTAGTAACCCAGCTTCAGACTCAATGTGGTTAGAGACCGAAAATACACCTAGAACCACCATCAAAACCGCAAATGGCTGCAAATATTCCGGTAGCCAAGAGCGACGCATGATCGTCGCAACTGCATAGCCTGAGGCCGCACCTAGCATGACACCGACAGCAATGATCGTCCCAAACACTTCGACGCTATTTATCGCGCTGTGAGATACGATAAACTCGTAAACCATCACAACAAAAAGCGCACCGAGCGGGTCAATCAAAATCCCTTCCCATCGCAAAATGTTAGCAAGCGTACTGTTAGGTCTTACGGTTCGTAGAAGTGGCACGATGACCGTCGGCCCTGTTACTACGGTTAAGCTGCCGAACAACATGGCAAGCTCCCAAGTAAAGCCGAGGAAATAGTGTGTTGCAATACTGGTCGCCGCCCACGAAATGATCGCCCCGATGGAAACAATGCTCCATACCGAACCACTCACGCCACGAATTTCTTTAAAATTTAAGGTCAAACTGCCTTCAAATAAAATCACTGCCACCGCTAAAGAGACCAACGGAAAGAGCAAATTACCTAATATCTCATCAGGGTTTAACCACTGCATAAATGGCCCAACGATCAGCCCTGCCAACAACAAAAATAAAATCGCTGGCAAACGCAATCGCCAAGCTAACCATTGGCAACCTAAACCAATAACCCCAACCGCTGACAGCACCAGCGCTTCATTACCCACTTGCATCAATAATTACCTGTTTTTGTCTTTTTTCGCGTGAATGCGCTATACCCGAATACATTCAGCCTTACGGTCAAATAGAAACAACCGAACGTGCAAATCAAACGACTGACCTTCGATGACATCGCTACGAAACGCACATGTTTGAAGTCATTTGGCGATCGCATCAGAATTATGAATATAGTTGACCCCCAATGACTTAACGACTCATTTTTGTTCATCAGGTCTTAAAGTGGCACACAAGTGTGCGACTTTGTCGAATTCATCATTACGCATTGAGTTTCATTATGTAGAATGATTTCTAAAGAAAGCGCGGAACCTAGCACTATATGAGGCTAAGGCATAGAGCATGAACTAAGCTTTAGCGTAAGTGCTCAAAGTTAAGAATCGTGGGTCACGCGACGTACGCAAGGAGAAATGGATTGTACGTAATACTAGCACTGTTCATGGCGTGTCTCGCCATCCTCATCGGAGTGAAAGCCGCCAACCGAGCTGCACTTTTAGAAAAAGAACTAGCCAAACTTCGTGAGGAAGTCACATCACTACGAGCCAGTGTCCATGGGGGCTCAAACCCACAAGTGCACCAACAATCCAGCATCGAAAAAGACACACCATCTGTAGCGACGTCACCTCACATAGAATCACAACAGAAAAATGTCTCATCCTCTGGGGAACATGATCCAGCTGCCAACTTAGACTTGGACCAGAGCGCTGCGAATCAAGGGCACGCCCAGACAAGAGAAATGCAACTGGATGTTTTTAGTCAAGAAAATGAGTCATTCCTTCAGAGTAAAGTTCAGAGCCTGCTTAGCAACATCCAAGAAAATTGGTTGGTTTGGGTAGGCGCATTGGCCATGCTGATCGGTGGAGGTTATCTCGTACAGGTGATTGGTAGCCACATCCAGTTTTCGCCATTTATGCGAGTGTACTTTGCCTTTGTGCTCTCATTACTTATGGTGCTTGTTGGCGAGTGGTTTCACCGTAAAGAACAACAGAATCCGCAACGGGCAGCACGAGCCCAAGGCTTTACGTATGTTCCTGCTGCCGTTACCGGTACGGGATTAACGGGCATTTACTGCACCGTCATTTTTGCCTTTGTGGTTTATCAAATGCTAACGCCAAGTATCTCGTTGATCATTTTGGCTTCAGCGGCATTTTTCAGTTTAGCATTATCATTGCGACAAGGGCCGTTAATGGCCGTGCTTGGCTTAATTGGTGGCTACACAGCACCACTGTGGATTGGAGGTAGTGAACCCAACTACTTTTTGTTAGCCGGATACATCTGCGCGATTTCGTTCGCGGCGACCTTATTGATGCAAAAAGTGCGTAGGGCATGGATTACGCCAAGTATCGCGATTCCACATGTCATTTGGATGTTGCTGTTGATTGAGAGTGTACCAACAGAACTGTTGTTCTCGTGGCTCGCGATTTATCTCTCCATCACTTTGTATCTCATTTTCGCGGTTCCGAGAATGGGTTGGATGCTCAATCCTCGCTTTCGTCACTATCAAAGCAAGTGGACAAACTCGCCGACCGCTACCGCTCTCGCAATTGTATTATTGACCTTTTCTGCCGTCACCAGAATGCCGGAGCTGAACACTCTACAAATAGCGTACTGTTATACGCTGCTTGTTGCGATCATCTGGCTACCAGCACTTCGTACAGGCTGGTCATTACGTGTATTTTTGCCATCCATTCTCGTCTCGGCAACCGCGCAGATTGTTCTTACTATCGCTTTTGATGCGCTGTATATGTTAGAGCGAGAAGCTAGCATCCTATTCGCATTGGCGGTGAGTATTGCGCTGATCTGCTATCGAACATATTGCCAATCACTTAGTGACCGTTCGCAACTCAGTGGGCTGCTTCTGCTGGTACTGGCTCCCGCGATGAGCTTAATTACGTTGTTTTATATTGACGAATTTATGCAAGGCTACCTGTGGTATTGGACTGCATTCTGCGCATTGATGGCCACTTACTACGTTGTGCTTGGTCAGCGTGCACGTTCGTTGGCATTAGAATGCTCTGCCGTTATGCATGCTTTAATCGTAGGTATCGCTTTTGTTTGGTTGAGCGATACTTGGTTAACAACAGCAATCTCAATACAAGTTGCGATAATGGCCTTACAGGCTCAAGTCGGGTTATTTCGACCTGCGAGTTGGGCGATTAAAGTGGCAATGGGAATACTGGTTATCCGACTCACGCTGCTACCTTTCATCCCCGAATGGCAACCGGTAGAAGCTGGGCATTGGGCTTGGGTTCTGGTGAGTTATCTGCCTTCTCTCTTCATCTTGTCTTATGCTCGTTCAACACTAAAACAAGTGGACCGAGAACTGACCAACTGGTTTGAAGGGGCGTTTTTACATGTATTCTTAATGGCATTGTTCACCCAAACTAACTACTGGTTAACGGGGCAATATGGTTACTTGGGGCACATCGACTTCACAAGTGCGGCAGTCTTTGCCAATCAAGCATTAGTTATGGGTTTGGTATACAGCTACCGCAGCCAATTTGCGCAACGCTTAAGCCGTATCTACGAAATCTATAGTTACTTGCTTTGGTGCGCGTTCGCTATATTGATTATTTTGCTTAATACGGCAGAATCGCCGTTGGTGACTGATAACGTCTCGGCACAAGCACTTCCCATCTTTAACATGCTGAGTATCGGCTGGCTGTTACCAGCTTGCATCCTGCTTATCGCAACCTTTAAGCGCTGGAATACGTTGCAAGTTCATCGATTTGCGATTGCTAGTCTAGGCTTTTTACTTGCAGCCATTTGGTTGGGGATGTCTATCCGTCAATTCTGGCAAACCACATCGATGATGCTGTATCAGCCAACCAGCATGGCAGAGTTGTTCAGTTATTCAGTGGCTGGCTTGCTCGTAGGTGGATTGCTTACTTGGCGCGGCGTGACCCAACAGGGGCTGATGATGCAGCGTGTCGGTCTAGTGGTCCTTGCCTGTGTCGCACTGAAAGTATTCTTATGGGATGTGAGCTCTCTGGATGGGTTCTGGCGAGCGATAAGCTTCTTAGGCTTAGGTGCGTCTTTGATAGCACTTGGATGGCTATTCCAGAAATTGAATCGTTCGGTGGCAAAAGCACTCGAGCCCTAGACGAGTCAAAGAGAGATTCCCGACAGTGCGCTGTTTTCGTTATTGGGGGACGATAACAGTGTAAAGCCGGGAATCATTGGAGTGTTCGTTACTTCAGTAAAGCGACCACAGTATGACGACGCACGTTTGCTTGCGCATTCAATGCCTGAAAAGTCGAAGTAAACTCGCCAGACTTTTGCATGAATCCATCCAGTTTTGCATTCACCTCATTGACTGAAAGCTGTGCGGTTTTGGTTTGGATAGAACGCATTTGAGTATTCAGTTCACCATGAAAAGCTTTCGCTTCTTGCAAACTCGTTTGAACTTGTTTCAGATGCTGATTTACTTTGGCAATCGTCTGCTTGATGCCGTCGCGTGAGCCTAGATCAAACCCGAGCTCCGCAATACCATCTGGCTCAGACTTTAAGTTCAAAACGTTAGGCTGTCCCGCAGGGAATCGGTGCCCTTCCCCCGTTACCATCACCTTTTGCTGCATTTGTTGATAAGCGTTGTCTCTGGCTTCAAATAAAATGCTGCCATCATCGGCTAATGAGGCTCGCATTCCTAACGCAATCAAGCTGCGATCCAGCATTTTGACCGTTCGCTCACCGTCTGATTGTCCATCAAACTGAATCATCACCGCTTGACCTTGAGGAAAATCCAAACGGATTTGCTCGGCCTTGTCGCTTAAGCGATGAACATTCAAACCTGGAATAGAAAAGCGACGAATGTCCGCTTTATCCAGTTTTAAGTGCAGTTCGTTATTTAGGACTTTCTGGCCATCGAAACGTGCTTGCTCAACGACTTTTTGGATGGTGGCTTTAGAACGAACCAATGTATCCTGCAAACCAGGAACATTTTGTACGCCTTGATTAATAGCTTGCGTCAAACCACGTTTAATTTGCGTGAGCTCTTTGCCAATCACCTGCAGCGATTTGGACGCGATCTGAACCGCCGTGGCTTGCTGCTGACCCTGCGTAAGCTGAATACCAGATACAGAGTAGGCTGACGCAGTGTCAGCCTGAATTTGCGCCGGGCGCGGTTTAATTGCCGTACTTGAGTCTGCAGAACGGGTCGGCATGATAGAGGCTTGTTCTTGTCCACCTAAGCGTATGCTATGGGGTCTAACCTCTACTGTACTCATTACCATAAAAAGAACTTCCTAACCTTATAAACGGTCAAACAGCGACAAACCATCGATCTTCACATAGCTTGCTTGCGTTGCTTGCAAAGCGGCCATGTAATTACTCAATCGTACCGACGCTTCACCATAGTCCAGAGCAGAGAGGTCTCCAGATACTTTGTCAACGAACAGCTTGTTTTCACTGTGCGCGCCACCAACAAGATCTAAGTTGTTGTGTCGACCACCAATCTCAGTCATGGTCCCTAGTACGTTTGAAAAAGTATCGTCGATAGCGCTGATACTCGCCTCAACTTCAGCTCTGAAGTTGGCGGTAGGGCTCTCAAACTCTTTGATCAGCGCATCAATTTGGTTAAGCACGTTATGGCCTCCCCCAAGGTCCAATATTTCTTTTGCAGTCATATTGGAATCCATCGTGACACCTTTAGCAATTGTTACTACGCGCTTGTCACTATTACCTTCAATTACGTAGCTGCCGCTCGCTTTACTTACAGCCGCAGTATCCGTTTTAGTACCAGAGAAAAGGTAGTGCCCTTCTTCATCCTGCGCGTTAAAAGACGACTCAATAGAGTCACGGTAACTCTTAAGCTCTGTAATCATACCGCCACGACTTTCGTCAGTAAGAGAGCCGTTCGCACCCCAAAGCGCGATGTCTCGCATGCTTTTTAAGCTTTCTTTGATCGAATCTAAATGGGTTTCTTGACTCGATAGCGTCGTTTTTACGTTTTCAATGTTGTTTTTGTACTGAGCAATCGCACTGGTTTCTCGGTCTAAGTTAAGCAACTTGATCGAAGCCATTGGATCGTCAGACAGCTTGGTCAAGCGCTTGCCAGTAGACATCTGTTGCAGAGCTTCGCCTAATCCCGCGCTATTGCTCTGCAAGCTGTGCAACATCATTTGACTAAATTGATTGTCACTAATTCGCATCTAAACTTTCCTCTTAGAATAACTGCAGAATAGAATCGAGCAGTTGATTTGCTGTGCTGATCACTTTCATGTTGGCATTGTGCGCATTAGCAAACATCATTAGGTTAGCCGCTTCTTCATCGCTGTTTACGGAACTAACATTATCGCGAGCTGCGTGCGCTTGCTTGTTCATGGCTAACTTCGCTTGATAATCAGCGTTAGCTTGGCGTGCTTTAATTGCGGTTTGACCCACCATTGAACTAAAGGCATCGTTCAAGCTTACTGAGCCGTAACCTGATACCGCCACTGGCTTGTTGCTTAACTCGATCAATGATTGCAACGCATCTGCGTTACCAGGTGTTCCATCACTTGAGAACGCAAGCTCATCTGGAGTTAGCTTGGTAATATCCAAACTGGCTGCAGGGTTTGCTGGGTCATAGCTGAACAAAGGTTTACCTGGGTTGCCATTTAAGTCTTTGCCAGTTGCAAGCACGGCGTTGTATTCATCCGCGAGAGCTTTCGCCATGTCATTCAGAGCCAATTGGTTTGGTTTCAACACTTCGGTTTGATAGTCATTAATCGCACCTAATTTGCCACCAAGCGAGTCACCAATCGCAAAACTTTGATTCGAGAACGTGACGTGTAAGTCCGCCAAGTAAGGATCACTCGGGTCAGGAATGGCTTCCAGTTTGCCATGGTCCGTACCCATCACAAGCGGTTGACCAGAGGTTAGTGTGACCTGAACACTGCCGTCATGCTGCTGTGTTGTTTTGATTTCAATGGTTTGAGATAACTCACCGATTAACCTATCTCGTTCATCCATTAACTGTGATGGGTTACCACCTGTACCTTGCATCTCTACCAGTTGCTTGTTCACCTTCGCGATATTTTCCATAAGGCTATTCGCGTGGTTAAGCGCTGCATTACGTTGGTCGCTCATGTCTTTATGTTGATTGTATAAAGATTCGGTAAGCGTATTAAAACGGCGGGCCAAAGCTTCAGATTCGTTAATGATCTGCTGGCGGTAAGGTATGGATTCCGGCTTAACGGTCGCATCGTTAAGCGCAGCGTTTAGCGAGTCCAAGCCAGCCGATATACTGAAACCATCGGCACCAAGCGTATTCTCCAGCTGACTCATGTTACTGGTGTATCCAGATGCGTATGCCGCCATACTGTTAGTCGACCACGTTTGCTTAATCAGAAATTGATCAGTAACGCGGCGAATGCTAGTGACTTCTACCCCTAAACCTGGACTTAAGCGATTGGCTTTACCATCATCGACAGACGCCATCAACGCTTGTTGACGACTGTAACCCACGGTATTCACGTTTGCCACGTTTTGCGCGGTTACGTCTAGGGCCACACGGTTCGCGCCTAAACCTGAAAGGGCAATATTAACTAGGTTCATTTACAGCTCCATTTTTCTGATCAACGGCTGAGAAAACGCGGTAGTCATACCGGCCTCACCGAATACCTGTTTAACAGAGGCGACGGCTTGAGAAGCGGTATTAAATAGGCTTGAATTCTTCTCCACCTCTTTAGAATCTACTTGTGAGATAGATTCAGAATTCGAACCTTTACCATCGTTAGCGGATGAGATGTTGCGCGCAGCATCGAAAGCAACCTCACGCATAGACGGGCTCAGCTGCTGGATGAGCATATTGGCAATGCCTGAGCTCTGTTTCTTTGCTAGTTCCATCGCCAGCTGTCCGTCATACATATCACGGAATACCCCTTGTTGCTGACTGGCAAACGGGCTGTCTTTATCAGCAAGAGCGTCACTACTGCTGCGCATTTGGCGTAACACCATTTGTAGGAACATTGCCTCAAATTGACCTGCGACGACTTCAAGTGCGCCTTCTTGATCACGACTATGCTTGATGTTAGCCAATGCACTATTGTCGTGATAAAGCATCGAATTTAACTGAGTTTGTTCATTGGTACTGTCTAGCTTCATCCTTAACTCCTTATATCACGACCAATTCAGCGTTCAATGCACCCGCTTCACTCAAAGCTTGCAGGATAGACATCAAGTCTGTAGGCGTGGCACCTAAACTATTTACCGCATTAACTATGGTGTTAAGTTCCGTGCCTGGAGGCCAAATCACCATCTGAGCGAGATCTTCATTCACATCAAGGTCCGTTTGGTTAACGACTTTCGTATCGCCATTTGCAAACGCATTAGGCTGACTAACTTGTTGTGATTCAGAAATTCGCACGGTCAAGTTACCGTGACTTACTGCTGCTTCACTCACTTTGACACTCTTACCGATCACTACGGTGCCAGTGCGAGAGTTAAAGACAATACGAGCAGGTTTACGGCCTTCAACGACGCTCATTTCTTCAAGCATCGACATCATGACGACACGCTGCTGTGTATCTTTTGGTGCACGCATATCAATGCGCGCTTTATTGATCGCAACTGCAACGTTAGGCCCAAAAGTGTTGTTAATTTCACGCGCAATATTTTTTGCTGTAGTGAAGCTAGGCTTGCGCAGGTTTAGGGTGATTTCATCACGTTGGTTGAAATCGGTTTTGATTTCTCTCTCTAAAGTCGCACCATTCGGAACGCGACCCGCCGTTGGTGTGTTTACTTCTACTTTGGAGCCACTTCGCCCCTCTGCAGATAAGCCGCCCACAACCACGTTACCTTGCGCAATCGCGTACACTTCGCCATCAATACCACGTAAAGGCGTTAGCAATAACGTACCACCGCGAAGGCTCTTTGCATCACCGATTGAAGACACAACCACATCCAACGTTTGTCCTGGGCCTGCCATTGGGTCAACGGACGCTGTCACACTCACAGAAGCCACATTTCGTAGCTTAGGGTTCATACTGTCATCAATTTGAACCCCAAACTGACGTAGCATGTTGGTAATAGATTGAGAGGTAAATTTCACTTGGTTTCGGTCACCTTGGCCGGCTAAGCCAACTACCAAACCATAACCAACCAGTTGGTTTTCTCGAATGCCGCGAACATCGACCAAGTCCATGATCGGAATTTCCGCTTCAGCACGTGAAGTGCCTGGTAGTCCCAAGGTCAACACCAATAGGAGAGACATAAAGAAAGATTGCATTGTCTTCATTAGAAAGGTACCCATGGGCTGTTGAAGAACTGAGTTAGCCACCCGGCTGCGTTGCTGTCAGCTAGCGCTCCGCGACCTGCGTAGGTAATTCTTGCATCAGCAATTCGTTGAGAAGAAACTTGGTTACTGCGGTTAATATCATCCACACGGACGATACCGGTTAGACGAATAAACTCGTCGCCTTGATTCAGACGAAGCCATTTTTCACCGCTGATACGCAATACGCCATTAGGTAATACTTCGTGTACCGTTACCGTAATGGCACCTTGAAGCTTGTTGCCTTGTGAACTTGATGCACTGCCATCGAAGTTACGTTTGCCATCCACGCTAACCCCTAACTCATCGATAGTTTTCGTGCCTATGGTCGGCGCCAAAAAGTTAATTGCTGAACTTTTACCGAACTTAGTACCCGCATTTTTACTCGATGAGGTTTCTTCTGATAATTGAACCGTTAATACATCGCCAACTCGGTAAGCACGACGATCCTGGAACAGAGTCATCGTGTATTGGTGACGATAAAGGCTACCAGATTGGGTTTCCGGCAGCGTGTAATCGAGCGTTGGTGGTGCATATTCCTCAGCATTCGGCTCAGGCGGAATAAATTCCTGACGGCCAGCACATCCCACCAGCAACACGGCGGCTACTGCCCAACTCTTAGAAAGCCATTTCATTGCTTTTTCCTTCATCATCACCAATTTCATACTTACATTGATTGCGAAACAAACTTCAGCATGTCATCTGCAGCAGAGACCACTTTCGCATTCATCTCATACGCACGTTGAGTGGTGATCATGTCGACCATCTCTTCTACTACTTGTACGTTTGACCCTTCCAGTGCACCTTGCTTGATAATGCCGGCACCATCAGCTCCTGCAATCAGCTCATCAGCTGGACCGCTGGCTTCCGTTTCACGGAATAAGTTGCCACCCATGGCCTCTAAGCCTGCTGGATTGATGAATTTTGCAAGTGTAATTTGACCAAGCTGCTGAGGTGTTGGATCGTCTGCTGTTGTTGTTGTCACGGTGCCATCAACACCCACAGAGAAAGAGACCGCATTGTCAGGGATCTGGATTTGAGGCTCTAAAGGCAGGCCCTGACTGTTCACCATTAAGCCTTCTGAGTTTCGATGGAACTGACCATTACGTGTATACATGATCTGTCCGTCCGAGTTTTCTATTTGGAAGAAACCCTGACCCATTACAGCAAGATCCAACTCTTGCGTTGTGTTTTGGGTATTACCTTGAGTGAATACTTTTTGTGTGCCAACAACGCGAACACCGCTACCTAGCTGAATACCACTTGGTAGTTCGTTAACTTGATCTACTTGAGCGCCTGGTTGACGCTGAATGCTGTAGAAAAGATCTTCAAATACAACTCGGTCACGCTTAAAGCCAACCGTGTTTACGTTTGCTAGGTTGTTAGAAATGGCAGTCATCTTCGTGTCTTGCGCTGCCATGCCTGTCTTACTTACCCATAATGCTGAATGCATTTTTTACTCCTTGCGGGGCGAGACTTAGCTCGCCGCCATTAATTTGTTACCAGCTTTTGCTAGAGTTTCCGCCGTTTTCATCATGCGAACTTGCATTTCAAAGTTGCGCGTCAGCGACATCACACTAACCAATTCATCAATAGCAGATACGTTACTGCCCTCAATGTGCTCAGGAGAGAGTTGCACGGTTTCATCTGCCGCGAATGGCACGCCATCTACGCTGTGCAGCAAGCTATCGCTCTCTTTTTGCAGTTGATTAATTTCCGGTTTAACCAACTTCAAAGTGCCTGCCACAATTTCTGCGCCGCCACCTGGTGGGATCACTGAGACTTGACCACGCTCGCTGATTTCAATCTTTTGGTAATCCGGCACAACCAAAGGACCATTGTCACCGAGGACAGGGAACCCATTGATTGTTAGAGCGCCAAAAGTATCGACCTGAATATTGCCTGCACGGGTGTAAGCTTCGTTACCCGCTGGGGTTTCTACAGAGAGATACCCCTCACCCATAACCGCAACGTCCAACGGACGTCCTGTTTTCACAATATCGCCAGCGTCGAAACGTGTTGAAGCAGAGTTGGTCACAACCATAGTGCGACCATCAAAACCTGGGCCTTGCATCTCTACACTACGCACACGCTCCATATCCGCTCGAAAACCCGCAGTATCAGCATTTGATAAGTTGTTTGAACGAACGTGCTGCGCTTTAAGGACTCGGCTGGCACCCGACGTTGCCGTAAATAACAAACTATCCATGCAAAACTCCCATTACACCGCGTTAAACAAAGCTTGAGTAAGCTTGTCGCTGGTAGAAATTGTCTTTGCGTTTGCTTGGTAGTTGCGTTGTGCAGTCATTAGAGCAACAAGCTCGCTGGTTAAGTCAACGTTAGAACCTTCTAATGCACCCGGAGTTAGGTCACCCATCGTACCTGAACCCGGAACACCCATAATTGGAGCACCTGAGCTAAAGCTTTGAGTCCATGATGTTCCACTCACTTTCGCTAAGCCTTGTGTGTTTGCAAAATCAGCAAGAACAACCTGACCTTGTAGCTGTGATTGGCCGTTAGTGTAAGTCGCGTAAACCATGCCGTTACCTTCAACGCGTACACCTGCAAGCTCACCTGATGTGTAACCGTTAGGACTATTAGTACTTACGCCAAAAGCTGCACCAAATTGCGTGCTGCCTTTCAGGTTAATGTCTACACTCATCGCGTTCGCGCCTGCAGCAGGGAATGAAACATTAAACGGTGCAGTCGGTGTTGAAAGCGAGCCATCTTTACCAAACGTTACAGGCACAGTTGCTACTGGCGTCGTACCGCCATCTACTTGAACGTTCACTTCCCACGAGTTAGAAGCAGTCTTAGTAAAGTACTGAGTTACCGTGTGCGAGTTACCCAATGAGTCGTAGACTTTTGTTGTGTAAGACGAGTTAAATGAGCTTGGATCTTTTGGATTGAATGGCGTTACGGCTTTATCAATAACAGACGCGCTTGCGTCGAAGTTCGCAACAAAATCTAAGCTGTCTGTTGCTTTAGCATTCAGTGAGGAAGTCGATACCTGAATATTACCCACAGAACCTGTCATCAGGTTGTTGTTGCTATCGACACTGTAACCTTGAAGCTTTGCACCGCTGTTAGCCGTAACAAAGTTGTTCTTATCCGTTGAGAACACACCTGAACGTGTGTACAACATTTGACCCATATTATCTTTAGTAACAAAAAAGCCACCGCCATTAATAGCTAGGTCCATCGCACGGCCAGTTCCTGTGATACTGCCGTCTTTGTCGAAGTTCTGTGAAATTGACGCGACTTCCACACCACCAGGTTGCATGCCGTTATATACAGCGGAGAATTCTGTGCGGCCACCTTTAAAACCATACGTTGATGCGTTGGCAATGTTGTGACTGATTGTGTTTAGCTCTGTGTTGGTCGCGTCCAGACCACTTAGTGCGATGTTAAAACTCATAAATAGACCTCTGATTTCCGTATTTGGTTAAGCACCAAACTGAGTGATTTGATAGAAAGGAACGTTGCCAACGCCATGGACATTGACTAATGCTGCGCCACCGGTATTAGGAATGCGCACTTGCTCAACAGTGCCTGCCATCAGCACATTTGGACTTGCTTGCCCTTCTTGCACTTCTACGGCCACTGAGTATTTGCCTGGTTTAAGACCAAGTTCTTCAGGATTAATTGAAAAGTCGACGTCACCTTTACCGTGAGCACCTAGTGGCACTTTAGTTGATTGTCCAAATTCATCTTTAACAACTAACGTGACTTGGTTTGAGCTATGAGCGAGTTCGATTTTTCCGTTTTGTACGTCTTCACCAAGCTGAAATTCATCCGCGTTGACGTAAACCGTTTGCCCAACAAGGCCCGCTGTTGACAGCACTTGCATGTTGTCCAGTAACACCATGCTCTGTTGCATTGTCTTAGACATATTCTCGGTACTTTGTACCTGCGAGAACTGAGCCAATTGACCAACGTATTCCGTACCATCAAGGGGATTAAGTGGGTCTTGGTTTTGAATTTGAGCCACCATCAAAGAAATAAACTCATTCTCCAATGAAGAAGCACTGTTCATGTCTTTAGGGTTTGGTGAGATACCGTTGCTGTCTTTTGCTTTTGTATTTACTGGAGCGTCAGACGATAAAGGGGTGTATTGTGCAATACTCATTAGCTACCCTGCCCTAATCTAAGCAGACCTTGCTGCATACTTTTTACATTGGCTAATACTTCAACATTCGTTTCGAAGCTGCGTGTTGCGGACATCATGTCTGCCATTTCAGCAACTACATCAATATCTGGGTAAAACACATAGCCTTCATCATTAGCCAGTGGGTTGTTCGGCTCAAAACGCTTCTCTGCATCTCCAGCATTTTTAACAACGTCAACAATGCGAACTTCTGCATTGGGATAAGCTCCATTTTCTGTTGTCATTTGCGTTTTTTGGTACACAGTCGCAAATACTGGCTTAAGCGCTTTATAAGCATCTTCTGGATTTGCAGATACTGCATCTGCGTTTGCTAAGTTACTGGCTACCGTATTAAGACGCACAGTTTGTGCTGTCATCGCGGAACCAGTGATCGAGTAAATATCAGTGAATGACATAATTAACGTCCCTCAATCGCTTTCGCTAAGCCATTAAATTTCATGTTGAGAAACGTCAGGCTAGTTTGAAAGTCCATGTTGTTTTGTGTGAATTTTGCTTGTTCAACACCAAGCTCTACGGTGTTGCCATTTTTGCTATTCTGGTAAGGCACCGAGTATTGGGCCTGAACCTGGAACTTTGGCACCGGTTTGTTCACACCACCTGCCGTTACTTGGTTCATTACGGTGGTGAAACTTAGGTCTTTCGCCAAATACCCAGGGGTGTCAACATTTGCTAGGTTACTGGCGAGGACTTTGGTACGCTGAACGCGAAAATTAAGTGCCTCTGGATGTACTCCTAAAGCATTTTCAAATGTGATCGCCATGCATCTTCCTTACAGTTGGCTCGAATACGCCAACATACAAACAAGATACGTGCCATAAAAAATAGCCATATATATCAATGATTTACAAACAAGGATGGAAGCCAAACTTCCGGTTCTCGGAAAGCATTAAAAACAAGAGGAAAGTGTCCACTTCCTCAACAATAATGCTGACGTTACTCGCTTTGACATCAGAACAAGCATTCGCCAACACCAATGACAAAACCCTAAGCGTTGAAGAGATAAGGTCCGTTGTAGCAACGGATTTCGAACAAGAGGTGGATCGCGTAGCGCTCTCCAATCAGTGGGGGAAGTACAAACTGGACTTCGACATGTGGGTACCCGGTTCAGCCAATCACTTGCCAGAATGTGAATCTCCTTTAGTTATCACAGGTCGTGACAACAACACGTTGCCAGTCGGTAACCTCAAGCGCTCAGTCAGCTGCGACAATATCGCATCACCATGGCGAATTAACGTTACGATAAAGTCTTCGCTGACTCTGCCTGTTTTGGTCGCGACAACCACGGTTGGCCGAAATGAAGTCGTAACGGCTAAACACATAAAGCTTGAAACCCGAACCATCTCTCGCCAAGACGATTTTTATACTCGCCCCGAGCAAGCAGTAGGCTTAGAAACCTCTCGTCGTTTGCGGGCTGGACAAGTGGTTAATCCATCCAATTTGTCGGCCCCACCTCTAATCGAGAAAGGCAATGAAGTCATAGTCATTGCGAGCAAAAATGGATTTAGTGCCAGCACAAAAGGAGTCGCCTTAGAAGATGGAGCGAAAGGGCAACAAATTGACGTGGAAAACCCAAGTTCGGGCAAGGTCATAAGAGCAGTCGTAACTGGATTAAACCAGGTTCATACTCAATTTTGATTTTTTGACTCGGGGTAACATTTTTTAATTTTGGCTCTCGTCAGTAACACTGAACTTCGAGTACAAAAAAAATATTTAATGTTTATCACATTCTAACCGCCTACTTAATTTAGAACATGATGATGAGGACCACAGCATGAAAATCGACAAAGTCGCGGGCGGTCATGTCCCACAAACAAAATTACAGCAAGCAAGCAAACAGCCTGTCGACGTCGTCGAACAGAGCAAAGTACACGAGCCTGCATTTCAAGCGAATACCGTAGCGATAGATCGCGCTCAAGCTGAAATGGCATCACTACCTGATGTTGATATGGAAAAAGTAGAACAAGTACGCAACGCATTAGCGCGTGGTGAACTTAGCCTAGATACAAAAGTGCTATCCAAGGCAATCATGCAGTTCCATACAGGTCACGAGTAATAAAACGCTAGGAAGACATCATGGCAAGCGCAGTATCGCAGCGAATTCAACAATTTGTTCGCTCTATATCTGAGGATATTAAGCTTTATCAACAACTGCTTCCTTTGCTTCAGCAGCAAAAGGTATTGTACTTAAAGTTTGATGGAGAGGCACTGAACGACAATGTTCAGAAACAAATGCCGATACTCAATAAACTCAGCCGCTCCGCCAATGACAGAAGCCAGTGTATGCGAGCGCTGGGGTTAGCGTGTAATGACGCCAGCGTAAAACGAATTTTCAATGCTTTGCCTGCCCAAATAGGTATGCAAGCTAGAAAACAATGGGCGCTATTGGAAACGTTGGTAAGTCAGTGCCAACAATACAATCAGAGCAATGGCCACAGCTCTGCGGCGTTCCATGAGTTGGTCAGTCAACTCAAACAACCTGTGCAACACACTTATGAAGATAAATCGTTCTAAACGATGTTCGTCTTGCCTACAGATTCAGTCGCCATCTCGGCTGAGTACTGTAGGCCTTTTTATTTTTATTGCCTTTCTGTCCTACCTTCCATTCACATGCCAGGCAAAACCAAATGCTGTCGATATTCAAACGCAGTATCAAGTATTAGCCCCATACAAACCACAAATTGCCAAGCGTCTCGATTCATCCAAACCGGTAATTAACCACATTTTCAAACAGCTTCAAAACCACTCATTACCAAATAGCCTAGCCTTAGTGCCAATGTTAGAATCTTCTTACAACCCCAAAGCCGTTTCTCACGCTAACGCCGCCGGACTTTGGCAACTGATACCAGCCACAGCGAAACGTTTCGGATTAACGATAAATACAAAACAAGACGATCGCTTTGACACAGAAGCTAGCACAACGGCCGCGCTCAAGTACCTGGCGTTTTTATACAACAAATTCGATCAAAATATGGCTCTCACTTTAGCTGCATACAATGCCGGAGAAGGACGTGTTGCACGTGCTATTCAGCGAGCAGGAAGTCGAGATTTCCAACAACTCACGCTGCCTAACGAGACTCGCCAATATGTCAGCCGCTTCTATGCATTGGAAAAGTTGATAGATATCGGTCAGTTACAATCCTCATCATTTCAACCTTTACTCTTATTTGCTCCAGACGCTCCTATGATTTCACAACCGCTGGTCGACTTTAGCCGACTGCCTCCGCTAGTTAATTTGTGATAAAAGCTACGACAGAGCTCAATGTCAGAGAAACGTAAAATCACAAGATCCTGTTCGGCGGATTTGAAAACTCGTGATCTCTATGCAAACGTGTGCAAAAAAGTTGAGGTAAGGTATCTCAAAGATAAGAAAGAGTAGTGGTTTACTAAAAAGCGCCCCAATTGCGCTTGGCAATTGGGTAGATATGCGTCACATTGCGTTTGCAAAAAAACATGAAAACCAATGGTCAGACCTAATAATTATTTACACACTAAATGTAAAACAGCTATTGTTTTCATAGTTCGAAACAAATCTAACATATCAAGATGACGCTTCGCTTGCGCGTCTGGAATAAGTCCGGGTTCCGGGGGGGAGTCCGGACTTTTTTATTGCTCTAAAATCTTTGCCCACAATAGAGCCAACAGAAGCTAAGTCGTAATGATGCAAACTAGCTGTTTATAGTAATTCTTTAGAAATCAACTGAAGTAAAAACGTTTCGCGCTCAATGCTCATGCCTTTTTTCGGGCTTTCTGCCATCGTTTTTTCATTGTGTGCAATTGCTTCGTGTATGTTCATCCATACCGGGCGCATTCCATTTTTAACTTCGTAATCTTCATACGCCGTTTCGCCTAGCTCACGTTCGATTTTACATGTATAACAATACGACACCATGTGCATCACGTCAGCGTCATCCTTGTACCACGGACGAAACTCCTCAAAGATTCCGAAAGGCTTAATACCATGTATATTTTGGGCGCCCGTTTCTTCCTCTAATTCACGGACTAATCCAGCAATGACATCTTCACCATCATCAATACCACCGCCTGGTAGCGTGTAGTCATGGTAACGTTCTGTATAGAGCAACAGCACATCTTCACCATCAAGTACAATGGCTCGCGCTGCATTGCGCTGAAAAACAATTTTGTCATCCAAATGCTCTATGTCTGGATGAACGGTCGATTTTAAATGTCTCATCGAAAATACCACGGTCAATGTTTTGTGCGCATATTACCGAATTTCACACTTTAAATCATTGTTGTAGACCAGGTACGTTCGAGCGCTTGTCAGGAAGTGATTGATATGACCTTCACAACAATACGCCTAGAACAGAAGTGTGACGTGCTAATCAGCAATAAATGAGAATATCTAAATTCTTATACGTCCCTCTTACTTTTAACATCGATAAGACAATAATCTCTTAAAGTTGCCTATAATCAATACAATACTCGCCCACCCCATGCGGAGATAAAGAATGAAAAAGACAAATTTAATGATGGCTATGGCTGCAACATTGGTACTGGCTGGTTGTTCAACTTACGAGGGAGCGACCCGATCAACTGAGTATACCTCCGTTGCAAATCCCGCAGCCGTATACTGTGTTCAGCAAGGTGGTGAGCTGGATACCGTGTCGGAAAACGGCGAACGTGTCACTTACTGTGTGCTGTCGGACAATGAACGCGTCGAGCAATGGGAATACTATCGCGAGAATCACAAAGAAAATGAGGGTGACAACTACTAATTATTTTTATCGATACGTCACCTTCCCTCTATCACTTAGGAGCCTTTGGGCTCCTTTTTTATTTGATTTATCAAAGTGTTCTTACGTTGTTTTTACATATCTCTGACTTTACCGCACATCGACCCTATATCGAACAGTGTTCTATTCTTGACATTCCCCTGACATAACTTTCCACTTGGACAATAAAATTCCAAACACAGATCACACTAATTCACATTTCTTCCACATTTTCTGGGACAGGTGAGCAAGATGAAAACACAAATAGTAAAAGAAGCCGAGTCAGCCCCAAGCAACGTTGTTACTGAAAAATCAAAGCGCATTATTTATAAATCGAGTTTAAACGCCTTGATGATTGTCGCTATAAGTATTCTCGTTAACCTTAGTCTTCGTCTTGATTATGTCGTGTTGGGATCAAGCCTTGGCGAGCTTTCCGTTACAGAAACGCTCCAGCTTGTGATGCTTGCTATTGCATCATGGTCGTTTTTCAGCTTATCGAAACAACAGCCTCAGCTAAAGCATGCGGCTATTTTGATTGCAGGATTTTTTGCAGTACTGATTATTCGCGAAACGGACTATTGGACAGACATGATTCATCATGGCTCTTGGGTTTTCCCAGCACTTGCTGTCACCGCACTGGCTTGCGCCAAAGCTTACCAAGGTGGTAAAGGTACCATGAACGAAATGGCGACCATTTTAACGGTGCCACATATGAAGCTATTAGTTGGTGCTGTAATGCTATTATTAGTCTTCTCTCGTTTGTATGGTATGGGTAGTTTTTGGCAACAAGTGATGGACGAAAATTACATCCGTGATGTTAAAAATATCTCAGAAGAAGGTATAGAACTGCTTTGCTACTGTTTGATCGCATTAAGCGCCGTCCGCACAAAACGCGAGCTTAATGAATAGACTCTGGGTCAAAGCGACGGTTCAATGCAGTCAGTATCGGATGGAAGATACTTAATGCCTTTTCCGCAGCACCTATAGATTCATCCAAGGCCGTCATTTCGACGGCCTTTTTCATTTCTCCAATATGTTGCAAAGCCTCTTTATCGAGCGGGAAAGAGAGCAATTTGTGAATAGCATCTCTTGCGATCATAAGTGGCTTTTTTCGGACAATTGATAAATCTCGGAAAAATACGCCATGCTTGACCCCTTCTAAATAAACTCGGTAGGTTGTGAGTTCATCGAGTAGCAAGAATGTCTCCGCCATAAGCCCTTTATGTGGGTATGGCACGCTAATATGTTTGCTGATATCCAGTGGAATATTGAGAGTCACCCCCATGGATTCGCAATCGGATTTAAGTACTCGTAATAAGCCTTGCTCATCCATCAAATTCTGGATATCAATGATTCGTTCGAGGTGGTAGTCATTAGACAGCAAGATAACCTCAACCGGATGCCCCGACCATAACTCGAACAACCCACTTTTGCACAAAACTTGGGAAACATAACGCATGTTTTGAAACGTGTTCAACGACTCCGTTTCTAAGAGTATATGACGTTCAGGGAACGGATTCACGGAGTCTGCGTTTAGGGTTCTAAAATACGCGTACATCGCCTCTGCTTCAGAAACACTTTGTCCTTGCGTTACTCCGCCACAAAAAATAATCGCCGTTCGCTCTGTCGGTAGTGATGCAGTCCTACAAGACAAAGCTTCGACTCTTGTTATGCCCTCAGAGGTCAACCTGTTATTGACGAGGCGTTTACCTAAAACGATGACGATGTTGTCTAACTTCATTTTAAAATCTCGCGCTTAGTTGGCAGTGTTACAAAAATCTTCTTTCACTCCCGACCCACAAGCTTTAACATCTAGTTAACAACACTGTTCTAGAGACCTTTATAAAGGTTCACTGCTAAAGGAAGTCAATTATGCTGTCGATTTTCGATATATTTAAAATTGGTGTCGGGCCATCCAGCTCCCACACTAATGGTCCTATGCTTGCCGGATTCCATTTCACTCAGCTAGTTAGCGACTCTATGGCGAAAGTGCATCGGGTGCAAGTGGACCTTTATGGCTCATTGTCACTGACAGGTCGAGGGCACCATACAGACCGAGCCACGGTCCTTGGTTTGATGGGAAATAAACCTGATACCATCAAAATGAGCAGTGCCAAAAGTGCGCTACAAAATACCATAGACAATAATACGCTCATGCTCGCCGGTACACACCAGATTGAGTTTAGCTACGACCATGACATCGTCTTTCATAGCGACAACCTTCCCCTGCATGAAAATGGTATGACGATTACGGCATTAGACGCAGCTGGAGATCAAGTAGCGTTTGAAATTTATTACTCCATTGGGGGCGGATTCATCGCCACCGCCGACGAACTAGAGAACGGCACGCAACAAAATGAGGTCGCAGTACCATTTCCGTTTACATCCGCAGATGAGATGCTGGAAAAAGCCGAGACGAACGGTTTCAGCTTGGGAGGCATGATCCTCCAAAACGAACTCGCATTTCGCTCAGACGAAGAAATTAACCAAAGAGCAGAGCAAATTTGGAAAGTGATGTCGCTCTGCATGCAACGTGGTTTCGATACGGAAGGGATTTTGGAAGGTGGTCTAAATGTCACTCGTCGAGCACCAAACCTTTTGAAAAAGCTCGAAGCCAACGCTGCAGTTGAAAACGATCCGATGGAGATCATGGATTGGATCAATCTCTTCGCCTTTGCGGTTAGTGAAGAAAATGCAGCAGGAGGGCAAGTCGTCACTTCTCCAACGAATGGTGCAGCAGGGGTGATTCCGGCGGTATTGATGTACTACCATCGCTTCATCAAAGAGCTCGATGTTAAACAGCTAAAAGACTTTCTCGCAGTCGCCGGCGCTATCGGCATCTTATATAAAACTAACGCGTCAATTTCTGGTGCAGAAGTGGGGTGTCAGGGAGAAGTTGGGGTTTCTTCATCCATGGCTGCCGCTGGCTTAACAGCGCTAAGAGGGGGCAGTAACGAGCAGATTTGTATTGCTGCGGAAATTGCGATGGAGCATTCATTGGGTATGACTTGTGACCCGATTGGCGGCTTGGTTCAAGTACCTTGTATTGAAAGAAATGCCATGGGAGCAATGAAAGCGATTAATGCATCGCGTATGGCATTAAAGCGCACAAGTAAATGTTTAATTTCGTTAGATAAAGTTATCGAAACCATGTATCAGACTGGTAAAGATATGAATAAAAAATACCGTGAAACCTCTTTGGGGGGCTTAGCTGTCATTCATATGGCACCGCCATGCGAATAATGGCAGGTGGTCATTGCGCTTAGCTTCTCACCATACGCTTATCTGGTAATTATGATCAGATGATATTACATATAGAAATGCCGCGTTCTTCGCGGCATTTTCTTAACAAGAAACTATTCGATTAATCACGTCGACCACGAAGTTCAATTTTTTGAGTTGCAGCATCCGAATGGATTGTTACACCGCCATAGGCCATTTCATTGCGACCCTTCAGCGTCAATTGAGAATCTGCACGCTCTACGTCAACCTGATTTTTCGTTGCCATCGTCATATCAATCGTGCCCGTGTATGACCCATCGCCAGCAAATGCTACGTTTGTTGAGCAAACCATCAAAACAAGTGCGATTAGTTTTTTCATACATCACCTCTATTATCGTTCTTACTTTCTTTCGGTGGAAAAACTGTAACAACAGAAACGCGCTCATACGAGGAAAGCCATTATTTACCAAATGGAAATCCATGCTAATAAACTGATGTAACCAAGAATAACTTATCGTTACCTTCAATAAATCAGGGATAAGGCAGCAACTTAAATTGACCGAGCGTTGTCTTTTCTTAAGAAATTCAGCGATATGATTTGTCGACAAACGCCAAGCGAGAGAATGTATGAGCGTTAATCTGGATATTCAAAATATTTTGGTATTAAAACGGATGTATGAGCTACGTAACGTCCGGTTAGTCGCAGAATCACTCGGTAAAACGTCAGGAGCAATCAGCAAAAATCTGACTAAGATGAAAACTCAGCTCAATGATCCGCTATTCGTTCAGACCAAAAATGGCTTTGAACCAACAGCTTTTGTGGAAGCGAACATTACGCATTTTGAGCAAATACTCAACAGCATTGATTCCATCAAACCACAGCATTTTTCACCAGCTCATTTTGACGGCTCAATCACTATTTATGCCAACACATTGTTTTGGGAGTACTTCGGTGACAAGTTTTACTTGGAGTTACTAAAGCACGCTCCAGAAGCAAAATTCTCATGTGTGCGCTGGGGTAGCGAAGCAAAAAAACGATTAATTGACGGTGAAAACGCCATTGCGATTCATTACTTTGATGAAGATCTGCCACAGTCAATTGTTCAGACCGAGCTAGGGCGAGGAAAAGCGGTATTTTTTGTTCGACAAGATCATCCCGCTCAAAACTCCCAAGAACTAGAAGAATACCCTTTTATACTTTTTAAAACGCCGGGATGGAACGACTACCGATACCCAGTGTTAGAAAGGCTCAAACATATGGGTTTTAGAACCACGCCTAAAGTGGAAATTGAGCATCCAGCGATGATTAAAAAAGTGCTTCTGCAAACGAATCATTTTGGCATAACGATGAGTGGACATGTTCCTAAGGGTTGCCGGAGTATCGCGCTTCCTGCTGGGCTAGAGCTTGATGTTCGCTACGTGATGAGCTGTCGTCGCTCTCAACAGCAAGCTCCGGTAAATCAGTGGTTATTAGATGTCATTAAGCATGTCGCTCAGTCCTAGACTGATGACTTGCTACTGCTAATAATAGCCAAACCACACATGCGCTCTACTTACTCGCTGAACGAACATTAAAGACTCTGTATTAACCATTGAGCAAAGGTGTTTACGTGTGATTTTTCGGATGCTCGAACCATCATATAATGTGCACCAGAACTTGGCATATGCCAATTTCCAGCCTGGACTAATACGCCCTGTTGCAGCTCATCCTCAACAAGAAAGTCTCTTACCAACAACACGCCAAGTTGATTAATCGCAGCATGAATAGCAAGCAATGAATGCTCAAACTCGGCGACGACTTTGCTCACCTTCCCTTGATAACCTTGGTGCGCAAGCCACTCTTGCCAAGATTCATGATAACCGCTAGTGCAGATTTTAGGCACTTTAGCTAACTGCGAGAGGTCATTTATCGGGTTTAAATGCATAAAGCCCGGGCTTGCGACAACGATCCAGTTTTCTTGGGTTAATCGTATGGCTTCTTGCTCTTGCCAATCTCCATCTCCGTTAATAATTTCGATATCCGCAATCGCACTGGCGCTTGGAACTGTACTAGCAGTAGTCGAGATTTTAAAGGAGATGTCTGGGAATTGTCGCTGAAAATCAGCCAATCTTGGCATTAACCATTGAGAGCAAAAGCTGTGAGCGACATGTAAGTTAACTTGCGTATTCTTGGGACGAGTAAATAAATGCTGCGTCGTGGTCGATAATGTTTGAAGCACATGATTAACCACTGGCCAGTATTCTTGCGCGGAGCAGGTCAGCGTAAGGTGAGTGCCCTTACGCTCGAATAACGTCGCATTGAGCTGTGACTCTAGCGATTTCACCTGTTGGCTTACGGCCGCACGAGTCACATTTAGCTCCTCTGCGGCTTTTGTAAAACTCTGTAGTCGCGCCGTGGCTTCAAAGGCTCGGAGCAAATTGAGCGGCGGTAAACTTTGCATATAATTCTCCCAAACACTTGGCTGTCATGCTATGAACTGGTGATGACAAATTGATGAAGGTGCTGAGTTTACGTATGTTGAGCACATGTCAAAGCGTCCCGATATAATTATGTTTCTACACAACTACTTAGTTTGTTAAGCGGGATCAAAAAAGCCAGCGTGATACACGCTGGCTTTTGGAACTTTATCTTAAGCAGGAATTATTCTGCTTTTTCAGTTGTTTGGTATTCAAACGCAGGAACAACCACTTCAACACGACGGTTCATTTGACGACCTTGACGTGTCTCGTTGCTTGCCACTGGGTTAGCTTCACCCATGCCTTTCACTGTCATACGCTCAGCCGCAATACCTTTTGCTTGGAACTCGTCAGCAACGGCTTTCGCACGTTTTTCTGTGAGTTGCTTGTTGTAAGCAGCAGAACCTGTCGTATCGCTGTAACCCGTGATCTCAACTTGAGCTTGTGGGTAAGTATTCATCAAATCAACGGTACCAGAAAGGTTCGACGCGTCTTTCACTTCTGCACTTTCTAAGTCGAATTGTACTGTCGCTGTTGTTTGAGCAGGGTAAACGTGATCTACAATGCGTGTTGCAGGACGTACTTCTACCACCTCTTCAACGGCTTTTTCTTGAACGACAGGCTCAGAACCAAACTTGTAGTTGAAACCGATACCGAAGAAATCTGAATCCATGTCTTCAATTACATCATCAGACATATCTTGGTAGCGTTGGTATTCAGCACGTAGGCTCCAGTTGTAGTTGATTTGGTATTCAGCACCCAGAGAGCCAGTTGGTACGAAATCTTTCTCGTCACCAGCCATCATGTATGCAGCACCAACTTTCGCGAATAGATTCCAAGAATCCGTTAGCGGTAGGTTAAATTTAGGAGCAAGCGTCAACGCCCAAAGATCACCATCAACGGTGTTTAGGCCAGGCTTTTTGAAGTTTGCAGTGAAGTCACCAAGGTAATCAACACCATACTCTGCTGCAACGTACTTGTTGAAGCTGTAGCCTAAGTGCATAGATGCTGCAAAACTGTCGTCGTCACAAGGTTCGTTTAGGTAACACGCATCGTTTAGAGAGTTGTAACCTACTTTACCGCCCATGTAAGTGTCAGCAAGTGCAACGTTTGAGATCACACCACCAGCAAGTACAGTAGCCACTGCTATAGCGATTTTTTTCATTATTCTTTTCCTTTTTCTTGTACACAAAGCAACACATCGCGGCAGCATACTGCCGTAAAATATGAAGCCGTAACTTTCTCTTTTCTTCGAATAGAAATAGCTAAATAGCGTAGGAAAGAATCAAAAATGATATTCAAACGCCAATGACGTAAAACGGAAAAAGGTAACCTCAAGACCATCTATTCATGAGCTTCATCCGCATACCCAACCGAAAAACAAAGTTCGTTGCGTTGGTTTAGCCATAGTCAATTCGTTGCGGAGAATATCACAAAGAAGCCAACTTTCTGTGACGCAAATCACCATAAAAAGCCACTTTCTCAAATTTAAGAATCATCATTTAAGCTTGTGAATGGCAACAAATTTTTACAGGGGAGCGTGGATCTGGAGAGCACAAAAAACAGCTCATTTAAATGAGCTGTTTTCGAAATAATGAAAAAGCGTTAACTCGTCGCGCTAAATTTTATCCGCTACGGTTAACGTTGCAGCTAATACATCTTGCCCAAACAAGACACTACGCTCAGGAGACCAACCGTAAAGTGGATCTGGGTGATTGTTGTTATCTTTAAATGGCATTTCGATTGTGTAAGACAAGCATTTGAACTGCTCTGCAACCCAATTTGAACCCACCGTCAAATTCGCTTTACCAGGCTCATCTTTATCGTAACCAATCTCATCTTGGAACTCTGGCGTAATAGTCAGTAACGCTTGCTTAAATGATGTCTCTAAAGCGGCAAGATTTTCATCGTAAGAAGGAATACCTTCTGAGCCAGCGACGAAGTTATACGGAATCGCTTCATCGCCATGAATATCTAAAAACATGTCAACACCCGTTTCCAGCATGCGCTGACGCACAAGGTAGACTTCTGGGCTCTTTTCCATTGATGGCGTTTGCCATTCACGATTTAGGTTTACACCTACTGCGTTGGTACGCAAGTGACCGCGAATACCACCGTCTGGGTTCATATTTGGTACGACGTAAAGCACCGCTTTTTCAAGCAATGCACGCGCAACCGTGTCGTTTTCATCTAACAGACGTTGGATCATACCTTCCATGAACCATTCCGCCATGGTCTCACCTGGGTGCTGACGTGCAATCATCCAGATTTTCTTTTTGCCTTCTTCTGGCTCACCAAAAGTAAGCAAGCTCATGTCATTGCCATCTAGCGTATGACCAAGCGTCTCTAGTTGGCAGTGGTGCGCGCTTTGTGCCATGTGTAACAAGTCTAAATGACGATCGTACGTGTATGGCGCAAAGTACGCGAAGTAAATTGAGCTGCGCTCAGGGATTACAGTGAAAGTCAGCGTGTCGCCATCGAACTCTGCCGGTACTCGGAACCATTCTTCACGATCGTAAGACGCAACCACATCGTAACCTTGCCATCCTTCTGGATAAGCCGATTTAGCCAAATCAAGCAATTTGATGGTGTGTGATTGCTCGGCTTCTGTCTCAAGACGGAAGTGGAACCACTGGTAGAATTCCGACATATTGTCGT
Organism: Vibrio sp. 1167; assembly: GCF_033340375.1. NCBI lineage: Bacteria > Pseudomonadati > Pseudomonadota > Gammaproteobacteria > Vibrionales > Vibrionaceae > Vibrio > Vibrio sp. 1167. Next base: position 109,443 of record NZ_JAWOWK010000003.1, on the reverse strand, counting down.
TAGGAATTTTGAGTTGGATGTCGTTTTTGTCGTCCGCTTTCACTACGTGAATGCTGCCGCTATCGAAGTTGCTGAATACTTTCATTTTATGACTCACCTTTTAAATCTGAGCTTGAAAGACAGAGGCTAACACAAGGCTTCATCGCGCCCCAATGACTTTCACTGCAAACTGTCTCGTTTGTGGCTAAAGTCTTCAGTTTAGTCAAGCTTATCCGCTTTGCCTGCTGGTCCCGCGAGTTTTGCTAGCCACTTATCCCAGATAAACGGCGTTTTCTCGTTATCTTCTGCTTCCTCTTTTCGACGTACCGCGTTGCGCACTATCATAGCCCCGGTCCAGCGAAGCGGTTCTGGTGGGAAATACCCCAACGGTCCTTTGGCTAAACCACTGTTCGTCCACTCGTTATCGATTCCCAATATCAATGAAGATAAGATCTTTCCGCCCATTCGAGTCTGCGCTACACCATTGCCTGAATAACCAAATCCGTAAAAGATATTGCTCTGTTTATCTAGCTCGCCGAAAAAAGGGAAACCAGTAGCAGAACGATCAGAGCCCCCCGTCCATGAATAAGCAAACTCCTCTCCTCTCAAATGAGGAAACAACTTATCGAACGACTTGCGCAGTAGACCTTGGTAGCGTGTTGGCTTGTTAAACATTGCGTCGACTTGGTTATTGAAAGAAAACTGATTGCCGCCTTTCCCCAACATCAAACGGCCATCTGGCGTATCTCGGTAATAGTGGACGAAGATACGTGAATCCAACACGCTAGAACCTGCCTGCCAACCAGATAGAGGTAGTGCGTCACCAAGGGGCTTGGTGATCACCATGTCGGAAGAGACCACCACGATACTGTTTTTGAACTGTTTAAACTGCTCCACCATCCATGCATTTAATGCCAATACCACCTGCTGCGCTTGAACATTTCCTTTAGGTGTACAGACAGTGGCAGGTTTTCCATAATCTAGACGCGTCATCGGCGTGTTCTCATAAACTTCTACACCCAGATCAATAGCAACACGGCGTAACCCCCTCACTAATAATGCAGGTTGAACGCTGGCTGCAACTGGAGAGTGAAAGCCTTCTATATGTCGAGGTGAACCCGCATTGGCACGCAGTTCCTCCACCGAGCAACGACGCCAACTGTTCACTTCTAATCGCTTTAACTCGTCCACAACTGGCTGCATTCCCCCAGTTTGAGCCTGATTGGTTGCAGTGTAATAAACCCCTTTCAACGATAAGTGCGCATCAATGTTGTGCTGCTGACAAAAGTCGTCAATCTCTAGCACTGCTTGTTCCGACTCTTTTACTAACCAAGCAGCATGTTCTTCACCGAATAACCGTTTCAATGTCGGAAACTTGGTAGACCAAGTCAGCATACAACCGCCGTTTGCGCCCGATGCACCACTGCCACAAAGGCCTTTTTCAATCACGACTACCTTTTTTTCCGGAGATTGCTGCTTAATCATAATCGCGGTCCAAAGTCCGGTGTATCCGCCACCAACAATCGCAACGTCAGTATTAATGTTCTGCTGTAACGGTTGTGGCGTTTCTGGTTGCTCAGCTTCAATTGCCTGCTTGAACCAATATGAATGATGTGTCATCGGGTATCCTCGTTAGTGCGTTACATCCATTTCCGCAAACACTTTACAAACGATGATGACAATCAACGAGCAAGAAAATCTAACGCTGAGCGATAGAAAATGTTGCACTGAGAGTGTGAAAATTTTCGCTTTCGACAAAAACAAAATGGGGAGCTCGTGGCTCCCCAAAACAAACAGCAAAAAATATTAGTGGTAAACAATTCAAGTCCGTCTTACTGGTTAGTATTTACCGGTATCACGCATGCGGTACTCGTATTGAACATTGAGAATAGGCTGGTAAACAACTTGCCCGTCACTTTGCAAGAACTCATTTACCATGACTTTTGAGTCAGTGATAGAAAACGATTGGCGATCAACATACGTTGTAAGGCTCGTAAACTCATCACGGAGTTGTCCAGATGATTTATTTTGGTAGCTTTGGATCATGTCTCGGCCCATTTCATAAGCCGCTTGTTTGCTATCCATTACGTCGCCATGGATAGTTTCGGTATCGTTTGTCCACTGATAACCACTAGCAAGAGCCATAGAAGGTGCAGCAATCAGAGCAATCGTACTTGCTAAAGTTGTTAAGCGTTTCATAAACCTCTCCTTACTTACCTTTACATCGGGCCAAAATTGGCTCGATACTTATAAGGTACGTATAAAGACCTAAAACACGTCAAAACAATTTCAAATAATGTTCAATTTTCGTTCAACTTATTTCACATTAACTTAGCAACTCAACGTCATATTCAGCCGACATTCGCATTTTCTTTCTTTTGAACAATGGGTTTCAACCTGACACTTCCTTACCAAACCATACAATACCTAAGGTCAATTTTCTCTTAGAATTCCAGCAAAAGAACAGTGTTCAAAACCTTACACAAACGTCGGACACAGCAAAAACCACCTCTTTTCAGTCGTGCTTTGCATTCCTCCTTTTCGGGTTCTTCGCTGCTCGTCCGTCGGTTCTTAATTGTCGCTATTGAGCACAAGTTAATCTGGAGTGAAAATGACCGCAAACAAATCCATTTTTTACCATAGCAAATCGATTTACTCAGATGATTATGCTGATGTCTACAAGCCAATTTGGACCTACAGAGCTAAGTTCATCTTACGTGCGCTTTATTACAAACGTGCATTTAAGCACCTTTCAGACAATATTGAATCGTCATTGTTAGAGTTGCTTTGTACACGTACGCATCGGTTTTTAGAGAAACCGTTTCGTCCGTATATCATCAAAAACAACTCAGCGTTCGATCGTTCTAACTTGGTAGTTGATCACTATAAAACGATTTCAGAACTGTTTTCTAAACAAACAATCGAAGAAATCTACACAGACTCGAAAGGCCTAACATTAGCCTCTTTTGAAATTGACGAAATACTGTACTCGGTGAGATTAGTATACGAAGCACGTTATCAAAAAGAAGGCGACATGAGCCTAGTGCTGCACAGCGCTGAAGATGGCAACTTCTACACGCTCTCTTTTACGCTCGGTCACATCGAATCTGGACGCAGCATTATGATTGGCGGCTTACAAGGACCGCGAAGCAGTGAAGAAAACAACGCGAAAATTAAAAAGCTAACTCGTAAGCTTTACGGACAGAGACCAAAAAGCTTGATGGTGAGCTTGCTCACTTTGCTCGCACAAATTTGGGAAGTGAACACGATTCTAGCAGTGAAAACGCAGTCGCATACTTACGCAGCTAAGCGCTACAGCAAAGGGCGAATCAAAACGGATTACGATGCACTCTGGCAAGAATTGGGCGGCACCGAATACAATCGTCATTTTTACTCAATTGATGTAAATGCACCCCGTCGAGATATCGAAGGCATGTCGCGCTCTAAGCGTTCGATGTATCGTCGCCGTTATGAATGGCTAGACAACACCAAGATCACTTTCGAACAAATATTAAAAGGCGAGCAAGCTAAAAGCTAAGGAGAAGCGTTCATGCGTTATTCATTCATTACTGCTTTAGTGTTGTCGGCTTTTTCTTTGTCAGCCAATGCAGAAACCAGTGAGCACATCATAGGTACAAACATTGGCTATGGCGATGTGAACTACGATGCTCCGACAAGCAAAGAATCAGGCGACATGTTCTTAGGTGAAATATATTACCGCTACATGCCAACACATAACTTTGGTATCGAAGCAGGTTATAAAGGCGCGTTTGACGGTATCGGCTCGATACTCGTGAGTCCGATTTCAGAAGTCACCGATACGAGCTTCTCCGGACCTCGCTTGAGTGGCTATGCTAGCTATCCTCTGGGTTCAGGTTTCGAACTGTACGGCAAGGCAGGTGTCACTCTCTACACTCTCGAATACACTTATAAAGTGAACGGTCAGAGCAAGAACATCGAACACTCAAGTGTCGGAGGTGAAGCGGCTGGCGGTATCGGCTGGAGCTATAAACACTTTGGTTTGAATGCAGAATATGTGTACTCAAAAAACAGCGATTTTGACTCTAGCGGCGTGATGTTTGGTGCGCAACTGCGTTTTTAAACAAGGCTTACAAGTTAATACAAAAGGCAGCGAGAGGCTCATTCGCTGCCTTTTTTCGTGAATATAGGTCAATACGCAAGCGCGAGAATGATCCCCGCCACGATAGAAGTAACGCCAAGCCCTCGGGTGAGATACCATTTCTCAGACAGAAACCAAATCCCCATAAACAATCCAAACACAATGCTGATTTGCCTTAGTGCTACGACCAAGCTCACGTTGTCTGTCATGGTCATCGCAAACAGTACCAAACCGTAGGTGGATGCCATCATTACCCCTGCCATGCTGGCTGTTTTGCGGATCTGCCACGCAGTCTTAATCTCATCTGGCTTGCCCGTAACTAAGCACCATACAAGGGCTGGAATACCAATTGCCCAAAACTGCACGCCCAAGTAGAAGATTGCACTGTACTGATCATTCAAGATATCTGATGCTTGTCCTGTGAGTAAACTCAGCGCTTCTTTATCGACCACCGAGTAACCCGTTGTGCCTATTGCAGCAATTAATGCCCAGAACACACCGACGTTCAAATAGGAACCCAATATCATTTGACGAAAATTCGTCAGTGGCACCAGCATGCAACCAAGGGTAATCAGCAAGAACCCAAGCCACTGCTGACTAGATAATTCATGTCCCAATGCAACACTGATTGCGCCGACCATCATCACTGGCAGTGCCCGAGCAATGGGATAAACCACACCCACGTCTGCGTGCTTATAAGCGACAATCAAACCGACCAGATAGACCATTTGTGAAATGCCGCTAATGAACAGCAATCCCCAAAATTCACTCGGTAATGATGTCCAGCCAATGGTCACCAAATACCAAATCAAATAAGGGGTAAGAATGAAACATGCAGAAAAGCTGGCGGCCATAGTAAACGCGAGCCCAGAGCCTGAGTTGCTTTTGCCAAGGATATTCCAACCCGCATGGAGAACAGCAGAAAAAACGACGAGACCAATCGCCAACAAATCCATTTCAATGTTCCTGTCTGAATAAAATAAAGGCCCCGAGATGGAGCCTTAGATAATGAGAAAATCCACTTAACGATTGAGTTCCGCCAGAGATTCAATGCTGATGGCATCGTGTCGCCAATACTCGATATCGCAATCAATCAACTCACCGTGCTGGTTATAGTTGATGCGCTCCACCACCATCGCGGGAGTGCCAGCTGTCGCGCGCAGTGCCTGAGCCATTTCACCCAACAAAGTGCTGGTTGAAATGCGGTAGCGAATCTTTTGATACGTCACGCCATAATGATCGCGATAAATGTCTGTTAATGAATTTGATAAATCGTAATCCAGCAGGTTCGGAAACAGCTTTGGGCGAATATAGTTTGTTACGAATACCACAGGTCTGTCTTCAAGGTATCGCACACGGTCGACTCGATACACGTCCGAGAAAGGCTGCAAGTCCAGCAAGCGCGCCGCTTGTTTGTTTGCCAACGTTCCTTTTGCTGCGACCAACTCCGTTTTTGGCACACGATTTTGCGCTTTCGCCATGTTCGGGAAGTTCAGAGTTTGGGTTGGATCGTAACGCAATGGCTCAGGTGAGATAAACCAACCTCGGCGATCTTCGCGATAGATTCGACCTTCCGCTTCTAGCAGTGATAAAGCTTCACGCAGAGTGACGCGTGTAGTATCGAACGACTCCGCCAACTTACGCTCTGCTGGCAGTTTTTGACGCGGCGATAGCATGCCCGCTTCAATCTGTTCAACAATCGAATCTTTAATTTTTACGTATTGCACGAAGTGTCCTTATCTTTTGCGCCAAGCTTGTGTGCGATTCTCTAACAATTTACCCAAAGTCATCTGAACAATCTTCGCAATTGCGGCAGCCATCATAATCATCACAGCCATTGCCGCTGCAGCGCCAGTTTGACCTGCATCGTCCATATTCAGAATCGAGACCGAAGCCGGAATCGTATCGGTTGAGTAAAGGAATACTACCGCAGAAGTGGTGGTCAATGCATTAACAAACAAGTAAGTCGCAATGTCCAAAATCGCAGGTAAACACACAGGTAATGTCACTTTAAAGAACAACTTGTATTGAGGAAGCTTCACCGATGCCGCCGTGGCTTCAATCTCCGATGGCAACTGCTTTAGCGCTGTCAGGGCTGTCATGTGACCCACAGTGTAGTAATGCACTACCGTGTTAATCACCAAGAATGCCATGGTGCCATAAAGCACGTTCAGAGGATTATTCGCATCGTTGAAGTAAAAGATGTAACCCAAACCAAGCACCATACCCGGAACCGCCATTGGCACCACGCTAAGCATTTGCATCACTTGGCGAATTGGACCAAACGCACGCCCTTTCTCAATGCAGTAAGCACCGACAAAGATGATGGCTGTACCAATAACTGCCGTCCAACCTGCAAGTGTTAGCGAGTTGAAGAATGGGCTCCAACCGTAAGTGCTCATTTCGGCAAAGTTGTAGTTGTTTAGCGTCAGCGCTTTGTTCCAAGGCCAGAACGTAACTAACGAGCCATACACCGCCATGCCTAGCACTGCCAACACTGCGATAGAAATGATGCTGCAGTAAACCAAACAAATGCTGTCGCGCGCTTTGTTAGGTTCTGGCTGATAAGGCACCGAGCGAGTGTCAAATAAGCTCTTTTGCTTTTTCTGAACCCAGCGGTCTGCGCCGAACGCCATTACCGCAGGAAATAGAAGCATGATGCTGGTCACTGCACCCATGGCAAAGTTTTGCTGTCCCACAACTTGCTTGAAGATGTCAGTCGCCAGAACGTTGTAGCTGCCACCAATCACTTTCGGCACACCAAAGTCCGTGATAACTAGCGTAAAGACGACGATAAGCGTACTGATCAAACCGTATTTCGCCGCAGGTAACGTCACCATAAAGAAAGTTTTGATGGGTGAAGTTTTAAGTGCGCGGGCTGCTTCATACAAACGGGCATCTGAAGTGCGCAGTGAAGTGGTCAAAATCATCAATGCATGAGGGAAGGTCCAGAAAATCAAACCCATCGAGATACCAATCACGCCATAAATCGAGTTTCCTAACAGCATCTCTTTGGCAATGCCTTGATTACCGAAAAGGAAGATCAAACTGATCGCTGGTAACAGCGAAGGCGCAAGGATTGGCGCAGTACCTAAGATTTGGAACAAACCTTTAAACGGCATACATGAACGAGTCAGCGCGTAGGCATAACCAAACGCAAGTACACCCACCACCGAGGTTACAATCACGCCCAAAGTGAAGGTGTTTCCCACCGACACCCACAAGCTTGAAGAGGAAAAGTACGTCGCAAAGTTTGCCAATCCAACAAATTCGCCATTGGCATTTTGCACACTCTTGGTCAACATTGCCCAAAGCGGCATTAAGATGAACAGCACCATCATGGTCGACAAACCAGCGAGCAAACCAAACAACACAAGGTTGTCGCGGCTGACACGTCCGAGTAGGGATTTTGCTTTGTCTTGTGTGGTCAGGCTATTCATCGTCATTGTCTTCGCATCCATGTTTACACCTACGCTGCTAGCGCTTTATCAACCGAGGGCACGGCGTAACCATGCAGCCCTTCTTCAGCAAATTGGATGTAACGTACATCGCCCGCCTTGATATTGAGTTTTTGAACCGTTTCCACAGGAACATCCACGACGATGGTTTTCGTTGAGCTGTCGTTTTGCAATACGCAATCAATGCGGAAAAACGCCCCTAGAAACTCGGTTGCCGTAACTCGCACAGGTAAAGAGTTGTTGTAGTTTTCAACGAACTTGATGCTTTCAGGACGCACCGCAAGGTCAAAGCGGTCACCACGTTGTATCTTACGATTGGTCAAGCTTGGCGCTGGCATCAAGGTTTCTGCAATGCGCACTTGGGAGTCCGTTGCGACCGAGGTTTCAATAAAGTTCATGCTGCCGACAAACTCAGCGACAAAGCGCGTTGCTGGTTGTTGGTAGATCTCTTGAGGTGTGCCAACTTGCTCAATCACGCCATGGTTCATCACCACAATACGATCCGCCATCGACAGCGCTTCGTCCTGATCGTGCGTAACCATGATGGTGGTGATGCCCAGCTTACGTTGTAGCTTACAAATCTCGTCACGTAAGTGAACACGCACTTTTGCATCTAGCGCTGACAACGGCTCATCAAGTAACAGTAAACCCGGTGACAACGCCAATGCACGAGCCAAAGCAACACGCTGCTGCTGACCACCAGAAAGTTGGTTAGGGAATTTCTCGCCAGAGGTTGGAAGACCAATGGTTTCTAACCAGTAATCCACTTTCTCTAACGCTTCTTTGGTCGACATACCTTGGTTCTTCAAACCCACCGCAATGTTCTCATGCACAGTTAGGTTCGGAAAAAGCGCGTAAGATTGGAATACGATGCCGAAATCGCGCTTCTCTGGTGGTAAGAATGTGGTCTCTTGACCGTTTTGAAAAATCGCACCAGACGTTGGCAAGTCTAAACCTGCAATGGCACGTAGCAGAGTGGTTTTACCGCAGCCAGAAGGACCAAGAAAACAAACGAACTCGCCCTTTTCAATCGCTAGCGAGATTTTCTTTAATGCAGTGAACTGTCCGAATTGCTTCACTACATTTTCGATATTTAGGTAATGTTGGTTAGTTGACATAACACACGCTCCAAATGGTATATACCAACTTTAGTTTTGGAGTGTTACGTTCCAATGACAAATTTATAGCCAGAAGATGACAAATAGATGAAGGGTGATGAGGTTTGTTTAAGTGGCAATTAGAGATTCCCGACTCACTCCTTCGTCGCTCTAGAGAATGACGTGGTAAGTGCGGATAGAAGCTCCCAACTTCCTTAAGTCCGTCATTCCAGCGAACCTAGGTGAGACTAGGAATCTACTTGCAGCAAACTCTGAAATAACAGAGAAAACAAAAAATCCACCTCAACCGAGGTGGATTTCAATATTCAACTCAAAGCAATTTCAATTAAGACTTTGGTTCTGATTTCGCATCGAACTTCTCAGACCATGCCGCTAGGATCTCTGCACGCTTACTACCCATTTGCGCGAAGTCCATCTTCGCCATGTTCTCTTGAACGTTCGGGAAGTTAGAAACGGTCGCTTTCACTTCTTTATGTGCAACCACTGGGTACATTTCTACGTAAAGCTCGTTTGCCGCTTTAGAGATTGACCAGTCGACAACGCGCTTCGCTGCATCAGACTCTTTTACTAGACCAACGGCTTCAGATTCCCAGCCAATGCCTTTAGGTGTGATAACCGCAAGTGGTGCACCCTGTGTTTTCAGCTTCGCGCCGCGACTTGCCATCGAAATACCGATAGCCACTTCACCCATGCCCGCTTGAACACATGGCTTAGAGCCCGAGTGCGTGTAGTGTGCAATGTTCTTGTCTAAGTCACGCATGTAGTTCCATGCCTGATCTTCACCCATGTTTTGTAGCCAAGCAGAAACCTGCATGTAGCCAGTGCCTGAAGACGCTGGGTTCGGCATTGCAATGTGACCTTTGTAAACCGGCTTCGTTAGGTCTTCCCAAGACGTTGGTTTCGGTAGGTTAAGTTGTTTCGCTACCGCTTCGTTGAAACAAACTGCGTTAAAGAACGCATCGTTACCGAACCAAGCTTGGTTTGATTGAGGGTCGTTTAGGTTCGCGTGCAGCTCTTCCAAACCTTTTGGTGTGTAAGGCTTAAGAAGACCTTCATCTTTAAGCAGTGCCATTGACGAGCCAGCAAGACCCCAAACCACTTCCGCTTGAGGGTTATTCTTTTCGGCCAGCAATTTCGCCGTCATGATACCGGTGGAATCGCGAACCCACTTAATCTTGATATCTGGGTTATCTTTCTCAAACGCAGACTTGTATTTAGCAAGAATGTCAGTTTCGAAAGCGGTGTAAACCGTGACTTCCTGTGCTGCCATTGCATTCGTAGCTAGCAGAGAGACAAGTGCAGCCAGCGATCCTTTCATCAAACGGTTTTTCATCATTTTCTCCAGTTAATTTGGCTAAGTTTTCATTTGGTCTGTACCAGTTGACGATATACACCCTACTGAGCCTTTGTGACGAAATCATGACCATTAAATGGCAGTTTTACGAAAGTTTGCGCTGAATAATCGTTCAATTGATCCGCCATTTTCTGGATATTAAAGTTTTATGAAATTGGATATTCGCCTATTTACTGCCCTTTTCTTCCTCGTTAGAGTGAACTTGAAATTTGGTGTAGACCAATTAGCCTATTCTGATGGAAATCGAGATGAAAAACGAATACCTACTACTGACTCCAGGTCCTCTATCTACTTCTGAAACGGTACGTGAAGCCATGCTTAAAGACTGGTGTACTTGGGATGATGAATACAACAAAGACATTGTAGAAGTGATCCGCGCTAAGCTTGTAAAACTGGCGACGGAGCAAGACGGCTACACCAGCGTACTAATGCAAGGTAGCGGCACCGCATCAGTAGAAGCAACGATTGGCAGTGCCATTGGCAAAGATGGAAAATTGTTGGTTGTCGACAACGGTGCTTACGGTGCGCGTATCGCTCAGATCGCTGATTACCTAAATATTCCATGCCATGTAGTTTCCCCAGGCGAAACATCACAGCCACACTTGAACGAGGTGGAAACTGCATTGGCATCGGATCCTGCGATCACACACGTGGCGATTGTTCACTGCGAGACAACCACTGGCATGCTTAACCCAATTGAGGAATTTGCTTCTGCAGCAAAAGCACACGGCAAAGTGGTGATTCTCGATGCCATGTCGAGCTTTGGTGGCATTCCTATCGATATCGCTGAGCTAGGCATCGATTTTATGATCAGCTCTGCAAACAAATGTATTCAAGGCGTGCCGGGCTTTGGCTTTGTGATTGCGAAACAAACTGAGCTCGAAAAGTGCCAAGGTCAGGCACGTTCTTTGAGCCTTGATCTTTACGACCAGTGGCACTGCATGGAAGTGAACCACGGTAAATGGCGTTTCACGTCTCCAACGCACACGGTTCGCGCTTTCTACCAAGCCTTGTTAGAGCTGGAACAAGAAGGCGGCATTGAAGCTCGTCATAACCGTTACCAAACTAACCAGAAAACACTGGTTGCAGGTATGCGTTCTTTGGGGTTTGAGCCACTACTGAGTGATGACCTTCACTCGCCAATCATCACTTCTTTCTACTCTCCGACGCACAGTGATTACCAGTTCAAAGCGTTCTACACGCGTTTGAAAGAGCAAGGCTTCGTGATTTATCCGGGTAAAGTATCGAACGCAGATTGCTTCCGCATCGGCAACATTGGCGAAGTTTACCCAGCAGATATCGAGCGCTTAATCGGTGCAATTGAAAAAGCAATGTACTGGCAAGTTGCGTAAAGCAGCCTTCTGATTGAGAGAGCGTTATGACTCAGAATATCAAACCGACCCATTTCCGCAGCGAAGGTGATGTCAACACGACACCAGCGCGCCAAGCTTGGAATGCATCGATGGACGACGAACGCACGCAAGCCTTGTTAAAGCGTGATTCAGAGGTATTTCTTCATCAAGCAATGTCGACACCTTGCTTAGATACCTTGGAAGCAGCAGAAGGCATCTACATCCAAGATGCTACCGGCAAAAAGTACATGGATTTCCATGGCAATAACGTCCACCAGTTGGGCTATGGTCATCCGCATGTGATTAAACGTGTGCAAGAGCAAATTGCCAAACTGCCGTTTTCACCACGTCGTTTTACTAATGAAACCGCGATTGAATGTGCCGAAAAGCTCACACAAATCTGTGGCGGCGAATTGAACCGCGTGTTGTTTGCTCCGGGTGGCACATCTGCGGTTGGCATGGCACTTAAACTAGCGCGCCACATCACGGGCAACTACAAGGTGGTGTCTCTGTGGGATTCCTTCCACGGCGCATCATTGGATGCCATCTCAGTAGGTGGCGAAGCGTGTTTCCGCCAAGGCATGGGACCATTAATGGCAGGTGTTGAACGCATCCCCCCAGCCGTATCTTACCGTGGTGCTTTCCCTGTCGCGGACGGCAGCGACGTGCATTACGCCGACTACCTTGAGTACGTGATTGAGAAAGAAGGTGGCGTGGGCGCGTTTATCGCAGAAGCGGTTCGTAATACCGACGTACAAGTGCCAAGTAAAGCCTACTGGAAACGTATCCGTGAAATCTGTGACAAACACAATGTCATGCTGATCATCGACGACATCCCGAATGGCATGGGTCGCAGCGGTGAATGGTTTACCTACCAAGCCTACGACATCGAGCCAGATATGCTCTGCATCGGTAAAGGTTTGGGTGGTGGCTTAGTGCCTATCGCAGCCATGGTAACCAAAGACAAATACAACACTGCCGAGCAAATCTCCATGGGCCATTACACTCATGAGAAAAGTCCTATTGGTTGTGCTGCAGCACTGGCAACCATGGAAGCTATTGAGCAAGACGGCTTGCTAGATAAAGCCAAAGCCGACAGCCAGTTCATGCGTGAAAAGCTGCTAGAGATGAAAGCTAAGTACCCGGTGATTGGTGATGTACGTGGCATCGGCATGTTGTGGGGCATTGAACTGGTCACTGACCACGAAAGCAAAGCACGCGCGTATGACGAAGCGGAAGCTGTATTGTACCAATGCCTCAACAACGGCGTGAGCTTCAAGGTATCGCAAGGTAACGTGATTCAACTCAGCCCACCGCTGATCATCACCCGCGAACAACTGACAGAAGCGTTGGCGATCTTCGAAGAAGCGATCGCCAAAGTGTGCAAAGACTTTAACTACTTCTAACCTCAACAAAAACCAATTTATCCTGAGCGCAGTTCCGACGTGTAGGCAAGCGCTCTGGCAAGCAAGAAAGAAAAAGGATTGAACATGAGCAACTCACCAATTCAAGCAGTGATCTTTGACTGGGCTGGCACTATCGTCGATTTCGGCTCTTTTGCGCCAACCAGCATCTTTGTGGAAGCGTTCAAACAAGGCTTTGACTTTGAAATCGACCTAGAAGAAGCGCGCGAACCAATGGGCCTTGGTAAGTGGGATCACATCCAAGCTGTGGGTCGTATCCCTGCGGTTGATAAGCGTTGGAATGAGAAATTTGGTCGCTCAATGACCAGCGAAGACATCGATGCAATCTACGCAGCATTTATGCCTTTGCAAAAAGCAAAAGTGGCGGACCATGCAGACCCAATCCTTAATGCGATTGAAGTTGTGAACGGCCTGAAAGACAAAGGCATCAAGATCGGTTCTTGTTCTGGTTACCCTCGCGAAGTGATGGACATATTGATTCCAGTTGCAGCGGATTACGGCTACAAACCAGATTACGTGGTAGCAACGGATGACCTGCCTCAAGGTGGTCGCCCTGGACCATTTATGGCACTGAAAAACGTGATTGAGCTGAATGTAACGGACGTTAATGCGTGTATCAAAGTGGATGACGCCGCACCGGGCATCGATGAAGGTCACAACGCCGGTATGTGGACCGTTGGTTTGCTGCTTTCTGGTAACGAAGCAGGTCTAACGTTTGAAGAATACCAAGCCGCGGACGAAGCAACACTTAATGCCGCTCGTGAAAAAGCGCGTGCAAAATTGATCAAGAGCTCGCCGCACTACCTTATCGACACCATTGCTGACTTCCCAGAAGTGGTTGCAGATATCGAACGTCGCCTAGCAGCAGGTGAGCGTCCTTAGTCTTCATCTTCCACAAATAAATGAAACAAACGCCCCTCACGTGAGGGGCGTTTTTCTTTTTGGCACTATCTTAAGGAGGTTTGGCTTATTGAAGCGTATTTCCGTTAGATAGCAGCTTTCTTGTCGGCTCTTGCTCAGTGTATTCGACCGCATCGTGATCCGCGAGCTTATCGACTTCCGCCTGTTCACCCACCACAATCAACACATGTTGTTTCACCAGAGCATCGACCACTTCAATGTTGTGCTGACGAAGAAGCGCTCTCACTTCGCTCTCTTTTCCTTCATGATACTTAACAAAGTAACGTGCAGGTTGCTGCTCGGCTTGATCTTGGCGTTCATCCACGAGAGGAAATCCTTGATTGTTTGCCAAGCTGCTTGAGCTCAGTCCGATTGCCAATAGTGCGGTAGCGCCTACCGCAGACAAAGAAAGTAAGGTCAACTTCTTCATAGCCACTCCTTATTGAAAGGTCAGAGTCCAACTGTTGATGGTGCCTGTGTCTCTTCTGGCACTGTCCACCGCTTTTAGTTCCCATGTACCTTGCGATTCAAAGCCAGAAAAATCCGCTTGGAACGTGTTTTTTATATCGTTAGCGCTGCCGCCAGTATTATTGTGAAGTACAACTTCTCCACCAGTCGGTGACGTTAAAGTCACTCGTAGATCACCGATGTAAGTGTGGCTAATATCAACGTCAATACTTACTGTGCCTGAATCACCAGAGCGATCGACTTCTACTGCACTGATTGCGCCAGAAGATTTATTATCTGGAATCGCAACAGGGCTGGTATTTGAGAAGCTAGAGTCCGAAGAGCTACCACCATCAGGTCCATTACAGCCAGCGTCCAAGAACAGCTTCGCCGCTTCAGCATTAACTAGGCCGTGGCCAGTACGGTTGTCTCGACCAGCAACATCAATATCTGTTGCAGTTTTCACTAGGGCATTACGTACTTGCGCTGCGGTACAGGTTGGGTGGTAACTCCACACCAAGCCAGCTACGCCCGTTACGTGCGGTGTCGCCATTGATGTACCATTGTAGTACTCGTAATCTTCACCAGAGGTTGTTGCAACAGTAATTTCCTGACCAACATACCCCAACAGCTCTTGACCAAATGCACGATCAACCGTTACCGAAACCATACGATAAGCGTTGTTTGTGTCTACCAAGAAAGGGTTTTGTAAACCAGGTAGTTCAGAGTTGCTGTACACGATTGCAGCTCGCGCACCCGCATTGTAACAAGCCTGAACCGCATCTACTTCAGGGTAGTTTCCTGAAGACTGGTTGCCGATACGCTCAGTCAAACAAATTTTGCCCGACATATCACCACAGTTAACGTTACCGCCAGAGACATCACAGCTATCTAGCGTTGCCGTTACTGAACCCGCGATTGGATCCGGAACATACGAAGAACCGTTATTGATCAAACGATTGTGAGGAACAATCCCACGATCAAACTGACTGACACCATTCAAGGTAATATCAGAAAGTTTACCTTCACCTACCGTAACCGTTGATAAGATCGCCACACCCGGGCCTGAGATCTCAACTTGATTAGTAGATTGTGAGAACGCTGCATGATCATTTTGATTATCAACAGCCGCAACAGACATCACTGAGTCATAAGAAGCTGGATAGCTGTGCGCTGTATTGCCATCATTACCCGCAGCGGCGATCAATAGAACGCCTTGATCGTAAATATTTTGCAGTGCATTTTGCTCAGTTCGGCTTGATTGACTACCACCAAGGCTCATGTTCACAACGTTAGCACCATTATCGGCACAGGTCTGGATAGCTTTAACAAGCCCAGATGAGTAACCCCAACCCGATTCGTTAAATACTTTCACGATGTGCAAATTAACATTCTGGTTTGGCATCACACCCTTTACACCTTCGGTGTTGGCAATCGCAGCAATCGTACCCGCGACGTGAGTACCGTGGGCATTGTTGTTACCCGGATCACTCCATGATCCCGTACCACTATCGTTAGTACCAGCAACGCGGTTACCGCTTAGGTCGTTGTGCGAAATGTCGTACCCTGAATCGATAATACATACAGTGCGATTACCCGCATTGAAGTCAGCTAGCAGTTGAGCATTAACCGCTTCATATCCCCATGGGGTCGTTTCGCTGAGCAAATAGCGAGGTGGATCGACTTCCACGTATTCCACATCACTACGATTGCGAAGCGGCTCTAAGTCATCGCCATCCAATTCAACGCTGTAAATGGCGCGATTGCCTAGTTTTTCCACCTTACGTGCCTTCACCTGTTCTAGAACAGACTCCTGCGCGATTCGTGGCCCCCAGAATGAGTTACCACCCATTGAAGAACGGCTGACTGCATCTTCTTTGAATTTGACGATGTACTTCGTCGGTAACTTAGATTCATCAAATCCCATTGGTGGAGCCGCAAACGCTGACATCGAAGTGGTCAGTGCTATTGCTACGGCAGACAACGAAAATAAGCCTTGTTTTTTACTTGTTGTGTAGTGCATTTGCCCTATTCCTTATTTGAGCTAATTTTTATTCACTATATTCTCATGAAAAGTCATCACCATGATGTTTGCATGAGAGCTTCAGCTATAGTTTACAGAGCAAAAATGCCAAACAATTTGTTTCATGAATATACAAATTTGTACAAAAGATCATTCAATAAACACTTTAAGTTAACATTAAAAATCACCGACAAAACCTTATAAAGCAATTACTTAATTAACAAAAAGTGAATGTTAAATTAATGTTAGTGAGTAATTATTCTAAATATCACCCATTTAATCGATTGCTATGCTGAATGGATTTTTTGACCGTGGTGCCAAAACTGAAATATTGAATATTTAGTTGTTGACTGTCTTGAGCATTTACTCAGAATTAGAAGGTTTAGTGAGAAAAATTCTCATCTAAATACTGTTATAGCCGAGCGTATTCACGCATTCGGAACAATAACCATTACAAGAAGAGTGAATGATGAAAAAAACAATCACACTATTAACTGCATTACTTCCGCTTGCCTCCGCCATTGCAGAGGAGCCAACTTTATCACCAGCAATGGTTTCTGCGGCTGAAGTGGTTAGCGCGCAAGAAAATCAAACTTATACGTACGTTCGATGCTGGTATCGTACGAGCCACTCTAAGGACGATGCGGCTACCGATTGGAAATGGGCAAAAAACAAAGATGGTAGTGACTTCACTATCGATGGTTATTGGTGGAGCTCTGTTTCACTTAAAAACATGTTCTACACCAATACCTCACAAAACGTAATTCGCCAGCGTTGTGAAGAAACACTAGATCTAGCGAACGAGAACGCAGACATTACATTTTTTGCTGCCGACAATCGTTATTCTTATAACCACACGATCTGGAGCAATGATGCTGCAATGCAACCAGATCAGATAAACAAAGTAGTGGCTTTGGGCGATAGCTTGTCTGATACAGGCAACATCTTTAACGCGTCCCAATGGCGCTTCCCTAACCCGAATAGCTGGTTCTTGGGTCACTTCTCAAACGGTTTTGTTTGGACGGAATACGTTGCTAAAGCCAAAAACTTACCGCTATACAACTGGGCAGTTGGTGGCGCAGCAGGTGAAAACCAATACATCGCGCTAACTGGTGTCGGCGAACAAGTTTCTTCTTACTTAACCTACACAAAGCTGGCGAAGAACTACAACCCTGCTAACACATTGTTTACGTTAGAGTTTGGTTTAAATGATTTCATGAACTACAACCGTAGCGTGCCGGAAGTAAAAGCGGATTACGCTGAAGCTCTGATTCGTTTAACAGACGCTGGCGCGAAGAACTTCATGTTGATGACACTGCCAGATGCAACCAAAGCACCACAGTTCAAATACTCAACACAGGAAGAAATTGAAACGATTCGTGCGAAAGTATTGAAAATGAACGAGTTCATCAAAGCACAAGCGATGTACTACAAAGCCCAAGGCTACAACATCGCATTGTTTGATACACACGCACTGTTTGAGAAGTTAACCTCGGCACCAGAAGAACACGGTTTCGTAAATGCAAGCGACCCTTGCTTAGACATCAACCGTTCATCCTCTGTTGACTACATGTACACTCACTCATTACGTTCTGAATGTGCAGCATCTGGCGCAGATAAGTTCGTGTTCTGGGATGTGACTCACCCAACCACAGCAACGCATCGTTATGTGGCTGAAAAAATGTTAGAAAGCAGCAATAACTTAGAAGAGTTTCGCTTTTAATAAGCCGTTGTTGTTCATTGCAAGTTAATCTGCATAAAAATGACCACGATGCTTCGTGGTCATTTTTTATCGATATCGACCCCCGATAAAGGGTTTATTTGAGCTCGCTTACTTCAAGCCGTTGATTTAGAGACGTTGACTTTGAGCAGCCTCATTCAGCTTTCTGTTTTTGGTACGTTACCGCGGAAGCTGTCCACCATAATAGAGATCAACGTCTTTAAGGTTACATCATCACTGCGGTATGAGTAGGCTCGTATACCCGTAAACTGAACCTGGAACAACTGAGCAAGAAGCAATGTATCCTGGGCTTCAATTTCGCCATTCTCGATTGCTCGCTCAAACAGCTTTGCAAGAAAAGATTCAAATTGGTTTGCTAAGCTGTTTGTTTGATTGCGCAGCGCATTAAAATCCTCAGCAAATTCACTTGCTGATTTGACTAACATGCACACTTCACTGGGATTGGAGTCTCGCTGATTGATAACCACATCAATCGCGAAAGCTTCTATTGCATCTAGAACCGTTGTGTTCTGAGCTAAATGCAACTCAAACAGGGCTTGCAAGTTCGCAACGTACATTTTTAGCGCTTCACAATATAGCCCCTCTTTTGACCCAAACGTCGCATAAATACTTCCAGGACGCAGATTCACGCTATCTTGTAAATCACGTGTAGATGTTGCATGAAAACCTTTCTTCCAGAATAGATCCGAGGCGGCTTTCACCACTTCATCACGTTGGAATTTCTTTGTATTCGCCATGAGCAATTATCAATTTTGAACATATGCTCAATTTTATATTGAGCGACCGCTCAAAATCAACTATCCTGTTCTTGCCTAATCCGCTCATATCCAATTACAGGAGATTTAAACATGGCAGAATTTAAACTGTATACCGCAGAAAACGCACCCGAAGGATCAAAGCATCTGATTGAAAATTCAGTCAAAGCGTTTGGCATGCTACCAAATCTTCATGCTGTTATGGCTGAAGCGCCAACCTTGCTTGAGGGTTATCAAGTTGTGCATGAGCTCTTTCAACAAACATCATTTAACGCAGAAGAATTGACCGTCGTATGGCAAACCATCAACGTTGAACATGGTTGTCACTACTGCGTTCCTGCTCATAGTGCGATCGCGGCGTCAATGAAAGTGGATCAGGAGATTGTCGATGCTCTCGTCAACCAAACACCATTGGCAGACGAAAAACTTGAAACACTACGAGAGACAACGCTTCAAATGGTGCGCCAACGTGGTGTAGTTGAAGAGTCTCAGATAGAGAAATTCTTTGCGGCGGGTTACGGACAGCAGCAACTGCTTGAAATTGTTCTTGGTCTAGCGCAAAAAGTGATGAGTAACTACACCAATCACCTAGCTGACACCCCGGTTGATGCACCTTTCAAGAAGTTCGCCAAGTAACTTAAGCTTTTATTACTGGTCCCATTCATGGGACCAGTAATACCTTCAAAAAAAGCTTTGTTGCATGGCGCTTCGCTAGTGTGTGCTGACCCCTAATTACAACGGCGCAACGTCGGTTCCTCCTAAAGACTGGTAAAGCGTAACCTGAGTGAGAAACTGGTTGTAGCGGTTTTCCAACAAAGAAGCTTGCGCGTTTCTGGTGTCTTCTTGTGCATTCAAATAGTCCATGATCGACGTCGAGCCATACTGATACCGCGCAGCATAAATGGACTCAGCGGCACTTGCGGCATCATATTGCTCTTGTAAACGCGCCGCCTGATACTTCAATTTTTCGCGTGCTGACAAGGCATTTTCGACATCTTGGAATGCGGCGTACAACACTTGGCGATAGCTCACAATGGCCGATTGATAGTCTAAATCGGCAATGGCTTGGCTGTTTTTCATCTCATTCCACTGCAAAAACGGTAGCGTCATATCCGCACCTAAACTGCCGATCGGGTTGGAAAGCAGGTCTTTGAGCGCTTGTGACGATCCCCCCAAAGCCCCAGTGAGCGTCAGCTTAGGCAAGTAGTCCAAATCTGCTGCGTCTTTATTTGCTAGCGCGGCTTTGACGTCATAAATCGCGGCTTTAATGTCGGGTCTGCGGATCAATAAATCAGACGGAGCACCAACACTCAACGATGGCATATCGCCTTCAGGCAGCATTTGGATGTTTGCACTGATGCTCTTCGGCGGTTGATTGAACAAAATCGCAAAGGCGTTGTTTGCCTCAAGTAAACTCTGTTCAAACTCACTTTGCTGCGCTTGTAAGCTTGCCAACGTACGTTTGGCTTCAAGCACATCTAACTGATCCACAGCGCCAAGTTGGTACTGTTTTTCAATCAATTGTAGCGTTTGAGCTGCGTCTACCACATTACGCTGGCTGAGGTTTAAGCGCTGTTGCAGATAGCCGATTTGCCAATATAGCGATGCCGTCGTTGCTACCAAACTTTGTGCGGTCGCCTCGCGATCTTGTTGACTTGCCATCGCCGACCACTTGGCTTGGTCAACGTCTGCCGAGATTTTTCCCCATAAATCCAACTCGTAATTGACGGATAAGTTAGTGCTGTAACTATCTGCCGATTCCCCGCTATCAAGAGATTTTTGAGCTTGTCCTGATGTGGAAGAACTCAACGTAGGGAAAAGGTCATCTTGCGCTAAACCCAGCTGTAAACGCGCTTTCTTTAGCGTTAGCGTTGCCAGCGTCAAATCGTTATTTTGAGCCAACACCTGAGTAATGTATTGATTAAGAGTTGGGTCGTTAAACGCCAACCACCAAGGATCCATACTGACATCACCCGCAACATGCATCTGTTGCCAATTTGCAGGCACTTGCACCTCAGGAGCTTGATAGTCGCTACGCATAAGCGAACCACAACCTGACAACCACACTGCGCTTAAGGCAGCCGCGACCAATCGAGTTTTGAATTTCATTGTGTTACTCATTTTTAGTCTCTCGCTAGCGCTTCTATCGGATCGAGTTTGGCGGCATTGCGAGCGGGTAAAAAGCCGAAAGCGATGCCAATCAACGTTGAGCAAATAAACGCCCAGATGATCGAGTTCATTGAGTAAATCATTTGGAAGCTGCTGCCAGATGTACTGAATGCAAAACCAATCAAAAACGCCAAGCCAATACCAGCAATACCACCACACAAACACACTAGTACCGCTTCAATCAAAAACTGACGCAAAATATCCGCTTGCCGCGCCCCCACTGCCATTCGCACACCGATCTCTTTCGTGCGCTCTGTCACCGACACCAACATGATGTTCATTACGCCAATTCCTCCGACAATTAGGGAGATCACCGCAATCGCTGAGATCAGTAACGTCATGGTGGCGGTGGTTTTCTCGATGCTCTTACGAATGGTGTCAGTGTTAATCGTGAAGAAATCTTCTGTACCGTGGCGCATTTTTAACAAGTTGATGATGCTCTGTTCTACCGCTGCGCTTGGGGCGTTCTCATCAATCCGCACAGTAATGCCATTGAGGTAGCGTTGTCCCATCATTCGTCCCGACATGGTGGTGTATGGCACCCAAATTTTCAGCGCGTCGCTGTTGCCAAACGCGTCTTCTTTTTTCTGCGTGACACCCACAATACGCACTGGCAATGAACCTAGAAAAATCACTTCACCAATCGGATTTCTATCCGCAAACATTTCCTTTCTAGTGTTGTCATCAATCACTGCTTCTTGCGCGAGTGAGTTCACGCTCTCTTCATCCCAAAACTGACCTTTGGCGATCTCATAACCGCGCACACGGAAATAATCTTCCCCAACCCCTTCCACAGACGCGGTTGCATCCTGATTGGCGTACCGCACGGTTAAACTGTTGGATAAAGACGGCGTGACACTGTCGACAAAAGGCAGACTCTCCAACGATTTAGCATCGTCGGCGGTTAGCGTTTTCACTCGTCCGGAGCGGCGGTCACCAAACCCTTTGCCCGGCCTGACATCAATGGTGTTTGTTCCCATGGATGAAATATTCGACAAAATTTGCTGTTGTGAACCATTACCTAGGGCCACCACGGAAACCACCGAGGCTATACCAATAATGATGCCGAGCATGGTCAAAAACGTGCGCATTCTGTGGCTAGACATCGCCAGCAGCGCCATTTTTAGCGCGTCAATAAAACTGTCCCACTTCCACCACTTACTGGCGGCTTGCGCTGGGCGATGAAAAGACGCGCTCGGTGTCTTTGCTGCTTGCTCATTGATTACAACTTGTGCATTTGGCGTATCTGCAATGATTTCACCATCTTTGATTTCAATGATGCGATCCGAAAAGTTCGCCACGTTCATATCATGAGTCACTAAGATGATAGTATGCCCAAGTTGATGCAACTCTTTAAGCAGTGCCATCATCTCTTGCCCACTGTGACTGTCTAATGCGCCAGTGGGCTCATCAGCGAGAATCACCTCACCACCGTTCATCAGTGCACGAGCAACACTCACGCGCTGTTGCTGGCCACCACTTAGTTGGCTGGGCTTGTGAGTCAAACGATCTTCCAGCCCTAAGCGAGCCAATAACGACTGCGCTCGCTCCGTTCTTTGACGATGAGGAACTCCCGCGTAAACCGCAGGCACTTCCACATTTGCCACCGCGGTTAAATCCCCCAGCAGATGGTAACGCTGGAATATAAAGCCAAAATACTCGCGGCGCAGTTCCGCCAGTTGATCAGATTCCAACGTCGAGACATCTTGCCCATTAATGAAGTATCGACCGCTGGACGGTTTATCCAAGCAGCCGAGCACATTCATCAGCGTCGATTTCCCTGAGCCCGATGCACCCACGATCGCGACCATTTCACCGCGTTTTATCTCTAAATTAATGTGGTTCAACACGGTAAGCGACTCGTCGCCAGAGACAAATCGTCGAGTTAAATCCTCAACTTTTAAAAGCACGTCACTCATCTTAGAACCTCATTGGAGGTCGACGACGATCACCTCGGCTTGATGATTCTCCATCCATAGCATTGCCAAGAACAACTTGGTCGCCCTCCTTCAAACCTGAGAGAATTTCTGCGTTCACTTTGTTGTTAATACCCACTGTCACGGGCTTTTGCACCACTTGGCCCTGTTCAAGCACTGGCACGGTATAGTTGCCTTTGCCGCCAGATTTTTGCAGCACTTGTGAAGGGACAATCAAGGTATTTTCCGATTGCTCAAGGACAATCGAAACTTGCGCAGTCATGCCGATGCGCAAAATACCTTGCGGGTTCTTCACATCAAATACAGCGTTGTAGTAAATGGCGTCGCTATCTGAAATGCTCAAATCGCTGTCATCGCCATCCATGATGGTTGGCCCCGGCTCAATGGCGCGCAATGTGCCTTTAAACTGCTGATTCGGTTTGCCTAAAATGGTGAACAGCGCCGTTTGGCCGGGGTGAACAAAAATCACATCGGCTTCCGAAATTTCGGCTTTCACTGTCATCGTATCTAACTTAGCTAACTCGATAATAGTTGGCGTGGTTTGATTGGCGTTTACGGTTTGTCCTTCTTCCACCGCGGTGTAGACCACCGTGCCATCCATCGGTGCGTTGATGGTGGTGTAACCGAGATCTAACTGCGCATTGTCGACGTTGATTTTGGCTTTCTCGATTTCGGCATCCAGTTGCGCTAACTCGGCTTTGTAGATGGCGAGCGTCGCTTCGGCATTCTCGTAATCAGCTCGTGAGCTCGCTTTCGCTGCCAACATGCCTTTTTGGCGCACGTATTCATAGTTTGCTTGTTTAATCTGCGCTTGCTTAGCCTGGTACTGAGCGTTGAGACTATTAAGAGACGCTTGGGCTTCTTTGAGGCTGTTTTGCTGAGTCAGGCTGTCAATCTGTGCAATCAAATCTCCCTGTTTGATCTCATCCCCTAAGTTCACAGCGAGGCGTTGAATTTGCCCAGATACTTGCGCACCTACATTCACCAATTTGGACGCTTGCAACATGCCGTTGGCTAATACCGCCTTTTCGATATTGCCTTTGCGAACGACTTCTGTCGCGTAAGGAGAAATGGGTTCTGGACGTTGCAGATAATGATAACCACCAGCACCAATAGTAAGTAGGCCACACAAAACGAGCCATTTTTTATTGAGTTTCATAGCAGGAGTGAAGTAAATAATCGTTTTGATTTTATACTGCTATTTTTCTTAGCCGTACAGGGTACGAGACGTAAAGATAGGTAAATTAACGTCAAGAAACTGAATGAATAACTTCACTAACGTGAAAAATCAGAGATATTATAGTCACTTCAAAACTTTATCATTCAATACATATAACAAAGACCATCTTTAATATAGAAATTCAAGTTATAAGTATTATAAACAAAACTTTTAAATACTAACAAACCAGTAAAATCCAAAATTATTCAACATTCCATTAATTTAAATTTCATAATGGCCATTTTGATGATTGAATTTAAAGAGGAGTTAAGTGACAAGTTAAATAAAAAATACCCACATAACACAGGTAAGACCGAGAGGGGTGTGTCATGTGGGTTTAAAACGATAGTTCTCTTGCTAATTCGAACTACCAACGTTGGGATGCAATGGAAATACAAATGACTCAGAGTTTCCATCACGGACACTTTATCGCTGGATTTCCCTCTATTTGTTAGGGAACAGTCAGCACAATAAAAATAGAGAAGTAATACCGCAAAAATAAAAATAGAGGTTCAGGGTTTAATTTACACTTAAAATAACTACTATATTCACGCCATGAAGCATTAATAAATTCAACAATAAATATTTATTAAGTTAAATTTACTTATTGTCAGCACACTGTTAGTTTTACTCCTAAATACACTGGTCAGATTTGTTTATTTTACTAATTTTAGTTGCAATACAACTTCTAATTAATTCATGAGAAAAACATGCAGCGACAATTAACTCTTTCACCGATTTATTTATTAATCGGGTTAGCCTCCTCGACGGCGTATGCCGGTGGTTTTCAAATTAACGAACATTCTGCGACGGGTCTTGGTCGTGCTTTTGCTGGTGATGCCGTCATTGGTGATAATGCATCTGTAGTCAGCCGCAACGCCGCAGCGATGACGCTGTTTAAACAAAGTGCCTTATCGTTCGGTGTCACTTACGTCAAACCTGACGTTACCGTTAAAAATGCGCAATATCATCGAGCTAACATTAATGCGGATGTCAATGTTGGTATGGGCGGTTTTCCTCCGTCCCCTCAAGTTGACATTACCCCGTCCTTCTCTCAAACCGTGACCGACATTGATGACGTCGATGGCGTTGGTCAACCAGCCGTTGTACCCAATTTTTACTTTATTCACCCTATCAACGACGACTGGTATCTAGGCTTATCGGCATACTCCAACTTCGGAACCGACATGGAGTTTAAACCAAACTATGGCGCACCTGTTTTTGGCGGTGTCACCAGCGTAGCGAGTGTCAACCTTGGCGCAAGCTTGGCATACAAGGTGAACGATCGTTTTAGTATCGGTGGTGGTATTGATGTGATTTACGGCTCTGGTGAGCTGTACCGCGATATGGACGTGGGTGTTTGCGTTGGTGGGAACATACTTGGAAACGAACTAGAACAACGTTGCGGAGCCGTAAAAGGCAACGCACTTGATGTGGAAGCTGGCGGCATTGGGCTTGGCGCGAACATTGGCATGATGTACGAGTTTAACGAACGTCATCGCTTGGGTTTGAGCTACAAGCACAGCCCTAACATCGATGCCAAGGGTGACATCCACTTTGCTGGCGAATCGTACGACTCACTTGCTATGCCGCTACCGGATATTGCGGAGTTTTCCGGTTATCACCGCGTCTTACCTAAATTTGCCCTGCACTATTCTGTGCAGTGGATTGGTTGGTCAGCATTTGACAGCTTGAAAGCTGATGATCAGTTGCTAAAAGATTTTCAGTGGCAAGACTCCGCGCACTACTCCATCGGTGCGACTTGGTACGCCAATGAACGTTGGACACTTCGCACGGGTTACATGTTCGACAAAACACCTGTCGATGAGCTGACTTCGCTTTCTATCCCAGATTCGAACCGTCACTGGTTATCTGCGGGTGCCTCTTACCAATGGTCATCAGATACCACGGTTGACATCGGCATGACGTACTTGATTGGTGAAGATGTCAACGTAGAAGAGTACGCGTATGAAGGTGTTCCTGCACCGATGGTAACGGGCGTGACCCATTCAAATGCGTTCCTAATTGGTGCCCAACTCAGCCACCGTTTCTAATTTGTCAGGCAGTGATCAAACCTCTAGGTCATTGCCTTGTAACAACGCTTATCAAAGCGACCGAACAGAGACATTATTATGAACAAAACACTACTTGCTTTTTCACTCTCACTTCTCACTCTAAGCGCGGCTCAGGCTTCGGAATGGGGCTATGGCAATGACAAACACGGGCCAGAACACTGGGGAGAAATCGCCAAAGACTGCGCAACCACGAAAAACCAAAGCCCAATCAACATCGACAACCCAGCCGATGCAAAACTGGAAGCACTGAACCTTTCGTACACTGGTCAGGTCATTGGTTTAACCAACAATGGTCATACGCTGCAAGCGCAAGTGAACGGACGTAACAGCTTCACCATTGATGGCGAGACGTTCGAGCTGCAACAGTTCCATTTCCACACACCATCAGAAAACCAAATCAAAGGCCGCCAATATCCACTTGAAGCGCACTTTGTACACGCCAACACAGACGGCGAGTTGGCGGTAATTTCGGTGATGTTTGATGCTGGCGGTCAAAACGCAGCACTGTCTAAACTGATCAACGCAATCCCACAAGAGAATCAAACCACGTTCTTTAAAGATACGTTTGAGATTAACGACTTACTGCCAAAAACTGCAAACTACTATCGATTTAACGGCTCTTTAACCACACCGCCATGTTCAGAAGGTGTGCGCTGGTTTGTGCTTAAAGACACTCAAACCTTATCCAAAGATCAAGCCGCGAAACTTATGGAAGTCATGGGACAAAACAATCGTCCGCTACAACCGTTAAATGCGCGCGTTGTACTTTCTAACTAATCGCCAAATCCGATAAGGGGCATCGTATTTGCCCCTTATTTTGATTCGCTCTAACCTCACTTCGTTACAGGCCCCCCCAATGAAAACTCCATCTGTTCTGTCACTCTTACTCTCATTCGCCCCGACACTCGCCTTCTCTCATAACCTTTCTGTCGGTCAAACCACCCCTTCCGTCAGCATTGATACCTATGGCGAAATGACGCTGCAAGGAGACGATGTGGCTTATCAACCTTGGACAACTCAGCAGATGTTAGGCAAAGTCTGTGTGATACAAGCCATTGCAGGTCGTAGTAAAGCCAAAGAGATGAACGCGCCGCTGATGTCAGCAATCACTGCCGCTCACTTTCCTGAAGATCAGTATCAGACCACAACCGTGATCAACCAAGAAGACGCCATCTGGGGAACCGGTACATTTGTAAAATCGTCGGCAGAGGACAGCAAAAAGACATTCTCTTGGTCTTCCATGGTGTTAGACAAAAATGGCGTATTAGCAACAACTTGGGATCTGCAGCAAGAAAGTTCTGCGATTATCGTACAAAATAAACAAGGTGAAATTTTACTCGTGAAAGAAGGGGCTTTAACTCAAGACGAAGTCACACACGTCATCGAACTGATTAAACAGAATATCTAAACCTAAGGTAAGGAAAAGTTATGAAACTGTTCAACACCATCGCGCTCTGTCTTTTAGCGGCTGTAGCCTCTTTCCAATCGATTGCTGGAGACAACGATTGGGACAAGATTGCAGATAAAACCGTCAGTTTTAAATCGGAAACCGACACAGTCAATCCACTGTCACCATTTGCTAACGCTCGTTTCAGCCACATCAAAATCAAATGTACGCAAGGTACGGTCGATCTGAAAAGCGTTAAAGTAATCATGAAAGATGGTCAGGAAAAGACGTTCGACAGTTTAGGTGTTCTGACTAAAGGCATGTCATCAAGAAGCTTAAGCCTACCAACAAAAGATAACGCGAAGTTAGACAAAATCGAGTTGAACTATGAATCGGTTGGCAGCACTGCGCTGCAAGTCGCGGGGGTGACCAAAAAAGCGCAAGTGGAAATCTTAGGTAAGAAAATCGACGAGTAAGCGATGGCTCAACGAACTCACCCAAACTAAAAACAGCGGCACTAGGCCGCTGTTTTCATTAAAAAATCGTCATGAATAACTAAATGAATTTCTTCAGCTTCGCCAAACCATAAGCAGCGATGGTGACACAATCTTTGATCGTACCGTCGATCATCATCTGTTCGAACTCCTCAACAGAAAAAGCGCGAGTGATCAAATCCTCTTCTTCACTGTCGAGTTGATTGCCCACGTCCGTTAAATCACTGGCGAAGTAGACGTGACATGTCTGATTCAAAAAGCCGTATGCGATAAACTGCGCGCCGACATACGCCATGGCGCTCGCCTGCATGCCCGTTTCTTCACGCAGCTCGCCTTTGGCAAGCTCAAGATGATCCGCATCTGGGTTTGATTCCCACGCCCCTTGTGGGATCTCCCAACAACGTTGACCTACGGTGTAACGGTACTGCTGAACCAAGTGAATCATCCCGTTATCGATAGCCAGAATCGCAGCACAATCAGGTTTGTCGACCACACCATAGATGCCCTCTGCGCCGCTCGGACGTAAAATTTTGTCCTCACGCACCGTCATCCACTTGTTCTGGTAAACGACTTTGCTGTCTAGCTGTTTGATATCTGACATGATTATTCCTTGATTTTTCTGAGGGTTACTGCGGAATAATACCCGATTCGGTTACGCCACCAAAATGTTCTTTAGTTCACTCAAAGACTCAACGGTGTAATTTGGTGCGATACGCTCATCGACGCTTGCGCCTGTGGTATTTAACCAGCAAGTTTCAATACCAAAATTATTACCACCCATAATATCGGAATGCAGGTTGTCACCCACCATCAGTACGCGCGTTTTGCATGGGTTGCCCATTTGCTGCATCGCGTATTCAAAAATACCTAAGTCCGGTTTTGCTACGCCCACTTGTTCAGAGATCACCACTTTATCGAAGTACTCAGTCATCCCTGTGCGCTCAAGGCGAATTGCTTGCAACTCTGTAAAACCGTTGGTGATGATGCCCATTTTGGCTTTGCCTTGCAGCGCTTCCATCAGCTCTTTTGCACCTGGCAACAAGCTGCAAATATCGGCCATTGCTTCTAAAAATGCGCTGTTGAGATCTGCTGTTGTGGTATTCAGCTTCTCAGCCCACTCGGTAAAACGCTTATGTTTTAGCTCATCTGCCGTTACTTTGCCGTCTTGGTAATCCACCCAAAGCGGTTTGTTTACGGTTTGGTAATGAGCAAAATCTTGTTCAGTAAAATCTACGCCTTTGCGAGAAAACATAAGCTGCAAACCTTTGAAAGCATCAAAGTGGAATAAGGTTTCGTCAGCGTCAAACAGGATCCAATCGTACTTCATTTTCTTCTTCCCAAAATCAAGGTCGTAATACTGGTGCATAGTCTAGATTGTTTTCTTCTTGAAGATAATCTCTATAATTGGAAATTAATTGTATCCTTGTGCTCAACAATAAATGCTTCACGATAATAGGAGATTGATGTGAACGCGATTGCCTCCCTGCCCGTTTTTGTTGCTGTTGTCGAATGCGGCAGCTTTTCCCTTGCGGCCAAACAGCTGAATCTGACGAAATCGGCGATCAGCAAACGCATCAACCAACTAGAAGACGATTTGGGCATTCGTCTCCTTAACCGAACCACGCGTAAGCTGAGCCTGACCGAAGCGGGAGAACGCTATTTTGAGTACGCCTCTCAAGCGCTCAACCTAGCCCAACAAGGCGTGGACGCGGTATCGGAGCTGCAAGGCTCTCCACAAGGTCGGCTCAAAATTACCGTGCCGATGTCTTTCGGTGTGCTGCATATCGCGCCTTTGATCAGCGAGTTTCTCGCTCGTTACCCGAAAATTGAAGTGGATTTAAACCTCGAAGACAAAATGGTCGATTTGGTTAAAGACGGTTTTGATTTGGGGATCCGTATTGGTGAACTCACCTCTTCCAATCTAATCGCAAAACGTCTCGCCCCTTGTAAAAGTGTGCTTTGTGCCTCACCAGATTACTTAGAGGAGTTTGGAACACCACAAAAACCAAGTGATTTAGTCGGTCACAACTGCCTGCGCTACTCCTATTTCCGTGGCGGCGTCGAGTGGATGTTCATCAACAATGGCAGCGAATACAAAGTGCTTCCAAAAGGAAACTTTATCGTCAATAACAGCGAAGCTATTCGCCAGTTGCTGTTAAGAGGTTCGGGCATTGCTCAACTGCCGACGTTTATTGCAGGAAGAGACTTTGCCGCAGGAAATCTAAAACCGGTGATGGAAGAGTATTCTCTACCAGAACACGCCATTTATGCGGTTTTTCCTGAGCGCAAGCACATGCCGTTGAAAGTAAGAGCCTTTATCGATTTTATCAGCGAAAAACTCGGCACAGATTTACCTTACTGGGATCGTTACAATAGCCCAGAAAAATAACCATATTGATGATAAGTGAGTGAGATTTCACTACTGACACGTTCTGACATTCCATCCGCGTAACCTTATTTGGAACTCAACAGGCAATCCGCCAAAACCAATAAGGAATCACAATATGGAAACCGTTATCGAAACTGTGCAATTTCGTCTAACCGCAGGCACAACAGAGCAAGACGTGATCGCCGCTGCCAAACAGTCACAAACGTTTGTGAAGAATCTGCCGGGCTTTTTGTATCGCTCACTCAGTCACGAAGCGACTGACGGTGTGTGGACAGACACCATTTACTGGCGTTCAATGGATGATGCAAAACAGGCGGGAAAACAGATTAAGCAAGCCGTTGAATTTCAGCCTCTGTTATCAATGATTGACTGCGAAAGCTTCGAGCTTAAACATCACAACTTAAAAATGTGCAGTGAGCTAGAGAAGTAATCAGCCACACTACCACTAACAACCAGTAGGTCTAGATAAGGAACATCATGAGCAAATCAGAACGACTGTTTGAGCTACTGACGCTTCTGCGCGCAAAGCGTTACGCCGTGACAGCGAAAGAGCTCGCAGAAAGAATGGAAGTTAGCGAACGTACGATTTATCGCGATATTCAGTCGTTGCTTAGTTCTGGTGTTCCGATTCAAGGTGAAGCAGGTGTTGGCTACCTGTTGCAAGCTGGCTCTCATCTGCCGCCTTTGATGTTCTCAGAAAAAGAGATGATGGCGCTTGAACTGGGTATGCGGATGGTTCGAGCCTGGTCGGATGTTGAACTCGCCGAAGCGTCTCACTCTGCGTCCACCAAAATACTTTCGGTATTGCCAGATAAGCTCAAACAACAAGTGGAAGATTGTCCGCTGATTGTGCCCGATTATCACACCCAATCCGAGACTGCCAAACGAGGGCAGCTTCTGCGCCACGCGATTGATCATCAGTTTAAGGTCAGTTTGGATTACCAAGATGAAAGCGGACAGGTGACCGAGAGAAAAATCCAACCGTTAGGCCAGTTCTTTTGGGGCAAAGTCTGGACGCTGGTCGCCTGGTGCGAATTGCGCGATGACTACCGCCAGTTCCGCCTCGACCGTATCCAAGCACTGCGTATGCACGATGAAGAGTTTCAGAGTGCGGAAACCAAATCTCTCAAACATTATATTGCGCAGTATGAATCGAAAGATTGAGTGTTCTTCATCCTTCCATCACAAGGATTCTAAATTGCTCTGCTCAATGCTCGATATTTGGAAAGGCACATTTGGTTAAACTAATGTTTCATTTTTAACAGATGCGCAACCAGCCTAAGATCGTTAACTTAAGTAGCACGTCAACCACACCGGAGCGTGAAGCTATGAAAGTACTGATTCAATACACCCAAGCAGGGAAATATCGAGATCAAGCGTGGGAGTCTTTAACTCTTCGATCTAAAGGTGATATGCAGGCCGTTACCCCTTCTTATGCTGCCCAACTTATCGAACAAAGCAAAGCGACACTTGTGATGACTGAGGAGCAACAAATCGTTATTTATCCATAACCGACTATTAGCCTTGTTTAACCAACCTTTGTTAGTTGTGCAAGGCTTACATCTCGCCATTACACGTTATCCATTTTATACACGACCAACTATATTTACATAAAAATCAATAAAATAGTTCTTATTTTCGTTCTCGACACTCCTTCAAAACGCCCTTACATTCATAGCTAAGATATAGGTTATCTGTTAGTCTCTTTATTTCTTCATGATAAAAATTAGGATAAAACCTTTGAAAAAGCATCGGTTTATTATAAGGATAGGTGCAATATGCAATTGATCTGGAACATTATTGGATACTTAATGTTCTCTGGTGTATTAGTTATTTTTTTTCAAACATTCTTTATAGGTATCATGCACCTTTTAATGCCAAAAGACATTGTCAATAGCTACTTTAAAGAACCTTATTTTAACACTTTCGAACTAGCTCTATTTACAGGTTGGCCTTACGCATTTTTCCGAACATTGATGTTTGTTCGTTTAATCGTTCAACCTAGCTCAGGTGAAAAGCGAAAGTTACCCGATGTATCCCAAGAGGTGCCTAGGTGGTACCGTCTATTATCCTTCATATTAATATGGGTAATTATCATAAACTCTACAATGTTAGCACTTGTATTTTTTATCGCAGGTTTTTTATCACTAGCAAATCATGTATGACCTTCACTTATCCAACCAAGTTTAATATCACACTTTAAATGTAAAAAATCACATTAACAATTTCATGCAAATAATAAATACATCAGCTAATTTGTAACTTTTTAAAATGAAAGTCTAGAATGCAAAAAATAAACCTTTTTAAATATAGTTTTTTGTTAGTATCTGCACAAACAAATTATTAGCTAAAGGTGCTCTGTGTCGGGATTATTTGAGTATAAAATAAAAACTCATGATAACTTATCATCAATTATATTAAACATGTATGGTGCTCCATATGGTAGCAAGGACTATCAGATGGTACTGACTCATATAATGACATTAAACAAGCATATTTCAGATCCTAACCGCATTAGAGCAGGCGATATCATTTGGTTATCAGCTCTACCCAAATCAAGCTCTCAACTTAAAACTCAAAGTAACAATGCGTTACCTCCTAAAAGTATCGCGAAGCTAGGGATCTACCCAGCGTCTAAACCTCAAATGCCCAGCTCTCCTCCCCATAAAGTTTTGCCTCCCAATCTTCTCAGCTACAATCAACCTCCAAAATCAATCTCAAATCAAGTTCCACCGCAACATGCTGACATGTTTTGGGCGTTGGCATGGCTAGAAAACAACGCCAATATGATTACTATTCCAGGAGGTACCTTGATGGGTGCTACAGGGAACTTGATGAGTAAAGGAAATATTAAGCTCATTGAGAACATCAACGACCTTTACGCAAACTATAAAAACGGAGTAATAAGTAAAGGACAATATGATGGTCGACGTAAAAAACATTTAGACCTACTAAAGAAAAATGTTGGCCCTATGGAAAAGCTGTTATTTGGCAACAAAACGACTCACCAGTCTATTCGCATAGCTCGAAATGGAGGGTTACCTGCGAATGCTCATATAGTTAAACAAGCCGAAAAACTGAATAAAATAGCTCAAGCATCTAAAGTGGGCGGACATGTTTTAGTCGGTGTTGGTCTGACGGCTTCCTGCATTCAGATTGCGAATACACAAGACCAACATGAGAAGAATGAAATTTTTGTTGAGTCAATAACTAGCACAGCTGTAGGAATGGGTACCAGCGCGTTAGTCGGTCTATTTTTAGTATCAAACCCTATTGGCTGGGGGACTGCCATTGTACTCGCTGCCGGTTCAACGGCTGTAGGTTATGCATCCGGTAAAGTGGCAAAAAGCTTTTATAATTCAATTGAAAGCAAGCCAAACTTAGTCGCTAGTACTGGAATAGAGTCTATATGCAGCAAGTAATCACATTTCTTTTTTACACTTTAATGACTGGTGTGATTATTATTTTCTTACAAACCATTTTTATCGGTGTCATGCACTTTCTGATGCCGAAGGAGATTGTTGGAAACTATTTTAAAAAACCATATTTTAATGAATTTGAGCTTTCTTTATTCACAGGGTGGCCTTACGCATTTTTCCGAACATTGATGTTTGTTCGTTTAATCGTTCAACCTAGCTCAGGTGAAAAGCGAAAATTACCTAATATTTCTAGAGAAGTACCAAAATGGTATCGTTATTTGTCGATTCTATTACTAGGTATTATCATTGTTAACTCTGTTGTCGTTGCCCTGACTTTATCAATTGGTGCCGTTCTTTTAGCAATTGAGTGAGGAATTAACATTAAAATATAACGATGTACTCGACGAAGAGAGCTCAGTCTGAACTCTCTAATCGCCAGAGTTATTGCATACTAACCTCTACTATTCTTCGTTGAGACGGCGAATCAACTTAGCTGGCGTGCCTCCGTATAGACAATCTGGCTGCACATCATGGTTAACGACCGAGTTCGCCGCAATCACCGAGCGAGCGCCAACTGTTACACCTTGGTTGATGACGGAATTTCCGCCAATCCACACATCATCTTCAATCGTGATGGGTTTACAAAACGTTTCCCAACGTCGGCGACTGCGGTAATCAACAGAATGAGAAGCGGTATAAAATTGCACGCTCGGTCCAATGAGCACGTGGTTCCCGATGGTAATTTTGGCACCATCGAGCATGACCACGTTCATGTTGATAAAGGTTTCTTCACCTATTTCGATGGTCTTACCAAATTCACAATGAAAAGGGGACTGGACAATACAACGGCCTACCTTGCCAAATAGCTGCTTTTGCAATTCGTCGCGCTGACTTTCGTCGGTGTTATTATTAAGTGCTCTAAGTGCTTGAAGAGCATGGCTTCTAATGGCGTCAATTTCTTTGTCCATGCCATCAAAGACCTGGCCAGACATCATTTTTTCTAGTTCTGTCACTGGAAGACTCCTACAACCTGCAATTACTGCTTTCAGATTCTTCACAAGGTACGTGAACTGCGAAATAAAAAAAGAGAAAAGCCCGGACTTTTCTCTTTCCTGTTTTTATATTTTGTGGAGTCTGTCAACTTACACAATTTCCCAACTGTGGGTCATCTCAACACCTTCGCCTAGCATTAAGCAAACCGAGCAGTATTTTTCTAGCGAGTCAGCCGCCACTTTAGCAACGATTTCTGGGTCTAGCGCTTCACCAGAGACTTCAAAGTGAATGTTCACCTGAGTGAAGATACGTGGTGCGGTTTCACGTCGTTCTGTGGTGAGTTTTGCGTTGACAGAAGCCACTTTCTGGCCCGCTGATTTTAGACCATCAACAACGTCCACAGAGCTACAACCACCAGCAGCCATCAACACCATTTCCATTGGGCTTGGTGCCGTTGCACCGCCATTGCCATCCATCACGACTGAGTGACCAGATTGAGACTGACCGAGGAATTTAAAGTCTTCGACCCATTTTACTTCTGCTTGCATGGTTTCCCTCATTATTGCTTTTGCCTCATCGGAAACCTTCTACCAATGAGCGCTTGTTTCGTGCCGTTACTGTAGCCCTGTTGTGAGAAAGGGCAAAGAATTTTTCGTAATCACTGCAATTTTTTCGCTCTTACTTCTGTCTTCTTACGTAACATTCATTGAGAAAAATGACGTTTGAGGAAGTTATGAAGAAAGTATCTAAGCTATTGGTGGGATTCTCATTCACACTCCCTGTACTGCTCATCTTGCTAAGTAAAACAGGTACCGCCGATACCATGGATAAGATGAACGCATCTGGTAAAACCGACATCGCAACACTTGCAGGTGGCTGCTTCTGGTGTACCGAGTCCGATTTAGAGCAGTTGCCTGGCGTGTTAGATGTTGTCTCTGGTTACTCAGGCGGTGATTTAGAAAACCCAACTTATCGACAAGTCTCTTCTGGTAAATCAGGCCATATTGAAGTGATTGAGGTGAAGTACGATCC
The DNA here is from genome assembly GCF_033340375.1 of Vibrio sp. 1167. NCBI lineage: Bacteria > Pseudomonadati > Pseudomonadota > Gammaproteobacteria > Vibrionales > Vibrionaceae > Vibrio > Vibrio sp. 1167. The sequence continues at coordinate 73,658 of NZ_JAWOWK010000003.1, read as the reverse complement.
CGCTGTCGTGAATTACGAACAAGTGCTGGACTACTTCTTCCGCCATATCGACCCGACTGACGACAAAGGCTCATTCGTCGACCGTGGTCCCCAATACCGCCCAGCGATCTTCTATCATAACGCCGAGCAGAAACAGATTGCTGAGCAATTTATGATGGAAATCGATAAGGCGATGATCTACCCAAAACCGTTGAAAACAGAGCTGATCGAGTTTGAGAAGTTCTACCCTGCGGAGTCATACCATCAGGATTACTACAAGAAGAGTAGCCTGAAGTACAAATACTACCGCTACGCATCAGGTCGCGATAAATATCTTGATGAAGTGTTTGGTGAAGATCGTAAAGACAACCCAAAAACGCTGCGTGAACTTATCAACGAAAAAGAGTTGGTGACGAAAGTGAAGGTGTACGAAAAGCCTTCAGACAAAGAAATCAAAGCTAAATTGACTGAGCTTCAATACTACGTGACACAAGAAGAAGGTACAGAGCGCCCTTTTAACAACAAGTATTGGGATAATAAAGAAGCAGGCATTTACGTTGATATCGTCACTGGTGAGCCTTTGTTCTCATCAACGGATAAGTACAAATCTGGCACAGGTTGGCCAAGCTTTACCAGACCAATTAACCCAGGCTACATCGTAGAGAAAACTGACTTTAAATTGGTTTATCCACGCACAGAGATCCGCAGTAAGTTTGGTGATTCACACCTAGGTCATGTGTTTAAAGATGGCCCGAAGCCGACGGGATTACGCTATTGCATGAACTCTGCTGCGATGAAATTTGTACCTGTGAACAAGATGGCGAGTTTAGGCTACGGCGACTACCTGTACCTATTTGATAAGTAGTTTTAACCAAATTAGGAGTGAACATTCAGAGCGATGAAAGGTTTTAAATCCAACCTTCCCATGAAAGTCTGTCCGATCTGTCAGCGCCCATTTTCTTGGAGAAAGAAGTGGGCGCGAAATTGGGAGGAAATCGTTTATTGTTCTGAGCGTTGCCGAAGAAATAAATCAACGAAAACGTAGGTCACTCCGACCCTCTCTGGAGTATGTTATTTCCTTTGTATTAACGTTTGTACGCGTTCTCTTACCAAGGTAATAACGTCCCATCATAAGCCCAAAACGCCCCGCTATCTTGCGGGGTTGCTTTTTCTATCAAGCCTAATAAATCCTTTGCGACTCGCTCTGGTGTGAACAGCTTTCCCTCTGGCACATTGGTTTGAAAAGGTGCCGACAAAGCGGTATCTGTGGTGCCAGGGTGAAGTGAAAGCACCGTGCCATGTTTGACCACTCTTTGCCATTCGATCGACATGGTTTTTAGGAACATGTTTAATGCGGCTTTCGATGCTCGATAGCTGTACCAACCACCTAACTGATTATCGCTAATGCTGCCAACTTTGGCCGAAATGGTCGCAAACTTGGGTGCAGTACTGCGCTTTAGCTTGGGCGTGAAGTATTTTGCCAACAGTAAACTTGGCAAAGTATTAACCGTGATGGTTTGCTGAAAGAAGTCTGCGTCGAGCGAGCTAAGATTCTTCTCAGGACCTTTCTCTTGGGTGTGCAACATACCAACACAGTTCACCAACCAATCGACGTGTTCAATCTGCTCACTGAACGCTTTTACCTGCTCGTCTTGCGATACATCCACTTGATGCCAAACGACATTTGGGTGTTGCCAATCTGGTTGCTGCTTACGATAAGTGGCATGCACGCGAGCTTGAGGAAACCGAGCTGCGGCTTCTCTCACCATCGCCAAACCAATTCCACCATTGCCACCGACGATGAGTATTTCCATCACAAGTTCTCCACGTTTTCTATGTAGTGCTCTGCGGTATCAAGAATCGCTTGGCGTTGTTGTTCTTCCATGTTGTCCCAAGAGCGGAAAATCATCCCGATTCGTGGATTGGCTGCGAGGCGCTTGTCGTGTTTGTTCATAAAGCGCCAATAAAGGCTGTTAAACGGACACGATCCTTCCCCACTCCTCGCCTTATTGTCGTAATGGCAACCCTTACAGTAGTCGCTCATTTTGTTGATGTAAGAACCACTCGCCGCGTAAGGTTTGGTGCCAACAATGCCGCCATCCGCAAACAATGCCATGCCACGTGTGTTCGGCATTTCGACCCATTCAATCGCATCAACATAGATACCGAGATACCACTCATCCACTTGATCTGGGTCGATCTCGGTTAGCAAGCAAAAGTTACCAGTGACCATCAATCGTTGGATGTGGTGTGCGTAGGCGTAATCGAGGGACTGCCCAATCGCATTGCGCATACAAGCCATTTTAGTTTCACCATTCCAGAAGAAATCTGGCAGCTTTCTTTCTGCGCCCAACTCGTTCTTTTTCGGGTAATGAGGCATGTTCGCCCAATAGACGCCTCGAATGTACTCTCGCCATCCTAATATTTGGCGAATAAACCCTTCAACTTGAGAAATGTCGATGTCCGCGTTGGAATGAAATGCCTTGAGTGAAGCATCAATGACTTCTCTCGGGTGCAGTAATTTGCTGTTAAGCGAGAATGAAATTCGGCTGTGATACAAGCTCCACTTAGCGTCGTGCTGGCCTGTCATAGCATCTTGAAAACGTCCGAATAACGGCAGACAGACTTGGCAGAAATGCGCGAGTAAAGAGAGGCTTTGCGCGCGATTAATCGGCCACAACAATTCCCCTTCGAGATTTCCGATAGTTTTGATGTCATGTCGTGCCAACCGCTCAGTAATATCGCGCACGTCGGTACTGAACATCAAAGGTTGTGGCAGTTGTTCAATGTCTTTGGCTTTGAGCTTGTTACGGTTGTTGGCATCGTAATTCCATTTTCCGCCGACGGGTTTTCCGTCTTGCATCAAGATGTCGAAGCGCTTGCGCATACGGCGGTAAAAGTGCTCCATCATGATGTGTTTACCTTGAGGAAACTGCGATTCTATTTCCTCAAACGGCAACAAAAAATGTTCCGAGTCGACACAACGCGTCACGACCCCATCAAGCTTTAGTTTGGCTAACTGCTCCAGAAGACGGTATTCATCCGGGCGTTGATATTCAAACTTACTTGCACCAACTTCACTCGCGTAGTGTTGCAAGACTTGCTCAAGATCGTCGAAGGATTGTGTGTCATCCAACGTGAGGTGCAGAACTTGGTGACCTTCACTCTGACGCTCTTTCGCAAACTGTTCCATTGCAGAAAAGAACGCACACACTTTCTGAATATGATGCGTGACGTAAGTATTCTCTTGCTTGAGCTCCGCAATCAGGTAAAGCACTTGCTCATCCGGTTGCTGAAACCAAGAGTGCTCACTGTTAAGTTGATCGCCCAAGATCAATCGTACGGTTTCAAATTGCATTACGGTTTCTCCGATGACGAAGCTTTGTCACTGCTGCCCATCACAATCGGCCAATCGACCATGTCTACACTATCCAAATGCGCGCCAGGACAACGACCTTGCCACCTATCGATGAACTCCATGTGCGGGTCGTACATTTCGGTTTGCTTTTCGAGGTTGAATTGTCGTGAACCACGCGGATCAGCACCAACGCCCGCTAGGTATTGCCAATTTCCCCAGTTTGATGCCACATCGTAATCGACCAGTTGTGACTCAAAGTACGCCGCGCCATAACGCCAATCAAGGCCAAGTTCATGCACCAAACAACTGGCGACTAACTGTCTGCCACGATTCGACATATAACCGGTTTCATTAAGTTGGTGCATACACGCATTGACGATAGGAAATGGCGTTTCACCTTTCTTCCATTGTTGAAAACGGTGCGCGTAAAAGCTGGTGAGTGGTGCTTGATTTTGGATGCCACCGAATCGGAAGAGCTGTCGCTTGTGTCGACGGGCATACCAATAAAAGTATTCACGCCAAAGCAGCTCGAAGTAAATCCAGTAGGTTGAATCATTTGCACCATTCTCCGCTTCATAACGTTTCAACATGGCATAAATGGTTTTCGGAGAAACGCACCCATGAGCTAGCCAAGGAGAGAACTTGGTGGAGTAATCCATGCCATCTAAACCATTGCGTGTTTGTTTGTATTCACTGGCTAGTGTGGAAGCAAAATACTGGCGACAATGTTCAAGCCCGCGGCTTTCTCCACCATGAAACGCAGCTTTTGTGTCAAAGTAATATGCAGTAACGGAAGGAAGATTCACACCTAAAGGAATTGGAGGTAACGAACGGATACTCTCGTGGGGCCGAGAGATGTCTAAACCTTCAACTTGCTTTCTAAACTGTGTGAAAGTCGTAGGCAGATTGCTCAAGTCAAATGGCAGTTGTTCTTCCCTTAACAGGGTCCGGATTGCTTGCTGTTTTATTTTTACATGAGACGCGCCTTCAGCTACGCGACCTAACGCTTGTTGCTCATCCGAACCGGGAAAAGCGTCAGCATATATATGTGTGACGCCGAAGCGATTAACAGCATACTTGATTGCTTGATCGGGCGTTAGTTCAACCGCCCATAATCGCTGACCAAGGTGATTCAAAGATTGATTGAGTTCACTAAGCGATGAGTCGAGAAACTGCAATTTCGCGCGCCCGAAAGAGGCTTCCTGCGCAAAGTGATGCAAGTAAGGCGTCATTGAAGGGTAGCAATACAAGCAAATTAACTCGTCCATTTCTACACTGGCGCTTTTCAACAGTGGGTTGTCGTGCAATCGCAAGTCGTTCGTGAACCAATAAAGTCCTATTTTCTTTTTCAATTCGCACCCTCAGATGTTAATTCTTCGTCTACGAGTTCTTTTCACGGAGACCCTGACGTTAAGCCTTTTGATTTACTTGCTTTTATACGAAAACGAGAGTTTGACGATCATTAGGTTACTAACGTTCACACGGAATTCATTTGCTGGATATCTCAAAACACGCAATACCACCAAATTCCTGTACATGTTTCATACTGATATTTTATAAAATTTGAATCCAACGGTATTGATCACGATCTTAATCACTCATTTTCTATATAAACCATGCAAAAGTGATAAAAATTAAAGCGACATTAGTTAATATCCGTTAATCTAAGCCCAATCCCATTTTGCTAGTACCATCGCAGAAATGACCGACGAGTTTAAGAAATCAACCGCTAATTTAAAAAAAGCGGTCCCACTGATGATCAAAAACCATGTTGCTGCCACGCCAGCCAACTACGCGCTTTGGTATACCTACGTTGACAAGACCATTCCAGAACTCAACTTTGAGTTAGACACGGTGTTAGAAAACTACGGTATTTGCCCGCCAGCAACCAATAAACAGCTTTACAACAACTATGTGGCCAGCAAAGCAGAAACCAGCCTTGAAGATCTTAGAACCAATGTAGAAGTTCTGCTACATGAAGTATCCAGTTCAATGAGCGATACGATTTCAGATACTTCCTCCTTTTCTGAGATGGTAGACAAAAGCTTTAATAAACTGGAAAAAGTTGAGGACAATAGCCTAAGCATTGAAGAAGTGATGGTAGTGATTCGTCAACTGGTCGCAGAGTCACACGAAATTCGTCACTCAACAAAGTTTTTGAATAGCCAATTGACTAACGCGAGTGAAGAAATTTCTCGCCTCAAAAACCAACTGGCTGAAGTACAGCAAGATGCGTTGTTCGATGGTTTGTCAAACCTATACAACCGCCGAGCATTTGACAAAGATCTCTCTTCACTTATTGCATCAAATCAGGCAATGACCTTAATCATGCTTGATATCGATCATTTCAAATCATTTAACGATAATTACGGGCACCTTTTTGGCGATACAGTGTTAAAAGCCATTGCTCGCCGGCTACAACAAAGTTGTCGAGATGGGATATGTGCGTACCGTTTTGGTGGTGAAGAATTCGCGTTAATTGTACCTAACAAATCTCTGCGAATTGCTCGCCAATATGCAGACACACTACGCCGGATGATAGAAAAACTGCGTATCAGAGATAAGCGCTCAGGCACACAAGTTCACAGCATTACCGCTTCTTTTGGGGTAGCAGAATTTGAGCCGGGTGATACGCCTGAAGCCTTAATCAATAAAGCCGATAAACAGCTTTATGAGGCAAAACAACTCGGTCGTAACCGCGTGATGCCAATTTAAATAAACTGGCTAAGCGAAAACGACTTTTATGATGAAAAAGAAAACCCCGCGCTGTAAAGTGCGGGGTTTTTGTATCCAATCATGAGTATCTTAATCGACGCTGTAACAGTAACTTAGAATGTAGTCGTCACCATTTTTTGCGGTATATTCTTTATCTTCACTGCATGCCATCGGCTTACCTTTTTTGTCGCCTTTGATTAGACTTATCCAATGGCGCATCGCGGTTGGTGCATTGCCAGTTAGTTCAGGATGAAACGTCGTGCGAGTTTCTAATTGAATATCGTCAATGTCCACTAATTCCACGCAACCAGTGCCTTTGTGACAGCCAAACAGCACTTCTACATGATTGCCCGAATCATCTTTAAACAAAATCGACTTTGGATCTTCCTTTTCACCAGTGTACGCCACAAAATGTTTCGGGCTTTTCAGGCCGCTATGCGTACCGTCTTTGAAGTAAGCCAATACATGGCGATAATCAATTACGTAACTTGATACGTCTTGGTGCGACCCGTTCTCCAATGGGAACATGCGGTCAAGCAGTTGCTTCGCTTTTACTTGTTTCTCACTCTGCTGCTCAGCACTTACCGCTTCGACGGCAAATACGGCTTCAGCGATAAATGGGCGTTGTTGTTGTTGCATCTCTTTTTTATCGAAGTTCAGCATATTCATCGTCATATCCTCGCACTTAAAAACTCGTCCTAGAGTAAAAACTTAAATCCTTTATTTAAGTTTCAGGCAATTCTGTGAAGTGGATGGTTAATTTCCTTGCCTGCTCATTATGTAGACTAGCGAAATATTGACTACAATTTCACAACAAAAATTTTACAATGTGAATTTTACAAAATGTCTGTGTCAAAAAGCCTTATTCGTCAGTCTCATTTTCTTGGTACGAAAATTCGTAACCTAAGAAAAAACAACCATTTAACGATGGAAGATTTGTCTGCCCGTTGTGTAAGAATTAATCCAGAGTACGCTCCTTCGGTTTCTTACCTTTCAATGATTGAGCGCGGAAAACGCGTACCGAGTATCGATATGCTCGAAGTGATCGCGGAAGTTTTTCAAAAAGATCCTGCTTGGTTTTTAGATGATGAACCCGAATTAGAAGCCATCACACCCAACAAAGGAAATCGTGGCGGGATTAGTGGCATGGCGTTGGAGCCGAGCTTTCTGTTCTCCAATGATATTCTTCAAATCGCGATACCAGAAATGCTCTCCCAAACAGGTATCACGGGGCGTCAGTTTGCCCACTTACTGATCCGCGCACACCAAGAAAACCATCAAAACCATTTTCCTGATTTAGAGCGCGCCGCCGAAGAGGTCGGCTTGAAGCGGCTGAATCTATCTGTAGAAGATCTCGTAGACATTGCAAAGAGTATGGGATTGGATATCCGCTGGGTAGATCGAGCGCCACAAGATGTGATTGATGAACTGGGCGTCAGCGCCAAACAGTTGATTACGTCTTTCATGGAGCCACCTGGGACTATTTATCTCAATAAACGAATGCGTGACTATCCAACCCGATTGAAGTATGACTTGGCGGTATATATCGGCCATCGAGTGCTCCATAGCAGCGATGCAATGAATAACGTTTTATCTATCGGGCATCAAAACAATTGGGAGCAAATGGACAGCCCTGTGTCGAACTCTGAACTCAATTCGCAAGATATCCTGCAAGCTTGGCGTGATTTTGAGTCCAGCTTTTTTGCTGGTGCCTTGCTTTGCCCCAAAGTACCATTTCGTCAGTTGCTTGACCGCTCCGGTTACGAAATTGATGTTCACAAAAAGGCCGGCGTTTCTCCTTCCGTTGCAATGCGTCGCATGACGGTGGTCTCGCCTTACCCTCATTGGCACTATTTTGATGCCTATGGCCCCGGCAAGTTAAAAGCAGTGTATCGAGGAAATGGTATTCCATTGCCTTGGGGCAACATGCGCAAAGTAAACGACCCTTGCCAGCACTGGGCGGTATTCCGACGCCTTTCCCAGCCTTTGGATACCAGTTCAGCGCAAATTTCGATTTTAAATGTTGGCGACGAGCCACGTATCTACTGCTGCGAATCGGTCAACGTATTTGACCCTGCGGGAAATAATCGCGTGCTATGTGCCGGTATTGATCTTAACCCTGCTATTTCTGCACAAGGTGGCGATGCGGTTTCCATAGCGGAAGAACTTAAGTCCCTTTGTGTCGCTTCCGGCGGAAGTAGTGTTATTCCTCCCCACATCAAAAAAGACTTAACGACTATCGCTAAGATATTAAACATCAACTGGATAGAGCGCGGGATTCAAACCCAAGCAAGGTTGATCTGCTCCAGAGGGGCGGTTTGTCCAAGACAACCTAGTTGTTACAGCAAGTGCGGAGAAGCTGATGAGACGGGCAGCTACGTGAATATCATCGGGCTTTAGAAAGAAAAAACGCCAATCACAATAAACGTGATTGGCGGTATATACTTGTGAACAATTTGTATTCACTAACAACGTCAGTTGGCTAGGTGACCCTCGGCTTAATAAGGGTCACTCTAAGTAAAGCACGATGCGTGCCAACTTTAAAAAAGCCGTTTTTTAGTAGATCCAGATGCATATCGTTGCTTTATTAACCATTAATTTCGCAAACTGCATTTGCAAAATGCAACATCATGCAAATATGCCACTGAATGCACTGCTAATAACGACTCTCTCAGCAAAGTGTCTGTGAACATATGAAGTCACATATTCTTGCACCTCAATGATGATGAGATTTCGGGCTCCCAACTTTACCATTCCTCTAACCCCTTATTGAAACTGGGTTCAGGCTCATCCGCCATGCTTTTGTTGATACATTCTCTCATCGGCTATTTTCATCATTTGCTCAGGAGATGACATTTTCGGGTCAAATATCGCGTACCCAATACTGGCTTTCAAATAGATAAGCGTTTCATCGTAAATGACGGGCGTCGAGCATAGCGCTAATCGAAGTTTTTGTAGAAGGGACTGAACATTTTCTTCCGTTCCTGGGTGATGAACTACAACTAAGAACTCATCACCGCCCATTCTGGCCACGATGTCTGATTTACGCAGAGAGCTTTTTACCCTTTCAGCCGTAGCGATTAAAACTTTGTCACCTGCGTCGTGACCATAGGTGTCGTTAATGTGTTTAAACCTATCTAGGTCAATATTAATTAAGGCGAAGCTATAACGCTTTTTATAACGTTTCGCTATTTCGAACTGCTGCTTGTAAAACTTCATAAAATAGCGACGGTTTGGTAAACGCGTGAGTTCATCGTGTAAAGCTCTGTCATCTGCAATGGTATACAGTCGATAAATGGCGAACAGCGCGAGGCTAAGTGCGAATATAATGGGATAGCCGATTACTCTAGCTAAATGCAACTGATGCCAAGAGATTTGGCGATCAGCTTTGCCTCCAGAGAAAACCACCATACTCCACCCACCATAAGGAAAATGAACCATCTCTTTTGCATATGCCATGCTATTTACACTTTGCGCGCCAAAGAAAGCATCACCAAATGAGCCACCGCTATCGTAACCACGGATCATTAAAGGGTAACGATACGAGAAATCAATTACGCCGGTTTCTCTCATCAGAGCATCGAAATCAATCACCGCACTGATCACTCCCCAGTAGTCCTGATTCATTGGAGGATCAAGAAAAACAGGCACACGCACGATCAAACCTCGGCCACCTTGAATCAAAGTCACTGGCCCTGCGATGAAAATTTCTTGTACATCCTTGGCTTTTTGCACCTGTACCCACTGCTGTGGCACTGCGCGGTAATCAAGGCCGATTAGGCGCTCATTACCTTGGCGTGGAAATACATGACTAATTACATCATTTTTCGCGATACCGATGATTGTAATATGTTTACTTTTATTTAGGATTCGGTGAGCGGCGATACTCAATTCTTCTTCTTGGTTTTTAGGAAGTAACGTAATGAGTGTCGCTAAAGTACTGGCTTTGTAGATATCCGCCATAAGTACCGCTTCCAAATTGGAACGGAGAATGGAAAGTTGTTCTTTGGCCTCAACTTGAACTCGCTCTTTGTGAAGCTCTTGCTGGTTTCGATTTAACAGCTCGATAACCCCAATACACAAAGCGAAAAAGGTGAGGAAGAACAATGCAAAATAGCATCGTTTTCTGGGTAAATAACGCATTTTCTCCCCACAACTCGTATACAACTACGAGATTTTTTATTTATTGTTAAAATTCTTATTATCACAAGAATAACCAATCATAATCAGAAAGGTAACAGTGATTGACAACTTTTATGTTTTAGGTGTGAGATGATGCATCAACAAGGCGATTTATTTGGCGGCGATCTATGGCAAGAAGTAGAAAGAGGAGAACTTTATTATGATCCTCATTTTCTTAACCATCTTGAGGCGGATAATTACTTTGACCAACTTCGAAAGACACTGCCATGGCACCAAGAACACATTACTATGTTCGGCAAGTCAGTACTTCAACCTCGCTTACAAGCGTGGCACGGTGATACAGCATATACTTACTCAGGCTTAACCATGCAGCCTCACCCTTGGACTCCTGAGTTAACTCAGCTGAAAGTGCGTTGTGAATCAGTTGCTGATGTCACTTTTAATTCTGTTCTCGCTAACTTATATCGACACGGCCAAGACTCAATGGGCTGGCACCAAGATAATGAACCAGAGTTAGGTAGAAACCCTGTTATCGCATCTTTGAACTTAGGTGAAACACGTCGATTTTTGCTTAGAAATTTACATTGTAAAACTGAGATTGAATACGAGCTTTCTCACGGCTCCTTACTGATTATGGCTGGCGAGCTTCAGCATCACTGGAAGCACTGCGTACCAAAAACCGCGAAAACCAAAGATGAACGTATCAACCTGACTTTTAGGCAAATTTTCAACTATTGACTCAGCTTTTACATTCTCAATTAATATTGATGGTAGGTTTAGGTTCAGGACTTCATAGGGAATGGATTTATGCGTATTAAACCTCTTAGCTTAGCGGTCTTACTCTCTTGCTCACTTACCTTTGCTGCTCAGGCATCACAGGAAGACGTACCGCTTCTCGATAATACTCAATCAGCGCAGTTGATTCGTAGTACCTACGAACAAGAACTGTTCACTCTCCCGGCGTTTAAAGAGGGCCATTTTGGCTTACGCATGTACCGCCAAACATTAGATGAGAAATATCACGCTGCCATTTGGACCGACATGGCACAAGTAGCCAGCCGGTTAAACCAATTTGCTAATGAAGTCGTTGAACCAGAAGACATCATTCTCTATTCATCTCAAAGGCTGACCACGTATCAAGAGAAAGAAACCGAACGAGGTCAGCGACGCTATACCGTGACTAAACACCATCCTGAGTACCTTTATCTTGGTGTGGATTTGCTTGGCGCAATGGCAAGAGCAAACGAATATGGCCTAAAGCATAAACAAGACAAAACGCTGAGAAAAATTATTAGGCGCTACGATTTCTCGCGTTACGTTACGGACAAAGAGATGATAGAGGCATGGGCAGCTCAGCTTGCAAACCAAGTCTACTGGCTTCGTCAGTTAGAAGAGCAAGATGTGGTCGAGAAGTTCACTCAAACCTTCCGTGACACCTACCCCGACGATAAAGATAAGATGCTTTCAGCTCAGCAGTATTGGAACAAACTCTATGGGATGACGCACATCATCTTTGCCGATTCACAGTATTATCAGGAGCGAGTAAGCGAAAAGAAACACCAATGGATTTATGATTACTTTCGCAACAATATCGAAACTATCCTACTGCGCGCCAAAGAAGACGTGATTGCGGAAGTCGGCATTTCGTTTTTGTTAGCAGGCTTGGACCATGATCCGGTCGTAAAGAAAACCCGCCAAGCCATTCGTCACGCAATCAACGCAGAAAAAGGGATGATTCCGTCGGTCGACGGTAACTTTGATCTCAAGTACGGCGAACACCGTAACGTGCTAGCCATCATGCTGCTCGATTGGAAAGGGGTACATAAAGCGCCAACTTATCAAGAGCACCCAGAGGCTTTTAAATCGATACCTTACGGCTTAATGCCCAGCCCTTAGAAATAACAAAACCCGCCATTTAGGCGGGTTTTTAGTGTGTATCTTCAATCTAAATTAGAGAGAGATAAAAATGCCCGCTAAGCACGCACTCATCAGGTTAGCGAGTGTACCAGCAGCAACCGCTTTTAGGCCTAGACTTGCAACATCTTTGCGGCGCTCAGGTGCCATCACGCCGATAGAACCCAACTGAATCGCAATTGAGCCAATGTTCGCAAAACCACACAACGCAAAAGTGATAATAATTTGAGTATGCTCAGACAGTGTCGCTTTGTGCTGCACAAAATCGATAAACGCAACAAACTCATTCATCACCACTTTCTGACCAATGTATGAACCCGCAGCTAGAATTTCGTGGCTTGGCACACCAATCAACCACGCTAGAGGTGCAAACAAATAACCAAAAATCGCTTGTAGCGTTACGCCAGAGAAACCAAGTATCTCGCCCAAGTTTTCTAGCCCCGTGTTCACCATCGCGATAACACTCACGAAAGCGATAAGCATGGTACCAACAGCAACGGCAACTTTCATACCGCCCATGGCACCGCTTGCTAGCGCATCAATAACGTTACTTTCTTCTGATTTATCTAGCTCAATATTGTTGTAATCGCTTGGCGTTTGACGCTCAGGAACGATGATTTTTGCCATCATCAAACTACCTGGTGCTGCCATAAAGCTTGCCGCGATCAAGTATTTGAGGTCGACACCCAAACCAGCATAACCACCAAGCACACTGCCCGCCACTGAAGCCATACCACCAGCCATCACGGCAAACAGTTCAGAGCGAGTCATGTTAGAAAGAAATGGACGAATAAGAAGTGGTGACTCGCCTTGGGATAAGAAGATGTTCCCTGTTGCAACCAAAGACTCTGCTTTACTCGTACCCAAGAACTTCTGGATAGCGCCACCAATAAATTGAATCACTTTTTGCATAATGCCCAAGTAGTAAAGGGCGGAGATAAGAGCACTGAAGAAGATGATGATAGGGAGGACACGAATAGCGAAGATAAAGCCAGAAGAAGCGAGGTCACCAAAGAGGAATTTAATCCCCTCATCAGCAAAGCCGAGTAGCCCCGCGACACCATTACTTAAACTCGCCAGCGCCGCTTGACCCAACGGGAAATAGAGCACCAAAGCAGCAAACCCCATTTGTAGCATCAAGGCGCGAGATACAGTTTTCCAATTGATGGAAGAACGACCCTCAGAAAGTAGGAAAGCACAACCTAGCAGTGCAACAATACCAAATAGACTAAATAGAACACTCATGAGCTGGACCTACTAAACGTTGAAAAAGAAAAAAGAGCCAAAGGAATTGGCAGAAGAAAGGGACAACGCAGCGAGTGATAACTCACTTTTAGATCCAGAATGTAGACAGAACGAATAGTTCGACATCTTATTTTTACCTTATACAAGCAATTGAACGTAGCTGGTCCGGTCCGTGGGGTCATTCACTGCTGGCGAGCATGTTGCTTGGCCTGCTCCATGTGACGGCTTGTATGGGTAAGGGTCCTGAACAACTAAACCCTAATTCCCGCTTAAACGGGACGCAAGTATAGCCAACAAAAAGAGATATTCATCACATTTATTTACGCAAACGTTCAAGCGTTCAAAATTTAGGCAAAAGCACTCTTTTATCGTCATACCATTAGTAAAAGTAAGGAGATGAGGATAGGCGTTGATGGTAAAAAACATAAAAGTGACCAATAAATATGCAATCAAACTCGAAAGAGCCAAAATTCGTCATTTTGCTCTCGCCAACAGGTGGATTTTGGTTATAATTCGCGTTGCTTCTTTCGAGGCCTCTGAGTATTCAGAGCATCATGATGCCGAGATGGTGAAATTGGTAGACACGCTAGCATGAGGTGCTAGTGCCTTTGGTGTGAGGGTTCGAGTCCCTCTCTCGGCACCATTATCCTTCTTCCCTAATTTTGTTCGAGTGTAATGCAAAGTTCTAAGCAGGCAAGACAGTCTACAGATGCTAATCAACTTCTGAGTGAGCTTGCGGTTCACGCTTTATTACACCTGCACTTTAAAATTCACGCGTCCTCGCATGGCCTCTCCCTTAAAGAACGTAATGACTTACTTCAGAAATGGCTGAAACCAAAACTGAAGAGTAATCGCTATAAGCTGATTAAAAAGCCGTTAAAGTCTTTGACTCAGCAGGCAAAAGGTGAGAACGGAAATCTGGAAGCATTACTCGAGCGCTGCGTCGGTGCAGACAAACCCAGCAACCCTCAACCCGATCTAGATAGCTACTTGCTGCTGATCAACGAGATTGAGAAGAAACTGGGGACTACCGTGTTATTATCGAGACCGGAAGACGTCGACTTATCTCACGACCAACACGGCTGTTTGCTGTGTGTGCTTTCTGAGAACTTAAATCAGCACTTCGATGATAATAACGCCCTAATCGCTCCTATTTCGATGCTGTTCCGCGGACCAATGAGTCAACGCTCACTTTTCCTTGGCAGCATTTACGCCAGTGGTACCTTCAATTATGAAGTGCAGTATCAAGACGACCAGTTCGTTCGCATCACATTAGAGTTAGCGTAACTGTAACGCTAAGAAATAAACGAATCGAAAAAGGCCGCGAAACTCGCGGCCTTTTGCTTATCTAGATTTAAACTTGAGTTAATCGATCTCTTTAAATCGAGCAGTAAAGTGGCGCAGCACTGGTGGCTCGTACTCGAAAGTGAGCCCTTTTAACTCATGTGCACGATTTTTCAGTTCGATAATCGCATCCGCAATGTAATCCATATGATCGTTTGTGTAGACACGACGTGGAATGGTCAAACGCATCAACTCAAGCTCTGACGCTTTTTGTTTACCCGTTTCCGGATCTCGACCAAGCAGCAACGATCCTATCTCTACTGCTCGAATACCCGCTTCCAAGTACAAAGCATTACACAATACCTGCGCAGGAAACTGATCCGCTGGAATATGTGGCAAAATCTTAGCGGCATCCACAAACACTGCGTGACCACCCGTTGGGTATTGAATTGGAATACCGCCTTCACGTAAGCGCTCACCTAAGTATTGAACTTGGCTAATTCGGTAGTGAAGAAAATCTTCATCTGCCGCTTCATACAAACCGCGAGCGAGCGCTTCCATATCACGCCCAGCCATACCACCGTATGTCACAAATCCTTCCATGGGTACGCAGCGCGTCTGCACCGCCTGGAACAACTCCTTATGATCACGAATACAACACATGCCACCAATGTTTACCATCGGGTCTTTCTTAGCTGACATGGTGAGCATATCACCGTACTGGTACATCTCACGGATGATTTCCAGAATCGATTTATTCTCGTAACCCGCTTCACGCTGCTTGATAAAGTAGGCGTTCTCACAGTAACGAGCCGAGTCAATCACCACTGGAATATCGTACTTGGTTGCAATCTCGTACACACTGCGCATGTTTTCCATCGACACAGGCTGACCACCGGAGCTATTACAAGTAATCGTGGTGATAATTGCACAAATGTTATGCGAACCGTGCGCTTCAATTGTTGCCACCAGCTTATCGATATCAAAATTGCCCTTCCAATCATAAGGCGTAGTGGTGTCGAATGCTTCTTCCGTTACCACGTTAATCGCTTTACCGCCATTGAGTTCAATGTGACCCGCTGTGGTATCAAAATGGTAGTTCGAGATAAAGACTGGCGTTTCGCCGCCACGCACCTGACGCATACGCTCAATCAAAGCGGGGAACAAAATTTGCTCGGCACCACGCCCTTGGTGTGCAGGCACGGTGAGCTTATAACCGAAGAAGTGCTCCACTGCATCACACAGGTTGTAGTAATTTCGACTCCCCGCATAGGATTCATCCCCCATCATGATACCAGCCCACTGATTATCACTCATGGCACCAGTGCCTGAGTCAGTCAGCAAATCGATATAAACATCATCACTACGAAGAAGAAATGGATTATAGCCCGCTTCTTTTAACGCGACTTCACGGTCTGACAAAGTCGTCATTTTGATTGGCTCAACCATTTTGATACGAAAAGGTTCTGGAATACGTTTCATTGTTAATTTCCTTATACGCATTGCCCTACGCAGTTTCACGTAAGACTAAAAAACAAATAGATAGAATGCTTTTCAATGCGATTGCATTGAGGAAATCAACGAGAAGAGATTTTACTAAGAAGAGACAAGCAGTAGTCTAGGTTATACCAGAACGACAGCACCAAACGGCTATCGAGAATATCCTTTATTCTCATCGTCTTCGTCCTCCTGATAAAAATAAAAAGTCAGAAACCCCATGTCTCTGACCTTTTCAATATAGTGCAGTTTTCAATCAACTTTCAGTGAGGTTACCCTCATTTTAAGAAGGTCTCGCCCTTTTCATTCTGCGTTTGATATTACTTTCTTTGACTAGGTAATCGAAAAGTGGCGCGAATAAGTTAGCAAATAGAATAGCTAACATGATGCCTTCTGGATAAGCCGGGTTCAGCACTCGGATAAAAATCGTCATCACGCCGATTAATAGTCCGTATGCCCATTTCCCGTTATTGGTAAAAGCTGCCGAGACAGGGTCTGTCGCCATGAAGAAGGTACCAAACGCAACCCCACCAATCACGAAGTGCCAGTAGAACGGCATGGAGAACATGGGGTTAGAGTCTGAACCGATCGCATTCAATAGTAATGAAGCTCC
This sequence comes from Vibrio sp. 1167, assembly GCF_033340375.1. Lineage (NCBI taxonomy): Bacteria > Pseudomonadati > Pseudomonadota > Gammaproteobacteria > Vibrionales > Vibrionaceae > Vibrio > Vibrio sp. 1167. The sequence goes on along the minus strand of NZ_JAWOWK010000003.1, from coordinate 56,910 downwards.
GATTAAACCGACCAACACGCCCGCAACAATTCTCCACGATGCAATCTTCATAAAGATGAGAACCAAGCCTGTTAGTGCGATCAACAACGTGGAGACTTCACCCATCGAGCCTGGTAAATTACCAACAAAAGCATCTCCCCATGAAATTGGCTCTCCCGTCATATTATTTATCAAAGCACTTTGCCCTCCTTCATACCATTGGCTAAGTGGAGTAGCGCCAGAGTAACCATCAGCCGCGACCCACACGGCACCACCGGACATGTTGGCAGGATAGGCAAAGTATAAGAACGCGCGCCCTGCTAAAGCTGGATTTAGGAAGTTTCGTCCAGTACCACCAAAAATCTCCTTCGCCACAACAATACCGAAAGTGATACCTAAAGCCGCTTGCCATAGTGGAATTGTCGGAGGAAGGATCAGCGCAAAGAGTATAGAGCTGACAAAAAAGCCTTCATTTACCTCATGCTTTCGCACAATAGCAAACAGAACTTCCCAGAAACCACCAACGATAAACACCGTCGCATAAACTGGAAGAAAGTAAGTAGCACCAAGCCACATTTTACTTCCCCACCCCGCTTGTGAAACCGCATCTAACGAGCCCCATACCCAACTCAGTTGCCATGAAGAAACAAGCGCTTGCTGAGCTGAGGCTTGATCCATTCCATACAACAAGGCATCACTCGCTTGCTGGCCTATGTTGTACATACCCCAGAACATGGCAGGGAAGACCGCCAGCCACACCATGATCATAATACGTTTTAAATCGATGCTATCTCGAACATGAGTCATGCCCTGATTTACCTTACCAGGCGTGTAAAAAATGGTTTCGACAGCTTCAAACAGTGGGTAGAACTTGTGATACTTCCCACCTGGACCAAACTTAGGTGTCGCTTTCTCAAAGTAATGTTTAAGGCTCATAACGCTCCTCCTTTATCTAAAAGATGGTACGCACATGTGTAAAAAGCGATCGTTTTTTAATCTCTTCGTCTTCCTTCTTCGTATTTCACCTTGTTCGCCACTCTTCTGTCTCCTCTTTAAATCCGGCGAACAGTTTATCCAACGAAAAAGGGACCGCTCATGGACACACTCGCCATTGACCTAGCTAGATTCCAATTTGCCTTTACTGTCTCTTTCCACATTATTTTTCCAGCGTTTACGATTGGTTTGGCAAGTTATCTCGCTGTATTAGAGGGCTTGTACTTAAAAACGGGCAACAAACAGTACATGCAAATCTATAAGTACTGGCTCAAAATCTTTGCCATCAGTTTTGGTATGGGTGTGGTGAGTGGCATCGTGTTGAGCTATCAATTCGGTACTAACTGGAGCGTGTTTGCCGACAAAACAGGCCCAATCCTAGGCCCGCTAATGGGTTATGAAGTTTTTACTGCGTTTTTCCTCGAAGCTGGGTTTTTAGGCGTGATGCTTTTCGGTATGGATAAGGTAGGTAAGAAGCTTCACTTCGCCGCGACTTGTATTGTTGCATTCGGGACGTTTTTGTCTGCGTTTTGGATACTTTCGGTTAATAGTTGGATGCAAACACCAGCGGGCTATAGTATCAACGAAGCCGGACAGTTTATCCCAGAAGACTGGTGGGCGATTGTCTTCAACCCTTCCTTCCCTTACCGGCTCGTTCATATGTTGCTCGCCGCTTACCTTACTACTGCCTTTGTTGTAGCCGGCGTTGCCGCTTATCACTTGCTAAAAGCAAACCATAACCCTCTAGCCAGAATTATGTTCTCGATGGCAATGTGGATGGCTGCCATCGTGACACCAATTCAAATCGTTGCTGGAGACATGCATGGATTAAACACCCTTGAACATCAACCCGCCAAAGTTGCCGCGATGGAAGGGCACTATGAGTCTCACCAAGGCGCGCCATTGATCCTCTTCGGTATCCCTAACGATGAAGAAAAACGCATGGAATACGCACTGGAAATCCCCAAACTCGGTAGTTTGATTTTAACTCATGACCTCAACGGTGAAGTGAAGGGATTAGATGCTTTTCCAGAGGAGGAACACCCTCCTGTCTCTATCGTTTTCTGGTCTTTCCGAGTAATGGTCGCGCTTGGTTTTGGCATGCTTGTTATTGGTTTGTGGAGCCTTTGGCTAAGAAAACGTCGCAAACTTTTTGATTCGAGGGCACTTCAACGTATTTGTGTGCTGTTTGCCCCAGCGGGGTTTATTGCAGTTTTAGCAGGCTGGATAACTACCGAAGTCGGTCGACAGCCTTACACCGTATACGGTCTTTTAACCACAGCCAATTCGGCATCGCCTATTGATGCCGCCGCGGTGAGCGTCTCCCTGACGGCGTTCATCGTGGTTTACTTTGTGGTTTTTGGAGCTGGCTTCTTCTATCTCCTACGTTTGATGCGCAAGTCTCCAACTCGATATGAAGAAGGTCTAGATAGCCGACTTCCTGATGGCACGAAAACCGATGCCATCACACATTCTAACCATCTAACCTAGGAGCTAACTCATGGATTACGCATTAATTTGGTACGCTTTGATTGGGCTCGCCGTTCTGATTTATGTCGTGTTAGATGGCTTTGATCTCGGTATTGGTATCCTATTCCTCAGCGCTAATGACGATGAAGAGCGCGACATGATGATGAACAGCATCGCTCCTGTTTGGGATGGGAATGAAACTTGGCTAGTTCTTGGCGGTGGTGGGCTTTTTGCCGTGTTCCCCCTCGCCTACGCGGTCATTATGCCAGCACTCTATGCTCCCCTGATTTTAATGCTGCTCGGGTTAATTCTGCGCGGGGTTTCTTTTGAGTATCGCTTCCGAACACAACGCGGAAAGTTTTTATGGGATAGCGCTTTTTTCATTGGTTCACTCACCGCGGCATTGATGCAAGGCATTATGCTCGGAACCCTGCTCCAAGGTATAGAGGTTAGTGAACGAGCATACGCAGGTGGATGGTTTGATTGGCTTTCACCATTTAGCGTATTTTGTGGCCTGGCGCTTGTTTGTGCTTATATTCTGCTCGGTTCATGCTGGTTATTAATCAAGCTTCCAGAAGAGCTGATGGGGCGCTATTACGTGGTCGCGCGACGATGGGGACTAGCGATGGTAGCCTGTATATTCATCGCCAGTTTGTGGCTGCCATTGAGCCAAAATATCGTATTTGAACGTTGGTTCTCATTACCAAACTCGCTACTGTTTTTCATTTTACCAATTATTACAGCGGCACTTATTTGGCAGCTATTCAAAGCCTTACTCGACCACAAAGCCGTCCGAGCCTACGTTCTTGCGATCGGCCTGTTTCTTGTGTCCGCGATGGGTTTCGGTGTCAGTACATTCCCTTACTTGGTCCCATTCGCACTCACTTATCAAGACGTCGCCGCGCCAGACAAAAGTTTGGCATTTTTACTTGCCGGTGCGGTGGTATTACTTCCTCTGATCATAGCCTACACGGCTTATTCGTACTGGGTTTTCCGCGGCAAGATGAAACGTGGAGAAGGATATCACTGATGAAACTAAAACCCATTTTGTGGTTCATTGGCATTTGGCTGGCAAGCGTGGTCGCCTTGTTTATCATCAGTTCGTTGATACGAACTGCGATATTGTAGGCCCAGAGTCTACTGCACCACATCTGAAGCCATTGAGGTCTATACTCAAGCAAGAGTAAAACAACGGAGTGTTTTTATGACCTTAAAGCGGTTTCTGGTAACTTTGATTCCTTTGACGGTTCCACTGTTTTCACCAAATGCATTGGCCGTAGACAAGCAGATGTCATCCGCCATGAAAAGTAAAATGCGGTCTATTTGCTCCGCAACAAACGAACAGAGCCATTGGCAACTTGCTGAGGCAACTCCTGACGCCAGACGTTCACTTAACATGGTGCTTTATCAAATGAATGCCGATGATAAATTGAAAGCAATTCATGAGGTGAGAACGAAAATGGTCGGCGGCACCCATTATGCTTTTGAGTTCGAGTTGCAAGATGGTCAAGTCTGGAATGCAATTGTATTGCACAGTGCCCGAGGCGATTACATGATAGAAAGACACGCAAAGAAAGGCGAACTCTGCCCTAAAGATGGCAACTCCTAAATCCCAGATTCAAATACAATAAAGGCGACCGTTACGTCGCCTTTGTTTTATACCGTTTTCGCCTCTATCTTCTCATTCACTTTATCGCAAATGTACTCTCCAATAGGCATTGCAGATGTCGCTGCGGGAGAGGGCGCGTTGCAAACGTGTAGGCTTCTTGCGCTCTCGGCAAACAAAAAGTCATGAACCAAAGAGCCATCGGATAACACCGCTTGCGCACGAATACCCGCAGGATATGGTTTGAGATCGTCTACCTTGATGCTTGGGCAGTATTTATTGACCAGCTTGAGATAGCCCGGCTTCCACCACGAGTTCTTAAACTCATCCAATCCGGTTTTTAGATGCTTTTGTGTCACCTTCCAGAAACCGGAGAAGCTCAGCATTTGCATGGTATCTTGCAAGCTGAAGTTAACCTTGTCGTACCCTTCTCGCTTCCAGCCTTGCACCGCATTTGGACCTACGGTCACACTGCCATCAATCATGCGAGTCAGGTGGACGCCCAAGAATGGCAAGTCAGGGTCGGGAATTGGATAAATAAGATGATTCACCACTTGGTCGTGTTTGCTATCTAAGCGGTAGTATTCACCACGATAAGGGATGATTTGGAAATCGGTCGGAATAGACATCATCTTCGTCATGCGATCCGCCATCAAGCCGCTGCAAGTAACCAAGAACTTAGCATTGAGCTGCATGGTTTGACCGTCTGAAATACAGGTCAGTTGAACTTCTTCGTCCTTCTCTTCGGCAGCCACCACTTTGGTTCTCAAGCTGATTTGACCGCCGAGCTTTTTGAACTCTTCCGCCATCTGCTCAGTGACCAAACGATAGTCCACAATACTGGTGGTTTTGACATAAATCGCGCCCAATCCCGTGATGTTTGGTTCAGCCAGTTTAAGTTGAACTTCATCGAGTAGCTTTACGTCGATGCCGTTGACATGGCAGCGCTCATAGAGGGCATTCATGCGTTCGACTTCTTGCTCATTGGTCGCAACCAGTAACTTGCCACAGTTCTCCACCGGAATATCGTGCTCGGCGCAGAACGAAATGGTTCGCTCTACCCCACGCTTACAAAAATCCGCTTTTAAGCTGCCCGGTGCGTAGTACACCCCGGCATGAATCACGCCGCTATTGTGTCCGGTTTGGTGCTGGGCAAAACCGGACTCTTTCTCAACCAATAAAATGGATTTGTCTGGATGACGTTGCTGTAGTTGCCATGCTGTCGACACACCAACGATACCGCCACCAACAATGATGTAGTCATAGACTGATTTCATACGACCTCTTATAAAACCGATAGTTGAGATTGTTGCAATTTGAACTTGCGACCACTGTAAATGAACACCCCGACAAATACCGCGCAGCTTGCCACACGAACCAACATTGGGATATCGTGCCAAACTAGCAATGTACCCACCACTACCAACAAGAGACGCGTCAGAATGTTTAGAGGACCTTCCAAGTAGCCTTCAATCGCACCAATCAATGCATAGGTACCGATGATGGCAAAGAAGCCTACGGTAATTACCGACGTCACATCCCAACTGACCAAGCCTGTATAGGCAATAAGTAGCGGTACAAGATACAAACCTTTAGCGATTTTCCACGCCATCAGGCCGGTACGCATTGGAGGTGTTTTCGCGATGGTTGCCGCTGCAAATGCGGTCAAACACACTGGAGGCGTTACGTTACTGTCTTGCGATAACCAGAAGATGATGAGGTGAGCAGCCAGCAATGCCAAGCCTACCGCTTCCATACCCAAACTTTGCTCTAGTAGGGTTTCCATAAAGTCCGCAGGTACTAGCGCCACCATTTCTTTCGCGGTTTCCAACGCCATTGGTGCATTAAGCAGTTCCAACTTTTCTGGCGCCGCCAACATGAAGATAGCTTTTGCTTGTTCAGGCAATTGACCCGACACCATCAATTCAAGCAATTGGTTTTCGGCAATTAACTTGTAAAGCGCAGGGGCAGACAGAGTACCCAATACAATATACGCCGCTGTCACAGGTAAACCCATACCTAAAACAAGAGAAGCGAGCGCAATCAGAACGATCATGATGAACAAGTCGCCATTCGCCCAACCGTCGATCATCAGTGAGAAGGTGTTGCCGATGCCAGTTGTACTGATCACGTTGATCACCAAACCGATACCCACCAGCAATACGGCGGTTGTCGCCATGTTCTTTGCACCTTGCGATAGCGCTTCGATGATCGCTTTTGGTCCCATCTTATGATCTTTCGAGAACCAAGAAGCCACCACCACAGAAATGATTGACAAACCTGCAGCGTAAGTCGGTGTAAAACCTTGAACCAACAAAGTGACCAATACCGCCAGTGGGATAAGGTTGTGCCAACCGCTGATCAGCACTTTTAATAGAGATTCATCGCTGGTCGTGATTTTTTGAACGCCGCTGCGTTTGGCTTCAATACGCACAAAGAACGCCACGGACAAGAAATAGATAAGAGCAGGAATGAAAGAAACCGCGATGATATCGACATAAGGAATTTGCGTGTAAGACGCCATGATGAAAGCGCCCGCGCCCATCACTGGTGGCATCAGCTGACCACCTGTCGACGCCGCAGCTTCAACGCCCGCTGCAAAGCGCGAAGGGAAACCTGCTTTTTGCATTAAAGGAATACTGATAACACCAGTTGAAACCGTATTTGCCACACTAGATCCAGATACTGAGCCCATCAATCCCGAGCCAATCACTGCGATAAAACCGGGACCACCGATGATTTTACCAGCCGCAGCACGTGCCACATTGATGATGTAATCACCGACACCAGAGCGCACAAGAAACGCACCAAACAGAATGAACATGAATACGAAAGTCCAACTGATGCGCGAGATAGAACCAAACATGCCCTCAGAAGAATAGAAGCTACGGTAGAGCAAGGTTTCCATGCTCAAACCCGGGAAATGGAAAATACCTGTCGCCCACTCACCCCAAAGCACAACGTAACTCAGACACACCACAATCAGCACAGGAATAAACCAGCCCATGGTGCGTCGGATCAGCTCAATCACAATCAGGATTGCCATGATGGCGAAGACCCAATCGCTGGTCACGAACTTCACGCCACGTTCGTACAGCGCATCTTCGGCATAGGGAATGTAGAGCAAACACGCGACCGCGCCCATAGCAATTAACACATCGATGCCGAGTGCAAGCTTACTCTGCTTGAGAGAGATATGAGCCGGATACCAAAGCGCACAAATCACCGCAAAGCCAGCAAAGTGGGTCGCGGAAATCCATAACTCTGGTAACGTCGATAAGGTATTAAACCAAATGTGCAAAGCAGACAACACCACGCCAAACACTGTGATTGTGGTGGTTACCCACGGAAAATCAGTGCGCGTGGGCAGCTCAAACTTCTGCAATTCCTTTTCTATTGAGTTGCTCATCTCATACTCCAAGCTCTGGCGGCTTTTTCCATCTTAGAAATCGGTAGGGATAAAATGCCCCGAGCCGAAACTCGGGGCGAAGTTGGCGTTATTTCACCATTAGGTCTGATGGGATTTCGATGCCCATTTCTTTGTAGTAACGCACCGCACCTGGGTGAAGAGGCACTGGCAAGCCAGCGATCGCTTTCTCAATCGCCATTGCTTTTGTTGCTTTGTGGATGCCTTGTAGGAAAGGCAGGTTCTCGTAGATCGCTTTGGTTAGCTGGTAAACGTCTTCTTCCGAGATATCTTCACGAACTGCCAAGAAGTTAGGCTGTGCAATGGTGGTGATCGGCTTATCTAGACCCGGGTACGTGTTCGCTGGGATCTCGTACTTCGTCCATAGGTTGTAATTGCCGTTCGCCTCTTTGATTTGTTCGTCAGTAAACGAAAGAATCGAAATGTCTTTACCCAACGCAGCAAAAGCTTGAGTGACCGCACCAACAGGTACACCCGCAGGCGTGTTCATGCCGTCAATGGTGCCGTTTTGAAGTGCGCTCGCACTGCCGCCGTAACCCATGTAAGCAAGATTGAATTTATCAGGGTCGACCTTCAGACCTTTCATGATTTGGCGACCAGAGTTCTCAGTACCTGAGTTCTTCTTACCGATAGAGAACTTCTTGCCATCTAGGTTGTTCAGATCAGTCACTGTGCCCGTTTTTGCTAGGTCAGAGCGAACAATAAAGTGCTCAACGTTTTGCCAAAGCATAGAGACTGAGCGCAGTTGTTCTTGGCGACCGCTCTTCTCATAAGGACCTTCTCCAGACCAAGCCCACGCACCGTAAAGACCTTGTAGAATCGCGAACTGTGCTTCGTTTTCATTCAGCAGTTTAACGTTTTCACCAGAGCCCGCAGAGCTGATTGCAGAAAGGGAGAAGTGGTGCTTTGGTGCCAACTTCACTTTGCTTAACGTCGCCAACGCTACGCCCACAGGGTAGTAAGTACCACCTGTCGATGCCGTTGCAAGAATATAGCTACGATCTTCTGCCGCAGCGTTAGCAGCAATACCAAAAGAAGTCACAGCGACAGCCAAAGCTTTTACCAGCTTATTCATTTTCATTATTACTCTCCGTGTAGTCGTTTCACGATTGGGGATTTACATCATGTTAAACCTTTATTAACAACACATTCCCTAGAGCAATTGAAATGCCAACTTTTAACCCTTTGTATTTATTGAACTAAGAGCTGAAAGACATCAAAAATGAGCAAAATCATGCTGATTTGATAGCAAAGTAATGAGCAAGATCTTGCTCATTGAAGAGGAGAAGGTTGCACGCCTAGATCGCAAAAGGTTAATAAAATGTGATCAAGACAAAATAAATGCACGATTCACTAATAAGCAATATTTTGCCGATGCAATTTTGGATTGAATTGCAACTAATGAGCGTCTTAACAATAAGAAGAAAAAGCGCATCATTCTAAACTGCTCACTTTATCAGCGGAAGTTTATAGCCTAAACGACTACAAATAGCACAAAAATACAGCAAAACAAGCCATGTTACAGAAATGAAAAGTCATTTATTCTAATTTTGAATTTAAAAAGCAGTTCGATCCACCAGTTCAGAAACAAACATTGACCGTATCAACTTATTTTCTACTTCGGGGTTGTGCCAATAGCCCTATGTTCGTTAGGGTAACAACACACCAAGGCAAACGTATTCCTTGGTATTTTTTTGTCATTAAGGATCACCCATGTCAGCAACTGCGCAATTACAATTCGCTTTAAAACGCCCATCTGGCGTTGCTGCTGCGATCCTCCTGCTCTCTCTGAAACTGATTCAGAGCTGACAGGCTATATCTAAACTTTCTGTCAGCTTGAGAAGAAGCTGACGGGAACACCACATACTCCTCCCATTCCTTTCAGTTTCTTCCAAGCGAAACATAAGAGGAATAACAATGTTAAGCGCACGCAATATCGCCGCTTTGGGCTTCATGACTTTCGCCATGTACTTAGGCGCGGGTAACCTGATCTTCCCTCCATTTTTGGGTTATCAAGCAGGTGAAAACTTTCTGAGCGGGATGTCTGGCTTCCTCTTAACGGGCGTAGGTCTGCCTGCAATGGCACTAGTGATGGTCGCTATCGTAAACGGTTCAGAAAAATTAACCGCAGCCCTGCCTAAACCTTTGGCGACCAGTTTTTGGGTGATGGTATTTATTGTGATTGGCCCTGCGTTCGTAATCCCACGTGCAATTACCGTGGCTTACCAATTCAGCTTTGCGCCAATGTTTGGTGACGCCGCTTTGGTGCCTTTCACTATTGCCTTCTGTGCCATCACCATTCTATTTGCCCTATATCCGGGTAAGTTGGTCGACAACCTAGGCAAGATCTTAACGCCTGCATTGATGGCTATCTTAATCATCATGTCTGTGACGGCTTTGGTTTCTCCTGCAGGTGAGCTAACTACCGCAACAGGACCGTACGTATCTGGTGCATTTGCTGAAGGCTTGACCCAAGGCTACATGACGATGGATGCGCTAGGTTCTATCGGTTTTGGTTGGATCATCTTCCGCGCGATTCGCAGCATGGGTGTGGATTGTCCGAAAGCCACCGCAAAATACACGCTGATCGCAGCTTTGATGTACGCGGTTGCCATGGCATTTGTCTACATCTCATTGGCTTACATTGGTTCGACAAGCTCATACTTGGGTTCTGAGTTCAGTAATGGCGGCGACATCTTAACGGCATTCACCTTCAGCCACTTCGGCGCATTTGGCTCACTATTACTTGGTGCCGTGATGGTATTAGCGTGTTTGACTACTGCTATCGGCGTAACCACAGCAGGCAGTGAGTTTTACGACAACACTTTCAGCAAAGTGAACTACAAAGGCTGCGTTATCACGACCATGGTGTTAGCAGGTCTAATCGCTAACGTAGGCCTAGAACAACTATTGGCTATCACATTGCCAGCCGTTGTGGCTCTTCACCCAGTAGCAATTGCGTTGATGATCATGGCACCAGTGCGCAACAAGATGTCGCAAATCATGGTGGTAGCGACCGCATTCACTGCTCTAGCGTTTGGTTGTGTTGATGCGCTGCACATCCTAGGTTACATGCCAAGTTCCACTGATGAGTGGATGGGTAATTACATGCCTCTGTACAATGACTTTGCTAGCTGGATTGTGCCTAGCGTATTTATGATGATTGTTGGTCTGCTGTTTACGACGAAAACCAACCAAACCGAACAATTCGAGCTGGTGAATGAATAGCCGTTTAACATAAGACATCGCTCAATAAGTGCGTTACTATGTAGCTCGCTTATTGATATCAGGCAAAGGAGTTGCCTGAATGAAAGATTGATATGGGTCGCCTATGGATAATCAGTATCTAGACATCAGAACACTGAACTTTATCGTTATTCTGTTCTCTTGCATTTACTCTATTAGTCTGCTTTGTTATCAATACACTCAGGGTAGAGTCAAAGGCCTAAAAACCTTCTCGATATCACTACTGTTTATTGGTTTAGGTCCTTTTTTACTTGGCTTTAGAGGCTCTGCGCCAGACTGGCTGACCATCGTCATAGCCAACACTCTCATATTAGTCGGCTTCTTGCTTACGCTATATAGCGTAAGCATTTTTCGTCAATACCCTTTAAAATTGGCTCACTGTCTCACCTTGTTAACACCTGTTTTTAGTGGTTCATTTTACTATTTCACCTTCCATGACCCTTCTATCAAAAGCCGTATTATTTATCTGAGCACGTATATTTGTATCGTCACCTTCTTTAGTGGTGTCGCCATGCTTAAAGGTACCCAAAAGGACTTAAAGCTCCCTGTTAAAGCAATGGCTTACTCTTTCTTTGGATTTAGTTTTTTTATGGGATTTAGGGCGCTTTGGAGTACTTTTTCAGGTGAGTTACCAAGTTTTATGGTCGCAGGCCTTATCCATCAGCTGACTTTCTTATTTAGCATCTGCCTGATCGTTGCTTTGAGCTTTAGTATGCTGTGGTTAATTAACGGACGCTTGGTGCAATCCATTAATGATCTCTCTCATTTAGATGCACTCACAGGGCTATATAATCGTCGAGCCATGGAAGAAATCGTTCCAAACTTGGTTAGTAAAGCACATAAAAAAAACCAAGCAATCAGCATTATTATGACTGATGTCGACAAGTTCAAAGCGATTAATGATCACTATGGTCACACGGTTGGCGACTCCGTCATGGCAACGATCTCCACTATTTTTAAAAAGCATCTTCCTGAGTCAGCCTGCATTGTGCGATTTGGTGGTGACGAGTTCATGATTGTTTTGCTCGAAAAAGCACAGCAAGCCAAAATTTTCGCAGAGCAAATTCGCCTTGCGGTCGAAACTGAAACCGCTTTGCAATCATTTAAAACTGAAGTGACCATGAGCTTTGGTATCAGTCAGTTATCTAAGGGGCAATCACTTCAAGAGGCGCTTGCTGAAGCAGACGAAGCGCTATATAGCTCTAAACATACAGGAAGGAACCTCGTTACCTTGTTTGGAGAAGGTAAAGACCTAAATTATAAGTTTGTCCCAGCTCCTGCCAAAAGCGCATAACATGTTTGTTATGCCAGTGATTTCGAATTAGCTAGAAATCGCACTAAGTATAGTCGGAGCGATTCAAACCAAACTTCTGCATCTTTTGGTTAAGGGTTCGACGTGGTAAATCCAACTCCTGCATCACCTCATTGATGCGTCCATGATGCCTGACTAAAGAATCATGCAGCACTTTACGCTCAAAATTATGTAGCTGAATCGCCAACGGAACGCCTGCTTGTGTCTCTTCGGTTGTAGAAGATGGTCGACTGGAGAGAATTTCCATTACTGAGACGGTTTCATCCAGAGCAAAACGCATCGCTACATTTCTAAGCTCACGCACGTTGCCGGGCCAAGCGTAAGCAAGAATGGCTTTTCTATCGGCTTCACTCAGTGGGCGGCTTTCAGGGTTACTTTTCAAAGCAAAGTGTTCGAACAAGATCAACGCATCTTCTTCTCGTTCGCGTAGCGGTGGCAAATAGATCTGCGCCACATTGAGTCGATAATACAAATCCTGACGAAACTCATCATGATCATTGAGATCTTCTTTCGCGGCGGCGATCACTCTCAAATCAACTGAGATCTGCTGATTGCCCCCAACGCGCTCTACTGTATGTTCCTGTAATGAACGCAACACTTTCACCTGCATCGACAGCGGCATACTCTCGATTTCATCAAAGAACAAGGTGCCTTTATCCGCGTATTCCAATTTACCAATGCGCTTTTTACCCGCTCCGGTAAATGCCCCAGCTTCATGCCCAAACAGCTCACTTTCAAACAGGTTCTCAGGAATCGCGCCACAGTTGATTGGCACAAAATGATGGGTTCTACGTTGGCTTTCATTATGCAAACTGGTCGCTACTAGCTCTTTACCACAACCGGTTTCGCCGTAAATGATCACGTTAGTATCAATGCGCGCTAACTTGGCTACTTGTTCTCTAAGCTGTTGCATAACTCGGCTTCGGCCAATCAACACTTCTTCTAAGCCGCTAACGCTAGAAAGGTACTCTTGACGATCTTGAGTAGACGTTTGTGCGCGATAACTCTCAACCGCTTCGGTCACACGTTGAGATAAGCGCTCCGGTTGGAAAGGTTTCTCGATAAAATCGAACGCACCGTTTTGTAATGCGCCTACCGCCATATCAACGTCACCATGTCCGGTGATCAAGATAACTGGCGTTGGAATGTGATTGGCAATCAGGCTTTCTAGTATCGACAAACCATCGGTGTCTGGCAGGCGAACATCACTGACAATCGCATCAAATTCTTGGCTAAGAATGGCCGCTTTGCCCTCTTCGCCTAAACTGAATGCGGTCACGTCGAACCCCGCCAGTTGCAGCCACTGACTGGTAGCCTGACGAACAATGTCATCGTCTTCGATAAGTGCAATTTTAGGGATGTCGTCAAAAGCCATGAGTTACTGCCTGCTTTATGGGGTGGGAAAGAAATCGATCTTTATTAACGGTAGCAAAAACCACTGAGGAGAAAAGGAGCTAGATCTCACTTCTTGCTTACAAGTCTTTAACATCCAACCAGTTAGGCGCACTCTTTAATGACTGTTGGTGAGAACGCACTAGCTGAATGGAGTCGGTATGCAGCGCAAAAGGAATGGCAAAACATGGCTTGTGGTCGCAATTGCGGCAGTGCTGATGTTGTCTTGCTATAGCGCCAGCAGAGAGGTTGCCCGTCAGTGGTTGAGTGTACAAACTCAAACCGAAGCTCAACAAAAACTACTCGACTATATTGGTGAAGTTCGCCGTGCACTCAAACGCTTCTACCACTTACCTTACCTCGTAACCAATAACCCAGAAACCATCGCGTTTGTGAAAGGGAATCTGACTTATTACGAGCCATTGCAAACCCAACTGACTCAGCTAGATAAAGCCGCCAATACCGAAGGTTGGCTAATCCTGTCTAACTCTGGCGAAGTATTGGTCTCAAGTTTGATCGAAGAGCGCTTTAGCCTGTCTGACCGAAAAGCCATTGTGGAACAAATTCACAATCAAGGCGGTGGTGTTTCCTTGGTGAACAAAACCAAAGGTTCGAGTCCGTTGTATTACCTTGCAGCCCCTATCTACGACGGTCTGGATATCGCAGGCATTGTGGTGGTGCAGATCAACCTCAGCTTGTTGACCGAACAGACCATTACTAGCCAAGACATCATTACGTTGCAAAATCGCCAGCAACGCTTTTTCCTATCAAGCAGCTCGCTTTATAACGCAGACTGGTTTAACGAACCGAGCAACACCGTTCAGTTAGAAACGCAGCGCTTATACGACAACACCAATATCAGTGTGTGGACGCTCAATCAGCAACGCTATTTTGCGCACACCGTAAAATTGGATGATTTGAATTGGTACGTAAGCTACCTCACCCCTTCTAAGCCGATTCAGCAAACCATCAACGTAATTGGTTGGAGCGTAGCAGCGCTACTCTTATTGGTTATATTACTCGTCATCATTGGTCTACAACGTCGCCAAAAGCACATCAATCAACAACGAATTCAAGCTCTGTTGGAAGAGTCCCAACGCCGCTTGAAACAGATGATCAATAAGACCCACGTAGGTTTGTTATTGATTGATGAACAAGGGCAACTATTCGATCTCAACCCAATGGCGAAGCGTTTGTTCTGTTTACCAGAAAGCGTCAATCGACATGCTTTTGCTTGGGAGTTATTCGATGCAGGCAATCCCAATTCCACCACACTCAAGTTGCTTAAGGATTTACCTAAACATAAAGAGCTCGCAGAGATCAGTACGGTCGAAACCATTGCCAGACGAAGTGACGGTAGCGTCTTCCCTGTCTTGTTCTCACTGACCAGTTTCCCTTGGCATGGCGAGCAGTATTTCCTTGCGACGATCATCGACATCAGCAAGCGGAAAAAAGCCGAGCAATCACTGCAACAGGTCAACCAAGAGCTGGCGCAGCGAGTAGAAGAGCGAACTCAAGCGCTAAAAGAAGCGCAAAGCCAGTTAATTGAATCGAGCAAAATGGCCGCTTTGGGTCGCATGTCGAGCGCGATTACTCATGAGCTCAATCAGCCACTGACGGGCTTGCGCACCCTGCTAACCACGAACGAGCTACTAGCAGAACGCGGTGAAACCGAGATGATGAAAGCTAACAACGTATTGGTCCAGAAGCTAATTGATCGCATGGCAAGCATGACCAGCCAGCTAAAGACGTTTGCCTATAACAAACCAGAAAGCTTGCAGGCAATTTCTCTTACCTCCGCACTCGAAGAGACCTTACGCGTTTATCAATCCCAATTAGACAAGGTGGATGTGCGTGTTCGAGTTCCTCATGACTTACCTAACATCATGGGTGAAGAACAACGACTGCTTCAGGTGCTCGGTAATCTTGTCTCGAATGCGCTAGACGCAATGAACAACACCACCAACCCGCAGCTCAACTTGATCGTCAACCCAACTGGCAATCGGGTCGAACTGATCGTCAGTGATAATGGCTGCGGCGTGTCGGATGAGATGCTTGAATCCATGTTCGAACCCTTCCAAACCTCAAAGAAAATTGGTGAAGGATTGGGGCTGGGTTTAGCGATTACGGCCAACAATATGCGTGATATGAACGGACAAATTACTGTGCATAAGAATGAACAAAATGGGCTGACTTTCACTTTATTGTTCAAATCAGCCTAAGGTGATATTGATTACAAAATCATCATTAGAACTAGGCATCCCCGCTGTTTGAGAAAAACACGATCTCGATACAAGAATCCCTCCTTGACCTACACTATTCTCAAGCAAATAAGACGAATAACTTCCGAACGATAAAGAGTGAGAAACATGATTAAGTTTCCTGAACATTTTCTTTGGGGTGGTGCCATTGCTGCAAACCAAGTAGAAGGGGCGTACAACCTTGGGGGTAAAGGGTTATCGACATCAGACATGCTGCCAAACGGTATTTTGAGTCCGCATCAAACCCGTGAAGAGCGTACACCGGGTATCAAAGACGTGGCGATCGACTTCTACAATCGCTACCCAGAAGACATCGCGCTGTTCAAAGAGATGGGCTTTAACTGTCTGCGCCTATCTTTAGCTTGGAGCCGCATCTTCCCGAACGGGGACGAGTTAGAACCGAACGAAGAAGGTTTGGCGTTCTACGATAAAATTTTTGACGAACTTGCCGAGCACAACATCCAACCTTTCGTGACCTTATCTCACTACGAAATGCCTTACGCACTGGTTGAAAACTATGGCGGTTGGGGCGATCGTCGCGTCATCGAATTCTTCGAACGTTATGCTCGCACAGTGCTGGAACGCTACAAAGACAAAGTGAAGCTGTGGTTAACGTTCAACGAAATCAACATGTCTCTACACGCACCATTTACTGGTGTTGGTTTGCAAGAAGACGCCAATGAACAAGAGATTTACCAAGCGATTCACCACCAGCTAGTCGCAAACGCAAAAGCGGTAAAACTGTGTCAGCAAATCGTACCAAACGGCAAGATTGGTAACATGCTGCTTGGCGCAATCAACTACCCATACACCTGTAATCCTGATGACGTGCTGGCAGCAAGGCATGAAAACAACAAGTGGTTGTTCTTCGGTGATGTGCAAACACGTGGTCAGTACCCTGGCTACATGAAGCGTTACTTCCGTGAAAACGGCATCGAAATTCAGATGGAAGCAGGCGACTTAGAAGAAATTGCATCGGCAAGTGTCGATTTCATCTCATTCAGCTACTACGCAAGTGGCTGTGCAAGTGCAGACCCGAAACAGAAGGAAGTGGGTAACATTGTCGATAGCGTACCAAACCCATATCTTGAGAAGAGCCAATGGGGCTGGTTGATCGATCCAAAAGGCCTGCGCATTCTGCTGAACTTCCTTCACGATCGCTACCAAAAACCACTGTTTGTCGTAGAAAACGGCTTAGGTGCACGTGATGAAATCGATGAAAACGGTGAGATTCAAGATGATTACCGCATCGCTTACTTGAACGACCACCTTGTGCAAGCACACGAAGCGATTCTGGATGGCGTTGAGTTGATGGGCTTTACCAGCTGGGGGCCAATCGATTTGGTCGCGAACTCAACCGCTGAGATGAGCAAACGTTACGGCTTTATCTATGTCGATCGTCATGATGATGGGCAAGGAACGCTAGAACGTAAACGTAAGAAAAGCTTTTTCTGGTATCAAGACGTGATTCGTACTTCAGGCGGTTCATTGAAAAGCTAAGCCTGTTGTCTAGGTACAAAGTGCAACTAGGCATTCGCCTAAACCATCAAGCCCTGCAATTGCAGGGCTTGAATTTTAAGGTGTTTAAACTGCAATCTCTCCACCGTCTTCACGGCGAATAACCACTGTCGCCGCTCGTGGGCGCACAGAAACACCAGCAGGCGTTTCTTCGGCTGCATCTTCACTGTATGGCCAGTTGCCTGGGTGCTGAATATTCACAAACAATGATTTGTAATCAGGGCTGATGGTAAAGCCTGTTACTTCACAACCATTTGGTCCGACAAAGAAGCGTTTCAATTCAGCTTGATTATCCGCACCAATCACAGCTTGATCACCATTCTCATCTGTTAGCTTAGATGGAACAACAGCCAACATTTGATCATTGGTGTAAGACGTGACTTCATCTGCGCCGTTATCAGTCTGAATCCACAAAATACCACGGCCATCAAACGCTAATCCGTCTGGGCTCGCAAACTGGTTTAGCTCATTCAAGCCAGAACGGTTGGTATCTGCATCACCATTTGCTGGCGAACCGAAGACAAAGATATCCCAAGTAAAGTCAGTTGCTGAAGCACCTTCATCCCAACGAATAACATGACCAAACTTGTTATTCAAACGTGGATTCGCAGGGTTGGTTTCATCTGTACGGCGCGTATTGTTCGTCAATGTTAAATATACTGAACCCGTGAATGGATCAACCGTACACCACTCAGGTCGATCCATTGGTGTTGCCCCAACTAAATCCGCCGCGCCAGCAGTATTGATGATAA
This sequence comes from Vibrio sp. 1167, assembly GCF_033340375.1. Lineage (NCBI taxonomy): Bacteria > Pseudomonadati > Pseudomonadota > Gammaproteobacteria > Vibrionales > Vibrionaceae > Vibrio > Vibrio sp. 1167. The sequence goes on along the minus strand of NZ_JAWOWK010000003.1, from coordinate 38,954 downwards.
TTTCAGCCAGTGAGTTAAAGTGATCCGCTAACGTACCACCAGCGGTTGTTACGCTATCAAGCGTTAATGGTAACCAAGTACCTGTGCTGTCTTCATTGAAGCGCGCCACATACAGTGTGCCTTCGTCCATGTACTTGTCACCCATCGCCAAGCGGTTATCAGGGTTAGCATCTGCTGGATCCCACGCTGCCGCAGATTCAAATTTGTATAGGTATTCAAAGCGAGAATCGTGACCAGAATAAAATACCACTGGTTTGCCTTCTTCAAGCTTACCGAAAGTACAACCCTCGTGACGGAAACGACCTAGCGCAGTACGTTTCTTCGCACGTGAGTTTTGCGTGTAAGGGTCAATCTCGACAATGTAACCGTGACCATTGGCTTCATTACGGTAATCATCCATCGCACTTGCTCCTGTTGGAGCCACATTAAAGCGAGAGAACTCATCAAGACGCTCTTCTGCATTACCTGCTAATGTCTCCCACAAGTAGCGTGTGCTTTGGTCATCAACACCAATGCGATCTTGCTCTTCTGTACGAGTCCCGGCGTTAACAAAGTAACCAGGCCAGTTCTCTTCACACGTTAAGTAAGTGCCCCACGGCGTGTAGCCGTTGCCACAGTTGTTTAACGTACCACGCGCTTGGCTGCCATCTGGTGAGAAACGAGTGACAGTTAAAGATGTGTGGGCTACCGGGCCAGACAAATCCATGACTGTCGCACCAGTATAACGACGGTTTAGTGGGTCGGTATCAACCAACTTCCACATGTTATCTTCCAGTTGAATGCGAACCACTGATACACCGTGCGCGTTAATCTCTTTGCGCACTTCATCTACAATGGTACGTACGCCATTTTCAACCGTCGGACCGTTTGGATGCAGTGCTGATGTGTCGATGTACTCGTGGTTAATACATAGCAAGCCATCTGTAGTGCTATCGTTCAATGGGAAAAAATGCATACCGTCATGGTGCATGCCTAGCGCATTTAACTGATCGGTACTGGTGTTGGTACCATCATTTTGCCATGCGCTGCCTTGTGCATTAAGTGGTGTTCCCCAAGGTACTAGTACTTGTGCGGTGTAGCCTTGTGGAATTGAAACTGCGTCAGTGAGTGAGCCTGGGATAGATTCAAAGTTAAGAACGGCTTTAGATGCGCCCGAACCACTGCTTACTGTACTCCCTGAGTCAGACGAGTTACAACCAGCCAATCCGAAAGCACCAAACGCTGTCATCGCACTGATACCTAAACCACCTTTCAGAATGCTGCGTCGAGATAGGCTCGCTTCTAATACATCTTCAAATGGTTTGTTTTCACTTTGGTTATAACGCGTCGCGTCAAAGGTTTCCTTGCTCATTTTTACTTTCCCGATCTTATAGTTTAATTAATAAATAAGTGATTAGTTGAACGGCAAGAAGTTTGGATAAGAAAAATGACAAAAGTGCTTAAAACATATGAAACTTGTGTTTCAACAATACTGCAAACCAAACCAACACAGCTAACGAAGCAATTAAATTCTGGTCACATAACAACCAACTGTATCGCTTCATTCTGATTTTACTTGGGCTAAAGTGTGATAGAAGGTATAAGGTATACGAAATCAAATCATCTACGAGAGATAATCATGAAATTAGACAAGATCGATAACAAGAGCCGTCGTATCCGTAAAAAGCTGTTCTTAGGTGAGTTCGCAATCCTAGGTTTCGAGATCAGCTGTGAAACAGACATTAACGACTTCGACCGTTACGATGCATTCGTTGATGACTTTATCGACTACATTGACGAGCTTGGTCTTTGCTTCGGTGGCGGTGGTCTAGAACTGTTTGAAGGCTTCCTGTGTTCTACTGACCGTTACGGCAGTGCGACTGAAGAACAGAAAGCTCAAGTTATCAAATGGTTAGAAGCACGTCCAGAAGTGAAAAGCGCGCAAGCGGGCGAACTAGTTGACGCCAACTACCTGTAACTAAAGGGCAACCTGTAATACGCAGAGCTCAGTAAATGGTAGAGAAAGCTGGTCTTAAGACTGGCTTTTTTATTTTTGGAAGAATGCGATATTAAAAATAGGGCGCTTGGGAAGTTGCGCGGAGTGATTGTGGCGTTTTTGAGCTGGCAATCAACGGGAAACTGCGTTCCACAGCCAGCTCGTGCCGTTAGGTATAATTAACTATGATTTTTTAGCTGGGGCGTCTTTCGTGTCTTTCCAGTATTGAATACGCACACGATGTAGCTGAGCTCTTCTAGTCTTTTTCATAGTAAAGTCCCTCATCTTATATAAGTAACGCTCCTCATGGAGCTTATTGTCTAAGGTCGTATCCCCTTCAATCTATAAGGGAATCAATCATTTAACCGTGACCAATTTCACAACATAATGATAATTACCGATTTCTTGCAGCCTGTTTTTACTGGCAAACGGCATATTATCTATCTGACACGGTTAACTTACTCACCAGATATGACAGAAAAATGGCAATCAAGTTCCCTACTTATACTGTCATTGAATCTTAATAAGGATTAACAAGGTGGGCATTTCAGATTTACCATACTGTTTATAAAAACCGCAAGAATTTTTATTTCTTTTCAAACAAATCTCTACTCAAGATCAATTCACTTTCATCTTTATCGTCTCCCTTTTAACGCATTGTGATCCAGTTCAATCCACAGAACTCGGAACAAAAAGCGCACATTAATACATTCACCACCAAACTTGTGCGAGATCTCTTACAAGAGTTGTAAGCAAATAGATTAATCACCTCTAAGAGCAATGCCAGAAAAAACACTAAATATATGATTTAAAAGTAATATTTAAATTCACTTAAAATAATAAGTAAAAATAATTTAGAAAAGTTAATTGAGTCAAATCAGCAAAACATCAATACTCAATTTGTCGACAGGATGTTGGCGGGAACAGGAAAAAAGCCTAAAGGATTGGGTATCTTCAGGATGAAGATTTGATAGCTTAGGATGAGTTGTCAGCAAGGATGTAGTTAAGCTCTAGGATAGAGTTCGCCCGTCAGGATGATAGGCAAGAATGGACACCGCTAGGAAGGCGATGAACAAGGAACTCGGTTAAAGGACTTAGCCACAATCAAGGATAGATGCAGGGAGCACCTATTAGTAGCTGGATTGCTGCGAAAAAGAATAAGCCCCGTCTGGGAAACCAGGCGGGGTTTTATTTTGTCTGTAATGTATTGATAAAGATTCATCTTTATCGTTTAAGTCTTCTCTGTTTTCATAAAACACCGTGCTATCATTTTCTTTACGTCTCCCAACAAAGCTCTCAGAAAATCACACACTATGCTTAATCCTGTTTGGTTACATACATTTAAGACATTGATTGAAGTCGGTCATTTTACGCAAACGGCAGAAAAACTTTTTATGACTCAGCCTGGCGTCAGCCAACACATCAAAAAATTAGAGCAAAGTTGTCAGCATGCCTTGATCAAGCGCGAAAACAAAAGCTTCGAATTAACCGAGCAAGGCAGGATTGTCTACGCATATGCGCTCGAGTTAGAAGATAGAGAGAAGAAGCTGCTCGAAGAGCTCAGTTTTGATGATGCGTTTTCAGGCCACTGTAAACTGGCTTGTTCTGGTGCAATGGCGTTAATGTTGTATGGGCCCATTTTGGAGAAGCAAAAACAGCACCCGAGCTTATCGTTACATTTAGAAGCCGCGCCAAATCAATCTATTCTCAACGCCATAACGCAAGGGCACATCGATATTGGTATCGTGACTGATGTTCCCAACAAAGGTCTGTTTCACAGTGAGCGAATTGGTAAAGAGAGGTTGTGCTTGGTTCTGCCAAAGCATTATCAAAATAAGCAGATAACGCCACAACTCTTGCATGACTGTGGTGTCATTAGCCACCCTGATGCCGAGCATTACATGACGCTGTTTTTTGACCAATGTGAAGAACCACAGCTCCAAGAAATTAAGATGAGCGATTTACCATTATCCGGCTACGTAAATCAATTGAGCCAAATTTTGCTACCTGTCAGTAAAGGACTTGGCTTCACCGTGCTGCCTCAAAGTGCGGTCGACAATTTTCCGCTAAAAGACACGTTACACATTGCTCAATTGAAAAACACTGTATGTGAAGAGCTATTTCTAGTTCGTAAGCGCAGTCGTGCTCTACCTCTGCGCTATCAGACCATCAAAGAAGTGTTATTGGATGTGATCGGTGGCGCGCATCAATGATGTTAGCCACTCTTCGCTGGTAATGCGTTCCTCTTGGCAATCCACCCAATATGGTTTGCCAGATAACCAGCTCTTTGACGCGACCTCTTTTATAAACACATCCACGGAATCAACGTCATCTTTGGCGTAATCCCATTTATTGCGCATGTGTTCTGCCGCTTCTTGATTAGTGTACGCCTTGCCGTTGCGGATAAAGGTGCAAGAGGATTGCTCAACTCGTTTTATCAACGTCGAGATATCTTGCTCTACCCCTGCTAGTGCAAAGGTAGGCAGAATGCTTAATGTAAGTAACAACGTCCATTTTGCTTTCATCGCATCTTTATCCTTATCCCTGACCACGTAACTACTAATAGTAACTACTGATAAGTGACTTAACTATTCTGGTGTTTGGCTGTTTAGTTCAGCAATTATTGCCACCATGCCTGAGCAGGCTGAGGCTCCGCAATCGCCAAGCGTTGACCAATCTCAGGGCTAACTAACGTTACACCGCGCTCTTCACTGATGTCTAACGCGCGTTGCATCGGTTCATTCCAATCGTGCATCGATAAATCAAACGTGCTGTTATGGATCGGCATCATAACTTTGCCCTGCACATCGATGTGTGCTTGAACGCTTTGCTCTGGGAACATGTGAATGTCTGACCAGAGTTCATTGTACGCACCTGTTTCAATCATGGTGAAGTCAAATGGACCGTACTTTTCGCCAATCTCTTTAAAGCCATTGAAGTAACCAGAGTCACCACTGAAGAACACTTTGTGTTGTTGTGCATTGATAACCCAACTGCCCCACAGCGTCGTATCGCGGTCTGTCAAACCTCGACCAGAGAAATGCTGAGTCGGAGTTAGTGTATATTCAATGCCGTCAACAGAGTGTGACTCCCACCAGTCTAGTTCGATCACTTTTTCTTTGGGTACACCCCAATTCACCAGCAATTGGCCAACTTTTAACGGCACCAAGAAAGTGCCCACTTTGTCGCCTAGCACTTTAATAGAAGCTTTATCTAGGTGATCGTAATGGTCATGACTGATCACCACCACATCGATAGTTGGCAAATCTTCTATCGTGATGGGGGTTTTGTGAAAACGTTTTGGTCCAACCCATTTCACAGGAGACGCGCGATCACTGAATACAGGGTCGGTCATCACCAGTTTTCCATCGAGCTTCATTAATACGCTTGAGTGACCCAGACGATAGATGACATCATCTTGCTCTTCTAACAACTGCTGCGCTGTGATCGCATGCACTGGAATTTCAATCGTTGGTGTTGGGTTAAGGCGCTCAGTCGTAAAATACGCTTTCATGATTTCGAACATGTCGCCCAAACCGCTTTTGTATTCCAACTCTGTATTTGCAAATTTGTCCGGGTATGTTGGCGCTTTTTCAGTATCAACATTAGAACAAGAAATCATGGATGTACCCATCGCGAACGCTCCTACTGTGGCTAGCAAAGTTTTTTTCATAAAAAGTTAACCCGAACAAAAGTAAACTACACGGTGCAGTTTACATTCTAATTATCAAAAGTAAACTACTTAGTGTAAAATAGATCAAGAAATGATCTTCTTAAATTAGCAAGCTTATGAATGTAAAAAGAAAAAGTCGTAGCGAAACCAAAAGAGAAGCCATCTTATGCGCGGCAAGGCAAGCGTTCCAAGAGTTTGGGGTGCAAAACACCAGCATGGATAAGCTCTCTGCAATCGCACAAGTCTCTAAGCGCACGGTCTACAACCATTTCCCTTCTAAAGAAGCGATCGTGACAGAGTTACTAACCGAACTATGGCGTTCTTCAATGATGGATAGCGACATTGAACGTTTACCAACACTCCCGCTAAAAGATCAATTGATTGAATTACTCTACAGCGAGATCATTGTGGTGACGGAACCAAACTATATTGAGCTGGCAAAAGTGGCATTTGGGCACTTCTTATTTAAGCCGGAAGATCTCAAAGAACAAGCAGAACAAATGTCGAAACAGGAAACCGCCCTGTATCGTTGGCTTACTGAGAAATCGAACAGTAACGCTTTGCAAATTGATGATGTACATATAGCAAGCACTCAATTGCACAACTTACTTAAAGGCAGTGCATTCTGGCCGCAGTTAATGGGAATTCGCCCCTCTTTGTCGAATGAAGAATCTAGGCTGTTAGCGACCCAAACGGCGGAACTTTTTTTAAGTCACTATCAAAACAGCTAAAAACAGCTAAAAACAGCGGTCAAATTGGCCGCTTTTTTAAGCGATAATTCGTGACAAAGCGATGAAATTTTTACTCAATTTTATTTTTCTCACCCTTGACAGTCTCATACCGCAAGGCGTGAGCGTTCGATAAAATATTTTTGTCGTGTCGACGATGCTTTTTCGTTTTCATCTCACAAAAAAACGCCCTAAGGTGCGCACCTCTGACGACGTGGTTGTTCAACCACAATTCTAAATCGTTGAAGTAAGTAGGTTATGTCATAACATGATCACCTGCCTACTGCATTCTATGCTCTATACTTATATTTTAATTTGGTACTGACTTACTAAGGAATTGCCATGCGTATTGCTATTCTCTCTCGTAATGAGAATTTATATTCAACCATGCGCCTAAAACAGGCGGGTGAAGAACGTGGGCATCAAATCGATGTGATCGACACGCTTCACTGTTATATGGACATTACGAGCAACAACCCTAAGATCCGCTACAAGGGTGAAGAATTACCGCAATACGATGCTGTTATTCCGCGTATTGGGGCATCTATTACGTTTTACGGCACTGCTGTTGTACGTCAGTTTGAAATGATGGGTACATTTTGTGTCAACGAATCTGTCGCGATCAGCCGCTCTCGTGACAAGTTGCGCTCATTACAACTGCTATCACGTAAAGGCATCGGTTTGCCACGCACTGGCTTTGCTCACCATCCTGACAATATTCAGGACGTGATCAAAAACGTTGGTGGCGCACCTTTAGTGATTAAATTGCTAGAAGGCACTCAAGGCATTGGTGTTGTACTTGCTGAAACAAATAAAGCGGCAGAAAGCGTGATTGAAGCTTTCATGGGTTTGAAAGCTAACATCATGGTGCAAGAATTTATCGAAGAAGCAAAAGGCGCGGACATCCGTTGTTTTGTTGTCGGAAATAAGGTGATTGCCGCAATGAAGCGCCAAGCAAAAGAAGGCGAGTTCCGTTCCAACCTTCACCGTGGTGGCTCTGCACAACTCGTGCGTTTGAGCAAAGAAGAGCGTGCGACCGCTGTAAATGCAGCGAAAGTGATGGGCTTGAACCTTTGTGGTGTGGATATCCTTCAATCTAAAAATGGCCCAGTGGTAATGGAAGTGAACTCTTCCCCTGGTCTAGAAGGCATCGAACTAGCAACGGGTAAAAACATTGCAGGTATGATCTTCGATTTTATCGAGAAAAACGCTAAGCCAAATTCAAACCGTACTCGCGGTAAAGGTTGATTTTTGTTTAACGCACAAGAGAGCCAAAAACCGGCTCTCTTGTTACTCGTCGCTAGGATGACACTATGAATCAGAAAATGATCATTGGGAATGCCGAAGCTATTTGCTTGCCAGAGTTAGGGATTACTCACCTTGAAGCGCGTATTGATACAGGCGCTCAAACCTCTTCATTACATGTAGACAATATTGATTGCTTTGAAAAAGATGGTCAGTCTTATGTTGCATTCGATCTACACCCAGATGTATACCATTTAGAACAAGTGGTTCGCTGCACAGCGAAACTAAAAGCAAACCGTAAGGTTAAATCTTCTAACGGTACTTTTGAGCACCGCTGCGTGATCACAACGATGCTGCGTATGGGCGACCAACAATGGCCAATCGACATTACGTTGACTAACCGTGAAAAAATGACTTACATGATGTTGTTAGGTCGTCAAGGCATGGCAGACAAAGTGCTCGTTGATCCTAGCCAATCTCACTTATTGGCATCTTAACCCCGTAGCTTCAGATGAGTGATCGAACGTTTTTGTTGAGCATCACTCGTCTGGCTTTATCTTCGCCTACTTCCTACGAAATAACGCAAACAACAATCCCTTCGCTTTAACTTTTGTCACTCGCCAGTGCGTCATTGGCTTAGTCGGCGCTGTATTCAAAATGTGCTGATACGCTTTTTCATCCAAAGTCACCTCTCCCCCATGTGCCAGAAGCAAACATTGCGGATTCATCTCAAACACACGCTTTAATGATTGCCGATATTGATTCGGATGAAATATGGGAAACGGCGCAATCAGATGCTTTTTCACCTGCACCATTAAATCCGCCACATACAGCACATCTTGTTCAGAATGATAAACCGACAGATCTCGATCAGTATGCCCTAGCGTTTCTAGCACCTGCCAATCATCAAATCCAGGAATAAACTCTCCATCAATAAGTTCAATATCTGGCTTTAACTTGCGGGAATACCACAGGTTTTGCTTTGGTTTACGCATCCGATTCGCCATCCAGCGTGCTAACATTAAATCGGTCAAATGCATTAGCCAACCGTCTACACCGCTATACCACTGGCTCTCTCGCTTTGCGGCCAATAGCTTACATCCTGTTAAATCACGTAGTTTGTGCGCACCACCAGCATGGTCTGGATGCATGTGGGTCACAACAACCAACTTTAGGTCAGAAAAAGGACGATGGAGTTGATGTTCAATAAAGTCTTTAAGATGAGGAATGTCTGCTCGACTGGCACCATCAAGCAACAATAATTTATCGGGATATTCGGCGAGATACATGGTCTGAATGTACCCCTGAATTCTGTGCAGCTGCAAAATATGTCCTTATTTTAGTGAGATGCTTCATGACCGAACCCTTACTGGTCAGACCAACTATAACAGCAGAATGGACGCTTCGGTAAACAAATATTCACACGTAGCGACGACAACAAATCATAATCGAGATGATAGATTTTAATCATTAGACTCAAAGGCACTTTTATCCGTTAATGCGCGCACACGGAGTTCGTGTCAGGGTATGAGGTAAATGCCTCATGATTTGCTTTTTTGTACTTTTCCTTCTAATTAATTAAGGAGTTAAGTACATTTTTGTGAGAATCGAGTTGGAAAAAGCAACTAAATTAGACCGCATCCGCGCGGACTACAACGTTCACTACTGGAGCCAAGGTTTCTACGGCATTGATGACCAAGGCGAAGTATATGTATCACCACGTAGTGATCGTGCACATCAAATCCCTTTCAGCGCTATTGTAAATGAGCTAGAAGCGAAGCAGTTAAATCTGCCTGTATTAGTACGCTTCCCGCAAATCGTGCACCAACGTGTGCATGGTATTTGCCACGCATTCAACCAAGCAATTGAAGAATACCAATATCCAAACAAATACTTGTTGGTGTACCCAATTAAAGTAAACCAACAACGTGAAGTGGTGGATGAAATTCTAGCGAGCCAAGCTCAACTAGAAACCAAGCAGCTTGGTCTTGAAGCGGGTAGCAAGCCAGAATTGTTGGCGGTACTTGCATTGGCTCAACAAGGTAGCTCCGTGATCGTGTGTAATGGCTACAAAGACCGTGAGTATGTGCGTCTTGCACTGATCGGTGAAAAGCTGGGTCACAAGGTATTCATCGTACTAGAGAAGCTTTCTGAGCTGGATCTGGTACTAGAAGAAGCGAAAAGTTTGGGCGTAAAACCGCGCCTTGGTTTACGCATTCGCCTCGCCTCTCAAGGCGCAGGGAAATGGCAAGCAAGTGGCGGTGAAAAATCGAAGTTTGGTTTATCAGCATCGCAAGTGCTTAGCGTTATTGAACGTCTTAAACGCGAAGGCAACCTAGACGCGATGCAACTGGTTCACTTCCACCTTGGTTCACAGATGGCAAACATCCGTGATGTACGCAATGGTGTGAACGAGTCTGCACGTTTCTACTGCGAACTACGCGCACTCGGTGCAAACATCGAGTACTTCGATGTGGGCGGCGGCTTGGCAGTGGATTATGACGGCACACGCAGCCAATCATCGAATTCGATGAACTACGGCCTTGCAGAATACGCACGTAATATCGTCAACACAGTGGGCGATGTGTGTCTGCAATACGAACAACCAATGCCAGTGATCATTTCGGAATCGGGTCGCTCGCTAACAGCGCACCACGCTGTGTTGATTTCTAACGTAATTGGTACCGAGTCGTACCTACCGGAAGAAGTACATGAGCTTGATGATGACGCTCCGCTTTTGCTACAAAACATGTGGCGAAACTGGGAAAACTTACAAGATGGTACAGACGCTCGTGCGTTAATTGAGATTTACAATGATACCCAAAGTGATTTGGCAGAAGTGCACTCTCAATTTGCTACAGGCGTGCTTAACTTGGAACAACGTGCGTGGGCAGAACAATTGTCACTGCGCATTTACTTCGAATTAAGCCGCAAGATGAGCACTAAGAATCGCTTCCACCGTCCGATTCTGGACGAGTTGAGCGAACGTCTTGCGGATAAGTTCTTCGTGAACTTCTCTCTCTTCCAATCTCTACCAGATGCTTGGGGTATTGATCAGGTGTTCCCTGTTCTGCCACTTTCTGGTCTGGGCGAGGCGGAAGAGCGTCGTGCAGTGATGTTGGACATCACATGTGACTCTGATGGCGCGATCGATCACTACGTTGATGGTCAAGGCATCGAGAGCACGCTACCTGTACCAGCTTGGAGCAAAGACAAACCGTACTTAATGGGCTTTTTCCTAGTAGGCGCATACCAAGAAATCCTTGGTGACATGCACAACCTATTTGGTGATACCCACAGTGCTGTAGTCAATGTTGATGAACACGGTCAATTTGAGATCAGTTACATCAACGAAGGTGATAGTGTAGAAGACATGATGCGCTACGTTCATATCGACGTGGATGCGATTCGTGACAATTATAAACAATTGGTTTCACAGCGAGTTGAAGCCAATGAACAAGCACAAATCCTAGCAGAACTAGAACAAGGTCTAGCAGGATACACCTATTTAGAGGACTTCTGATATGAATGATTTGTTTACTAAAACTGATTATTCGCTTTACTCCAACTCTATGTCGTTTTTACGTCTGCCGTACATTCGTAACCCGGTATCGGCAGACGCAGACGTTGTGGTGTTGGGAGTCCCTCTGGACATGGCAACATCTGGTCGTCCAGGTGCGCGTATGGGTCCAGATGCAATTCGCCGTGCCTCAGTCAACTTGGCATGGGAAGGTAAGAAGTTCCCTTGGAGCTTCAACGTATTGGATAAACTGAAAGTGATCGACGCAGGTGATCTCGTGTTCGATTGCGGTGATGCGGAAGATTTTACTTACCGCCTTGAAGCGGCAACCAGTGAAATTCTAAAAAGTGGTAAAACCATGTTGGGATTGGGCGGTGACCACTTCATCACGCTACCTATCCTACGTGCCTATGCGAAGCATCATGGCCAAATGGCTTTGATTCACTTTGATGCTCATACGGACACCTATGCAAATGGCAGTTCATACGACCACGGTACGATGTTCTACCATGCGCCGAAAGAAGGTTTGATCTCAGCGAAGAACTCAATACAAATCGGCATTCGTACGGAGTACAAACAGCAAGATCACGGCTTCAATGTGATTAATGCGATGCAAGCGAATGACATGTCGGTGAACGAGATCCTAGAAGAAATTCGTCGCACCGTCGCAGACAAGCCAGTATATGTCACTTTTGACATCGACTGCTTAGACCCGGCCTTCGCACCGGGAACTGGTACACCAGTTTGTGGTGGCTTGAACTCAGACAAAGCGCTGAAAATTATTCGTGGTTTAGCCGGCATGAATATCGTGGGTATGGATGTTGTCGAAGTATCGCCTCCATACGACCACAGTGATGTTACCGCACTAGCGGGAGCAACCATCGCACTAGAAATGCTTTACGCATACGCATCTGAGCGCGAATAGACATAATCATTTCTAAGGGAGCTTCGGCTCCCTTTTCTTTCTGATGCTTTCCTCTACCTTTTATTCACTCGTTTCATCTTGAACTCACCTCAACCGATCAGACGCTTTATTTTTGCACTTTAACCATTAAAACCAGTTACCTATAAGGCTCATTCTATTCACGAAAAGTAAAAAATTTAACGTAATTAGACAAAGAAATGCACCGCTTTTTGAAAACAAAATCGGATTAGTTTTTCTAATTGAAATCATAGATTTTTATCTTGCTCAACTTCACACTTTTCGATTGCTAATTATACAAGCAAGCACTATTATCTCGCGCAAATACCCCCCGCAACACAAGAATTCAGTTGGCACTCTGTAAAAGAGTGCTAAGGGTTTTTACGTCTTAAATTTTTTGGAGAGATACGCAAATGTCTGCTTCGTTTCCATTAGCGAAACTTACCTTTTTAATCGCTATATTGACTGCCGTGGGTCAAATGACCCAGACAATGTACGTGCCTTCAATCGGTCATATGGCGGGCGAGTTTTTGGTATCTGCGTCATCACTTCAAGCTGTGATGGCTTGTTACCTAATCCCATATGGCTTGTCGCAATTTGCGTATGGCACACTATCGGACCGCTTGGGACGCAAACCGATCATCATCGTCGGGCTGCTTATCTACATCGCGGGTACACTGGTGGCATTATTTGCACATCAATTTGAATGGTTCTTGATTGGTAGCTTTATCCAAGGCTTAGGTATTGGCTGCGGCGGTGCGATGTCACGCACTCTGACTCGCGATTGCTTTGAAGGCTCTGATCTACACAGAGCAAACAGCTTAATTAGCATGTGTGTGATTTTCTCACCATTAATGGCACCAGTATTAGGCGGTTACCTAACAGAAGCTTTCGGATGGCGGTCGAGCTACTTGTTCTTAGCGCTATTTGCTATCGCGGTTGTGATCACCATGATGACAAGCATGATGGAAACGCTACCAAAAGAGAAACGCAAATTCGAACCAGTAGCCAAAAGCTACAAACACGTTTTGTCTGACCGTCGCTTTCAAGGCTTTTTGATTTGCCTGGTTGCAACATTCGCTGGTGTGGGTGTATTCGAAGCGGCGGCTGGGGTGTTGTTAGGTGGGGTATTAGAATTACCTGCAACAACGGTAAGTTTGCTGTTTATATTGCCGATCCCAGGTTACTTGGTGGGTGCGGGCTTATCTAGCTACATCGCAAGACGTCGCTCTGAGCGTCGTGCTCTAAATGTAGGCTTGGTCTCTATTTTTGTAGGCTCTGCTATTGTGCTCATCCCAGGCTTGTTTGGTTTAACCACGGCATTAACGCTAGTTGGAGGCGCAACCGTGTACTTTTTGGGTGCGGGCATTCTCTTCCCAGCAGCAACAACTGGAGCGATTGCGCCATTCCCATACCATGCAGGAACAGCAGGCGCGACATTGGGTGGCATGCAAAACTTGGGGGCAGGTGTCGCAACTTTGCTCGCGTCACTATTTCCAGCGCATAACCAGATGCCTTTGGGCATTTTGATGATGGCAATGTCGGTAATTGCAATGCTTGGGTTAATGTGGGTGAATCGAGCACACAATCACTCAAACGAAGTACCGCAAGTTATCTGATCATTATCAGCTTACTTTCAAAATCCAAAAGGGACACACTCAACAAGTGTGTCCCTTTTTTCATATCACACTATATCGATTTCCCGATGAGAATGATTTAACTTTCGAATTGATATTTGTTAAAAATAACAGCTGCTTACACAATGTGTTTTCAGCTTCCTTCAAATTGAGTAGCCAACTCGAAAATATTGAGGATTCTCACTTTTTCGGCATACCCCATAACAAAGAATGGACAACTGAAAACCACTAACAAAATGAAAGCCCAGCCCTCAGGATGAGGCCACTTGGGTGTACAATAAGGATAAAATCAGATGCGTTTCACTTTAACTACGTTGGCCGTCTCGGTCGCGCTTGTCGCCGGATGCAGCAATCAAGGAATCCCCAGCATGACTCAATACTCCCAAACACAGATCGTTGCTCAACAAACTCAAGCTCCGGTTGCGAAAAAAGTCCCTCACGCGATGACTATTCATGGCGATACCCGCGTTGATAACTACTACTGGATGCGTGACGACGAACGTAAAGACCCTGAAATTTTACAGCACCTAGAGAAAGAAAATCAGTACGCAGAAACCGTTCTAAAGCACACTGAAACACTTCAAGATACGCTATTTGAAGAAATTAAAGGGCGCGTCGCAAAAGACGACAACTCAGTACCGGTTCGTAAAGGCAACTACTTCTACTCCAGTGAAGTGACCGGAGATAACGAGTACGAAGTCCATTTGCGAGCTAAAGACTTTGCAGGCAAAGACAAACAAATCATTTTAGATGTCAATGAACTAGCAAAAGAACATGAATTTTTCAGTATCGGCGGCCTATACGTTAGTCCGAATGAAAACTTATTGGCGTATGGCGAAGACACATTAAGCCGCCGCGTGTACACCCTTAAGATCAAAGACCTGACAACAGGCAATTACCTACAAGATGAAATCGAAGGGGCCTCAAGCGCTGTCGCATGGCAGAACGATAACAACGCCTTTTACTACATCAAAAAAGATCCACAGACCTTATTGGGCTACCAAGTTTATCGTCATGTATTGGGCACACCACAAAGCAGCGATGAGCTGATTTTTGAGGAAACCGACAGCGCCTATTACACCTCACTAAGCAAAAGCAAAGATGGCGAAGATATTTATATCTGGCATTCGAGTACAGAAACCAGTGGGGTCTCTATCATTGATGCGAACAACCCTAAAGCAAAGGCGAAACCGTTCTATCCTCGTGAAGATGGCATTGAATACAGTATTTCTAAGCTAGGCGATTGGTACTACATTTATACTAACTATCAAGCCGTCAACTTCCGTTTGATGAAAGTTCATCAAAATGACATGCATGACCGCTCTAAATGGCAAGATGTGATTGCCGCAGACGACAACACTCAACTTGTCGACTTCGAGTTATTCGATGATCACATCGTCTATGAGCAGCGCTCTAACGGCCTAGCAAGCGTCACTGTACGTCAGCTTTCAACAGGAAAAGAACTCCCCCTCACATTTAATGACGATGCGTTTGCTGCCTATTTGACAGGTAACCTAGAGCTGGATAACGAGAAAGTTCGTATTTATTACAGCAGTTTAACCACTCCAGGAACCTACTACGATTTCGATCTAAAAACGGGCGGGTCAGAAATCATGAAGCAAACACCTGTACTTGGTGATTTTAATCCTGACAATTACCAATCAGAACGCATCATGGTCACAGCCCGTGACGGTAAAGAAGTACCCGTTTCTTTGGTGTATCGTAAAGACTTATTTAAGAAAGATGGTACGAATCCACTCTACCAATATGGTTATGGATCTTATGGCGCAACCATTGAGCCAACTTTCCGCTCGACACGTTTGAGTCTATTGGATCGCGGCTTTGTTTACGCCATTGCTCATATTCGTGGATCTGAAATGCTTGGCCGCCCTTGGTATGAAGACGGTAAAAAACTAACCAAGCAAAACACATTCAATGACTTTATTGATGTGACTAAAGGTTTGGTTGAACAAGGCTATGGCGCGAAAGATAAAGTCTTCGCTGTTGGTGGCTCTGCAGGAGGCCTCTTAATGGGGGCTATCATCAACCAAGCACCAGAACTGTATCGCGGTATCGGCGCTCATGTTCCGTTTGTGGACGTGGTAACCACTATGCTCGATGAATCAATTCCATTGACCACCAACGAGTATGATGAATGGGGTAACCCAAATAACAAAACATACTATGACTATATGTTGAGTTACTCGCCTTACGACAACATCAAGGCGCAAAACTACCCGAACATGTTGGTAACGACTGGCTTGCACGACTCTCAAGTACAGTACTTTGAACCAATGAAGTGGGTCGCCAAACTTCGTGAAATGAAGACAGACGATAACGTCTTGTTGTTCAAAACCGATATGGAAGCCGGACACGGCGGCGCATCTGGTCGATTTAAGCGCTTAAAAGAAGATGCGCTAGAGTATGCCTTCTTCCTCGATTTACTCGATAAAAAATAAGCGTATTAATAGAACTGCATCTCTTCTAACAACAAAAATGCCCGCAAATTGCGGGCATTTTTATAGACGCACTCTCTAAACAAAGAGTTGGGTTACCTAAGCACAGAACTACCAGTGTCTCTTATAGCCAACGGAAACCAGAAAGAAAAACGCCTACTCACAACGAGTAGGCGTTAACACAATAAATGTGTTTAGGCAGTAGAAACTGGCCTATTTATTAGAAGTAGTAACGAGCACCTAGAGTCCAGTAGTCGTTCTCTTCATTGTTGTAGTCGTTACCTAGATCAAACTGGTAAGCTGCAAACGTTACGAAAGCAGGAGTTACAGCGTACTCTGCTTGTAGCGCAGTTTCGCTTGAAAGTGTCTTGTTGTCTTCTTCGTCTTCTACGCCTTCGTAGTTAACGCTGAATGTCCAATCGTTTACGCCGTATGCCAAAAGAGCTTCAAGTTGAGAAGTGTCTTTACGCATTTGGTAGAAGTACTCGTTCATACCGTATACTACTGCTGCGTATAGACCTGAACCGTACTGACCGTAGTTTACAGAGAATAGGTGTGATTCAGCATTCTTAGTACCTAGAGTCGCGTTTTTAACATCACCGCCGCTGTATACGTAGCCTAGACCAAAGCCAGCTACAGAACCGCTCAATGCAACTTGACCACGTTGCTCGTATGTTGTTGCATCTGAAGTTTGCTCACCTTGCCAACCTAGACCTAGGTTGAAAGCAAAACCTTCACCAAATTCAAAACCTTTACGGTAGCTAAGCATTTTATCAGCACGAGCTGAGCCTAGGTTGCCGTGGTTGTCGTACAAAAAGTCGTTCGCAAACGCGATTGGTAGATCCGCAACGCCAGCGACATCGTAGTAAGGTGACCATTGAGTACCTGCTACTAAACGGCCAAACTGCTCATGAGTAGCACCGATGTAACCTAGACGAGTTTTGAACGATTGCTCGCCACCGTTTAGGTAGTTAAGCGCCCATTCACCTTTAGCGTCGATAGTAATACCGTTGCCAATGTCTTTCTTACCCGCAACGTTAATACGTGGAGACACTTGGTGAACTTTTACATCTTCTTCGAAATACTCACCCACGCCAACTGAAACGTGACCGCCGATCGATAAAGATGTACCATCGCTGTTGTAAACTTCTGCTGCGAAGGCCTGTGAACCACATGCTAGTGCCGCCACTGCAACGGCTAGAGTTTTCATTTTCATTGTTAACATCCGTATAGTTGTTTGTACCGGTTCGCTTAGAAACAGATTAAATCCGAATCAATCGCAACGAACACATAACAAAGTAGTAATGAAATAGAAATGAAACAAACACTTTCTTATGCAACCAGTGGTATTAATGCTCACATTTTGAACTGAGTCACAAAAAAATAGGGAACTTTTCATTCCCCATCATAAAATCTGTGGCTTTTTACGTGTCACATCTCCCAACGTGCGAGTGGCTTCTCAGTTTTGATACCCTTACTGCCCCAGCGGTCAATAACATCAATTTGCAGTATGCGGCTCGGTTTAATAAGCGATGTCAAGGTTTTCGACGGTCGTTTATCCGTCACTAACCATAGCGTTTTATCTTGTTCAAACTGAGCTTTTAAAGATAATTTGTCTTCTTCTGTCCACTCGAGTTCCGGCTTAAATTCGCGCCCAACCACAAACAATTGGTTGCCAGAGGCAAAGTCCTCTAATGACTCACTCATCAGTACC
Source organism: Vibrio sp. 1167 (assembly GCF_033340375.1). Lineage (NCBI taxonomy): Bacteria > Pseudomonadati > Pseudomonadota > Gammaproteobacteria > Vibrionales > Vibrionaceae > Vibrio > Vibrio sp. 1167. The sequence goes on along the minus strand of NZ_JAWOWK010000003.1, from coordinate 21,084 downwards.
ACTGAATCGATGCCTTTATCGAAGATCTCTGCCTGTTGTTGGTTGATCAGTTCACGCACATTGAGCATAAGAGCCTGTTGATTCGTTTGAATAGCCTTTTGGTGTTCAGGATATACACGTTGTAGATCCTCTCCAACAATGCCCGCCATTCGGATTAAGTTTGTAGGGTTCAGCCATGCGTACTTCGATGTTGACCCGTTTTCCAATGTCAGTACTGCAACTCCTTGAGCTCTAGGAGAAATGGCCTGCGATGCATCGATTTCAATCAAGTGAATGTTGCCCTGTCGAGCGTAAACATAAGTCGGGTCTTGTTTCCAAATCGCACCAAGAGTAATAGCAACCGTCGCGACTTGACCCGCTTGCTTAACTTGCTCTGTACCTTTATTTGCGAACCAGTTTTCAAGACGCTCAACGCCGTAACGCTTTGGAGGCAGATACTGAGTCTCTATCCCTGTACCTTTCATGAGTTGCTCAGACAACATGTACGTGACGGGAGTGCTGGTTAAAATGTCTTTGGCGCTTGCCAACGATGGAAGTGTTGTCGCTATAACCAAACCAAAAGTTATCGCTAATTTTTTTATCTTCATGTTCATTACTTTATAAAAATGGTTACGCTTTTTGGATAATTCGGTAAACCGTTGCTGTTAGGAAAAATGCCGCAGAAACAATGATGATGGATGCGCCTGATGGCACTGGTAGCTCAAGCTCCATTGGCAGTATGGTTCCTACTAAACACGCAATGGTTGCCAATAAAGAAGAAAGGAGAACAAAACTGCCCATGCGTTTAGTCAATAACCGAGCCGTTGCACCAGGAATCAGTAGCAATGCACCAACCAATACCGCGCCAATAATCTTTACCGCGGCGATGGTGACCAAGGTGATCATCATGACAAATAAGTAATCATAAAAGCTGGTATTAAAGCCGCGTACACGTGCAATATCCGGGCTGATACAAGTTAGCAAAATGCGGTTAAACGTTGGAATAAGAAGCAGTAATATGATCAAACAACTGATCGCTAAAATAAGGATATCGTTGTCCGTCACAGTCAAGATCGAGCCAAACAACACGTTCTCCAACATGTGAATGTTGATCTTGCGAGCAACGTACATTAACAGCGCAGCACCAACCGCTAACGCTAGTGCAAGAAAAACCCCAACCAGTGTGTCGTAAGGTACATTCGTACGATTACGAACAAAGTGAAGTAACAGCGCAAAAATCATACAAAAGCTAAACAATCCGATGATCGGATTCTCTGGCGGCTCACCGAGCAACACACCAATCGCGATTCCGGTAAGCGCAGCATGCCCAACCGCTTCAGAGAAAAAAGCCAGTCGCTTGGCGATGACTAATGTACCAAGACCACCAAGTAATGGTCCTAATATCAGCGCTGCAACAATTGCGTTCACCATGAAAGCATAAGAAAAGCTATCGCTTAACCATCCAGCTTCAACGCCGCTAACCGCTAACTCTCGCAACCAATCCATTATGCAGCCTCCACTTTTGCTGTGTAGTGCTTGAATAATGTTTCTATACGATCAGGACTTAGTACATCTGAATGGTGCCCTGACGCCACAATTTGACGATTTACAACATGGACCTGCGCATCTAAACGGCGCACTGCGGTCACGTCATGGTGTACTGCCAGTACCGTTTTGCCTTCTCCAACGACTTCATGAATCAAACCTTCAAGATATCGAACACCTTGCTCATCCATGCCAGTTGTAGGTTCGTCTAAAACCAATAAATTGGGCTCATCCAGTAAAGCTTGCGCAAACAAAACACGCTGTTGCTCACCGCCAGAGAGTTGCCCCATACGACGGTCGCTACGCGTTGCCATACCCACGCGATCCAGCTGGGCCAGGGCATGTTGAGTTTGTTTCGTTTTACGTCGCCAAAATAGAGGGATACGGGTTTGGTTAAGCAGTACAAAATCCATCACGGTTAACGGGAGGCTTGCTTCAAACATCGCTTTTTGTGGCACATACCCTATCTTCCCCGATGCAGCTGATGGCTCTGGCCAATTGAGTGCAATGTTTCCCGAAAACGGCGTAAGTCCAAGTACCGAACGAAGCAAAGAAGTTTTCCCACCACCATTCGGTCCCATAATCACGTGACATTTCGCGTTCTCGAATTCGGCGCTGATATTCTGCAAAATGATATTGTCGGCGTATTTTAGGCCCACGTTACTTAAGGAAACGGAAGGTCCAGTCATTACGCCTTTTCCCCTGCTCGCTTACTCGCCACAAATTTCATGGCTTCGATTAGTGTTTCCACATTATCTCGCATCTCAACCTCAACTTTATCGGCCTCATACTCACCGTGAGTCATGTGAGAAAAGCGATAAAGCTGCACCCCAGTCGCCTCTTCGATGGTATCAACAAAGCGATTCGGCATATTGAGCTCATAAAACAGAACATCAATGCCCGATTCACGAATTTTCTCTATCGTTTCCTGTAGCTGACTTGCACTTGGTTCTACACCATGAGCAGGCTCAATGACAGCGGCAACGTCAACACCAAACTCCTGAAGGATATATCCGTAAGCATTGTGGGTTGTCGCCACCTTCATACCAGCCGTGTCCAACTCACCAAGAGACAACATTGCATCACGCTTCATCAGGCGAAATGTTTTCGCGTATTTACGAGCATTTTGGCGATAGAACGTAGCATTGTCTGGGTCCAATTGGCTTAGCTCACTCGCGATGGTGTAAACCTTTTGAATGGTTGTTGATAAACCGACAAAGGTGTGAGGGTTCACTGCTCCTTGACCAACAGACTGCCCCATAGCAGGCAATAAAGGCACTTCTTTGTTCGCCTCGATAACCACGAGATCATCACGCTGAGAAGCCTTGATCACTTTCAGTGCAAAATCGTCATGACCAATACCATTGATCACTATTACGTCCATTTCATTTAAGCGTTTAAGATCATTAGGTTGTGGTAAATAGTTGTGAGGATTAAAACCAGCATCAACCAAAGGAATGATGTCCGCCTTCTCACCCACAACGGCTTTAACATAGCTGTAATAAGGTTGTAGCGTAATACCAATACTGAGTTTTTCGGCAGCAAAGCCTGTAGAAGACACCGCCAATAACGCGGTGGCTGTAAGAATACGACGTAAAAGAGAGCGTTTGATCATAGTACTTATCAATTATGTTGTCTTAATGGGCGTGAGAGTGAGAGGAAGAGTCTGACACAACGATTTGTTTCCAACCGAAATCGTGGCGTTTTGCTAGCTCGCTTAGTCCCTCCACATTTAACGAACGGCTAGAATCATTAAACCAAATATCAGCTTGAGAACTGCGGCTATCCAACAGCATGGAAGCAGAGCCTTGGGCACTGGTCTTCACGCCAATGTAGACACCGTCATCAATTCGTTGCCACTGATGAGAACCTTTACGCTTCCAATTTTGGTCTTTCACGAATGGAGCAATCCAAAGCGCCTCCATATCAGAGATCTCAGGCCAAGTTCCGGTATCTAACTGCAAATCACGAATCTCTTCATGAGCGAGCTTAAGTTCAGCGATCAACCCCAACTCATTTTGATGTAAATCCGTGATTAACACTTGATGAGACTGCATATCTGGCTTTTCAGTCGCGACCTGATGGTAGGGCATAAGTATGGCTGCTGAACTGAGAATTGCTGCGATTGTCAGTGCGACCCACTTTCCTTCTCGGTTACCATCATCAGGGCGAACTTTCTTTACACTCATTTCTCTTTCAGCTCAACGATATCCACTTCCACCGGGCTTTCATGTCCGGCATCAAATACCAAATAGAAATCTGTTTCAGGGTGAGTAAATTCTGCGATGGAACGCTTATCTGTTTTTTCTTTGGCGATCAGATTGTCGTCGTAATCGTACATTTCGACATCGTAGTCGACCGCTGTCGATCCATCCGAGTAGCCCGCTTCACAAATCACTTTATCTTGCGCCAAGTGACAGCTCATCAGAGGAAAATGTGCAGCAGCGTGAAAGGACGCAAATCCAGAAAAAAGCAAAACCGCTTTTAGAAGAGAAGTGTTATTCATGATAATTCCAAAATGGCCCAGCAATTGCTGAGCCTAATTCGATTAGTTAAGTTGAGTTTCAAACGTAAGGTGAACATTGGCACTCGCTTTATCCGCCAATGGATTATCTTTCAATTCACCTTTGTAGTTCGCTTTCATTAAGTAGCGCCCGGCGACTTCTGGCGTGAAGATCACTTTGCCATCTTTATCGCTCACCACATCGATTTGTTCTTGATGGTTTCGGTACATAGTACCTTCACGTGTAATCTCAGCAGTAACGCCCTCTTGTGGCTCTCCGTTAAAGAAAAACTGGAAAGTCACAGGCTCACCTTCAATGATGTCCGATGGATGCGTGATCGGTTTCATCTCCAGCATTTTGCCTTCAATCTCCAACGCTTTGTCCGTTGGCATACCAACCGTAATGTAGCTTTCTGCTCGGGTGTAACTTAGTTGAGTAACCACATCACGCGCTTGCTCGGGAAGCACATCACCACGCTCAGCTTTGCTTGCTCGCGCCCATTTCACCGTATCACGACGGCCCGCTTTGTATTGTGTGTAGTAGCTCGGCTGATTATTAATCGCAACTTTGTGCGTGCCTTCTTCTGTAAAAAAGAAATCAAACATAGAGCGACGCTTGCCACGAACAACAAAGTTAGGACGCTCAGAGCGGCCATCCGGCATCACCACAAATGCCTGGTCACTACCCGCAGGCTTATCAAAAACAAACGTTCCGTGAGAGGCAGTAACATCAAATGTCAGCCAGTCACCGCCTTCTTTAGAAACCGTAAAGTGAGAGGGCAAAACCCAACGTGGATGTGCTTGTGCGGTGGTGGTTACAGCCAATCCCATTGCCATTACACTCGCCAATGCCACTGCTTTCATTTTGGTTTTCATTGTTGTGTCCTTTAATCACTTAACTTGATAATTGACGGTGATGACACCCGTCTCTTGTGTTGGTTTAAGCTCATAGCGCACGTCACTGTCCGCTAGCGTTATTTTTTGACGTAAGTAGTTTCGCCCACCGTGTTCACGAACGACTTCGACGTACAACGTGTAATTTCCTTGTTCCAAACGCTCCCCTGAGTCATTGGTTCCATCCCAGACAAAGCGGTATTGACCAGCAGGACGTGTTGCAGAAGTCACCGCATCAACAAGTTCACGATCATAACGACCCGCTTTTCTCCACCAGCTGCGTAGATCTTTTAACCATTCGTCTTTCCCTACCCATAACTGAATGGTTTTAATCGGTTTACGCTGATCGTTTTCAACCCAAACCGCCACATAAGGGCGTGCATACATTGAGGTATCTATCTTTGGAAGTTCGAGTTCGAAGTCGACCTTCGCGTTATCTGGTAGAGGCGCCGCGGAAAGAGAGAAAGGAGTAAAAGCCGCGATCAAAGCGGCTTTACAAAAGTGATTACAGCGGAAAAATCTTCCTGTGTTCAACATAAGTGTTCTCTAAAAAAGCTGTTATGGAACAGCAACAAAATAAATTACGAGCGACAGTAACGTACCAAAGCTCATCCATTGCATTGACGTTCTGAGCGTCTTCTTCTTAGGCAGTAACAAGCACACGCCTGTAAGAACAAAAAACACCATCAAAAGCGCAGTGACGTCGATAAACCACTTCCAAATCCCACCACTGTTGCGTCCTTTATGTAGATCGTTCAGCAGCGCAACAATACCGTAGTGCGTCGTTTCGACGTCTGCTGCACCAGTAGTCATATCAATAAAGACCGTAGCGTTATAACCCGGGCCTTTAAAATCCATAGAAAGCTCTCCGAGTAACAACTCACCTTGCTCAACTTCGGTATACACATCTAGTGCGGAGGGAGTACCGCGAAGCTCGGTTTCTTTAGTCAAGAAAGCCACCAGTTCTTCACGATTAGGTTGAAAGGTATCTGAATGTGAGAATAGAACTGAGTGCGGAACCGTCAGAGTATGTTGTTGAATGATAGGTTCACTGCGTTCAAACAATTCGGGGCGATTGAGGGTAATACCAGTTACTGCAAAAAACAGCGTAACTAAGAGAAGAGCCATCGAAATATAGATATGTAGGCGGCGAGCCCAAGTTTGAACACCTTTGCTTTTAAGCAACATAGAAACAATCATCACCAATAAATGTGGGGCATAATTTAGGTGATAATCATTCGTATTGGCATTTAATTTACATTGTTTACTTTAAACAAAAAAATACCCGAGACTGAGCTCGGGTATTTAATAAAAATGTTCGCTATGAGTTCTGCGTCGATTCTACTTTGCGTAGCTGAGATAGATACTTAACCCAACTTTTTGCCTGATTCGATGGCTTAATCTCATTCGCTCTTTTGGCATTAGCGAGCGCATCGTCAAACCGCTTAAGTTTGTAGTAAGCGCGAGTTTTGATAAGTGCAACATCCGCTTTACGACCTCTGACCTTATCGAGCGCGGCAATGGCATCTTTATAATGGCCTTCTTGCACCAGCAGTTGAGAATAGTTCCAGTAATACTGCCTATCTAGCTGAGCTGCAATACGCCAGCTATCAATAGACTCTTCCCACTCTTTTGCCATTTGCCAATACGTTGCTTGCTGAGCTTTTAGCTTACTATTCGAGTTTACATCCTCTAGCTCGTTCATCACCAATGCAGCTCTCTCAGGAATACCTCGTTTCGCGTACAATTGTGCCAGCAGCTTTAAGTCATCTTGGCTAAGTTGTAACCCTTTCAGTTTTGCCAACGCCAAAGAGTCTAGGGCACGTTTGTTGTCATCAACCCGTAGGTATAGAGCAACAAGCTGACGCCACCATTCAATTCGCTCAGGTTCAATCACTATTAAGCGTTTGATGGTCGAGATTGCCGGCTTCCACTTTTTCAGTTCTAGCTCAGCAGAAAGCTTTATCGACAATGCGCCAAGCTTGTCTGGCTGCCCAAACTTCTCATAACGAGCCATTGCTGAAAGCACTTTTTGCCACTGACTCAGTTGATAATGAGATTGGGAAATACGCAGCCATAGCTCATGCGCTTTTTGACCTTTAGGAATGTTTTTGCTCAAGGCATAGTAATGAGGTAACGCCTTAGAAAAACGTTGCTCGTTCAGCAGTATATCAGCCAACATTTTTCGGGTTTGCCATGCTTGCTCATCTTGTAGCAAACCACTATTGACTGCCAACTCAAGTTGCTTAATCGCCGCTTGAGTTTGCTCGTTCTGCCAGTAAAAAATACCTAACATTCGAGCGACATAAGCTTGGTCATATCCACGAGAAAGCTCCATAGCTTCAAGAGATGAAATCGCTTCTTTCAGTTTCTCTTCTTGAGCCAAATTATGTGCTCGTTGAACTCTCGCTGCGGTGTATTGGCTTAACTCACTGGCAATGGTTGAGAGTGCACTCAGGCTTAATACCGTACCGATTAAGAATTTTTTCATCATTTGGCTAACTTGAACTCCACTTTAGCGGTTTGTCCGAACTGCTCAATTGACACACCATCCTCAACTTTTGGCTGATACTTCCATTTTTTAAGCGCACGGATTGCTTCCCTTTCAAACATGCGCTCGGGCTCAGCCTCGATCACTTCAATATCTTTTGGTCGTCCAGTTGCATCGATCGTGAAACGCATAATGACATAACCTTCCACTCTACGTTTCAGCGCCTTACTTGGATAGCGAGGATCAACACGATACAACGGCAGTGCTTGCTGGTTGCCCATTGTTCCCTTCAAGTTTGGTGCACTAATCGCGATGCCTTCAAGGGCAGTGTTTAAACCTAAAGCACTGACTGGCGTCATCTGACTCATTGGTTCCATTTGAGTGTCAGCTTGAGACAGATCCATTGGCTCCGGCGCTTGAGGTGGTTCTGGTTGCTCCGGCACTGAACGTTGACGACGCTGCACGTCTGCTTCATTCTCTACCATCACCATATCAAAACGAACGGCTTCTGAAGCTTCTGGTGCACGCTGGTTGCCTTTATCAACCATCCACGCCATAAAGCTAAACAAGCTCACAGAAATTAACAGTGATGCTGGTAGTGCAAGTAACAGCCTGCCCATTAAGGTTTCTCCGCCGCCAATGCAATGTTCTTCACACCTGCTGCCTTTGCAGCGTCCATCACTTTCACGACAGTGCCATTGTAAGCATGCTCGTCAGCTTGGATAACTAACGAAGCATCAGGCTGATCAAGTAACAGGTGCTCAATAGAGGCCTCAACACGCTCAATATCAACCACTCGTTTGTCAATGTACACATCATTCGCTGCCGTTACTGCGATAAAAATGCCCGCGTCTTTTTGACTTACTACATTAGAAGCCTGAGGGCGGTTCACTTCTACACCGGATTCACGTACAAACGAACTGGTCACAATGAAGAAGATCAACATGATGAAGACGATATCAAGCATCGAGGTTAAATCGACTTGAGCTTCATCTTGTTGGTTAGGTCTGCGTCCGAGTCTCACTTTTGACTCCTTAAAGATTGTTCTAACTGGATAGCTTTTCGTTCACACACTTTGCTAAGGCGAGCATGAATAAACATGCCCGCAAGCGCTGCTACCATACCTGCCATGGTTGGCAGCGTAGCAAGTGAGATACCAGAAGCCATCAATTTCGGATTGCTGCTGCCTTGCGATGCCATTACGTCAAACACCGTAATCATGCCTGTCACCGTCCCTAACAACCCTAGCATTGGGCAAACCGCCACAAGTAGCTTAATAGTCGATAGGTTTTGGCGCAGTTCGATTTGCGCTTTTGCAATCCATCCTTCACGGATTTGATGCGCGTACCAAGAGTGGTGCTCTGATCTTGCTTGCCACTGCTCACAAAGCTGTTTTTTTACCCCAGGGAAAACCGTTGTGAGATAAATAACTCGCTCCATAACCAACAGCCAGCACACCGCCACGACAGCGGCCAGCCACCATAGGATTTGACCACCTTGCTGCATAAAGCTCATCAAGGTTGTGGCCCAATCCTCACTGATCAAACCCAATGTGCTGAGTAGGATCTGCTCCATTACGCTGCGTTCTCCGCTAAGGTGTTAGAGTGACTTTTGTTACTCGGCATATCACGCTCAGCTTGTTCTGCAACTAAACCGATGCCTTGTTTTTCTAAGATACTGCGAATATTTTCTGCTTGAGAGCTCAATACGTTGTGCGCTAATAGCAAAGGCATGGCTGAAACAAGGCCAAGTACGGTAGTCACAAGTGCCATTGAAATACCACCCGCCATTACTTTCGGATCACCATTACCAAATTGAGTGATGACTTGGAAGGTTTCGATCATACCCGTTACCGTGCCTAGTAGGCCAAGCATAGGAGCTAGAGCAGCAAGAAGCTTAAGCATCGACAACCCTTTTTCTAGGTGGGTTTGCTCATCAACAACAGCTTCCAAAAGACGTAGTTCTAACGCTTCTACGCTGCGATGCTTGTCTTTCTGGTATACCGCAAGCACGCGACCCAAAGGGTTGTTTCCTGGCTGCGCTGGGGTTTTCAGTTGCTTCATGATTTTCTGACGCGAAATCATCAGTGATGCACCACGTACGAGCGCAATCAATAGGCCGATAGCCAATAAGCCAAGGATGATTTTGCCGACAACGCCACCCGCATTTAGGCGATCAGCCAAAGTCGGTGAGTTTGCAAGCTGTTCAAGAAGAATGCCACGTGACGGATCAATGACAAGTGCATCAATGTCACCAGAGGAAATAGTATTCGCTGTTGGACCGTTCTCAGGCTGACGAAGATAGTTTACCGCATCTCCGCGTTGACCATTCCACTTAACGTAGCCAGTCTCATCCAGCAGCGCCATAGAACCAAGACGAACACCATTAACCGTTTGTTCACGACCTTCGCCATTTAGCAGTGTGAAAGAGACGTTTGCCATTTCACCGCTTGCTTTGATTTGTTCTTCCATGCTGCGCCACATCGCCTGAAGTTGGGTCAACGTTGGCAGTGATTTAGCCGCAACAATAGCATCGATATCTTTCTGATATGAGTTTGCATCTACACCGGTTACTGAGCTTTTTAGCTCAGACTCTAGCTCTTTTGCGTTCTGGCGAACGACGCCAAATAACTCACCTAGGCTCCCGGTTTCTAGACGCAACTTTTCTTCTAGCTGTGCCAGTTCTGCTTCATTTTCACCGAAGGTAACACTTAATGAGTCCGCCTCTGCTTGAAGAGCAGCACGCTCTGCCACCAATTTATTCTTTATAGCCTGTAGGTCTTGCTCTGTTTGCTTAAAACCTGATTCACGCGCGACATTGTGCGATTGCTGTTGACGATTTTCTTGCTGCGCCTTTTGTAACAACGCATCACTAGCAAAAGTTGTATAAGGCATTAATGCGGCTGTCGAGATTAATGCAACCGATAACCATTTTTTCATCATTTATTTGCCCTCCGCAGCGGTTAACGACACTGGCAGAGTTAACATACTCGGCGCGATCTGTTTATTCGCCATAGCGAACGCTTTGTCTAGCTCTGATTTTTGCTCAGAACCCACTTGTTGCCATGCTTGTTGTTGCTGTGACCAGCTCCAAAATGTGTCACCAGATAAGCTACGCGCTACCAAAGACAAACGGCCTAAATAGAGAATGTCCGCCTCCACAGTTTCATTGTCACCCAGGTTAATCTTGCCTTGGTAAACGCCAAGCTTGGTGCCGTAATCCATTTCAATTTGGTACGCTTCTAAAATACGACGAAACTTCTCTGCATCCGCAACGTCTGCACGCGTCATCATGGAATCCAGCTTTGCAATTCGCTCCTCACGTTGCGCTTTGCGTATAGGCTTGTCGTTAGCGACGAGCACTTTTAAGCCCTCAAGCATGTGATACATTAAAGGCACGACACCTTGACGAGTTTGAGCAATCTGTTCAATTTGCTCGTTCAAGCTATCAACTTCTTGATTTTGGCTCTCAACAAGGCTTGCAAGATGATCGCGATAAATCTTCAAGTTACCGACTTCTTCTTGCAGCTGCTCAATTTCAGCTTCTAGAGTAAGTGATTTTTCTGCGCTTGCATCAATACGTTTTTGGCTTACCGCCGACGACTGGTTTGTTTTACTCTGCACAGCTTGTGCATCGTTTAAGTTCGCCGCGTGAGCGGGAATCAAAACCGATGATATCAACAGAGCGATACTTGATTTCATTAGATTCATACGAGTTATATTTCTGTGTTCCAAAAACGACCAAAGGGGAAGACTACCCTTCCCCTTTAATAATCAAATTGTTATCAGTACTTGAACTGGATTGTTGCCATGTAGTTGCGGCTTTCTCCAACCACAACCCCACTCGCACCTTTTTGCTCGCCATTCGTGCTACCACCACCTGCGAAGTAGTCGGTATCGAACAAGTTTTCGACATTGAATCGAGCAATAATATCCAAGTTTTCATCGTACTTATGTTTGTATGACACACCCATATCAACGCGAGCGTAGCCATCTTTCTTGAAGGTGTTCTTTGCATCACCGTAGCGATCACCTTCATAAATCAAACCAAGGTTTAAGTTAGTGTTGTCTTGAACCTTGTAGCTAGACCATAGACTTGCCGAGAACTCTGGCACGTCTACAGGGCGGTTACCTTCATATCTTTCTGCCTTCTTTAGCTCTGCATCCAAATACATTGCAGAAGCGGTTAGCGACAACTCTGGGGTCACAAAACCTTGAGCCATTAACTCAGCGCCTTTGTGAACTTGCTCACCACCTTGCGTTTTCTTGTGTAGGAGATTGCCGCCCGCGTCTTTGCCGCTTTCAACATCCAGCGAGATGTTCTCTAACGTGATATCAAACACAGCACCAGATACAAATAAACGCTGATCAAACAGTTCCCACTTCGTACCGATTTCATAAGAGATACCACGCTCAGCGTCGAGTTTCTCACCTTCATTGATGTAGGTACGACTACCGTTGCTGACTTCACCTTGAGGCATGAAGCTTTCAGAATACTGAACGTAAACCGAGCCATTCGTCGATGGGTGGAAAATGACACCAAATTTTGGAGAAACCTGGTTTTCGGTCAGTTCATCATCACGCTTTTCGTCATAACGAACACCTGCAAGCACTTGCCAGTAATCATTAATCGTCATCATATTTTGCGCGTAGATACCCCAAGTATCGTACTCAGCAGTTGGTGATTTCTTCGAACTACGATAGCTAGGCTTAGGCACCGTTTCTCCTGGCGCAATACTCGCCTCATTATGAAATGCCATAAAGCGATCATAACTGTAATCTAAGTAGTTAGCGCCCACTAACAACGTGTTTTCCGTACCGAACAAAGTAAAGTCCGTCGTCACATCTATATATGCAGTATCAAATACCCAATTATCGGAGCGATCGTTGCCTCGATGCTTAATCGTATTTAACTCTTCATACTGATCAAACTTAGGGTAAGACTCTACATCAAAACGCTTAAAGTCTTGGCGGTTGTAACCTGCTTTTACGTTCACGTTATCCGTGACTTGCGCATTAATATCGACACCGTAGTTTTCTACTTCGTTATCAATTTCAGACCACTGCGCATCCCAAATGTACTTATCACCGCGAACCGCTTTGCCATCAACAATGTATGCGCCAGAGTCTACGCTACCATCGTCTTTCGTGCGATCGTAATGCGCTGACACCATAAAGTTGTCGGTGATGTCGTACTCAACCACTAGGCCCGCTACCGTACGATCTGTTCTAGGCTCAGTGCCATCACCGTACCTGCGCCAAGAGCCGTAGCTTTCTTTGGCAAAAATTGCGCGCGCTCGCAGTGTCTCTGCATCATTTAGCGCGCCACTCACATCAAGCACAGTGCGTGAGTGATCATTCGAACCTAGATCTTGACTCAAACTTGCTTGTGTTTGAGTTGTTGGTTTTTTCGAAACCATGTTTACCAAGCCACCCGGTTCAGATTTACCGTATAGCAGACCTGATGGACCTTTAAGCACTTCAACACGCTCTAAAAGCTCAATTGGCTGACGGTAGTGTGACCAGTGTTGACGACCATCACGAAGAAAACCGTCTGAACTGCTAAGTTCAAAACCACGTAGAGAGAAACGTTCGCGGTTACGGCTTGTACCACCCGCGCTAACACTTGCATCGTTACGTAGCACTTCACCAAGTGTACTTGCACGCTGCTCATCAATTACCGTTTCATCGATAACCGCTACTTGTCCCGGCGTTTCCAGCTGCGTCATTTCCATGCGCATTGCTGTACTGTTTGTATCTGCCTTGTAGCCAAACTCTCGACCTTCTACAACTACATGTTCGTCTGTTTGAACTTCCGCCACTGCAGGTGTTGCTAACACTGCACCGATCACTAACGCCAAATGGCTCTTAGTAAACATATCCTTTCACTCCGATTATTATTTTTCGGGTCACATACTTGTTGAATGCGATTCCCTCTTAATTATTTCGCGGGTGAATATAAGTGATAAGTATTACCATTTGCATTAAATTTACATTCTTTGCATTTGCAAACTTTTGTAAAGTACTCTCTGATGATGCGCCATGATAATGTGATATTAATCACAAAAATTACGACTTAATCATACTTATTGCTTGAACACTAAAGTAACCCTCAGACCACCTTGCTCACGGTTTTTCGCCGTAACTGCTCCACCCATAATACGCATGGATTCTTTGACAATCGCAAGACCTAAACCGTAGCCACCAAGCTTTTTATCTCTAGAAGCATCTAAGCGCGTAAACGGATCAAAAATATCGACCAGCTTGTTATCTGGAATACCAGGCCCATCATCAGATACTGACATGGTGGTGAACTGCTGCCCTTCTTTGACATAATTTTCCAGAGAAACTTCTATCTGAGATGCTTGTCCTGAATATTTAATGGCATTACCAATAAGATTGTTCAAACAACGAATGACGAGCGTTTCTTCACAAAAAGCTTTAGCACATACAGCTTCTGAGCGGAAAGACAACGTCTGTTCTGACTTCAAATCTATTTTGCAACGCTCTACTTGCGGGGAGACCAAAACTTCTAAATCACAGCGTTTCGTGGCTTTGTCGAAACGCGCATTTTCCAAGCGACTGAACTCCAATATATCGCTGATCAAATGGTTTAGCTCTTTTGCTTCATCTTCTAGCCTTGTCACTAGACTTTGCTCACTTTCTCCAACACGCTTTCGCAAAAGATGCAGAACCAAGTTCTGCCTCGCTAACGGCGTTCTCAATTCGTGAGAGACATCTCTTATAAGCAGTCGCTGCTTTTCAGCGAGAGAATGAATCTGTTGCGTCATGTGATCGAAATCTTGCGCTAACTCGTTAAACTCACGCGTGCTCGACTTCAGCTCTTTCACGACACTGACATTAAAATCTCCATTAGATAGCTTTTTGCTTGCTTCTCTCAATCGATCCAATGGTTGCTGTAAGTTACGTGCCATTAGCAGTGAAAAGAGCGCCAAAATAACCACTGCAATCACGACTTTGAGAATAGAGAAATACAGAATGAAGTCATTTGCAGGGTGCAGTCGATGTGGCAACTGAATCACTAAAGTATTGCCATGAACTAAAGGAATATTGATGATGGGGCGATTCACTTTCCCCTCAAGTTGATCATCAATGCTTCTCTTAAATTGAAGTTTGAACTCGAAGTGCGGATGCATCAGACGGTGCGTAACTGGTTGCTGATGTTCATTCAACACAAATAAATAAAAGTTTTGCGCATTTGCCCAGTCAGCAAGTTCGTCCATGTCTCCGTGCTCAATCAATACATTGGCTTGATGTGCAAGGTCTAGCATTTCTTCTCGCACACTATCGGGCACTTTCAACATGGCTTTCACCAGAGCTTGTTCCGCTAAGGATTGCACGACCAAAATACTAATGACAATTGCGGTCATGCAACTAAATAACTTGAACGCTAAGCTATCTTTACGTTTTGCAATAAAAGGTGGACACCGGAGCTTCATTAACGGTTTACAGCCTCTAAATAACTGTAACCTTTGCCACGGAAGGTTTTGATATGTTGCTTGGAAAGCCCCGCTTCAACTAACTTGCGACGTATGTTACTGATGTGCATATCAAGGTTGCGATCAAAAGGACTCAGCTCTTTCTTTAACACTTCAGTTTGAAGCTCTGCTTTTGAAATCACGACTCCTTGGTTTTTTACCAAGTAGCTCAATAGTTCAGCTTCCGTACTTGTGAGGGGTAAGCTATTAAGCTGGTCACTGATCGTTTGAACGGTACTACACATCGTCTGACGTTGACGTTCCAAGCCAACACGACGAAGAATCGCTTTGATGCGCATTAGAAGCTCAGCGACATTAAAGGGCTTTCCGATATACTGATCGGCCCCCGCTTGGTAACCATCAAGCATCGAGTTTTCATCGTTGAGAGCGGTAAGCATTAGGATAGGTGTCGCGAAGCGCTGACAGATCCTACGAGCAACTTGCATACCGTTAAGGTTTGGTAACATGACATCAAGCAATACAAGATCTACAGGCGTTTTTTCCATATATTGCAGCGCACTTTCACCGCAATGTACAGAAGAGACGATGTAGCCCTCCTCTTGCAAAACCGCTTCTAACAGCTCGCACAAAGGAACGTCATCATCGACTATCAAAACTCGTGACATTACCACTCACCATTCAAATAAAAATGGTTCGCATTTTATTACTCATTTACCAATTAAACAACTACACACTCTAAGGCTTTAAGTCCACAGGACTCAGTCCAAGAAGCAGCAACGTACTAATTAGAGTTTAATGTTCACTTGTACTAAAGGCTCCTAACAATATGCACCTAGATATATCTTCATAGAAAAAACGAGTACAATCTGGCAACCGCAAAGCAAAAGATAAAGCGAATGGAAACGTTATTAATTGGTCACCGTGGCGTGGCAGGTTCATACCCTGAGAATACAAAAATAAGCATTCAAGCAGCCATTGACCTGGGATTAAAGTGGGTGGAAGTGGATATACAACCTACCAAAGATAATGTTTTAGTGGTTTGCCATGATCATACCGTCAATCGATGCAGCAATGGACAAGGGCGTGTTGATGAGCTCACCCTGGAAGAGTTAAAAGCATTAGATTTCGGTAGTTGGTTTAGCACAGACTTTTCAGGCGAGAAGATCTTGACACTAGATGAACTGCTCACTTTAGCTACTGAGAATAAGCTTAACTTGAATATTGAAGTTAAAGTAGACAACCATCCAGCGGAAGAAGTGGCGCAGACTCTAGCCAATGCGTTAGCAAAAAGTCCAATGCCGCAAGAGAATGTACTCCTATCCAGCTTTAGTCATGACGTCATTAGAGCGATGCACAAATGCTGCAGTGGCTACCGATTGGGTGTGTTAAGTGAATTCTTTACGAGAAAAGATAAACGCCTTTTGGAAGAAGTTAGTGCCTATAGCTGCAACCTAAACATTAACTGGGTTCGCACTCGCCAGATAAACAAACTCCAACAAGCCGGTTACAAAGTGATGTGCTATACGGTGAACAATCCAAATAAACTGAAATACCTGCCTCAGTTAGACGGTATTTTTAGTGATCATCCACAGCGCTTTATGCCATAGCCTATAAGAGCCAGAACATTAAAGGGGACCTTTTATTACCACTCAATCTGAATTGGTGTCCCCATCTCGACGAGCTGGATAAATTCGTCCATTTCCTCGTTGGTAATCGCAATACACCCATTAGTCCAATCAAAACTTTGGATGTAAATCGGCAACTGACTCTCACCGTTTTTTAAGCCATGAATTTTGATGTTCCCTCCAGGGGAGACACCTCGGCGCCTCGCTTCCAACGTATCAATCGCATCAGGGTAACTGATATGCACAGAACGATAAAAAGCAGAGTCCTCTATAACATAATCTAGAGTGTACTCGCCCTCCGGCGTGCGATTGTCTCCCTCTTCTTGTTTATGTCCTTGCGGGTTCGCTCCTAAAGCAATTCGGTATTCTTTTAGCACTGCTCCTTGTTCCATCAAATACATTCGACGCTTAGACTTGTCGACTTTAACGAGGTCAACAGCTGCGTGAGTGCCCGAAGCAAACACACAACACAAGAACATAGAGAACCATTTTACTGACATTGTCGTAACGCCTAAGCTAATAAAGTGAACAAGAAAAGAGCGATAATGCTAGTCAGTTAATGCTCGTAAAGCAAACAGTATCTAATGCGGAACCGTAAGATAGCACTCGCTGAAAGGCGTTCTTCTTATCGTTATTTGACACAACAAAGTCAAAAAGAAGATTTCTCTATTCATTGCGGCTAAGTTGCATTACTTTATAAGCATATTTATTTATAAAGTCCGTACTTTTTGAGAGGGAACCATGATTAACATTGCTTTTTTTAGTGCAAAATCCTACGACGAAGCCTCTTTTAATAAAATTAAAAATAACCGCGATTTTGAATTTCACTATCACGACTTCCGACTAACCGAAAAAACAGCCAAGATGGCGCACGGCAGTGATGTTGTATGTGCGTTCGTTAATGATGATCTTTCAGCTCCTGTCCTTAAACAGCTTTCTCTGGGCGGGACCAAACTTATTGCTATGCGCTGCGCGGGATTTGATAAAGTTGATCAACAAGCAGCCAAAGAACTAGGTTTACAAGTGGTTCGAGTTCCTGCTTACTCACCAGAAGCAGTGGCAGAGCACACGGTTGGTTTAATGATGTGCCTAAACCGCCGTCTTCACAAGGCCTACCAACGCACACGTGACGCCAACTTCTCGCTAGAGGGTCTTGTTGGCTTTAACTTTTACGGAAAAACTGTTGGTGTTATTGGTACAGGTAAGATTGGTATCGCGACGATGCGTATCTTCAAAGGGCTTGGCATGGAGCTGCTTTGCTACGACCCCTACGAAAACCCATTAGCGCTAGAAATGGGAGCCCGTTACTGTTCGCTTGAAGAAATCTACGCTAATGCGGATGTTATCTCTCTCCATTGTCCAATGAGTGAAGAAAACTATCACTTATTGAACGAAAAAGCCTTCGCGCAAATGAAAGATGGTGTAATGATCATTAACACCAGTCGAGGCGAGTTGCTAGATTCACTAGCGGCGATAGAAGCGTTGAAACAAGGTAAGATTGGTGCGCTTGGCCTAGACGTGTATGACAATGAAAAAGACTTATTCTTCCAAGATAAATCTAACGATGTCATTGTAGATGATGTTTTCCGCCGTTTATCGGCTTGTCATAACGTGCTGTTTACTGGCCACCAAGCATTCTTGACTCACGAAGCACTTAATAATATTGCCTCTGTGACGCTTGATAACGTCGAAGCCTTTTTCTCTGGTAACGTATCGGGCAATGAACTGATTAACTAAAGCCAGACAATCGAGAAGTATAGTAGAGCGTGTGATCTCAGCTATGCTATACTCCTCGACTATTTAAAATTTGAGCCAAATTACCATGAGCATAAAAACTGATATTCAAAAGCTGCACAACCGTTTAGATACATGCCAACGTAAACTTGATGCGGCACGTTCTCGTGGTGATCACGAAATGATTACAAAGTTCACGGATGAAGTAGAACAGCTTACCAAAAAGCTTAACCAGTTAAAGCACAAGCAAAACTATGAGCTGAACAAAGAACGTAAAAGCTTACTTGATATGCCTTTCTCTCGTGAAATCACCAAAGCAGAACAAGCGGACATCGGCAAACTGAAAAAACGCGTACGCGGCTTAGTAATCGTTCACCCATTAACAAAAGTTGGTAAAGAACTTCGCCTTGATGTGATGACAGGCTTTGCGCCAAAAGAGTTTTAAAACTCGCATTAACATTTATTGAGCCCAAGCATTTGCTTGGGCTTTTTATTTTGTACTGCTTCATTAGATTTCATCGAAATATCAATCCATAAGCTATTAAAAAGGCCAGCGACAAAAGCCACTGACCTATTTCGACCAATATCGTCCGCATTACATCTCAACGTTACGACAGTTGCTGCAACTTGTGCTCCACAACGGGATCATTCGGAACCAACTGCTGAGCGACTTCCAAAAGCTGTACTGCATCTTGCGGGTTGTCATACTCATGCTTAAGTGCAATATCAACAAGTGGCTGAATATCGATTTGCGCTTGATGCTCTTTCACATGTTCTTTCTTTTCTTCAATTAGTACATTATGAGCGGTACTCAGTAAGTTTAAACGATGCTGTGAACTCGCATTCGCCTTGTTAAGGCACTTATAGTAATCTTCTTTTAAGCGCAGCGTTTTGGTCTGATGACGAAACTGCGCTATATCTATCTTCTGATAACGTATAAAGTCTACGGCCACTTGCTTATAAAAACCGAATTTATTCAAATACGTCGCGTGGGTACCATGTCCCATCCCAAAGACTCTCAAGTGAGTGAGCTCTGGGTAGCGTTTGGCGTGAAGGCGGTCGATTTCATTAGTTGGATCATAAATGATATAGCCTTTTGCATCGCCAAGGTCGAGGTCGTGATACTTTCCTTCCCAATCAAATTGTTGGGCAAGTTCAGTACTTGACCTATCATCCCATGGCACCAGCACTTTGTTTTTTGTGCTGACCGGGTGAAACATCAATACTTGATCCAACTTTAATAGATTAGAAAAGGCACCAATAGCAAAACCACCGCGGCTAAGCCCATAACCTAAACGACATTCAAAAGGCTCAAGTAAAGTTGATAGCTGCTCTAGAAAGAAAATCAAATTACGGCTGCGAAACCAGTTACTTTTCCCAAGATGCTGAAATGAAATAATATTTACTTTTTGTTTCTGGGCTAAGCGATAACCCCAAGGCGCAAAGTCTGAGTGTAAGTCCTGTACTTGTAGATTCGTACCAGCAGGGGAAAAGGTGAACAACAACGGTTTATTGCGGTCGACAAACTCATACTTAACAAATACATCATCAAGTAAGTCCTCCCCGGACATCGGTAGCCTGGTTTGCTGTTCTTCACGAGAAAGAACCAGCCATTCATCCAACCAGTACAGTAACTTCATTAATCCTCCATCTAAATTGCGCCTAGCAATTGTGTTAAAAATCTAGTTTTTAGTGTGTGATCATCTCCCCCTGGTTACAGGGGACTCTGATATCAGTCCTCTTTTAAAACAAAGCGTGAATTTGCTTATTAAATTGGTCAATATCTAAGGTTTGATGGCGAACAAACTCCTGCGCCACCAGATTAAAAAATTCTAATTTATCTAATTGTGCGAATTGAGTGCCGTGTCCCATACCGACGACTTTTAAATGGGTAAGCTCGGGATAACGTTCAGCATGAAGACGATCAATGCGATTGGATGGGTCATAAATAATATAACCTTTGGCATTGCCCAAATCTCTATCATGATAGCCGCTTTCCCAAGCAAACTGCTGAGCAAGCTCAGTACTCGGCCGATCATCCCAAGGCACTAACGCTTTATTTTTTGTGCTAACAGGATAAAACAACAAAAGATTTTCTAGTTTCAGCAAGTTAGCGAACGCGCCAATTGCAAAGCCACCTCGACTTTGCCCATAACCCAAACGACATTTGAAGGGATGAAGCAACTCAGATAGCTGCTCCAGAAAGAAAATCAAATTCCGACTACGGAACCAATTACTTTGTCCTAAATGTTGAAAGGCAATAATGTTTACTTTTTGTTGTATTCCGAGCTCGTAGCCCCAAGGAGAAAAATCCGGAGTTAAGTCTTGTACCTGTACATCAGTACCGGAAGGAGAAAATGTGAACAACAATGGCTTGTTAAGATCGACGATTTCATACTTCACAAACACATCATCAAGTAAACCGTAGCCAGAGATAGGTAAAGCCATCTCTTGTTCTTGCTGAGTAAGAGCTTGCCATTCATCTAACCAGTAAAGTAGCTTCATTTTTTCTCCAAGTGCATCCGCAGTATTTAGACTGGAACTCTATCAAAATGCGTTTAAGCATCCCACGTTGAGATTTAAAAAAGCTCTATTTGAAGCCCAAATGGCGTATGGAAATGTCTTCGATTGAAGGTATTACTGCGTAAACTAAACCCAAAGTAGGTACGCAAAAACTTGAAGAAAGAGCTAGAGAAAAACCAATTAGAAGTTTCGATAACAGCGGTTAAAAAACAGCAGATACAAAAAAACCGCTGTAAGAACAGCGGTTTTTTTAAAAGTGGCGGAGAGATAGGGATTTGAACCCTAGATACGCTATTAACGTATGCCGGTTTTCAAGACCGGTGCTTTCAAC